>JBHGBA010000023.1:0-55457 GCA_041946775.1 Terriglobales bacterium
ACAGCAGGTTCCTCGCGCCAAAGGCGGGCGCTCGGAATGACAATCCGCTGGGGTTAACGCCATCGCAGGAGAGTCAACGGGTGTCACTATAATATGCGGTTCTCAATAGACTAGTGAGTGAATCACTCAATCTCTCAATCTCTCAATCACTCAATTCAGTGACTCAGTGCACCACTGATTCGCTCGCGGCGGCGGCCTGTTCCTTGGCGGCGGGCAATTCGATGGTGATGCAGGCGCCCGCGGGCTGGACATTACGCGCGGTGATGTTGCCGCCGTGCTGCTTCAGCACACCGTAACAGATGCTCAGTCCCAGCCCCGTGCCCTTGCCCGGCGACTTGGTGGTAAAGAAGGGGTCGAAGATGCGGTCCAGGTCCTTGAATCCGGGGCCGGTGTCCAGGACCGTGATGGAAACGTGTGCGGTTTCGGCGCGCGCAATCACGGTAACGCGTTTTTCGACGGCATTTTCCAGCGCCTCAAAAGCGTTGTTCAGGACATTGACGAATACCTGCTTGAGTTGCGACTCATTGCCCCGGACCGGCGGCAGGCTGGAGGCCAGATTGTCCACCAGTTCGATGCCGCGGCTGCGCGCCTCAAAGGCTTTCGTCTGAAGCACTTCGCGCAGCAGCGCGAGCACGTTGAGCGAGGCGCGTTCTACACGGTCCTGCTGCGCGAACCGGAGCAAGTTGCCGACGATGGACTTCATGCGTTGGGCCTCGCGATGAATGATGCCCAGCCCGCGGCGGATTTCGGCGTCGTTGCGGCAATCGGCCAGCAGTTCGGAATAGCCCAGGATCGCCGTCAGAGGATTGTTGATCTCGTGCGCCATGCCGCTCACCAGTTGTCCCAGCCCGGCCAGCTTTTCGCCCATGACCACCTGGCGGTGCAGCGCGGCGTTGTCAATGGCAACTGCCAGGTCGGCGGCAAGCATTTCGATTTTCGCCATCTCCTCTGCCGTGACGCACTCCGGGTCGCGGGGATCGTCCAGCGAGATCATGCCAACGAACATGCCGCGCGGCGAGATCAGCGGCACGATGAGTTCATCGCCGTCTTCCCAATTGGGATTGGGAGCGTAGGAGCGGGTGGATTTCGCCGGATTGAAGCCTTCCATCTGCTTGGCGGCGAGAATGACGGCAGTTTTGCCGATCAGCCGGCCGCGCTGGCAAAGCTGTGCCGCGGCACTGGCCGAGGCGTTGGCCACAGACGCGGTGATGTGCCGCAGGTCGGCTTCGGCGATGCCGGCGTGTCCCGCGAGTTGGAGTCGGTCCCCTTCGGTGCGCAGCAGGATGGCAACACGCATGAACGTGGTCGCTTCCGTGATCACCTCAGCGATGTGGCCGCAGAAGGACTCGACTTCCACGCCGCTCAGCAAGCGGGAGGTGACATCGGCGAAGCGCTCCAGTTGCACAACGGCGGCGCGTTCGCGTTGACTGGCCAACTGCGCTGCGTGCGATTCCTCCTCGAGCAGCGTCAGGATCATACCCATGGCGACGAAATACTTGGGCAGGTTCCAAAGTTCGCTGCCAGCGCCGATGCGCGCGATGAGCGAGGACCCAAACAGATCCACGGCCCAAATCCCCGCCCAGCCAATGAAACCTGCGGCGGCCGTGATCACCCCTGGGGTCGCTCGCGGATGCCGGCGGACAAATAAGGCTGCTGTGACGGTAAACGTGATCAGCAGGAAAACCTGGAAGCCGACAGTGAACTCACCGCGAAGTACGCGGTAGATGGCCCACGTGCCCAGGCTTGCGGCCCCCAGGGGCAGCACCTGCAACCACCATCGCGCGCGCTGGCAGTAGGCGCCCCAAATCGCACCCGGATAGACAAACAGCACGAGACAAGCCAGGTAGGGCCAGCGCCACTCCACATGGCCGGCGAGCAGCGCCGAATAGACGGTGACCGGCGCGAGAAAGAAGAGGCCAAGCCATTGCAACGAGCGGCGATTGCCGATACAGCCGGACACCGACAGCCAAAACGCCACGCCGGTCATCTGGAGCGTGGCCAGCTCCAGGAAGGTTTCCAGCGGGTGATAGCGAGAGGGCCCGGTGAGCAGGGTGACGAAGAAGTGCAGGAACATCAGTCCCCAGCCCGCCAGCCAATAGCGCACGCGGGGCGACCGGTTGCGGCGGTGCAGCGCCACAAAGACGGCCACTAGGGCGCCAAGAAACAGCACCGACGGCAGTCGCGGGAAGAAGTCCTGCATATAGATGCCGCCCATTGTCGCCGTCTCCGCGCGCCAGACGCAAGTGATAAGCTGATAGCCACGACATTCGGCCGGAGCCTGCGGACAGCAATCGGAATCCAATAATCAGGTGCCCGGGAGAACTGAGACGGAACTTGGCATGAAGACCCGACTATTTGCCCAGATAGTAGCTTTCTTCCTGGTAGTTATCGTGGCAATGCCCCTTCTGGCTCAACGTGGCGAGGGGCCCCTGGATCCGTCGCCGCCCAAGGGCGTCAGTCCGCAGCAGATCATTGAGCGCTTCGCCGCCAAAGAGAAAGAATTCAAGGAAGCTCGCGAGCAATACACCTATACCCAGGACATCAAGGTGCAGACGCTCGATGGCAACACGGTCACCGGGGAATTTCGCCGGATCGAAGACGTGCTGTTCGACGACAAGGGCCGGCGGATCGAGAAGGTCACCTTCGCGCCGCAGTCCACGCTCGAGAATGGCGGAATCAGCATGAGCAAGGAAGACGAAGACGACATCCGGCACCGCCTGCCATTCGTGCTGACCACCGACGAGATCCCCGAGTACGACATTCTTTACGTCGGCCAGCAGCGCCAGGACGAGCTTCATACCTATGTCTTCGACGTCGCTCCCAAGCGCATCGAAAAAGACAAACGATATTTTCAGGGCCGCATCTGGGTTGACGATCAGGACTTGCAGATCGTCAAGACGGAAGGCAAGACGGTGCCCGATATCCGCAACAAGAAGGACCAGGAAAACCTGTTTCCCAAGTTCACCACCTGGCGGCAGCAAATCGATGGTCGCTACTGGTTCCCGGTTTATACGCGCGCCGATGACGTGCTGCACTTCAAGATGGGCGACGTGCATATCCGCGAGATCATCAAGTACACCAACTACAAGCGCTTCGGGGCCAACGTTCGCATCACATACGAGGGCCAGGAATTGCCCCGCAGCGACGGTCAGCCGACGCAGCAACAGCAACCGCCGAAGTAGTCTCTAGTTTCTGGTTTCTAGTTTCTAGAGCGCCGCGTTGTCGTTCGGCCGTGCCTGCGGCAGTTGGCCTCAACAGGGGAGACAGCGATCCAGGACTGTCGTCGTGAGCTAGTTTCGCCCTGTCCCTGCCGGGACAGGAACTGCTCGACTTGCTTGTTGCTGGCTGCTTGCTGCTCGTTGCTACTTCCCAAGGTGACTCACGATCGCTTGCACCAGCCCCGGTATGGTGTATTCGCTGGCGCGGATGGCGGGTCGCAGGTTCAGTTCTTTAAGCGTGGCCGTGGTGACTGGGCCGATGGAGGCCAGATTGACTCCATCGAGCAAACCTGAGTAGGCGACCTCCGGGCCGACCAGGTCGAGGAAGTTACGCGCGGTCGAAGACGAGGTAAAGGTGATCACGTCGGGGCGGCCGGACTTGCGTTTAAGTTCCGCGACCAACCGGCTGCGGGAGGTCTTCGGCACAATGGTTTGGTAGGCTTCGAGCACATCCACCTGCGCGCCAGCGTTGCGCAATTCGGTAGGGATCACGTCGCGGGCCACTTTGGCGCGCACCAGCATCACCCGTTGGTCTTTCACGCGCTCTCTCAGCAGGGCAACCACTGATTCCGCCACATACTCCTTGGGCACTGCCTCAACGGGCAGACCTTCGGCTTCAATCGCTTTGCGGGTGGCCGGGCCGATGGCGGCGATCTTCAGATGGGCAAGATCGCTGCTGGCAATGCGCAACTTTCGCAGGCGTTCCCACAACGCGGTTACGCCATTGACGCTGGTCAGGATGAGCCAGTCGTACTCGGCGTGGCGGCGCAGGGCGTTGTCGAGCGGCTTAAACGAGCGTGGCTTGCGGATTTCTATGAACGGAATCTCCACGACGGTGGCGCCCAAGGCGCGCAGTTGCGACGAGAGCACGCCGGCCTGTGCCTTGGCACGGCTGACCACGATCCGGCGCCCGGCCAGAGGCTTCGACACGGCTTGCGCTTTGGGAGCGACGGTCATGAGATTGGTAATATGTAATTGGTAATTTGTGATTTGCAAAACTTCGTGGCGCTTCCGCAGAGCGTGAAAAAAGCACGCCCACCGCAAATTTCAAATTACAAATTACTCAACTACAAATTCAGGGCTGTTGCGGCTCCACGGCGATTTCGCCGTAAACCTCGTTCAGGATACTTTCGGCGCCATTCTTCAACAGCCGTTTGCCGAGCCGGGCGCCCAGTTGTTCCGGGTCGGTTCCGGTATCGGTGAGGCGCAGAATTTTGGAGCCATCGGGCCGCGCCACCACCGCGTGCAGGCGGATGGTGCCGTCAACCACTTCGGCAAACGCGCCGATGGGCACTTGGCATCCGCCGCCCAGCGAATTCAACAGCGCACGCTCGCAAGTGGTGGTCTTGCGGGCGTCGGAATCGTCGAGGAATTTCAGGTGCTCGCGCATTGCGGTGTCGCCCGCGCGAATCTCGATTCCCAAAGCGCCCTGGCCCGCGGCGGGACACATGATATCGGTGTCAATGACCTGGCGGACGAGTTCGGTACGTCCGAGGCGGTTCAACCCGGCGGCCGCAAGGATGATGGCGTCGTACTCGCCTTCCTCCAGCTTGCGAATGCGCGTGTCCACGTTGCCGCGCAGCGGGTGGATGTCGAGATCGGGCCGCAGCACTTTCAACTGCGCCTGCCGGCGCAGGCTGCTGGTGCCCACACGCGCGCCCAGCGGGAGTTCGTCAATCGAGTCGTACTGGAGCGACAGAAAAACGTCGTTGGGATGCTGGCGTTTGGTGATGGCGGCCAGCTCGAAGCCGGCGGGCAGCTCGGTGGGCAGGTCTTTCAAGCTGTGAACGGCCAGGTCTACGCGGCCCTCAGCCAAGGCCTCCTCGATTTCCTTGGTGAACATGCCTTTGGTGCCGACTTTGGCGAGCGCAACGTCGGTAATCTTGTCGCCGGTGGTCTTGATGATTTCAATCTCAACCTCGTGACCGCGTTTGCGCAGCAGCGCGGAGATGTGGTTGGCCTGCCAGAGGGCGAGTTGCGAGCCGCGGGAGCCGATGCGCAGATGGGCCATTACTTTTCCGCTCCCTTGCCATTGGCGGCGGCGCTGGCAGCCCGGTCGCGCAGGTTAAACAGGCGGCGCACCACATCAACAACGGTGGTGGCCTCATGGCCGTCGCGGGCCGCGGACTTCAGGGTCACGATTGGGGTGTGCATGATCTTGTTGATGATGCCGCGAGAGAGCGCTTCGACGGCCATCTCCTGCTCAGGACTGAGGCTGCCCAAGCGGCCGCGCACGCGGTCTATCTCCGCCTGGCGAATCGTCTCCAGGTGTTCCTGCAAGGAGACAATCGTGGGCACCACATCGGCGGTCTGAAGGCGCGCGAGAAAGCGTTCCACTTCTTCGTTGACCAGCGCCTCGGCGCGGCGTGCCTCTTCGGCACGGTCTGCGAGGTTCGAAGAGACCACCGACTGCAAGTCGTCTATGTCGTAAACGAATATTCCGTCGAGCTGGTTGACCGCCGGGTCCACGTCGCGCGGCACGGCGATGTCAATGAAAAACATCGGCTTGTTGCGCCGCTTGTGGAGGAACTTCTCGCCGTGTTCGCGGCGGAAGATGAAGTGGGGCGCACCGGTCGAGGTGATGACGATGTCGGCGCGATCGACGGTCTCGTAAAGCTGCTCGAAAAGAATTGCCTGGCCGCTGAATTTTTCCGCCAGCTTAATGGCGCGGTCGTAGGTGCGGTTGGCCACGAAGATCGAGCCGGCGCCGTGGGCCAGCAGGTGGCGCGCCGCGAGTTCGCACATTTTGCCGGCGCCGACCAGATACACGGTGCGCCCGGCGAGCGAACCGAAAATCTTCTTTGCAAGATCAACCGCCACCGAGGCGACTGACACAGCCGAGGTGCCCACCGCGGTCTCGCTGCGGACGCGCTTGGCAACGGCGAAGGCGCGCGTGAACAACGCGTCCAGTTGCGAATTGACGGCGCCGACGGCGCGGGCAACGGCGTAGGCTTCCTTCACCTGGCCGAGAATCTGGGGCTCGCCCACGATCATCGAGTCCAGGCTGGAGGCCACACGGAAAACGTGACGAATGGCGTCGTTGCCGCGGTGTTCGTAAAGATACTGCGTGAAAGTTTCTGCCGGGACTTTGAAGTAGTCGGCGAGAAAACCAGTAAGTTCGGCGGTGTCGGCGGTGGTGCGCGCCACAAACTCCACCCGGTTACAGGTGGAGACAATAAGGGCTTCCTCGACGCCGGGATACTGGGCGAGGCGCTGGACGGCATCGGGCAAGCGGGACTCGGGGATAGCAAAGCGCTCGCGCACGTCCACAGGTGCGCTCTTGTGATTGACCCCGGTCAGCAGAAAGCTCATGGCGCCACGAACCTATGCATGCCGCTGAAGTAATTGGCCGCCCACGCGCCCAGGGCGGCGATGAAGGCGAATGCCGCAAGGTAGGCTGCCCGGCGTCCGCGCCAGCCATTGTTCCAGCGGGTGTAGAGCAGCACCACGTACACCGCCCACATCAGCAGCGACAGCATGATCTTGGGGTCAGCGTAGTAGCTCGGGCCATACTTGCCCTGAGCGATCACCGCCCCGGCAATCAGACCGGCGGTCATGAACGGGAAGCCCAGCAGCAGCGACTTATAACCGATTTCGTCCAGGGTCTCCAGCGCCGGCAGACGCGACGCCATGCCAGCCGGGGACTTCATCTTGACCTTTGACTTGATGTTGCGCGCGGCCACCAGGTATAGCAAGCTGGCGCCGAAACTCAGGAAAAGTGCCGCGTAGCCGATGAAGATCAGCGCGATGTGTACGAACACCCAACTGCTCCGGAGCAGCGGATATTCGTTCAAATGGAGCGGCGCTTGCGCAATGGCCGACGCGAACGTCAGCAGGAACACCAGGGGAAACACGAAGATGCCGGGGGAAGTAGTCTTGTACTTTACCCGCGCCACCATGAAAGCCAGCATGATGGTGAAGGCCAGCAGCGACTCGGAATAGTGGACGGAGGCAAGCGTCAGGTGTTCCAGGGCCGCCGCTTCCGCCAGCGAAACGAAGTGAAACACCATGCCCAGGCTCACGGCCGGGACAATCACCCGCTGCCAGGATTCCACGCGGCGGCTCAGCAGCGCCAGCGCGTAAAACAGCCCAACAGCATAAAAACCGACAGCGACTCGCAGCCAGAATAGCGGCATAAATCAGTTCCCGCACACTTCCCCGGGGGTCCTCGCCCGGCTCGGCACACAATGCGGGAAAGCTGATTATACCGCGTTGACGGTCACCGGCGGGCGAAAGGGTCACAGGTCGGAGTGACTGCCATCACACCAACAGCAAAGCGCTAACGCAAAGAACACAAAGGGCGCAGAGAGCGCCGAGAAGACAAAAGGCTTCATTCTGACAGGCCGAGGTCGGCCAGCACTTCCTCGATGTTCTCCGAGGTGATCAGCCAGCGGCGACCGGTGGTGGCAAGGTTTTCGATCTCTTCGAAGCCGCGCAACAAGCGCATCTTGGCGGCGGCGTACTGCTCGGCCCGGCTGAGGGAACGTCCGTGGGTGAGGGCCCACGCATCGAGGGCATCGGCGCGGAGGAAGATGCTGATGGCGTAAACCGTTTTGCGGTCAGCGGTGACGTCGAAGACATATTCGGTGGCGGGCGCTTCGGGCGCGTCAGCAAAGGCCTCGCGGTTGCCGACGAAGTAGTACTGGTACACGTGGCCGGTCTCGGCGGTGTAGGTCTTCATACGGCGAAGGACCATGTCATACTCCAAAAGCTGCGAAGTTCCGGGACGGCTATTTCAGCAGCCGCATTATCTCTGCCTTGCGCGCGACAGGCAGCGTCCTGAGCGCACTGCGCACCAGGCTGACGTAGGCTTCCTTCGCTCCGGGCACCCGCGATAACTGGTGCAGATGGCGGCGCACCGTATCCACATCGCCGCGCACCAGCGGGCCGCTAAACGAGGCCGCAGCGCCGTAGGCAAAATAATTATCAATCGTGCGACGCACAATCGGTTCGATAGTGCGGCGGGCTTCCGCCGGCGCGATGCCAGCCGCGCGCGCGACGCGTTCTGCCAGCGCCAGTTCCATGATGACCACGGGCGAACCGAACGCGCCCCAGGCGTGATACAGCGGCTTGGCGGACTTGCGGATGGCAAATACCGATGCGCCCAAGTCGCGCGCCAGCCGCTTCCCGACCTGCACCGCGGCGCGATCGCCTTCGACGGCAAAGCCCACGCCTGTTAGCGACGGCGCACTGCTGCGGACAAACGTCATCATGGGATGGAGTGAAGCGACCTGTGCACCGCGACGCCGCAGCGCGTCGAGCTCATCGCTGGTCAGCGCGCCGCTGGAATGAAAGGCGATCTTCCCTTCCCAATCGGCGGCTTTCGCAAAATCCGCTGCTGCGGGGGCAATGTCGCGATCGCCCACGCAGAACCACACGACATCGGAGGTGAGCCGCGCGTTGGCTATTGTCACCGCGTGTGCCCCAACCTTGCGCGCCAGTGCGACCGCGGCCCGGCGCGAGTTTGCAGCGCTGCGCGACACAATTTCGTCAATACGATACCCGGCCGCCCGTAACGCGGGCGCCAGCGCCAGCGCAAGGTTCCCGGCGCCTATCAGCGTGATCGTGGGCTGTTTCTTTGGCATGGTTCTGTGGCGCAGGATAACAGAACACTCCGTACGGGGTGACGCTTCGGCGTGCACGAACAGCAGATTCTCGCCGTGCCAAAACCGGGCACGGCCCGGAATGACAAACTCCCAACTGGCAACCGGCAACTGGCAACCGGCAACTGCCTGTATATTGTTTCGCATGGCAAAGCTGAAGCACGAGAAACCTCCAGTGCGCGTGCTGAAATCGCGCGTCGCCTTTCGCGGACCTGTCTTTTCCGTCACCAGCGACCGTGTGGTTGAGCCTTCGGGTGTGGAGGTGCGGCGCGATGTCGTGCGTCATCAGGGCTCGGTAGTGGTCATGGCGATTGATGAAACACGCTCAGGACCGCGGGTACTGCTGGTGCGGCAGTTCCGCTATGCTGCGAACGACTACCTGTGGGAGTTGCCGGCGGGACGCATTGACCACGGCGAAAGCGAACTGAGCGCCGCCCGCCGCGAACTGCGCGAGGAAACCGGCTACAGCGCCGCCGAATGGAAACCCGCACTTTTCTTCTACTCCAGCCCCGGGTTCGTACAGGAGACCATGGCAGTGTATCTGGCGCGCGACCTGCGCCGCGGTCAGCCGCAACCGGAAGAGGACGAGTCCATTACGCTGCGCTTTTTCCCTGTCTCGCAGGTGGCGCGCATGATCGAAAGCGGCAAGGTGCGCGATGGCAAGACCATCGCCGGGGTGCTTTGGCTGGATCGGCGGCTGCGGCAAAAGCCGCGTCAATAGGGTGTTTTGCTGTGTACCAGCTTGACAACCTTGCTGACTAGCACGACAATATGACCAAAGGCAACCTTCACCAGCAGCGTTTCCGCAAGCCCTAACTTGGCGGAAGGGTCGGGGCGTTTTCAGGCGCCTGATGGAGGCGATTATGTAAGGACCCCCGTGGCAGTAGGGCTACGGGGCTGCACGGAGGAAGAAAAGCAAGTGTCTCGCATCAAAGGTAAAGTGAAATGGTTTAACAACGCCAAGGGGTTTGGCTTTATTGGTCGGGATGACGGCCCCGATGTGTTTGTTCACTACAGTGCCATCAACTCTGAAGGCTACAAGAGCCTGCAGGAAGGCGACGACGTCGAGTTCGAAATCGTGCAGGGCCAGAAGGGCCCTCAGGCGGGCAATGTGGTGAAGGTCTCTCCTTAACGACTCTGGCAGCGCCCGGCCCTGTCACCCAGCCGATGGCTGGGTTTGTTTTTGTTTGGTCATTTGGTGATTTGGTTATGTCGTCGGCCGTCGGGTCTCGGCTGTCGGCTCCCGGTTGTCGGTTTTCGGCGATTGCTGTTCGGGCGATAACGACAACAAATGGGATTATCTGATTAGGCATCACTTAGCTGGTTGACCCGAAGCCAGCGGTGCTCCAACTAGTTGCCACTTTCGGTATTTTCGGCGTTATTTCTCGGCCCGAGCGCCGACAAGCCGAAACCCGATGAGCGGACAGCCTCCAACCCACATCCGAGGGCCGAGTGCCCGACGACATAACCAAGTAACCAAACGGCCAAATAACCAAATACAATCTTGTCTATGCCGCGCCCGTCTCGCTCCTCGAAGCCCAGCGGCAAATCCGAAGCCGCACCCAAAGCCGGCCCTGAAGTGTTGTCAGGCGTGGACTCTGCTGAAACAACGCCCGCCTGCGCGCCGCCTTCGGCCGGCGTGCGTCCGCTGGATAACAAGGCAATCGCCAACATGTTGTATGAAACCGCCGATCTCATTGAGATAGACGGCAGCGATCCCACCGGTTTTCGCGTGCGCTCCTACCGGCGGGCAGCGGAGGCGGTGGAAGGACTTTCGCAACAGGTTTCCGATCTCCTCAACGAACCCAAGAAGTTGCTGGAAGTGCCGGGTATCGGCAAGTCCATGCTCGACCACCTGAAGGAAATCTTCCGCGACGGCTCGCTCGGGCGCCACCGGGAGCTGCTGCAAAGGTACCGCCCTTCGATGCTCGAACTGCTGAAGATCCAGGGACTCGGCCCGAAGACCATCGCGCTGATCTGGAGCGCCTACCAGGTCTGCGATCTGGCGGGAGTGGCCAAACTGGCGCGCGCGGGCAAGCTGCGCGAGTTGCCGCGGCTAGGCGAAAAGCAAGAGCAGAAAATCCTGAAGGCGATCGAGGATTACCAGCGCATCTCCGGCCGTTTTCTGCTCGACGAAGCCGACCGTATGGCGCAGAAGCTCGTCGAGCACCTATTCGGTCTTCCGGGCGTGGACAAAGTGACGCCCGCGGGTTCGTTCCGCCGTGGTCGCGAGACGGTCGGCGACTTGGACATGCTCGTCACCGGCGATTGCTGCTCCGAACCCGCGCAGCGCAACGCGGTACTCGACCGCATTACGCAACTGCCGGGCATCGCCGACGTACTGGCGCGCGGCGAGAACAAGGTCAGCATCCGCTTGCGCACCGGGATGCAAGTGGACGTGCGCTTGCTGCCGCCGGAGTCCTTCGGCGCGGCCATGCAGTACTTCACCGGCTCAAAGGCGCACAACATCGCGCTGCGGCAGCGCGCGTTAAAGATGGGCTTGACCCTCAGCGAATATTCCCTGGCCCGCCTGGAGGACAACGAGCCGGTTGCGGGCCGCACTGAGGAGGAGATATACGCGAGGCTCGGGCTGGACTACATTCCGCCGGAATTGCGCGAAAACACCGGCGAGATCGAAGCCGCGGAAAAACGTGGGCTGCCCGCCCTGATCACCGAGCGCGACCTCCAGGGCGACGTGCACATGCATACGCTGGAGACCGATGGCAAATGCACGCTGGAAGAGATGGCGACGGGCGCGCGCGATTTCGGCTACAAGTACATCGCCATCACTGAACATTCCAAGAACCTGGCGTTTGCCAATGGCCTCGATGACCGCCGCGCGCTGGAGCACATCCAGCGCGTGCGCGCCGCCGATCGCGACATAGGCGGCATCCGCATTTTCGCAGGCATAGAAGTGGACATCCTGGCTGACGGCTCGCTCGACCTCTCCGACGAGGTGCTGGCGCAGATGGACGTGGTGATCGCCAGCGTCCACTCGCATTTCAAGCAGGAGCCGCCGGAAATGACCGCGCGGCTGTTGCGTGCCATCTCCAACCCGCACGTCTCGATCATTGGTCATCCCACAGGACGCATCCTGTTGCGGCGCGAGGGTTACGGGTTTGATATGGACGCCGTTCTCAAGGCGGCCGCCCAACACCGGGTAGCAATGGAGTTGAACGCTTACCCCGATCGTCTTGACCTTTGCGATCGCCATCTGCGGCAGGCGAAGGAGCGCGGCGTGAAAATCGTAATCAACACCGATGCTCATCACACTTCCCACCTGCCCAAGATCAAGTATGGCGTGCTCCAGGCGCGCCGGGCGTGGCTCACGGCGGATGACGTGCTGAATACCTTACCCGCCGAGGCATTTGCCAAAGCCATGAAGCGGGAGTAGGCTTTCAGCCCGGAGGTCGGTCACCCGCAACCGCCGCCCCTGCATCACACCAGCAGGAGCGTGCGCCACAAGGGAGGAACGCCATGCCGCAGGAGAGACCTCATCCCCTACAGTTTGCAACCAGCCCGCGTCCCGGCGACACCCCTCCTGCTTCAACGCCGGGCGAGCCGGTCCACATCGGCGAAGAACTGGACGAACTCGAAAAAGAGTCGAGGATCCAAACCTTCCTCGTGGTGGGCGTGGTGCTGGTGATCATCGCCGCCATCATCGGGATCTTCGCCTACACCATGCGTCCCAAACCGAAGGCCACCGGCGCCATCGACGAAGCGTATGCCGTGGCCCTGCCCGGCGATAACGTGCTCGCCACGATTCGCGTGACGTTTCACAACGTGGGCGGCAAGCCCCTGTACATCCGCGACATCAAGGGCAAGTTGGTGGCGGAAGACGGCAATGAGTACACTGACGTGGCGGCCAATGCGGTGGATTTTGACCGCTATTTCCGCGCTTTTCCCGATCTGCGCGACCACTCCATTCAACCGCTGAAGGTCGAGGCCCGGCTGGAACCCGGCGAGCAGACGCGCGGTAGCGTGGTGGTCAGATTCCCGGTGACGCTCGATGCGTTCAACGCGCGCAAGGCACTGTCGGTGATTATTCAGCCGTACGCCGGGGTGATGTCCCCCAGCGGAGGTGACGAGGCGCCGGTGATCATCACAAAATAGCGGGACATCTTGTCATCTGGCAAACTGGCGAACCGGTGAACTGGCGATGGTGATTCGGTGCTCCGGTGATCTGATACCCGGACCCGCCGCCGGGACGCGGCGCCACGGCAGGCATCGCGTTTTGCGCAATCAGTTAATCGGTTCCTCAGTCCGGCCGTTCCCCAGTTCGCCCGTTCCCCAGGTCACCAACTGTAGTGCACGGTGTACGCGACCTTGCTTTCGCCTGAAGGCGGCACCTGCACGCGGAATTCGATGGTCTGCGCATCGGTTTTCTGGAACGGTTGCGACTTCTGCGTGATGTCCCAGTTGGTCCAACGGTAGAGGTGCTCCACGACGCGCACTTCCACTGGGCTGGTCTTGTGGTTGCGCAGCGTGATCTCGAAACTCTCATCCGCCCAGCGCTCGCTGGAGTTTGAGCGGAACGCCGTCCGCCGCCGCTCGCCGACCACGTCGAAGGCATTGCCCGTGTATAGACGGACGGTTTCGTCTTTCGCCGTGTGGTCAATCTTGTCTTCGCCGGTGAACTCGAGTTGCCCGCCGGCGTCGCGGCGGTAGAAGCGCACGCGCCCCGCGGGCAGCGGCATGCCGAGATGGTTCTGCTGCGAGTTCTTGAACTCGAACATCACCCAGACCTTCGGATTGGAGCGTGTGCCGTAGCTGGAACTGTCGCGAATGCTCTCCATGCCCCAGGACTGGTACTGCGGCTCGATCCTGAGCCCGTCGTACACGTATAAGCGCTGCGCCTGCACTCCGGTAGCACGCAAGAATTCCACCTGCTTGGTCTCGCGATCGCGCAGTGTCGTCGGCCGGGGTAGGGTGTAGAGGTGATATTCGTCGAACACGCGCTCCGTAACTTGCTCGCCCACCACGCCTGCCGAGACCTCAGCTTTGAAAGCAAAATCGTAAGCGCTTGTGGACTGGATTTTTCTCACGTCGCCTGCCATCAACCGGATGCGCGCGTTCTCAAACGCCTTGCCGCTCTGGTTTTCCAGCGTGACCCAGCCGGTGATGTCGGCGACGTCACGGTTTTCCGGCGCCACGACGTTGTAGTCCGCGTGCCAGCCCATGCCGCCCGACACATACGATAATTCGGCCACGGTACGGCGGCTGTCGGCGGCCTGGAGTTGCCAGTCGAGCGTGGGCTTCAGAATGGTGTCTTCGCCCAGCGCGGGGAAGTGCGGCTGGCCGGGCAGCGAGAACTGAAGACGGCCGTCCACTTCGATGATGGGCTGGCCGGCGCCGCCTGAGGTCCTGGCCATCTGCGCGGCAGCGTATTGCGATCCGTAACGCTGGTAGGCATCGTAGTGCGGCACATAACCGCTGCGCACAATGCGGCCTTTGACCACCGTGCGATCAGGACGGACAAAGTCGATCGTCTTGCCCTCAAACAGCGACAACAGCAGGCTTTCCGAGATCGGGTCATTGCGGTAATTCTGCTCGAGCACCTGGAGGCCACCATTGGCATCGCGCAACTGGACGGATTCGGGCTCCACGTGCGCCGTAATGTCGCTGAATACCACATGATTGACGCCTGCCTTTAGGTCCAGCGGCACGGCCTGGCGCACAACGGCGAAGAACTGGTTGTAGATCGTCAATGAAGGCGCTTGAGCGGCAGCATCGCTCTTCGCGTCTTTCGACTGTGCCGATGCACACAGAGCAATAAGCAGCATATATAGACAACCAGCCAACAGCTTGCGCATAGGCGGCCTCCCGCACGAAGTCAGAATCGTTTGCTGATCAGAGAACGATGATTGTACGTTTCCTTGCAGCCGGTCGCGCCAGTAACTTCCGTACCGCACCATCGGTGTTCGGAAATCGAAACAGATTCGGTCAGAGCTGGCGATTCGGCTGGCCTAACTGTGAATGCAACTGGTGCGTTTGCCGAACATTCACGCTGTTCTCCGGGCACACCGGTGCAACCCGTTCCGAATCCAGAACGCGCTGCCGAGCGGTGTCGAAAGAATTCGGGCAAGCGATATCCTTCGGTCATTCTTGACGGGGAGGCGGACTTGAGCGCCGTCTGCGTAAAACCCAAGAAGAAGTATTCCGCCCCGGCCCTCCGCCCGATGGACCAAGCAGCCGCACTGGAGCTCCTCAAGGCCGCTGCCGCCAGCGGTAACCAGCGGGCGCAATTGTTCCTCGACTTTGTTGAAACGAAGCGCCGCGAATCTGAAGAAGAATAATCGGCATCCGCCACTCGACCACCGCGTGCATTAAAGTAGTCGGGTGGAGGACCTGCCGGTGCGTAATTTCATTCTCGGGCTGATCGTGGGCGGCTTTGCCGTTCACCTGTGGCACAAGCGAGCGGCGCGGCCGCGGGGAACTGTCGTCAGAATGCCGTCGGTCGCGGTCGCAAGACCTAAAGCGGAACCGTCGAAGACGGAAGTTTCCGTTACAGAGTTGCGACCGTCTGCCGGTGCACCGAGTTATGAGACCGCTCCCCTGACCGAATACAGCCCCGAATACCAGGCCCTGGCGGAACAATTGTTCAATGCGGCCGCCACCCTGGTTGGTGCCGCTGCCTGTGAAAAGCACGCGGGCAGCTGCAGCTTTTTCACCGCCGAGCGCACCACGGCAGCGAAGATCATCATCTACGAACGGCGCCGCGGGAAAGAATACGGCGCGTTCCCCATGCTTCAGGATGGCGTTTATCTCCTGCTCCGCACGCAGCGGCCGGCGCCCACTACGCTCGGCGTCGCTCCCCGACAGGATGAACGCTTCCACTATCGCCGAGTGAATGCTGTCGAGATCGAGGCTGCCGCTCAGGAAATCGCGGACGTGTTGCGGGTTGGGGGCATTGCCTCACGATGATTCGGCAAGCGGTGCCTGCGGGCGCTTCTTCGAACTGCGCCTCCGTTTGCACCGAGGACGACGACTCTCATCGCCCGGCACCCGCCACGGCAGCGTGGGTTTTCATCCACCGCCAGGCGGTGGCGATCATGTCGTCGAGCGCGTACTGATGCTGCCACCCAAGAGTGGTCCGCGCCCGCTCGGCACTTGCGACCAAGATCGGAGGATCACCCGGCCGCCGCGAACCCACTCGCTGCGGCACCGGCCGGCCGGTCACCCGGGCGACGGCGTCCACGATCTGCTTTACGGAATAACCGACGCCGGTACCAAGATTGAGGACATCTGAGCGACCGCCGCCGGCCAAATAATCCAACGCCAGGGCATGGGCGCGGGCCAGATCGGTAACGTGAACGTAATCGCGCACGCACGTGCCATCGGGGGTCGGGTAGTCAGCGCCATAAATTTCCAGCGCCTCGCCGCAGTCGGCCGCGCGCAGCGCGAGCGGGACAAGGTGGGTCTCCGGGTCGTGCAACTCACCTACCTCGCCGCCCGGATCGGCACCAGCAGCGTTAAAGTATCGTAATGCGACATAGCGCAGGCCGTAGGCCTCGTCGTAGGCCTTGAGCGCGTTCTCGACGAGAAGTTTCGAGGTCCCGTACGGATTTACCGGCGAGGACGGCATGTCCTCGGTAATCGGGACCGATTTGGGGACACCGTAGATGGCCGACGTGGACGAAAAAACAACATATTTCACGCCGCAATCCACACAGGCGTCGAGCAGGTTGAGGCCCGCGCGCACGTTGTTGTCGAAATAGGGCCGCGGATTGCGCACCGAATCGGCGACACAGGCAAGTGCGGCGAAGTGGATGACGGCGTCAGCTCCGTCAAGCGTGGCGGTGAGTTTGGCGTCGTCGCGCAGGTCGCCGACAGTCAGGTCGAAACCCCGCGCCAGAAATGCATGGCCGGTGGACAGATTGTCGAATAACGCGACAGAATGGCCTTGGCGCCGCAGTTCCCGGGCCGTGTGGCTTCCGATATAGCCGGCGCCCCCGGTGACGACAACCTTCAAGGATGTTCCTCCGATGGCGTGCAGTTACGCGGGTTCGACGTCCTCGGCGTCGACTTCAACTGCCATGGCGCGCATGATCAGGTCGAGCGCGATGACCAGCCGCAGCGTACCTTTCTTGCGCACCAGAATGCCCTCACTGCCGGCCAGCGGTCCGCGGCGCACGCGCACCCGGCGGCCAGCTTTCAAATAGGGGTGCGGTTCGACACGCAGCCCGCCGCAGATGCCGCGCCGGATCAGCTCGACTTCATCATCGCTGAGCGGGGATGCCATGCCGCTGGCGCCCACCAACGATACCACGCTGGGCACTTGCAGCACCCGTACCCGGTCGCGCAGGGCAATGCGAACAAACACATAGCCGGGAAACAACGGCAACTGCACCAGGGCACGACCGTTCTTCCAGCGGTGGACCGATTCATAAACCGGCAGGTAATGCTCGATCTCGCGGCTTGCAAATTGCGCCGCCACCTGCTTCTCGTGGCGGCAACAGGTATAAACGGCGTACCAGCGCGGCTCAAAGTATTCTGCCGCACGCACGGGCACCGCCATCGCAACCCCAGTCGAGAGGGACATCATTCCACCTGAGAGATCGTTTCCTGCCAGAGTACCTGTTCCCCGCCCGCGCCGATATCGGGGTTATTTCCTACCACGCCGGGGGCGGACCTGCCCTCGGCTCAGAACCGCCTCGTAGAACGACAGGCCGGAAGAATCAAGCGCCTACTACAGCAGCCAAATCCGGGCACTTGGGATTGCTTACCTATATAGCACAAACAGGTACTCTGGTCAGTGACAGGTTTGTTTCTTGGTTACCGTAACCGCCTTAGTGCACTACCCTGGCCTGGATTATTCATGACCTTCGGGTGTCATCCGGAGCGAGGCGCTCGCCTGTTTTGCGACCCGCTTTTTTTGCGGTCGGGCGAGCGCCGAGTCGAAGGACCTTGTGTTTGATCGATTCACAGCGCGTCGCATCGCAAACACAAGGCCCCTCGACTCGGCCGCAAAAAACGCGGCCCCGCTCGGGATGACAGTCGAGGGTAGTGAATAATCAGGCCTGGTGCGCGATTTTTTCCGCTCGTAGCTCGTGGTCAATGGCAGAGGCGAGAGCGTCGGCCGGATGGAGTCCCTGGAGCCGGCGGTGGCCGATGAACATGGTGGGAACCGCCGAAATGCCGAGCAGGTGGGCCTGCTTCAGTGCCTGCTGGCGCTGCTCGCGGTACTTGCCTGATTCGAGGGCAGGGCGGAATTCGGCGGCGTCAAGTCCGGCCTCGCGTGCGATGTCGCTGAGCACGTCAATGCTGCCGATGTCGGAGTGTCGTCCCCCGATGCAGGACCGGGCGGGGTGGCCGCCGTGGCGCGTTCCCGCGTGCGCCACTCGCCGATGGTCGCGCTGAACAACATCAAGCCCATCAGAAGGAATACCGCCAGAGCCATCAGCCCCATCAGCAGGATCGGCATAAAACACCTCGCAACAAGTGTGTCGCCGCCGTAAACCTGACGCAGTGATGAGAGTCACAAGGGAGTGAGGCAGCGAATCATTGGGTGATTGGGTGATCGCGGAATTGGGGGCTTCGGGCAACCTCACGCGGGCAATCAGGGTTTACTGAATGGCTCAGTGACTCAGTGATTCGATACTTTAGTGACTCAGTCTTGTAACTGGTTGATTGCGGCGAATTGTAGAATTCTGTTTACTGGAGAAACCTGTTGCTGGATCGCATCCGCAGATACTTCGGATTTGCCGAAGCTGGAACTACGTTCGGCCGCGAGATCGTTGGCGGCGTGACCACATTCGTCACGATGTCATACATCATCCTGGTAAACCCGGCGATCCTCAGCAACGCAGGCATCCCCACCGAACCCTCGATGGTGGCGACCACCGCGACCTGCATTTTCGGCAGCTTGCTGATGGGGTTTTATGCCAACCGGCCATTCGCCATTGGCCCATACATGGGTGAGAACGCCTTTATTGCATTCACCGTAGTGCAGGTGCTCGGCTACCAGTGGCAAACGGCGCTGGGCGCGGTCCTGGTGGCGGGCGTGCTGTTTGTGCTGCTCACGGTGTTGAAGTTGCGCGGATGGCTGGTGGATTCCGTGCCCCAGGGGCTGCGCTACAGTTTTGCCGTCGGGATCGGGCTGTTCCTTACCTTCATCGGGCTGAACGAAACCGGAATCGTGATGCTGGGCAGCGCCGGTGCGCCGGTCAAGACCGGGCAGATCACCTCGCAACCGGTGTTGCTGGCGATTTTCGGCTTTCTGCTGATAGTTGTGCTGGTGCTGCGACGTTTTCCCGGAGCTATCCTCACGGGGATTGTGGTCACTGCGCTGCTGGCGTACACGCTGCGGATTGCGCCCGCGCCGCAAAAGTGGGTCAGCATGCCGCCGAGCATACGCCCGGTCCTGGCGCAGGTGGACCTGACGGGCGCGCTGAGTTGGGACTTCTTTCCGATCGTGCTGACCATCTTCATCATGGCGTTTGTGGATACCATGGGGACGCTGATCGGCGTCTCGGCGCGGGCCGGCTTTCTCGACGAAAACGGTAATCTGCCTGGCATCGAGCGCCCGATGTTGTGCGACGCGCTTTCGTGCGTGTTCGCGCCGCTGGTGGGCACGACCACCTCGGGCGCATTCGTCGAATCGGCCACGGGAATTGAAGCCGGCGGGCGCACCGGTTTCACCAGCGTGGTCACGGCGGCATGCTTTTCCCTGGCGCTGTTCTTTTCGCCCTTCGCTGCTGCCATTCCCCGGCAGGCTTACGGTCCGGCGCTGATGGCGGTGGGGTCGTTCATGCTGGCGCCTGCGGCGAAGATCAAGTTCAACGACCTCACTGAGTTGTTCCCTGCCTTCACCGTGGTGGCGCTGATGATCTTCACCTATAACATTGGCGTGGGGATAACGGCGGGATTCGTCCTCTATCCGTTCTGCAAAGTCATGGCGGGACGCGTGTGCGAGGTCAAACCGGGACTGTGGGTGCTGGCAGCGCTGTCGCTGGCGTTCTTCGTCTTTTACCCGTACACGTAAGAAAAACCTAAACACGGATTCACACGGACTAACACGGATCGAAATACAGGTCTCGAAGTTTTGAGCGTTCAAGGTTTCAAGCTTCAATGCACGATCGTTGAAGGTATCGGGGTGTTAAAACCTAGCGCTGGAATCCGATTTCGGCAAAGATCCGCGTAAATCCGTGTTAATCCGTGGTTCGGTTTTCCCGGCGCCAAGGCTGCGGATGTAGGCGGTGAGAACGTCTATTTCCGCCTGGCTGAGGATGCCGTTCCACGGTGGCATCTTGCCCTTGCCTTCTCGGATGATCTGCTGCAACTGTGCGTTGCTGAGCGACTGAACACGCTCAGAGCGCAGATCGGGCACTTTCCAGGTGCGCCCAGCGGGGGTCTGCGCGTCTGCATTCTTGCCGTGACATGGAGTACAGTTCTCGAGGAAGATGCGGCGGCCATCCTCGACCGGGGTGATGGTTTGCGCCGGCGGCTGCACTGCGCCAGTCTGCTGCCCGCCGGACTGCGAATACGAAGGGGAAGAAAGACTCTCGAGGCGTCGCGAGTCGCTGCATCCGGCCAGTGCGAAACACGCGGCCACCGCGACCGCGAGTAGCGAGTTCTGCATGCTCATCCTTCTAGCAGGCCGCTGAAAAACCCAATTTCAAGGCCGTTTTGAAAGGGCTCGGCTTTCAGCCGCGCCGAACAAGTTCTTTGTTTTTGTCATTCCGAGCGGGCTTCAGCCCGCGAAAAATCTGCTTTTCGGACTTTTTCAGCGGCCCCCTAGAGCAGGATGCGTCAAGGAGCGAGGCGGACGCAAAGAGTGCGTGGATATATCCATGCTGTTTCCCACTTCGGACCGGCAAACTCGTGGCCCTGCATGTTAAGTTGGGAGAAGCCCCCTTAAGGTGAATTGCGATTGTCATCCACATTGGTAGCGCAGAGTGTTGGGCAAGGGCGCCAGAGCAAAGTTTGGCTCAGGCCGGCGCAGGTTGCAGGATTGCTGCTTCTGGTCGTCGTGTATCTCGGTTCAGCGTTTTCGCCCGCGCTGCTGGACGATGCTGATGCCACCCACGCCGAGGCCGCACGCGAGATGGTGGTACGCGGCGACTATGTCACCCTGCACGTGAACGGCGTGCGCTACCTGGAGAAGGCGCCGCTGCTGTATTGGGCGGTGGCGCTCTGCTACCGCGTCTTCGGCATCAACGAATTCGCCACACGCCTGCCGACGTTGCTGGCAGTGCTGCTCACTGCGGTGCTGGCTATGAAGTGGGGCCAGCGGGCGTTCGGCGAGCCCGCCTCGATATATGCGGGGCTGATGATCGCCACCACTACCGGCTATTACCTGTTCACCCGCATCCTGATTCCGGAAGCGATTTTGGCACTGCTGATCGCGTCGGCCATGTACTTCCTGTTCACCGCATTGGAAGAACGACAGGCCTGGCGGTGGTACGCAGGGTATGCGTGCGTTGGACTGGCAATCCTGGCCAAGGGACTGGTGGCGCCGGTTTTTGTTGCAGCTCCGGCCGTGATCTACCTGGGCCTGACCGGCGACTGGCGGCGCTGGCGCGAATTCCGTCTGGTGACCGGCGCCCTCGTAGTGCTGCTCATTGCCGCTCCCTGGCACCTGCTGGCCGGGTTCCGCAATCAGGGGTTCTTCTGGTTTTATTTCGTCAACGAACACTTCCTGCGGTTCCTGGGGAAACGCTATCCCAAGGACTACAACAAGCTGCCGGCGCTGCTCTACTGGGCCCTGCACTTGGTTTGGCTATTTCCCTGGAGCATGTACCTGCCGCTGGCGGTGCGGGATGCGCGCCGCAAGCAGGCCGAGAACGAGTCGCCGCCGTTGGCAGCCCGCACCCGCCTGCTTTGCTGGATCTGGGCAGGCGTAATCCTGGTATTTTTTGCGATTTCGACAAATCAGGAGTACTACACCCTGCCCGCATACTTCCCGCTGATCATGCTGGTGGCTTCGGCGCTGGCGCGAAACGAAGAAGCGGAGCAAGGACGCGGCTGGCTGCTCGGGGGAACCGCGGTCCTGGTGGCACTTTCACTGGCCGCGGGTCTCACCTTACTCGCCGGATTGTGGAGTTCGAGGCATATTCCGTACGTCGCCGACATCAGCACCGTCTTGGCCAAGCACGATCTGGCAACCGACACTCTCTCGATGTCGCACATGCTCGACCTGACGGGTGAAACGCTTGCCGCGCTGCGTCTCCCGGCAGTGCTGGCGGTCATCGCGCTGTTGATTGGACCTGCACTGGCCCTGTGGTTGCGCTTGCGCCGGCGTGATTTCGCCGCCACCTGGACGCTAGCCTGCACCCTGGCGCTGTTCTTCATCGCCGCGCACATCGCGCTCAACCGGTTTGAGCCTTACCTATCGTCGAAGAAGCTGGCGCAGGTGATTGAGCGCCTGGCGCGTCCGGAAGACAAGCTGATGATCTACGGTGACCAGGCGTTTGGGTCCTCGCTCTTGTTCTACACCGGCCGGCCGATCTATTTGGTCGAGGGGCGCAGTTCCTCCATGTGGTTTGGCTCGACCTTTCCTGACGCGCCCAAAATCTACCTGCACAATTCTGAGCTGGCACAGGAATGGAAGAGCGGCACGCGGATTTTCCTCTTTGTGCCGCCGCATCAGAAGGCGCGGGTTGAGGCGTTGCGCCTCGAGCCGATGTATTCGATCGTGGAAAGCTCAGGCAAGACGGTCTACAGCAACCGCCCCGGAAGCTGATTCCGCGGGCGACACGCGCACCATTCTTCCGCCGGGTTGCAATTGGTAACGTTCTTTGCGCCAGACGATGGTGGTACCAAGGAAGCTCGCAACCCAGAAGCCGAAGCCCATCAGGTCGCGCATCGGGTAGAGCCAGCAGTGCAGCACGGAGCGTGCATCGGCCACCACGCAGCCGCCGGCAATCACGGCCATCAAGCAACGGTTGAGGAATGCCCATGCCAGCAGGGCGAGGCCAATACCGACTTGACCCACAGCCAAACCAGTCAATCCGCCAAGGAGGCCGAACGGCATGGCAAACGTCAAGCCGGAACCCACGTGGCCCTTGGGCCGGGAAAAGCGGGTGCTTTTCATCCAGCGCACCTGGTGCAGCACGGAGTCCCTGAACGAGCGATTGAGCACGACGTGTTCGATTACGTGCGGCGACAGCACCACCTGCCGTCCGGACTCGAACACCTTCTCGCCAATCACGTAGTCGTCGGCGCAATAGTCCGCCAGCACCGAAAAACCGCCGATGGCGTCAAGCACGTCGCGCCGCAACGCCATGGTCGGGCCGAGGGCGAAGCGCATCCCTTCGAACATGTCGGCGACGATTACCCCGGAGGTCATCTCGACGGACATGCCCAGCGCCTCGAGGCGCGACCATAATCCGCCCGTCGGCACGCCACGATAAAGGCAGGTCACAAGTCCGACTCTGGGATCAAGCAGAGGTTCAATAACGCGCCGAACGTAGTCAGGCGTGACGTGCACGTCGCTGTCGCTGATCACCAGGTAGTCGAATCTGGCTGCTCCCATCATCTTTTCCAGTGAACAAACCTTGGCGTTCGGCCGGTCAGGCTCGCCGGACAAAACAATTTCGACGGGAACATGCGGATGACGCCGACTTAGGGTCTGGACGACCTCAAGCGCCGGGTCGTTCTTTTGGCGCGCCCCGAACACCAGTTGAAACCGCGGGTAATCCTGGCGAAAGAAACTCTCCAGGTTTTCCTCCAACCGAGGCTCCATGCCGCACAGAGGTTTGAGCAGCGTGATGGGCGGGTAATGATCCACGTGCGGCGGTAGCGGCGCGGCTGTGCGCCTGCGTCGCAGGGCTGCGACAATGATCAGCAGCAGAAAGACCGTGCACGCCGTCAATCCGATCAGCGCAACAGAGAAAAGCAGCGTTGCCAACATGGTTGCCCGCCTAAAGGTGTCACCGGCGTTGGAAGCAAGTTGCAGGCTTCATTGTAAAGAGTATGTGGCCATTCGTCAGGCGACCGATCAGCGAATTCCTCTGGCCGTGACCAGGTACACCGCAAAGCTGGCCAGCCAATGTCCGCCCTCGTAGTGCAGGCCGGTGACGGCGGCGATTCCCGCGGCGCGGTGGGCACTGGCGGCAGCCTGCAACGCGGGCAGGCGCTGATCGTTCCCCGGCAGGCCGGAGCGGATTCCCTCCAGCATCCAGGCGCGGCTCAGGTTGAGGCCGTCGAGATGCGCGAGTTTCGGATCGCTGGGGTCCGGCGAGGACACAGGCTTCAGCCACGCCGAGTTGCCGTTCGCTGGGACTTGCGGAAGGAACGTGCTGAGCCAGGCGGAAAAATCACGCGGCGGCAGCACGCGGCGCATCAGGTCGGCCTCCCCTAGGCACGGCGACAGGAAATCTTCGCCCGACGGTTCGTAGGCGAGCGCACAGTTGCGGTCGTTGAAGTAGAACTGGCGCGCCTTGGCTGCAAGCAGATCGGCAAACGCCTGGTCGCCGCTGCTGTGCACGTAGTCGAGCATCAGCCCCATGCCGAAAGCAGTTTGGTTGTGCTCGCCGATGCGGATCGGATTCTGAAGCTTCTGCATCCAGGCGGATACGCGCGCGACAGCGGCCTGTTCCAGCGGACGCAGGTTGGCGGAGAGCTCGCGGGCCACCGGATCGTCCCACTCGCGCAGCTCCTGTGTGAGTTGCAGCAGCCACGCGAGGCCATAGGGACGCTCGAAACTGGCCGTGCCCGGGCGGCTGATGTACACGACCTCCTGCGCGATGTTTTCGCGCGTCAGGGTCTGGCGCAGCGCGTCGCGCGCGGACTGGGCGAACGGGGCCTGCGGGAAGGTCCGCGCCAGCCGCGCCAGCAACCAGTGGCCGTGCACCGAAGAGTGCCAGTCGTAACAGCCGTAGAACGCCGGCGTCAGCTTGCGCGGCGGCGCCACGTCAGCATCGCTGTTGAGCACGTGAGCGATCTTGTTGGGATACTCCTTGTGCACGCAAGCTAGCGCCAGGTTGGCGAAACGCTCCGCGGCTGCCTGATCGAACTCGTGACGGGTGCTCAACGATGATTGTGCCAAGGCAGTGGTGGCGAGAAACAACCCAAGCACCAGTTGAATGATTACTCTCATCGCTATCGAATCTAGCACGTCACCACACCCGGCAGGCGTTCTCGCGTGCCATGGGCTGCGGCGGCTTGCAGCCGAAGGCCTCGCGGAACTCCGGCATATTGGACACCACGCCGTTGGTACGCCAGCGCGGCGGCGAATGAGGATCGCTGATGGCGCGCATGCGCTGTACTTCGGGACGCTGGTTGCTGCACCAGCTTTGGCCGTAGGCGACGAAAAACCGTTGCACTGGGGTGAGCCCGTCCTTAGGCTGCGGTTTCTGTCCGCGGGTGGCGTCCTGCCACGCCATGTAGGCCAGCAGCAGACCGCCAAGGTCGGCCACGTCTTCGCCCAGAGTCAGCTTGCCGTTGATCTTCACGTCATCAACGATTGTGTACTGCGAATACTGCTCCGAGATGCAGCTCGCGCGGCGGTTGAATTCTTTGGCATCCGCCTCCGTCCACCAATCGCGCAGGTTGCCCTGGGCATCGAACTGGCGGCCCTGGTCGTCGAACCCATGCGTCAGTTCGTGGCCGATGGTCGCACCGGTGTTGCCGTAATTGGAAGCATCATCGGCCTGGGCGTCAAACAGCGGTGGTTGCAGCACGCCGGCGGGAAAGTTGATGTCGTTCATCTGGGGGTTATAGTAGGCATTGACGGTAGGCGGAGTGATGAACCATTCGCCGCGCTCCAGCGGCTTGCCGATTTTGTTTAACTGCCGGTGGAACTCGAAGGCATTGGCGCGTTCGCCATTGCCCAACGGATCGCCGCGTACTATGTTGAGCGCGGAATAATCGCGCCATTTGTCCGGATAGCCGGTCTTGTTCACCACCGTGCGCAGTTTGGCGATCGCCTGCTTCTTGGTGGCGTCCGACATCCAGGGCAGTTGCTCAATGTCGCGATGCATGGCGGCTTCGATGGACTGGACCATCTTGAGCGCGCGCTGCTTGGCCTCGGCACTGAAGTACTTGGCAACGTACGCCTGTCCCACGGCCTCGCCCAGCGCGCGATCGGTGTAGCGCACGCAGCGCTTCCAGCGTGGTTGCAACTCGCGGGCGCCAGTCAGCTTGCGGCTGTAGAAATTGAAATCCTCCTGGACGAACGCTGCCGGCAGCCAGCGCGCCTGCGAATGGACCAGGTGCCAGCGCAGATAGGTCTTCCAGGCGTTAAGGTCATGGGCCGCAAGTTCGGCGTCCATGGCCTTGATGAATTGCGGCACGGCGACGTTGAGCGACTCAATCTTGCCGACGCCCAGCCCGGCAAAATAGCGGTCCCATGGGAACGTGGGACTGAGTGCCAGCAACTCGGCGCGCGTCATCTTGTGGTAGATCGCATAAGGATCGCGCCGCTCCACGCGCGACAGCGATGCCTTGGCCAGCGCGGTCTCGATCTTGAGAACGGTCTGCGCACCGGCTGCGGCGATCTCAGGGTTGTCACCGAGCAATTCGAACACTTTCTGCACGTGGGCGACAAAGTCCTTGCGCAACTGCTCGGAACGCGCGTCGGTCTTCAGGTAGTAATCGCGGTCGGGAAGGCTGAGTCCGCCCTGGTCCACGCCGGCAATGGTTTGAGTCGAGTCCTTGGCATCCTGCTCGGAGCCGAAGGAAAACAGCGCCGCCTGACCGAAGTAAATGCCGAGATCGCGGGCGTGCAGGTGGGCCAGCAGATCGGCGATATGGTCAGCATTTTGAATGTTGGCAATACGCGTCAGCTCGGGTTGCAGCGGCTTGATGCCCATTTCCTCGATGTGTTTCTCGTCCATGCAGGAAGCGTAGTAATCGCCGATTTTCTGCTCGATTGAGCTGCGCTCGGGACGCTCGACGGCGGCGGCTTCCAGGATGTCGCGCAGAATGCGTCGGTTTTCTTCCTGCAATTTTGAGTACACGCTCCAACTGGACTGGTCGGGCGGAATCGGGTTGCTCTTCTCCCAGCCACCGCAAGCATACGCATAGAAATCAACACACGGATTGACCGACCTGTCCAGGGCCGCGGGATCAATTCCGTGGAAGGCGGGGCTTGCAGGCACATTTTGCGCTTGCGCGGTGCAGACCAGGAGCAGCAGCAGGGCGACAACCCAGGCTGCCAACAGGCGGTAGAGGTTGTGCATTATGGCTCCTCGCGCGTCAATGCTCCCTGGTCGTCTGCGCCAGGCTGCGTTCGGCAAGCGCTAAGCGAATGCGTTGCAGGAGCTTGGGAAAGAGCTCTTCTTTGGGCAGGCAGGCGGTGATGTCGTCGCTCTCCACCGGGTCATAGGCGGTAACCAGGATGACGGGGACATGGGGGTCCTTGCCGCGGATCGCACGCGCCAGCTCAAGGCCGTTCATGCCGTCCATGCGGAGATCGGTGATCACGATGTCGAATGGCTCGCGCTCGAAGGCTTTGAGAGCATCGGCGCCGCTGTAAGCACCGACCGTGTGATAGCCCTCACGCTGGAGGATGTCGCAACTGAGCCGGCACAACAACTGGTTGTCGTCAACGAAAAGAATTGATTTCACTGCGGCTCCTCCTATTTACCGGCCGACAGGCTGCGGGCGGCGGTGACCGTAAACCCAAGTTTGCCATCGGGCTTCAAGCTGATATCAACGCATTCCCCGTGCTTGACCTGCGCGGTGGCCACCAAGTTGGCCAGGGCGTAAACAATGTGGCGTTCAATCACCCGTTTCAAATGGCGTGCGCCATAGCGCGAATCGGTGCCCTCGCGCAGCAGCCACTGTTTGACTTCCGGTGTGCAGCGGAACGTGAAATGGCTTTGGCCGGCGACCCCGGCAATGCGCTGTTGCACCTTGGCCAGTTCGAGTTCGAGCACCTCATGGAGTTGCTCGGGCCGCAACGTCTGAAAGACAACCACCTTGTCAATGCGGTTCATGAACTCGGGCGAGAAGTTGCGGCGCGCCGCTTCTGTTGCCGTGCGGCTGATCTTGTCGTCGAGGCTCTGGTCCACGACGGTCGGCCCGGGAACAAAGCCGATGCCCCCCTCGATGAGTTCTCCCATCTCGCTGGCGCCCAGGTTCGAGGTCATGAAGATCAGGCAACGCGACATGTCCACATGGGTGTTGTCGCCGAGCGTAAGGCTGGCTTTGTCCAGGATACCCAGGAGCAATTGCCAGAGCGCATCGGAGGCCTTTTCGATCTCGTCGAACAGCACCAGCGAGAGCTTCAGGTTTTCCTTGTGCCACTTGGCCAGCGCCTGCTGGGTCAGCAGGGCAGGAGTCTGGCTGTGGCCGATGTAGCCCGGGGGAGAGCCAATCAATTTGGCAATCTCGTGGGCCTGCTGGAACTCCGCGCAATCAATCTTGATGAACGCATGATGGTCGCCGAACAGCGCCTCAGCGACGACCTCCACAACGTAGGTCTTGCCGGATCCCGTCGGCCCCAGAAACAGCAGGTTGCCCACTGGACGGTCAGGCGGACTTAAACCGACGAGATACATCTGGTACATATCGGTGACCGCCTCGATGGCCGCAACCTGGCCGACAATGCGGTCGCGCAGGAACTTATCGAATTCTTTGACCGCCTCGCTGCGCAAGTTGGGGTCGAGGGTGCGAGTTTCCATGGGTTGCGGCGACTTAGGGTCGGGTGCGGGAGCCGCTGTGGTTTCGTCTGCCATGCTGGCCTCTCTACCGCCGTGGGCACCTTGGTGTCAAATTGATTGTAAGCGGCGACTCTCGAATAGCAAGTCCCCATTAGTTCTAACGTTCGTTCGCCCACACGGGTTTTCCCGGATTTCCTAAAACCAGCAGCCACGCTGTTGACGTGACACACTGGACAACATATCTTTGCAGTATCCCTTTAATAATCCATCACTGGGAAGGTCGTCTTTATGGCGTCTCGTCCACAACTAAGCACTAATCGCGTCCTTAACTCGACCTTGGCGCAGCGCATCATGAGCGCCGAGGAGGCCGCTGCATTGATCGATTCGGGCACCCGAATCGGCGTGAGCGGATTCACCGGCTCCGGGTACCCCAAAGAGGTCCCGATGGCCCTGGCCCGGCGCATCGCCGACGCCAACCTTCGGGGCAACAAATTCCAGGTGAGCATCTTCACCGGCGCCTCCACCGGACCCGAATTGGACGGGGCGCTGGCGATGGCCGGAGGTATTCACCTGCGGCTTCCCTACCAGTCCGACCCCGAAACCCGCAAGCGCATTAACGCCGGGGAAATGGACTACATGGACATCCACCTCAGCCACGTGGCCCAGTACGTGGAGTACGGTTTCCTGGGCAAAATGGATTTCGCCCTGATCGAAGTGACCGGCATTTTGGAGGACGGCCGCATTATCCCCAGTTCCTCCATCGGCAATAACAAGACCTGGATGGAACAGGCGGAGAAGGTCATTCTTGAGGTGAACTCATGGCAACCCGCGGAATTGGAAGGCATGCATGATATTTACTACGGCATGCAGCCGCCGCCCAACCGCAAGCCCATCCCGCTGACGCATTCCGTCCAGCGCATCGGCGAGCCCTACCTCAAGGTGCCCCTGGAAAAGGTGGTTGCCGTGGTGCAGACCAACGCGCCCGACCGCAACGCCCCCTTCAAGCCACCCGATGAGGCCTCCCGCCAGATCGCGGGCCACATCCTCGAGTTCCTGAAGTGGGAGGTGCAAAAAGGCCGCATGCCCTCCTCGCTGCTGCCGCTGCAATCCGGTGTGGGCAACATCGCCAATGCGGTGCTGTTCGGTCTGGATGAGTCACCGTTTGAGCCCATGACGGCCTACACCGAAGTCATCCAGGACGGCATGATCAAGCTGTTGCAAACCGGCAAGCTGGCGTCTGCCTCGGCGACTGCCTTCTCGCTCAGCCCCGAAGCGCTGGAAGAGGTGATGCGCGATATCGGCAGCTATCGCGAACGGATCGTGCTGCGCCCGCAGGAAATTTCCAATCACCCGGAAATTATCCGCCGCCTCGGCGTTATCGCCATGAACGGCATTATCGAAGCCGACATCTACGGCAACGTGAACTCCACGCACGTCATGGGTTCGCGCATCCAGAACGGCATCGGCGGTTCTGGCGATTTCGCTCGCAACGGCTATCTGTCTATCTTCATGGCGCCCTCGACGGCCCAGAAAGGCAGCATCTCGACCATTGTTCCCATGGTTTCGCACATTGATCACACCGAGCACGACACGTGCGTGATCGTGACCGACCAGGGCCTGGCCGACCTGCGCGGCCTCTCGCCCAAGCAGCGCGCCAAGTTGATCATTGACCGCTGCGCGCATCCGGACTTCCGTCCGATGCTGCGCGATTATTACAACCGCGCCGATCGGCTGTCCTATGGGCGCCACACGCCGCATCTGCTGACCGAGTCGCTGGGCTGGCATTCCCGCTACCTGCGCACCGGCCACATGAAGCCGCAGACGGAGAACTAGGTAATCTTCTTTGAAAGGGGCTGCTCACCATGGGCAGCCCCGATATTCGCAGCGTCGCCATGCTGCTGCGGGGCCCGGTTTCCTTCACGTTCTCCGCGCTACCTTTGCGCCCTCTGCGATTTAGTTTCTTGCGCGACTTTTCGAGATAATGCACTTGTGAGACTCGCCACGCTGTTGTTGCTGTTCGTCCTTTCCTTACTCGCTTCCGCGCAGGAAATCACCGTCGCCGGCGCCGCCGACCTCAATTACGCTCTGCGCGATCTGGCTACGCGCTTTGAGGCGCAGAGCGGCATCAAGATCAAGCTTGCTTTCGGCTCTTCCGGCAATCTCACCGCGCAAATTGAGAATGGCGCGCCGTTCGACCTGTTTTTCTCCGCTGATGTGGACTATGCTCAGAGGCTGGTGGCGGGCGGCTACGCGGAAGCGGGCGGGCTATACGTCTATGGCGTGGGACGGCTCGTTCTTTGGGCGCCGAACGGTTCGCCGTATAACCTGGGACGTGGGCTCGCAGCGCTGTCTGGTTCCGGAGTGCGCAAAATTGCCATTGCGAACCCGCAGCACGCACCGTATGGACGCGCAGCGGTCGCGGCGCTGAAGGCGTCCGGCGTGTACGAAAGAGTCGCGGAAAAACTCGTGCTCGGCGAAAACGTATCGCAGGCCGCGCAGTTTGTGTCTTCGGGCAACGCCGATGCGGGAATCATCGCGCTGTCGCTGGCCCTGGCGCCTTCCATGAAAGCGCGCGGGCGCTATGTCGAAATCCCCGTGAGCTTCTACCCTCCACTCAAGCAGGCGGCCGTGTTGCTGAAATCCTCGAAGCACAAGGAGGCGGCGCAACGCTTTCTTGATTTCATCAAGACCCCGGCGGCCAGAGAGGTGCTTGAGGCCCACGGGTTCGCGGAATAGCCGTTCTCCGTTCTCCGTTTTCCGTTTTGCGGTTTGCGTTCGCCGTTTCTTATCGTTCTCGTTCTCGAAAAGAAATACAGCCACAGAGGACGCAGAGGAACACAGCGGACACACAGGAAGTCCGAGTTCTCGAGAACGGAAAACGGAGAACGGAAAACGGAAAACGTTCTTACGTCGGGACCTTGAGAATCATGTATCCGCCCGCGAGGGCGAAGATCAGATCGGGCGACCAGGCGGCGAGGAAGGGCGGCAGTTGGTTAGTATTGCCCATGGCTTCGAACAGGCCCGATGTAACCCAATACACCACGCCAATGCCAATCGCGGTAGCTACGCCGGTCAGCGCGCCGCGTCGCCCGCCGCGCAGGGCAAACGGGACCGCCAGCACCGCCATAACAAACGTAATCACCGGGAAGGCAAACTTCTTCTGCAATTGCACGCGCAGGCGCACCACGTCGAAGCCGCTCTGTTGCAGATCGTGGATATAGCGCCGCAACTCGGCAGCGTTCATCTCCAGGGATTGCTTAACTTCCTTCTTAAAGTACGTCGGCGGCTCGCTTAACTCGGGGAAGGTGGCCACGTCAAAGGTGCGGTACTGTTCGATGGCGCTGCCGCGAAAAGCGCGCTCCCAGCCCTGCTCGTAAACCCAGCGGCCGAGGGTGTCGGACCAGTGAGCGCGCTGCGCGTAAATGCGGTGCGTGATCTCAAACGTCTGCGGATCGAACTCGAATGCCTGGACTGCGCCGAAGCGGTTCTGATCGGGGTCGAAGAACGCGTAGTAGTAAATGGTGGCGTGCTCGCCGAAGATCCACTTGCGTTCCGGGCGCAGGTAGGTCTGCGCCGCCTTGCCCTTGATCTGGTTGCGGAGCGCATCCTGCCGCCGGTTGGCCGCAGGCAAATAGAACTGGTCGAACAGGAACAGGCCCGTCGCCAGCAGCGCCGCAACGAACAGCACCGGGACAATCATGCGATAAATGCTGGTCCCGGTGGCCTTAATTGCCGTGATCTCGTTCGACTTCTGCATCAGCCCAAAGGTCACCAGCACGGCGAGCAGCACGCTCATGGGCAGCAGGTTGTAAATCAGATACGGAACCAGGTTCAGCAGGTATTCGCCAACCAGCAGCAGCGGGACGCGGTTGCGCACAATATCGCGCAGCAACTCGAAAAACGTGAAGACGACCATCAGGACCAGGAACGTACTCATGATCATCCCGAGGTAAACGAAGAAGTCGCGCAGGATGAGGTCGTCGAGGATCATGGGGAAGCGCGTAAGCAACAGGCGCGGGCGCCGCTGCGCACGCTCGAATGCACCGGCAGCGCCGACCGCACGCGGCAGCGCCAGTCGCTCGCGCACGAATTGGCGCAGGCGTGACCAGCCGCCACGCCAGCTCGGCAAGTGGATTGGCATGCGATCTACCCGCCACAGCAGGAACACGCCGCCGACGAAGAACAGGCCGTTAGCAAGCCATATGGCTGTTCCCGGCGGCATTTTTCCTTGCCGCGCCAGCGACATGCCCGTCAGCAGCAGCAGGTAATACAGAAATACGAGCGCGATGGTCAGCACGAAACCGGTGCTCTTACCGCCTTTCTTCGACGAGAGCCCCAGCGGGATGCCGACCAGCGCGAACACAAACCCGGCGGCCGCCATGGCCAGGCGGCGATGGAACTCGATGAGGTAGCTGGCCGCTTCAGGCCCGCTCTTTGTTTTGGCCTGTTGCAACAGGGCGGTGTTCGAGAGTTGACTGGCCGGCGCAGCCGTATCGGACCGCTGCGCCGCCGCGGGCGGCAATGGCAGAAAGATGTCGCTGTCGCTGAACGTGGAAATGGAATACTGCTCGGGGCCTTTGGCGACGGTTTCGTGCTGCGAGCCGCTGCGCAAATGCAGGCGCAACCGGTCGGAACCGTCGCTTATCACCACCGCTTCGCGCGCCAGCGTGATCTTGGGTGCTCCCGGCGTGCTGATGTCCGCCAGGAACATGCCTTTCCACAGCGCCGCGCCGTCACCGGTACTGGCGTCCTGCACATAAAGCACGTAGTTCGGGAAGTCCTCATAAAACACTCGCGGTTGAATCTCAAACGAGGCTTGCGAGGCTTTCAGCCGCTCCTGCAATCGCGCCAGCGCCGCTGAAGCGCGCGGCCCGAGGACCAGGTTGTTCAGAAACGCCAGGCCGCAGGCGACCAGCACGAAGATTCCAATGATGCGCACGAAAGACCACGCACCCATGCCGGTGCTGCGCATGGCCGTGATTTCGCTGTCCGCCGCCAGGCGGCTCAGCCCGATCAGGATGCCGACCAACACCGCCATGGGGATGGTGAACGTGAGCGTTTTCGGCAGGGTATCGGCGAAGACTTCCAGCACGCTGGGCAGCGGCGCGCTGTTGCGAACCACGACTTCCAGCACCCGCTCCAAGTCCGCCATAAAGAACAGGAAGGTAAAGATCGCCGCGCCGATCAGCGCGTGCGAGAGCACTTCCCTCAGGATATAGCGGGTCAGGATGCGCATGGCGTACGCAGTTTGAGTCTAGCAGGAACGCAACCCCAAACCAACGGAGCGCGGACTCCGCAGATCGGGCAAAACAATGGGCGCGGATTGTGCGGGTTCGGCAGATCGGGCGGATTGTTCCTTTTATCTTTTTTATGCTTTATCCGTGCGATCCGCAAAATCCGCGTGGTCCGCGCTTGAGAGTTTTCTGGCGGGAGTTTTGCCTTGCCTCGCTAAAGCTGAGATGGCACCATGAAGTAGTCCCCTCCAAGCATGGCAGTTCTTGGAAAGACAATGTCTGCTGCTTTCAGCCATATGCGGAAAGTGCTGGTCGTGACCAAGCGCCGGGCCGATATGTGCGCCGCGAAGGAGCTGTTGAATGGCTTCGGCTACGACGTGGCGACGGCCACCAACCTTGAGGCCGCGGCTGCGGTCGGGCGATCCGTACGGCTGGATGCGGCGGTAGTGTGCCGGCACTCATTCGACGACGCCGAGCGGGACAGCATCACGGCGGCTTTGAAGACCAACTGTCCCGAGTTGCGCATCGTGTACTTGTGCCCGGGATGTACGGGATGCGATGAAAACGCCGGCATCATCGGCCGATTCACTTGCGAGCGGCCGCTGGGCCCGGTAGCGGACGCGCTCGAGTCTGGGGACAAATCCTAGATCGTCTCAGTCGAAGATTACCGTCTTGCGCGAGTACTGGAGAATCCTGTTCTCCAGGTGCCAGCGTACTGCGCGGGAGAGCACCACTCGCTCCAGGTCGCGTCCCTTCTTCACCAAGTCTTCAACCTGGTCGCGATGGGAAACGCGCACTACGTCCTGCTCGATGATAGGGCCGTCGTCGAGCGCCTCAGTGACGTAATGGCTGGTCGCGCCGATCAACTTGACGCCGCGCTCGTGCGCCGCGCGATAGGGCCGCGCGCCGCTGAACGCCGGCAGGAACGAATGGTGGACGTTAATGATCTGTTGCGGGTAGCGATCCACGAACTCCTTAGACAGGACTTGCATGTAGCGCGCGAGCACAATCAGCTCAATACGATTGTCTTCCAGCAATTTCTGCTGCGCGGCCTCCGCCTTGCGCTTGCTGCCGGCATCGATCGGAAACAGATGAAACGGCACATCGTAGAAGGCGGCTAGTTCCTTGGCGTCGGTGTGGTTGCTGATGATCAAGGCCATCCGGCAGGGCAACTCGCCAATGGAGTTGCGATACAGCAGGTCAAGCAGGCAGTGGAGGTACTTGGAGACAAATATTGCCACCGCCGGTCGTGCCGACGAGTACGCTACCCGCCATTGCATCCGGAATTCGTCCGCGATCGGCTGGAACTCCTTGCGCAGCGCATCCTCGCCGCGCAGACGAAATCCCTTGAGATCAAATTCCACGCGCATGAAGAACAGCCCGGCATCGTTGTCCTGGTGCTGGTCGGCGTGGAGGATGTTCGCGCCGTTGATGTACAGGAACTGCGCGACCGTGGCGACAATGCCCTTGCGGTCGGGACAGTGAATCAGCAGGACGGCAGTTTCCGATGTCATGTAAGGTGTCGAGCTGCGCTCTTCAGGTTTCCCGGCCCCGGGGGCGCAGGCGAGCGACACGTTCGTTCACGCACCCCGAAATCAGCTCAGTTCTCCAAAGTTTACATGGTTGCGGGACACGCGCACTGGAAACGTGGCGCGGGCGCCTCCTGAAACCGTCGCCGAACAAACATCCGCTATTGATTTGGGCCGCACGGAAGATAACGCTCGGACTCCACAACATGGTGGTCAAACATGGAAGTCATAGTCAAGGCATCGTCAAAAATTTCGACAATTCTGACGAGCTTTCCGCCCTTTACCTCACACAGCACAAAGTAGCTGTTATTGTAAGGCTGGCCACGAGTACTCTCACAGCGAGCGCGCATTAAGAGGACAACCAGGTTTCCTTCTTCAATAAACTCGCAGGCGCACACTGCCCTGCCGTTTCCGGCAAGGATTCTCTCGTTGCACAGATTGACGAATTTTTTGATCTCATGAACGCCTCGTGCAACCACAGAAATGGGAGTATTCCCCGACCATTCCCAAGTGGCGTTCTCTGCTATCAATTCATAAGGATCGCCCATCCCAGCGAGCTGATTCAAACCGAAAAAGAATGCCTCGACGACGGCACGAGGAGTCATTTCCAACTGAGTTCCTGGTGACATACTTACTCCTTCCTCGTGACCGCCCCATTGGACACAAAGGTCTTGTGGAATAGCACAGTTTCGATTTGCGATGTCAGGGGATACAGTTGGATCGCTCGAATCTTGCCGTCCACCACGGTGAACACGGCGCCACACGGCTTTTGCTCCTGGTTGTATGTGCGCCCGTCCACGGTTTGAGCAGTAATCATCAGGAGAGCAGCCAAGCGGCTTCCGGAGCCCACGAACTCAGTCACCGAGAAATGGGCACTGCGAATCCGGGCCTTCGCAGTATTCACAAGGATGCTGCGAACGCACTCCAGGTTAGGAAACTGTCCGGACAAGGCCGTTGTACCATTGACCATCACATTGACGTTCTCATCCAGCAAAGCATATGGGTCTGCTGTTCCGCCCCGTCCTGCCTCATCGCATCTTGCGATGAACTCTCGCACTATGTCGCGGGACATGGATGTCTCCTTTCCCGGCCCTTCACGTGGCGTGGCGTCGGAAGCGCGACCGCGCCACTAAATGTGCTTGGCCAAGCCCCTTATCAGTCCGCCACTCACACTAATAATCGCACCCGTAACGTAGGCCGCCTCCTTCGATGCGAGAAATGCTACGGTGCTGCCCATGTCTTCTCGCGGGTCGGAAACTCTCTGCAACGGGATTTCTTCGATGAACTGCTTCTGCACGTGCGGAGGGATGCCCTCCGTCATTCGCGTTTCGTTGTAGCCGGGGTTGACACAATTGCAGGTCAGGTCCCCGCCGTCCTTTCTCACCCAGCGGGCCAGTTCCTTGGCCAAGGCCATGGTGAAGCCGAACATGCCGGCCTTGGCGCTGACATAGTTGATCATACCGACGTTCGCAGCATACCCGCCCCCGGAAGCAATATTGATGATGCGGCCGTACCCGTTCTTCTTCATGTGCAGCGCCACTGCGCGGCTGCACAGAAAGCAGCCTTTCAAGTGCGTGTCGAGAACGATGTCCCATTGCTCTTCGGTCATCTTATGGAACATGGCGTCACCGAGGACCGCGGCATTGTTCACCAGAATATCCACCTTGGAATATCTCTGGATGGTCTCGTTCACCATGGCCTCAACTTCCGCTGCCTTCCGGACATCCGCTCTGATCCCGACGGCCTCATGGCCTTCCGCTCTGATCAGGCTTACGGTCTCCTCAATCTTTTCCGGGGTGACACCATTGACGACGACCTTGGCCCCTTGTTCGGCGAGCTTCAGAGCGATACCGCGTCCAATCCCTCTGCCCGATCCGGTAACAATGGCAACCATTCCTTGCAACGACATCAGGTTCTTCCTCCTTGTTGGCGTGAGGTGGTCATCGCTCAGTAAACCAGCGTCAGGAACAAGCCACCACCGGCGTTAAAGATGTTGGAAGTGATATAGCCGGCCTTCCTGGATGCAAGGAATGCAACCGTGCTTCCCGCGTCCTCTTTGGGATTTGCCTCCCGGCCCAAAGGTATGTACTTCTTCGTGCATTGCCGCAAACTGCTCATCGAACCTTCTGTCCGCAGTTTGGTCCCAACATAGCCGGGAGTAATGCAATTGCAGGTCATGTCAGCCCCTTCGGTACGGGCAAACCTGGCCATTTCATTGGCCAACGCGATAGTCAGACCGAACATGCCATACTTGGAGCAGTGATAGTTGGTCATTCCAACTTCGCCGAAGAAGACATCTTCCGCGGAAATATTAATGATCCGGCCATACTTCCCTTTCCGCATGTGCCCGATCGCGGCCTGGCTGCACAAGAATGCGCCCTTAAGGTTCACATTAATGACGCGGTCCCACTGCTGCTCGCTCAATTCCTCGATATAGGCATCATCAATGACGGCCGCGTTGTTGACCAGAATATCCACCCGCCCAAACCTGTCGAAGGCTGTGTCGAAAAGATGTTGTACCTGGTCTTTCTGTGATACGTCGGCGAGCACTCCAGCGGCCTGGCCGCCATTCGACTTTATCTCGCTGACGGTCTCGTCGATGGATTCCTGAACGATGTCGTTCACAACAGCGATAGCGCCCTTTTCCGCCAGCTTCTGCGCGATGCCCCGCCCGATCCCACCACCAGAGCCTGTAATCACCGCTACCAGCCCGTCTAGACCCGTTGACATTTCGTCGTATCTCCTGGTTAGAGCTCGTTCAAAAACAATCCAGGGAAGGGCACGGCTTCAGCCGTGCCGCCCCGGACCTGCCACTCATGCGGCTGTAGCCGCTGAGGGGCGGCCCCAGATCATTAGAAAGCCGATTCTTGAAGCACGCTCCAGTCACCTTCACCGCATGTTCTTCTTTAGCTTTCAGTGGTCGCTGCGGTTGCGTGCCTCTAAGCATTGGATTCCGTTGAATTTCGCCTTCTCCCGGTCAAAGCATCCCTCGGTCAGGTCGGCCTTCTCTTTCTTCAGCTCATGCTTCAGTATTTTGTTTGTAAGCGTCCGCGGGAAATCTGTAGTGCGATACTCGATGTACCGAGGAACCTTGAAGTAGGCAAGCCGTTCACTACAATGTGCAACAATCTCGGTAGGAGGCACGGTCGCTTCTGTCTCGCCGGTCCTAAGCATGATGTAAGCCTTTACTTCTTCCTTGCGTATCTTGTCGGGCACGGCCACGACCGCTACGTCAAGCACACCCGGATGGGAGCGGATCACATTCTCGACTTCCGCTGAGGAGATGTTCTCTCCGGCCCGTCTTATGATGTCCTTTTTCCTTTCGGAAAAGTACACAAAGCCGTCCTCGTCCATATAACCGTTATCACCGGTATAGAACCAGCCGTCCTTCATGACCTCCGCCGTGGCAACTGGGTCTTTGAAGTACCCCAGCATCATCGGCCCGCCGCTAATGGCAATCTCGCCTTTCTGGCCAGGCGGAAGTTCGTTGCCGGCGTCATCCACGATCTTGGCCGCCCGTCCCGGCGCAGGCTTTCCTATGGAACCGACCCGTCGCTGGCCGTTCTTGTAATAATTCGAGAGCACTAATCCGTCCTCTGTCGAGCCGTATCCTTCGACAACGGTAATGTTGAAGCGACGCTCCGCCATCTCCGTCAGCTCTTTGGTGGCGCCCCCGCCAAAGCACCGCCTTATGCTGTGAGTGCGATCCTCGGAGGACTCAGGAAGGTCCTCCAGGATTGATAGCACAGCCCCGATGTAGCTAAACAAGGTTGGCCTGTACTTTCTCACCTGGTCCCAGAACTTCGTCGCACTAAATCGGTCGATCAGCACCATTGATGCTTCCGCGATCAAAGTGCCCATCGTGGTCGTTGTCTCAGCAGCCATGTGAAAAAGCGGCAAGAAGGTCATCACCCTGTCGTTGGCGTCAATGGCGTTGAATTCGGTGAATTGCCTGCCAGTGACCGTGTAGAACTCCTGCGGGAGCACACAACCCTTGGGGGGGCCGGTCGTTCCAGACGTGTACAAAATGGTTGCCATGTCATCCTTGGAGATCTCACACGGTGGCAGCGTCTCCGGCAATCTGGCGGCTAGCTGGGCGAGTATTCCAACCTCGGCGTTAGGTGCGGTATCAACCGATACTATCTCCTGAAGATGCTCGGTCTGTTTCGACATTATCCCCGTGTGCTTCAGCAACTCAGCATTGGAGACGAGAAGCCTGGCCTCTGAGTGATTCAGGACGTATTGTGCCTCCATGCCTTTATATGCAGTATTGATAGGCACCATAACGGCGCCGATTTTTGCCAGGGCCAGCCAGTTGTAAAGAAACTCGGGGCAGTTAGGCAAGAGTATGGCAGCAGTATCACCCTTCTCGAGGCCGGCCTGGAGAAAGTAGTTGGCCCGCTGGTTAACGCGAGCATCGAATTCCTTGTAGGTAACCTGCTCATCCTCAAAGTAAAGAAATACCTTGTCGGGATTCTTGACAGCAGCCTTCTCCAAACACTCCCTTATACTCATGCCTTCCCCATTTGCCATATCAGCACGAGATCATGGTGACATTCCCGGGAATAGCGACATTCCCGGGAACCATCACACGTTTTACTTGAGACCGATCATCGTTCTGTATTCGTCGGCGGTTGCGGGCTCCCGTCCCAACAGGCGGGCCATGTGGACGGTGTCGGCTACAACCTGGCTGTTGTTTTTCAACAACTCGTCGCGGTGGGGATATCTCCAGACGGTATCTTCCATTCCAATGCGTACGTGGAGGCCAAGCATAATTGCGAACGCCGTCAAATAGCTGCTCGCCCTGCCGCCGGCGCTGACAACGATCATCGGGTTCTTCGCAGGATCGATTTCTCTGATCCTGTAGATAAAAGGCAGCAGACCTTCACACATGGCGACCGGGTTCGGCATTGGCGTACAGCCGGGAAGTCCGGGAACAATAAGCCATTCATACGGTTGCTTCAGGATGCCGGTCTTGATCAGGTAACGGTCGGCATTGTCCACGTCGCCCAGGTTATAAACAGCGATCTGCGCCTTGCAGTTGTGCTGCTGGATGGCTGTGGTCTGCGCCTTAAGGAAACTCGGCGGCATGCATACCAGGGTATCGCCGACGTAAGTCGCAGTCGTGTTCACCGCCGAAGATTCAAACAGACCTTCGCGGATGGGCGCCATTGCATCTTCGAACGTGGCCCCGAAAACGCTTTCCCCATCGAAATGCACTCTGTCACCGTATTTCTTCCGGATAGGATCGATGATCTCGCGGTAGTACCTCCGCTCGTGAGTGACATTCCCGTGTTCGTCCCTCACGTGCAGATGAATACTGCAAGCACCGGCATCGATGCAGGCCATAGCTTCTTCGCGAGTTTCCTGGGTAGTGTACGGCTGATAAGGGTTCTGTTCGCGGTCCCAGATGGTGCCGACAACCGCCACTTTAATGGCGACCTTCTCAGGAATTTCCCACCTGGGTTGGATCCTCGCGTCCCCGCCAATACATTTTCCGAAGAGTTGAACGATCGGCGCTAGTGCATCGTGGAAGGTCGTCGAATACTGGCTCATGATCTTCTCCAATGGGTCCTCTCAACTGTCTCGCTGGAAACGCGGTGCATGTAGCCGCTGCACAGGAGGGCGATCCTGCCGGCCTACTGACCCGCTGATGCGGTGCCGGCGACCGGCCTGCATCGCACCATCACGTTCATTTCCTGGGTAAGTACAATCTCATCTTTTTGGTTCTTGGTGTTGACCCGTGCGGCAATGATTCCCCTGCCCTCCGCCATCGGCCTTTTGGAAAGGATTTCCATTTCGGCGTATAGCGTGTCCCCTGCGAAGACCGGCTTCAAGTATTTCTCGGTTGAACCGAGATGGCCAAGGCCGCTCTTCTCGAAGATCCCCAGCCTCCACAACAGGCCGGATGTGATGGCCAAAGTCAAAATCCCGTGGGCGACCCGTTTTCCGAAGAGCCCGTTGCGGGAGTATTCTTCGTCGGTATGAAGCTGGTGGTGGTCCCCTGAGAGACCGGCGAAGCGGTTAATATCGCCTTGGTCGATCGTTCTGCCGGGGGTCCGGAACGTATCGCCGGGGTTTAGTTCCTCATAATAGCGGGATTCCATTACGTCGCCCTCAGATAAGCGTAAATACCTGCTCCAGGGACACGCGCCGCATCGCCACGCCGGAACCAAATGCAATCGGCATGCCCAGCCTCCCCTGCTCGCTGGGGATGCGGCGTAACGCATTGAGGCGTGGATAGTTGCTCGGATCCTATACGCGCCGCGGGGCAATCACTATCGCTTTATTTCGGAATTGTCTTTGGTGACATTTCGCAGTATTGTTGCATTTCACAAAAATCCAGGCAGACTTTTCGGGGGCGAGGAGTTGGTTTCACAGAGCAGTGCCGACTCCCACACTCTAGGGGAAACTATTATGCCGCAAGAGGGGACTCAAGCAAGTCTTTCGCCGGAAATCAGCGCGCGCATCCTGGAATTGGAAAAGGAGATTCAAGACACTCGGCGGTTGAAAGAGTCGCTTGAGGAACGACTCCAATTTGAGAGGCTGCTATCCGAGATCTCGTCGTTGTATACCAATTTGCCCGCCGCGGAAGTTGACGCAACCATCGAGTACGGACTCATGCGCATCGGACAATTTCTCGGCGCGGACCGTTGTAGCCTGGTGCAGTTCTCGCGCGACCTCAGCTCGGTGCGCATTCTTAACTCCTGGTCGAACGAGGGCATCGAGCCTCTGCCGCAATTTACCGCCGCGGTTACGGAGCTGTATCCCTGGTGGTGGCGGCGGCTGATGCGCGGACAAATCGTCCAATACTCGCGGCTCGAGGATTTGCCTGAGGAAGCCGAGATGGACAAGAAGAGCCTGATGCGGGTTGGCACCAGGTCGCTGGTTTCAGTCCCGATCGCGGTTGGCGGATCGATTGTGGGCACCCTCACCATCGGCGCAGTCCGGACGAACCGCAGTTGGCCGGAAGAACTGGTCCAGCGCCTCAGGTTAGTCGGGGAGATTTTCGCCAACGCAGTCGTGCGCAAGCAGAAAGAGCTGGAAATCCACAACGCCTTCGAGGAGATCAAGAACCTGAAAGACCAGCTTGAGGCCGATTGCACCTCGCTGCGGCAGGAAATCGAGCTGGAATACAACTTCCATAACATCATCGGCCAAAGCAACCCGCTTAAGGATGTTTTCCTAAGAATCCAGCAGATAGCGCCGACCGACACCACCGTCCTGGTTCTCGGCGAGACCGGCTCGGGCAAAGAATTGGTGGCCAGGGCCATTCACAATGCCAGCCGCCGCAAAGATCGCCTCATGGTGAAGGTAAACTGCGCTGCGCTGCCGTCAACGCTTGTAGAAAGCGAACTGTTCGGGCACGAGAAAGGCGCGTTCACCAGCGCCCAAGCGCAACGGGTAGGCCGTTTTGAACTGGCCCACGGGAACACGCTATTTCTCGATGAGGTCGGCGAACTGCCCTTAGAGTCTCAGGCGAAGCTGCTCCGAGTGCTGCAAGACGGCGAGTTTGAACGCCTGGGAAGTTCGCGCACCAGCAAGGTTGATGTGCGCATCATCGCCGCCACTAACCGCAATCTCGAAGACGAAGTCAAGAAGGGCCGCTTTCGCCAGGACCTTTGGTATAGGTTAAACGTCTTTCCCATCACTGTGCCACCGCTTCGCCAGCGCAAGGAAGACATCCCTTTGCTGGTCATCGGCTTTCTCGACAAATTCAGCCGAAGACTGGGAAAAACCATCAAGCGCGTTCCGCCGAACGTGATGAACACCCTGCAGAACTACCACTGGCCTGGCAACGTTCGCGAGCTGGAAAATGTAATCGAGCGGGCCGTAATCAATACCCGGGGCAGTTCCCTGCAACTGCTGGACAATCTGGATACGTCTCGCGCGATGGAGAAAGCCGGTACTGCGAGAATGACTCTTGAGGAGGCGGAACGAAACTACATCGTTCAGGTGCTGGAGGAAACTAACTGGCGAGTGTCCGGGCCGAAAGGGGCCGCCTCGATCCTGGGGATTAATCACTCGACGCTCCGTTCTCGGATGCGAAAACTTGGAATACGGAGAAGCTAACCGATACGAGCATTGTTCGCGGGTGGATATCAACACAGCCTTCGCGCCGCTCTAACGCAGCGACCTCGCCTTTTTGTGATATTTAACAATTCACGTGAAATATCACCAGCGTACTTGTTGGCCTGACACCAACCACAGGAACCTCGCCAAGCTTTCCCGGCAGCAAAACAGTCCCGAAATCAACAACTTACCAGCAATCACCACAGGTGCTGCGGTTGGGCACTCCGGTTGCTTGTAAATCTCGCAACTCGGGGTGTGCAAGCGGAGAACTGAATAGTGTCCATACTCGATCTCTTCCGGCTGGAAGGGCAAGTCGCCGTTGTCACTGGCGGAAGCAAGGGCATCGGACGCGGCATCGCCCTGGCCCTGGCAGAAGCCGGTGCCGATGTCGTTGTCGCAGCCCGTTCGCGTTTGGAAGTCGAGGCCGTGGCGGACGAAATTCGTGCGCTCGGCAGGCGCGCGGCGGCCTTCACTGCGGATGTGGCCTGCCGCGAGCAGGTTGAAGCCCTGGCGCAAGCTGCGGTGGATCGCCTGGGGAGCCTCACGATCTGGGTGAACAACGCTGGCGGCCTGGCGGATTCGCCACCGCGCCTGCTGAAGGACACCGTTGAGGACCGTTGGGACGCTCTGATTGATATCAACCTCAAAACCGTATGGACGGGATCGGTGGCGGCCGCGCGACATATGCGCGAGGGCGTGATCCTGAATATCACGTCCATCGGGGCCAGGCTGCCCCGCCCAATGTTCGGTCCGCTGACCGCTGCCAAAGCGGCAGCTAACCACCTGACGGAAACGCTCGCTCTCGAGCTGGCGCCCAAGGTCCGGGTCAATGCCATCGGCCCGGGCGCCATTATGACCGACCAAATGCTGGCCGTGCTTCCCGGGTTCTTGAACGCCGGCACCGGCGCTTGCGACGACAAAGCTCTGGAAGCACTGAAGGACCACTTGAAAGGGCCGCTGGGTATTCCGGGTGCGCCGCAGGACATCGGCGCCGCCGCGGTGTATCTGGCCTCCCCCGCCGCCAAATGGATTACCGGAACTTGCCTATACGTCGCGGGAGGACTCAGCACCGCAACGTGAGCGTTGTTCCAAGCCAAACTTGATGCCGTCGGTATGCACCGCCGGTACGAGATAGGCGATAGCGACAACAGGAGAATTATGATGTTAGTGAACTTGAACGCCCTTCTGCGGTTCGCCGTGATTCTTGTTCTTCTCACTCTTGCCGTCACATATCTTGCCTGGGGCCAGGGCGCCGTAACTACCGGCACGATTTCCGGCGATATCACCGACGCGAGCGGCGCCGTCCTGCCGGGGGCCAAGATTGCGGTACATAACCAAGCAACCGGATTACGTCGAGACGCCGTGGCTGACGGCAACGGCCACTTCGTCCTGTCGCAACTGCCTGCGGGACGCTACGACATTTCCGTAACCGCCACGGGATTCAAAGAAGCGGTCATGCATGGGTTCCAGCTCAATGTTGATGCGGCGCCGAACCTCAAGTTCGCTCTGAACCTGGGCTCAGTAGAACAAAAGGTGGACGTCAGCGCCGAGGGCGCACAGGTCGCGATCGAGTTGAGCAAGACCGAGGTCAGCAATGTCATTCAGGAAATCCAGGTGCGGCAACTGCCCATTAACCAGCGCAGCTTTACCGCGCTGGTAACGCAGGAACCCGGTCTCGTCACCATGACGAATTCCGCCGCCGCGGCCAATGCCAATCCCTTGCAACTGGTTTACACGCAGGGTTCCATGATCAGCGCCAACGGACACGCTTCGCAATCCATGGCTTACCTGGTGGACGGCGTCAACATCAATAACTCCGCTTTCGGTGCGCCCGGAACGGCGGCCGGCGGCGACGTTCCAGGGGTGGAGGGTATTCAGGAGTTCAAGGTCCTCGCCCAGAACTACAGTGCCGCGTACGGCGGTTCGTCCGGCGCGGTCGTCAGTTTTGCCACCCGCAGCGGCACCAATGAGTTTCACGGAAGCGCCTACGAGTTTCTGCGCAACGACGTACTGGATGCGCGGGAATTCTTCAATCGTTATCCGGATAAGAAGGCCCCGTATCGCCGCAACCAGTTCGGGGCTACCTTTGGCGGACCCATCAAGAAGGACAAGACGTTCTTCTTCATGAATTACGAAGCTCTGCTGTCGCGCCTGACTACGACCGGCGTCGGCACCGTACCCACGGTCGCGGCGCGCAACGGTGGCGGCGATGGGAGCGATGGCAGGTTTCCGGTCTTTGATCCGTGGGGGAATGCGACGGAAATCTCGCCCGACGTGAAGGCCGTCCTTGGCTTGTATCCGCTGCCCAATGGCTTGGATTTCGGCAACGGCATTGCCGAAGTCATCTTTCCTAACTACCAGCCGGTGAACCAGCATTACGGTCTGGTGCGCTTTGACCAGGTGCTAAGCAGCAAAGACACCCTGATGGCGCGCTACACCGTAACCGATGCCAGAGGTTCCAATGTTTATTACCTGCCTACCTGGGGTTTGACGAAAGAAAGCCGCTTGCAGGGCCTGTCTCTGAAATGGACGCGGACCATCTCCAACAACTTAGTCAACACGCTGAGCGCCGCGGCGCAGCGCTCCATGACCTACTTGGCGACCGGGGCGCTCGTGCCCGTGCCTGCGGCCGCCTATACGGGGAACGTGCTGCGCAAGATGGTAGGCGGAATCAACGTTGGCAGCGCCGGCGGCGGCGGACAGGTGTCCTCGCTCGGTTCCGACACCTGGGGACCTTACCTGGGCATCAAGAACACCTTCCCGGTGAACGATGACCTTATGTGGATTCGCGGCAACCACACGCTGAAATTCGGCGGCCAGTTCGTACCGACCTATTGGAATTCGGTGAAGCAAAGCATGGCCGGCGGCAATTGGAATTTCGCGAATCTCAACGATCTTCTGGCCGGCGCACCGCAGATCCTGTTTATCTTTTCCGACGGCTCACCGGCCGGCACCAAGTACAAGACGAACCAGATCGCCTGGTATGTGGAAGACAGTTGGCGGCTGACGTCCAACCTTACGCTTACGCTTGGGCTGCGGCATGAGTTCCAGGCGCCGTTGCTCAAGGAAGCTCACAACCCTGCGCGGCTGGGCAATTTCGCCTCCTATGAAGACACCACGCTCATGGTTGGGTCCTGGTCCGACAACTACACGAAGAAACAGTTCTCGCCTCGCATCGGCATCGCCTACGATCCGTTTAAGAAAGGCAAGACGGTGATCCGGGCCGGCTTCGGCATGTTCTACGATTTCGTTCCCTGGGAGATGCTCACCAACCGCCTGTCCCATAATCTTCCCGAGCCGGCGCTGCTGGGGCACTTCGGAATCACAGTGCTGCCGCCGGGCATGCGCGGCACAAGCGATAACCCGGCCATGCCGCCGATCCCGTTCCCCGGCTGTCCAGCAGGACCAAACGGAACTTCCAGTTGCACGGTGAAGACAGGGTACGCGGGCATGATCGAGATGGTGAAACTGCCGATGCGCTCCCCAACTTCGCTGCAATGGAACCTGCAACTGGAGCGCGAGCTGCCTGGCAGCTTCAAGGTCTCGGCTACTTATACGGGTTCGCACAGCTACAACATTCAGCGTGGCCAGGAAGGCAATAGCAGCAAACCGTGCAGCATCGTAAACGGCCGGCCGTATTTCGGCGCCTATGCCGGCCAGTGCGGCACCTACGGTAGCGCCTTCGCCGCCCAGGCATTTGCGCTGTACTCGCTCGTCTTCGACGGCCAGTCGATCTATAACGCGGGCACATTCTCGGTGTCCAGGAAATTCGGATCGGGCATTTCGTTCAACACCAGTTACACGTTTGCCAAGGCCACCAGCAGCGTGGATACCGCCGAGCAGAACAGCATTACCTACGGCAACGCCGGCAACTCCGCCTGGCCGGAAAATCCCGCCGCGGATTGGTCGGAGTCTATGTTCAGCATTCGCCATCGGTTCACCACCAATGGCATCTTCGAGCTGCCGTTCGGCAAAGGCAGACTCATCGCCGGAGACGCCAGCGGGTTGAAACAGGCGCTGATAGGCGGCTGGGCCTTCAATCCGTTGCTCGAAATCCGCAGCGGCATTCCATTTTCGGTGTTGAATGGTATTGCTATCAGCAACGCGGGCGATGTCGTCCTGACTCCAGACCGGCCCAACATTCTTCGCCCAAATCCTGTCTTGGGCGGAATAGACCAGTATTTTGATCCCAGCGCCTTTGCCTTGCAGGAGCCCGGCTACCTGGGAACCGCGCCTCGTAACTCCGTCCGCGGGCCGGGTTACGCTGTGGTTGACCTCAGCTTGACCAAGCAGTTCAAGACTTCAGAGCGGACCAACCTGGAGTTCCGTGCGGAGTCGTTCAATCTGATTAACCACCCGAATTTCGACCTTCCCTACAACAAGCTCTTCACGCGCGACGCGCAGGGGAATATTGTGGCTGACCCACAGGCGGGACGCATCAGCCGTACCGTCGGCACCCCGCGCCAACTGCAATTCGCGTTGAAGTTCACGTTCTAGATTGCACTTCCTGGTGAGATGGCGACCTTCCCGCGCCATCTCGCCAGGGTTTCTTGCAGGAAGTAAACCTGAACGTCCACACCACCAGCAGTGGTCCCGAACAGAAAGGGTGATCGCCATGGCTGAACAGTTCCAGTATCTTTTCACGCCGCTGAAGATCAAGAATCTCACGATCCGCAACCGAGTCCTGATTACAGGGCACGGCACGTTTATCCATGGAGGCGTGCCGAATGAGCGGATCACCAGTTACTTCGCCGAAAGAGCCAGGGGCGGTTGTGGCCTTATTGTTTCTGAACTGGCGACCATTGATCCGAGCTACGAAGGTTTATTCAAGATCTACGATGAGAAGCTAATCCCAGCTTTCCGGGCGATGACCAATGCGGTCCACGAACACGGGGCGGCAATTATTCAACAGGTTGGTCATTGTGGACGCCAGGCCTTGATCGGTCAGCGTATATCCGTTGCACCCTCAGCGATTCCCTGCCGGATTTTCGACTGGCTGCCGGTTACGCCCAAGGAATTGGAAGTAGAGGAAATTCAGCAACTTGTCGAGCTATGGGGCAAGTCTGCGCGAAATGTCCGCGAGAGCGGCTACGATGGAGTGGAAATTCATTCAGCCTACGGCAACTACCTACTTTCCGGCTTTCTTTCCCCTTATAGCAATAAGCGGACAGACCAGTACGGCGGAAGCCTCGAAAACCGCATGCGCATTGTTTTCGATGTGATCGACTCAGTACGAAAGTATGTCGGGGATGACTACGTAGTGGGGATGCAACTCAATGGAGATGACTACACCCCGGGTGGCTTGGACATCGAGGACTACAAGGAAATCGCTCGCCTTATAGACGAGACCGGCAAGATAGACTACATCACCGTCAAGGCGGGCTCCTATTGGGTCCCGAACATGATCATTCCCGACATGCAGCATCCTTTAGGCATGTGGGTGCCCAATGCCTCTGCGATAAAAGAAGTTGTGCAGAAGGCCTTCGTGTTCACTGTCGGGCGGATCAATGACCCGGTCTTTGCGGAAAAGGTCCTGGCTGACGGCCACGCTGACATGGTGGCAATGACACGCGCTCACATTGCGGATCCTGAGATTGTAAATAAAGCCAAAGAGGGCCGGTTAGAGGACATCCGCCCGTGCGTCGCCTGCAACGATGGCTGCTGGGGAAAGACCTATGGTGGCACCTTCGGCTGCACACACAATCCTGCGGCCGCCAACGAAAAGGAGCTCGGAATCGGCACGCTTAAGCGCGCTGCAAAACCGAAGTCGGTCTTGGTGGTGGGCGGCGGCCCTGGTGGTCTGAAGACGGCCGAAATCGCAGCAAGGAGAGGCCATCGCGTCTCGCTGTACGAAAAGCGGAACCGTCTTGGCGGACAGGTCCGCATTGCCGCCAAAGGAGCCGGAAGAGCAGAACTCGGCGAGATCACCCGCTATCTGGAACGGCAAGTGGAGAAACTGGGAGTGGACATTCACCTAAACGCGGAGATCACCTCGGAAATGGTGATGAAAGCTAATCCCGATGCCGTGATTGTTGCTACAGGATCCACGCCGCGCCGCGTCAGCCTCACCGGCGTTCCTCCTTACGATCCGGACAACCCTACTCCCAAGGGTATTGATCAGGACAATGTTCTTACCACCTGGGACTTGCTGGAGAGGGAAGTCGAGGTCGGTGACAAGGTCTTGGTCGCCGATGATGGCGAGGGAAGCTGGAAGTCGGCCAGCGTGGCAGAGACATTGCTCGACCGCGGCAAGAAGGTCGAGGTGATCAGCCCGCTTGACCACTTCGCCTTCGACCTTAGCGCCGAACGCAGGCTCCCATTGCTGAAAAGAGTGCTGAAGAAGGGACTCGTATTTACTCCCTTCACGATGATCAAAGAGATCAACGGGAAGACCGTGTCGGTGTACAACATCCACACGCGGCAGGAATGGACGATTGACGGTGTTGATCACGTGGTGCTGGCCTATTTCCACAAAGGAAACGATGAGCTCTACTTTGCGCTCAAAGGCAAGGTCAAAGAGCTTCATCGAGTGGGCGATTGTCTTGCCCCGCGCATGATTGGCGATGCCATTCGCGATGGAGAACGGGTGGGGCGGCTGCTGTAGGTTCGCGGGCGCTGAGAAAGAGGCGGCAGATGGTGAAGTTTACGTGCACCTGGAATAAAGAGGAATGCGGGAAAGCCGGTTCCGCTTAGTTTCAGTCCACCTCAGGCGGGCACAGTCCGCTACCCTGGACACGTGCGGCCAGAAGTGGTGCCCGGGGTCGGAATCGAACCGACACGTCCCTTTCGGGACCCGGGATTTTAAGTCCCGTGCGTCTGCCAGTTTCGCCACCCGGGCACGCCGCAAATTACTGTAACACTTTGCTTCGAATTTGAGGCTCCGCACAGCCGCGTGCCCACTCCTGGCCAATATATGAAATCAGGTGAAGGCCCCGAGGACTTTAGCGTCCCTGCCGAAAACCGTGCTGCCGCTGGGCCCGTTTGAACAAGACGATCGCCAGCACGATAACGGCCGCGAGAAGCACCGCGCCGTAGATGCCGAGGCTTTTGGCGTGCCAGAGTGCGCGTTCAAACTCGTCGGAGAAGGCGAAGCCTAGACCGGAATAAGCTCCGGCCCAGATGGCTGCCCCAAACAGATCGAAGGCAAGGAAACGGCCGTAGCTCACATGGTAGACACCAACCAGCGGGAGGACGGTTCGGTTCATGCCCGGCAGGAACTTTGTAATCAGGAGGGATTTCAAGCCGTGCCGCATCAGGAAGGTTTCGGCGTGCTGTATGCACGCATCCGATTGAAGCGACAACCGGCAGAAGAGACGCAGGATTCGCGCACCATACCGCTTTCCGAGTTCATACCAAACCGTATCGCTGATCAGGGTGGCCACGACGGCGAGCAACAGCACGAGTCCGAAGGTCAGTTCTCCCGATCCGGCCAGGGCCCCCGCCGTAAGCAGCGCTGGAGTGGCAGGCAGCGGTATGCCCAAACGGTTGGCGCAGATCCACACGAAGAACAGTAGATACCCGTTCCAGCCCAATACGTTAGAAAGTTCGGTCACGCTTATCAAGAAAACCGCAGACGGGAGAGACAAACACGCTTACAGAGTTGCACACATTCAAATTAGATGCTTTGAGGCGTGTCGCGGACGCGCTGCTTCGGATGACTTTCGTAACCAGACCTGAAATGCGGGACCGGTTGCGCTGAGCATCCCCACGATCGCGCCGTCACGCCTGCGCAACGCGACGGTTCTCCACGACTCCATGTTGCGTTACCACCGTCCACCCCTGGGCGGCACAGGTTCATCATCATCGGTAACGTTTTCCGGCTGGCTCGGCCCCGTTAGTATCTACGCCGCGTGGACATCCTACTGTTATCTCGCGATCCGAAGCTGATTACGGCCACCAACCTGGCATGCGCCAACATTGGCGCCAGCCTGCAACTCTGCAACGAAGCTTCCGAAGGCGTGGAACGGGTCGCCCGGCGCAAGATTTACGCCGTGATGGTCGATGAGGCGGACCGCTGGGGCGCCCTGGAGCTATTGGGCGCGGTGCGCAAATCGCCCTCCAGCAAGAATGCCGTCTCCATTGCCATTGAGAGCGGATCGAAAGGCATTGGGCTGGGAACCATGCTGGTGTTGCCCAAGGCACCCTCGGCGGACATGATTCTGCGGACCTTGCGTGCTGCCCACGGGCCGATGAGTGCCGAGCGCCGGCGCTACCTTCGCCACCCGCTGGAGGCGCCGGTCAGCATTACGACGGCCTCGAACGTCATTCAGGCAATGTCCATCAACCTTAGTCTCGCCGGGCTTGCCGTGCGGCTGGCGGGCGCCGAGCCCAACCTGATCGGCGGGACCCCGATGCGCGCGCGCCTGATCCTGGATCCGCTCAGCTCACCGGTGGAACTCACTGGAGACGTCGCCTGGTCCGATGAGCGCTTGGCCGGATTGCACCACCAATGTGTCTCTCAGAAGGACCAGATACAGCTACAGCGATGGCTCGCCGAACAGGCCAACCCTGGGGCGGAGCGCGGTTCCGCTGGTGACCTGTTCAAGTGGTGATCCGGTCCTGAGCTGTTTACAGTTTGCAGTTCCCAGTTGCAGCTAACCCCTTCACAATCAGGCGAGTCCGTCTGCTCTGGTGTTGCCAGGAATAGCGCGCGGCGCCGCACGGCTCCGTTGAGCCCGCACACAACTGGACATGTCCGATGGGACATGTCCCGCACCGCGATATAAACGCTCTGGTACACGGGAGTGAGTGTACGGGTGGACTCTGGACGCCCTGCCCAACCAGTCCTACTTTGGTAATCCACTCGCCGATTGACCCTCGCGCGTAGGATGCAGACCCGGGTGGATCTGGGCCACGGACCCCCGGCGTCGGCCGACGCGATTGGCGTCAGAACCGCGCGGAAATCCGCGCCTGGAGGTGGAAATGCGGCGTTTACTCACGATTTCCGTTTTGCTGTTCGCGGCAGTCGCCCTAGCCGCCCAGACGGCCGGCACCATCAGCACGGTTGCGGGCGTCGGTACCATCGGCTACAGCGGCGACGGCGGCCCGGCCACTGCGGCTACCCTGAACTATCCGTTTGGCGTGGCGCTTGATTCCGCCGGCAACCTCTATATCGCCGACCGGAACAACCACCGCATTCGCAAGGTAGATGCGGCCACGGGAACCATTACCACCATCGCCGGTAACGGCGCCGCGCTCTACGGCGGTGATGGCGGCGCGGCCACCAGCGCGTCCCTCTACTTCCCCTGGGGTGTTGCAGTGGACGCCCAGGGCAATGTGTACATCGCCGACACGGAAAGCCAGCGCGTCCGCAAAGTGGACGCCGCTACCGGAACCATCAGCACCGTTGCCGGAACCGGCAGCTTCGGCTTCGCCGGCGATGGTTTGCCGGCCAGCGAGGCAAAGTTCAGGTATCCGACGGCCATGGTGGTGGATGCCGAGGGCAACGTCTATATCACCGACACCAATAACTGTCGCGTCCGCAAGGTGGAAGCTAGCTCCGGAATCATCACCACTGTGGCGGGCAATGAAACCTGCGGCTACAGCGGCGATGGCGGCCCCGCCGTCCAGGCCTCGCTCAAGTATCCGAATTGTATGGCCCTGGACCGCGACGGCAACCTGTTTATCGCCGACCGGCAAAACAATCGCGTTCGCAAGGTGGAAAAGGCCACCGGCGTAATCACGACCGTGGCTGGCAATGGCGCAACCGGCCTCTTTGGCGATGGATCACGCGCTACGGAGACTTTCGTCAACGATCCGACGGGCGTGGCGGTGGACGCGGCCGGCAACCTCTACATTGCCGAGAACCGTTACCACCGCGTGCGGAAGGTGGACGCAAGCGGCATTATCACCACCGTCGCCGGAAACGGCACCGGTGGTTACGGCGGCGATGGTCTCCCCGTATCCACCAGCACGCTGCTCAACTGGCCATTTTCCGTGGCTGTTGACGCCAAGGGCCGGTTGTATATCGCCGACAGAAACAACCAGCGGATACGCCGCGTCGAGAGCACCGATCAGGATCCGCCCACGACCACGATCACCATGGATCCTGCGCCCAACGCGGCCGGTTGGACCGCCGCCGATGTGGCAATCACTCTGACCGCCAGCGACGGCGATACCGGTTCCGGCGTCCAGGAGATCAGCTACACCTTGACTGGCGCGCAGAACCTTGGGCCGGTGGCGGTCAACAGCGCAATGGCATCGTTTTCTGTAACGGCGGAAGGTGAGACCACGGTCAGCTTCTTCGCGCGCGACAAGGCAGGCAACACCGAAGACCCCGCGCAGGAGGCGACCATTCGCATTGACAAGACGCAGCCGACGGTAGCCGTCACGGGTGTAGTCAACGGCAGACATTACCTGCTGGGAGAAACTGTCGGCCCGGCGTGCACCACGACGGACGCGCTCTCCGGAGTAGCTGTCGAAGCGCAGCTCAGTGTTACAGGCGGCAACGCCGACGGTGCCGGGATGTTCACCGCAACCTGTGCCGGCGCGCGTGACAACGCCGGAAACGGTGCGGCCGCGAGCGCGTCCTACAGCGTTGGCTATGGCTTCAGCGGGTTCCTTCCGCCGTTAGGGACGAACTATGTCTTCAAGGCGGGACGAACGGTTCCCGTAAAATGGCAGCTCACCACCGCCTCGGGGGCGTACGTCAGCAACCTGAGCGCGGTGACCTCCGTCTTCACGGTTTACGACGGCAGTTGTGAAGGCGACTATGGCGAACCGGTGGACACCGGCATCTCCGGCGACAGCGGGATTCGTTATGACCCGCTGGAAAACCAGTACATCTTCAACTGGCGGACGACCGGCATGGCGGCGGGCTGCTATCGCTTGCTGCTCGGCCTGAATGATGGCACCACCCACGCCGCCACTTTGCGCCTGCGGCCGTAATTACCCCTGAGCACGGGGCGGAGCACCCCGCCCCGTGCTTTACCCAAATGAGCGTCATGCGGCCTTGGTCTGCGTGACGGCTTCGACCTCGCTGAGTCTGCCCGTCTTCACGTCATAGACGAACCCGCGCACGCTGACACCCTGCGGAATCCACGGGTGCGTGCGCAGCTTCAGCACCTGCTCCCGCACGTTGCGCTGCACGTCGGGAAAGGCGTGGAACTGGGACGGAACTACCGGCAGCTTGCCGGTTTCGCGTTGCAGCCGTTCGCGCAGCTCGTCATCTTTGAAGGTCAGCATGCCGCAATCGGTGTGATTGATGATGATCACCTCCTGCGTGCCCAGTAACTGCTGCGAGATGATGAGCGAGCGCAGCACGTCTTCGGTGACAATCCCGCCGGCGTTGCGGATGATGTGCGCGTCACCGGTATTGAGGCCGAGCATGGGTTCGATGGTCAGGCGGGCATCCATACAGGCCACTATGGCGACTTTCCGCGCCGGCGGCATTGCCAGCTCGCCTTTGTCGAATTTCTGCACATAGCTCTGGTTGTTGCGGAGCAGGTCGTCTGTAATGGACATGGTGCACCTCCGGAAGAACTTCCATCACTGATTCAGGTGCACGCCCCGAAGTTACAGCGAATTGCAGACTGGCCAACCGGCAAGCTGCACTGTCCCCGGGCAATTGACACCGCAAGCGGGCAGGGGTAACTTGCAATCACCACTCGTCTTTCCTGCCGCCCTGAAAAGGGCGGCCATCCGAAGTACCCAAGCCAAAGCTGAAGAGAGGTGTCCGATGTACACGCGCGTTGTTGAAATCACAGCGAAGCCGGGGAAAGCGAGAGAACTGTGCAGCACCATCAACGACAAGGTCCTCCCCATGCTGCGAAAGCACACTGGCTTCGTGGACGAAACCATCCTGATCTCCGATCAGAACCCGAGCATGGTGCTTGGAATCAGCACGTGGAAGACCCGCGAAGATGCTGAACGCTACAACCGTGAAGACTATCCCAAGGTGACCGACACCATCAGGAACCTGTGCGAAACCACTCCCACAGTACGTACGTTTGACGTGGACACTTCGACGACCCATCGCGTCGCCTCGGGTAAGGCTGCCTGAGGCAAAACGCACCTGCAATGTCACTCCCAAGCCCGGGCGCGTTCGTGGCCCCGGGCTTTTGTTTCATTTCCCTGCGGAAATGCCCGGGCCTCAGATTGTTCTGACTCGTTCCACCCCAAGTTGAATATTATTTGAGGTTCGCAGAATATTGTGACAGCCAGGTGGATTGTCATTCCGAGCAAAGCGAGGGACCTGCTTTTGGTCGCATTCGGGAAACAGCAGGTTCCTCGCGCCAAAGGCGGGCGCTCG
>JBHGBA010000024.1:0-55328 GCA_041946775.1 Terriglobales bacterium
TCGCTTCGCTCGGAATGACAATCCACTTGGCTGTCACAATATTCTGCGAACCTCAATAAGTGTTTTGCCCGGCTCTTTTGCTATCTCCTCAAGCTGTCGCCGCCAGTCGAGCGATTCGATAAACTCGCGCTGTTCCCGCCAGCCCGGACGCACTTTCACGAACAGCTCGAGGAAGACCTTGCCGCCGATCATTTGCTCGATCTGCTGGCGCGCGGCGGTGCCGATTTTCTTTAGCATCTGACCGCCCTTGCCGATGATGATCGCTTTCTGCCCCTCGCGCTCGCAGTAGATGGCCGCGGCAATGCGAGTGAGCTTCGGCCTTTCCTCAAATCGCTCGACAATCACCGTCGTCGCATACGGGACTTCCTCTTGCGTCTCCAGCAGCACCTGCTCGCGAATAATCTCCGCCACCAGGAAGCGCACAGGCTGATCGGTCACCTGGTCTTCGGGAAAAAGCGGTGGCCCTCCCGGCAGCGCTTCGGCGATCAGGTCGAGCAGGCGGTCGAGTCCGTCGCGCTTCAGCGCCGAGATGGGGATGATCTCGCGGAAATCATGCAGCTTGGCGGCCTCCTCCAGCAGCGGCAACAGCTTGCTTTTCTCGATCAGGTCAATTTTGTTGAGCAGCAGGAAACTGGGCGTCTCGGTCTTGCGCACCAGGTCCAGCGCGAAGTTCTCCTCCGGGCCCGGCTTGCGGGCGACGTCCTTGATCCAAAGCACCAGGTCGCAGCCGTCAAGCGCGTCGCGGATTTCCTGCGCCATCTTGCGGTCCAGGCGCGTCTCCGACTTGTGCACCCCCGGAGTGTCAATCAGCACAATCTGCGCCGCGGGACGTGTCTGCTTGCCTTTCGGTTTTTCCGGCAGGTTGATGACGCCTTGCACGCGCGTGCGCGTAGTCTGCGGCTTGGGCGTCACGATGGCCAGCTTCTCGCCCACCAGCGCATTCAACAGCGTGGATTTCCCTGCGTTCGGACGGCCGACGATGGTAACGAAGCCGGATTTCATAGACTTTACAGTTTACAGCCTGCAGTTGGCGGCGGGGAGCAACTAGCAACAAGCAGCTAGCTACAAGCACGTAGCAGGGAGCAGCTCGCAAATACATCGAAGGATGACCAGCAGCAGGTATCTTTTGCTAGCTGCTAGTTGCTTGCTGCTGCCGTTCTCACGCGCTCTGTTTGCTGCTGACGGACTTGTTGGAGCTAACGCGCAGCGTTTCCACCAGGCGGTCGGTGGATTTCAGCACTTCGAAACGCAGCCCGTCTTCCTGCACCACTTCTCCGGGTCGCGGAATGTGGCCAAGCAACTCGGTGACCAAACCGGCTACGGTGGTGGCCTCGTGCCCCTCGGGACGCACGCCGAACAGATCGTCCAGCCGGTCCACGTCCATGCTCCCCGGCACAATATACGTGTGTTCGTTTTCCTGGATAATGTCGGCTTTGGTCTCGTGCTCGTCGCGGATCTCGCCGACGATTTCTTCCACCAAGTCCTCGATGGTCACCACGCCGGCGACACCGCCATACTCGTCCACCACAATGGCCATGTGATTGTTGGCGGCCTGCATTTCGCGCAACTGGTCGGCAACCCTCTTCGTCTCGGGCACGAACTGCACATCGCCGCGCATCAATTGCCGCACCGTCTGCGTGCGGGCATCCACATCGCGCACTTGCAGCACATCATGGGCGAACACGATGCCTACGATGTTGTCCAGCGAACCGTCGTACACCGGAACGCGCGAATAGGGATGGGTGCGCAGCAAGTCGGTGAACTTCTCGATCGTGATATCCGCTGGGACGGCGAAGATGTCGGGCCGCGGTGTCATCACTTCGTGCACCGTCTTATCGCCAAACTCCACTACCGACTGGATCAGCTCGCGGTCACTCTCTTCCAGGATGCCCTCTTCCTGCCCCGCTTCAATCAGCGCGTCCACCGCTTCCGACGGCCGCTCCGGTTCAGGGTCGGCGTAGTCTTTGCTGAGCGCCGCCACTGATATGCAGAAGCCCAGCACCAGTGTGACCGGTAGTACCAGGTAGATGAGTACGCGCAATACCGGCGCAACCCGCGTCACCCAGGCGCCCCGCGTGCGCGAAAAGAAAATAAACGGCAACAGGTGTTGGCAGATAACGATGATCAGCACCAGGCTGACTGCCACCTGCCCGATTTCCGCAGCCGTGACCTGTATGCCGTGAAACGAGCTGTACGCGATCAGCACCGCGATGCCGGCCATCGCCATGTGCTTGATTACCGAAACCGAGAGCGCCACCCGATCGCGGTCCATCTTGAGTCGCGGTTCCACGCGGCTCTCGAATTCCTCGACGTTTTCCTGGAACTCGCGGGAAAGGAACTTCCCCATCTCGGTATAAACGCGGTCCACGTAGGAGGCCAGCGTCAGCACAAACAGCAGCGCCAGCAGAACGAAGATCAGAGCCAGGCTCATGACTTGCGCCTCCGTCCTCGGCGGCCGTGCGCCGCGCTGCGCTCAATCAGCGCCTCTGGCAACCGCAACTCGCGTCGCAGTCGCGCTTCCTTGCGCGCCATCTTGCCATTATCGGTCTCGTGATCGTAGCCCGCCAGGTGCAGCAGACCATGCAGGACCAGAATTTTCAACTCATCGGCGGGCCGATGTCCAAGGCGTGCAGCATTTTCGGCGGCGATGTCTGCCGATATGGCTATGTCGCCCTCGCCATCGTCTCCAGCCTCGGTCGTGGCGGGAAACGACAGAACGTCGGTCGGCTTGTCCTTACCGCGGAAGCGGCGGTTCAGTTCTCGTACTTCGCGGTTGCCGGTAACCAAAACGGTCACGCGGCCGCGAATTCCGGCAGCGCGCCGCGCCCGCGCCACAAACCGCGCCAGCGCACGTTCGCTGGTCCCGTTTACTTGCTTGTGAAAGATAACCATCTCGGGATGTTTACAGTTTGCAGTTCGCAATTTGCAGCTATCTCTGAAGCTCTCGCGGCTCTACACCCTGCCGAAGGTTCGTATCAGGGCACGACTTCAGTCGTGCCCTGAGTCCAAAGATACTCGGGGCTTTGGCCCCTGCGGGCCTCTTTAGCTGCCAACCATAAACTGCGAACTGTCAACTCTATCAAAACGAACGGGAGGGCAACGTGCGCCCTCCCGTCAGCCTGCTACTATTCTACTCTTTCTGCGCCAGTTCAGTCTCTACCGGATTCACATCGGCCTTCTTGCCGTTGCCGTTCTTGCCGTTGCCGTTGCCGTTCACCGGCGGCTTGCTCTCGATCAACTCCATCTGCGCCTCGGCCTGACGCACCTTGAAGTCGTCGTAGGCGCGCACGATGCGCTGCACCAGTTGGTGGCGCACCACGTCGCTCTCGTCGAAGTAGATGAACGAGATGCCGTCCACCTCCTTCAGCACATCAATGGCTTCGAGCAACCCGCTGCGGCGCGCGTTGGGCAGGTCAATCTGCGTCACGTCGCCAGTGATCACCGCCTTGGAGTTGAATCCCATGCGGGTGACGAACATCTTCATCTGCTCCGAGGTGGTGTTCTGCGCCTCGTCGAGGATGATGAAGGAATCGTTCAGCGTGCGCCCGCGCATAAACGCAATCGGCGCAATCTCGATAATATTTTTCTCCAGAAAGCGATCAACCTTCTCCGGCTCCATCATGTCGTAGAGCGCATCGTAGAGCGGCCGCAGATAGGGATCCACTTTCTCCTGGAGCGTGCCGGGCAGGAAGCCGAGCCGTTCGCCCGCTTCCACCGCGGGGCGCGCGAGAATGATCCGGTTCACGCGCTTCGCGAGCAGCGCCGAAATCGCCATCGCCACAGCGAGATAAGTCTTGCCGGTTCCAGCCGGCCCGATGCCGAACACCATGTCGTGTTTCTCGATGGCATCGAGGTAACGGCGCTGGTTCATGCTCTTCGGCTGCACCATGCGCTTGCCCAGCGAACGCTGCCGCCCGGATTCCGCCAGCCCTCGCAAGGTTGCCGTCGGATCGCTGGCCACGATGCGCAGCATGGACCCGAGATCGCCGTTGTGAAATTGAAATGCGTTGCGTTGCAGGTGCTCGAAATCGGTAAACACCTGTTCCACCCGCGCCACGTCCCGTGGCGCGCCTTCGATTTCCACGCTGTCGGTTTTCAATTCGATGGTGACGTTGAGCCCGTCTTCAAGCAGGTGCAGATTTTCGTCCCTGGTTCCAAACAGGGCCTCGATGTTGGAGCTGATATCGATGTTCTTCTTCATTCAGCGTTTGGCGTTACCCTCCCAACGCGCGGTTCCGGGCTCCCGCGGCGATTGCCACGGGGTGACCGGGCGCGGATCGTCTTCGTGCGCCCAAGCAACGCACTCCCGCGCACACGAACCGATCTGCTCGTGCGGAAGACATAGGTTGTCGCGGGAAAACAGGATACCGGGATGCTCGCCACCTCGGCGGCTCTCATTGCGCGTAGAGTACCCCGGTGCAGTTCCTGAGTCAATGCCGGAAGAGGCTGCGGACAGTCTTCCTCCACGATTCTTTAGATGCGTCCTAACACAAAAGGCCGCACTTGGACGCGCTGGTACGGACCGTCCGCAACCCGCGTGTTTTCAGTACCATCCCGCAGAGCGCATTTGACCGCCCGGCAGCTCTTGTCTAAAATAAAAGTTTCGGTCCAACGGACTATTTTTCCTGTAAAAGGACATTCGAAGAGCATGGCAAATCATTTCTCGGCCTTGAAGCGCGCCCGCCAGACGGAGAAGCGCACTGCGCGCAATCGCGCCAACAAGTCGCGCCTGCGCACCAGCCTCCGCAGCCTGCGGCAATCGCTCGCCAGCGGCGACCCCCAACGGGCGGAACAAGCATATCGCGAGACCGCTTCGCAGCTCGACAAATCGGCCAAGAAGGGCATCATCCACGAGAACACCGCATCGCGTTATAAGGCCCGTCTTGCCGCCCGCCTGCGCGCCGTAGCGACGAAAACTGCCTGATTGGTGATTTTTCGATTTGTGATTTGTGATGGAAAAACACTCGCGCAGCCAGCCGGTGTTCATCACAAATCACAGATCGTGGAATCACAGACGACGCGGGGCTTCAATCACAGATCGCAAATCACTAAATCACAAATTCAGCTCCACCCCAAACTGCTCCCGCAGCACCGCCGCGCGTTCCTCTTCCGATGCAAGCATCCGCTCCTTGCGGCCATCTGCATCGGTCCAGATCAGGCGCATATCGGCCAGCGTCACGCGCCCGGTAGGCGTCACCCGCGAGCACACGCTCCGCTGGGTGAAATGCGAGTCAGGCGATGTCTGATGGTAGTGGCACATGCCCGAGAACTCCGCGAGCTGGCGCGGCGCCAGGGTGAAGTCGTACAACATGTTCCAGTCCGTGTGGTCGCGCCGCTGCAACTTCCAGCGCTCACCCTTCTGCATAAGGCGATACGTGGCGCCGCCCTGCGGTTGCAGCATCTCGGGAACCAGGCTCAGCGGCTCCAAAAAACAGTCGCCGAAGCCGACATCGGCCAGCCATGATTCCGGCGTGCCGTCCGGCCCGCGAGGAGCAAGATCCACCCGCAGAGTCATGTGGTCGAACTCCATGTGGGCGCGCCCTTTCGCATCCGCCACGCGCGCCGACAGCAGCGTCACTCTAAATCCCAATTCGAGCAGCAGCGCCGCAAACAGTCCATTCAGTTCATAGCAGAATCCGCCGCGCCGCCGAACCACGATCTTGTCGAAAAACCGCTCTTCATCCAGCACGATGGGCCGCTTCAGAGCAATGTCGAGGTTCTCGAACGGCACCGCCATCATGTGCGCGCGATGCAGCCCAGCCAGCACCTCCGCCATCGGTTCCAGCGGGCCGGCGTAGTTGATGCGGCGCAGATAGGCAGATACGTCCAAGCAGCAGACCCTCGAAACTACATCTGTCTGATTAGCGGGCTTACGGCAGGGATGCAGCGAATGAGCGGATTCGAACCGCGTGCCGCCTGGCACACACGGGCGTTGGCGGCGAACCGCGTGCCGTCAGGCACACACGGGCGTTGGCGGCGATCCGCGTGCCGCCAGGCACACACGGGCGTTGGCGGCGAACCGCGTGCCGCCAGGCACACACGGGCGTTGGCGGCGAACCGCGTGCCGAAGGCACGCGCCGGAAATAGCCCAGGACGGCAGTCCTGGGCGGCGGGACCTTATTTTTCAACTAAGTCCCGGAGGGACGACCGAAGCGAGGCAAACGATTCCCTTCTCCTACTCTCAGCGCTCGATGCGCAAGGAGAACGGAGAACGGAAAACGGAAACGCTACTACACCGGCAACTCCCGCTGCTCGTAACCTGCCAGTACTGCGCTCGCTTCGCTGCTAAGATCGAGCACCAACTTTTCCAGCACCATGCGTTTGCTTACCGGATTCGAGCGCAGCGCCAAATCGGCGCGTGCGATCAACCGTAGCGCCCGCGTGAGTTCGCGGCGTGACTTATACCGCCGCGCCTGCCGGATCACATCCTCGGCGGCAAACGGCGGCACGCGGAACCCCTGCCACAGCGCCTGCCACAGCATGCGCGAGTCACGCACGTTTTTCTCCGAAATGACCAGCATCTGGCGGAAGGTCTTGGCCAGCATGTAGAGGTGCCCGATCGCCGCCTCTTCCCCCTCGCTGCTGGAGAGGATCGCGTGCAACACTTCTAGCGCCCGCACGCGGTCTTTCGCCGAGATCGCATCCATCAATTCGTACAGCGAGCGCTGCTTGGCGGCGAGCACCATGGTCTCAACGTCGCCTAGCGTGACGCGCTTCCTTTCGCCGACGTAGAGCGCCAGTTTTTCCAGTTCGTTGGCGATCAGCATCATGTCGCCGCCGAGCGCGTCCACCAGTTCGCGAGCCGCGTCGGCATCCACCTTGACTTTTTCCCGCGCCGCCGTGTCCGTCACCCAGCGTACAGCGTCGCTTTCGTCCACGCGCGCCAGCTCCACCACGCCGCAGAACTGCCCCAGCGTGTCGCGGATGCGTTCATAGCGGTCACGGTCGGTCAACTCCATGCGACGCGCGTCCGTGGGAATACTGATGTGATCGGCGATGAAGATGATCACCGCATCGGGATTGGGGTGCTCCACGTAATCGCGAACCGCGGCGTATGCATCTTCGTGAGAGCCGCGTCCGTAAAGGTTCTTCACCCCGCGCACAAAAAACACCTGGAACGGCGCCATCAGCGACGGCGTTCTCGCGCGGTCCAGCACTTCGGCCAACTCGGCTTCCGCGAGGTCGAACTCGTACACGCTGAACTCGCGCAACTCCGGCGGTACCAGGTGTTGCAGGATGGCGTCGCGGCACTGCTTGCGGAAAAAACTCTCGTCGCCGACGAACACATATGCCGGCTTCAGCTTGCGCGCCTGCACCTCGGCGACGAAGCGCTGGGCCGGTGCGAAGCTGCGCATCAGTAGGCCTCCAGGACGTTGTTCACCAGGGTGCGGGCAAACTCGCGCGCCAGGCGCTCGATGGCCGGCGACTCTTCCTGGAAGAAGCTGGCCGGCTCGCGCGAGATCTGGTACTGCTCGCGGAAGAGATAGCTCGGATTGTCGTACAGCAGCCTGCCTTTGCGGTCCACCAGCGAGACTTTCATCGTGACTGTTACCAGCGCAGTCGAAGCCCTCCCCGTCTGCGAGTCATAAGTAACCGGCGCGATGTAGGTGGACAACACCGTGCCGCGCAGCGTGGCATCGGCGCTGCCGTCGTCCTGGTTCACCACTCTATAACGGGTCCGCGAAATAAACTCGCGCACCACCGCTTCGGTAAGCACCTGTTCGACGCGATAGGCATTCGTGGCGTTCTCAAAGGCGGGAATCGCAACCGTCTGGAGGTCCCGCGGCAACCGCACCGCCCGCCCCTGCGTGCGATACCCGCAAGCGGAAAGCGCAAGTGCCATTCCCGCAACCGCTGCCGCCCATAGCAAGCGACACGCTAATGGGGAACGGGAAACGGGAAACGGCAAACGCTTCATTGCACTTTCCCCCTCGGCCTCGTGGCGGCAATGCTCTCGGCGCACTCTACCGCATTCAGCGCAATGAGGCGAAGATTGTCCTCCGCCGCCCACAACCAGAATCCGTTCTTGCGCTGCGCGTCGGGACGCACCGTCAGCAGTACATTGTCCTGCCCCGCGGCGTTCACGTTGCTCGGCGCCTCTTCTGCCAGGTGTGTCACCGCCAGGTGCTCGCCGGAAAGCGCATTGGCAAAATCGCTGAACGGCGTCGGCCGATCCAGTTCGATATAGACCGCGAACGCATGACCGTGGAAGCTCGGCCCCTGCAACAGCATCAGCGCCGGCGCGGGCGCCAGGCCCATGGTTATCTGGTTGAAGTGCCGGCTGATGCGGTGCTCGATCGTCTGCAAACTCGGCAGTGAACCGTCGCCGCGCTGCGCGAGCATATTAAACGCGACCTGCGCGTCGAACACCTGCTTCGGCAGTTCGCGGAACGAGAGCAAGCTGACGGTCTGTTCGTGTAACTCGTCCATGCCGCGCCGTCCGTGTTCTGATGCCGGCTCGATCACCGTCGCCGCCACCGCCCGCATCACGCCGGCCTTCTGCGCGCGCAGCAGCAACAACGCCAGCACTACCGCCGCAGGATGCGCCATCACCACAGGCGCTGGTTGCAACTCAGGGGTCACCGGGCGCGCTAATTCGCGCTCCACCCAGGGCGCGCGCACCGTGGCTCCAGGCTCGGTTTCCAGCGCGTACGACAAATCTACAATGGCGCACCCGGCGCTGCGTGCCAGCAGCCAGCTGCGGCGCGTGAATTTTTCCTCCGAAGCAAAGAAGGCTATGTCAACATCGTCGAACTGGTCGGGGCTGACGCTTTGCACGAAGGACACTTCATCGCCCACGGTTTCCAGTTGACCCAGCGACTCGTCGTCATCCAGCAGGCGTATGTCACGTGCCCGGAACTTGCGCTCGCTCAGCACGTCCGCCAATTCCTTGCCTTTGAGCGTGGCCCCGCCGACGATCGCCACCCGATAGCCGCCTGTGCTCATTGCAGCTCCGACGCTTCAGTGTATGGGGCCGGCGGAGGCGGGGCGGGACGCCGGCCTCGCAGAAGGTAGAACAGTCGCGCCAGTACTCCCGACAGCATGTAAATTAGCGCCAGCGCGAACAGGACGTATTCCGAGAAGAACCAGATCAGCGCGATCAGTCCCCCGAGCAGCACGATCAACTGAAACGGGCGCCGCGAACGAAAATCAATGTCCTTAAAGCTGTAAAACCGCCAGGTGCTGACCATCAGGTAGGAAGTCGCCAACACGAACACCGCCCAGATGACCGCTTCCCACCAGTGCGATAGCGGACGCCCATCGCTGAAATGCACCACCGCCGCAATCACGCCTGCGCCCGCAGGTATCGGCATGCCGACGAAATATTTTCGACCGGGACGTCCAGGGTTCGACGGCTGGGGATTCTTCTGAATGTTGAATCGCGCCAGGCGCGCCGCCCCCGCCACCAGAAAGATAAAGGTAAAGACCGCTCCCGCCTGGATCAGCTTCAGATGTGTCGCTGAACTCAACTCCATCGGCAGCATGCGGAAGCCCCACATCCATGCCAGAATGGCCGGGGCCACGCCGAAAGTGACTACGTCGGCCAGCGAGTCCAACTCGCGGCCAAATTCGCTCGTCGTGTTCGTCATGCGCGCGATGCGGCCGTCCAGACCATCAAAGACCACGGCGAATCCAATCGCCTTCGCGGCATTATCGAAGTGCCACGACTCGCCTGTCTGGCCCTGCAATGTGTGGGCAATCGCGTAATACCCGGCGGCGATATTGAACGCGGTAAACAGCGATGGCAGCAGATACATTCCCCGCCGCAGCCGCCGGCGTTGTTCCGGCCTGGGATCGTCCTGTCGTCGCAAGGGAAACGAAAAACCCATCATTCTCCTCTGGTCCGGAGCGGCGCACTCAGCACCGGTTCGCCTTGCCGCGCCACCGGAAGATACGCCAACACACTGCTGCCGCCGTAAACGGAGTTCCCTATCTTAACCTGCAATGTGGCTTCTGCCGACAGGATCACATCCACCCGGGAACCGAACTTGATAAGTCCGACCCGCTCGCCACGCGCCACCGGGTCGCCGGGCTTTTTAGTGAACACGATGCGACGTGCCAGCAGCCCTGCGATCTGCTTGAAGATGACGGTGTGTCCTTCGCCTTCGACAGTCACGATATTCTGCTCGTTCTGCTCCGCTGATACGGCGGCCATCGCGTTCAGAAACTTTCCCCGCCGGTACTCTACCGTTCGAATTACGCCCGAGATCGGCGAGCGGTTCACGTGAACGTTGAACACGCTCAAGAAGATGCTGATGCGCGTTCGCGGCACGCCGTCGACCTCAACGCGGGTAACCGCCGTCACCGTGCCGTCGGCCGGCGACACCACCGCCCCCGTCACCTGCGGAATCTGTCGTTCCGGGTCGCGGAAGAACCACAAGAAGAACGCCGCCAGCAGCACCGGCACCAGCGCCCAGGGCCAGGCCGTCAGCCACAGCAACACGGCAGCCGCGGCCAGCAGGCCCGCTCCGTAATAAATGCCGTCTTTAACCATCAGGACAATCAAGGATTATACGAGAACTAGCGGAGGCCGCGGATGACGCGACTTGGCCGGACGTGATCCGCCTGCCCGTTAGTTAGAATGTGAGAAACACCGGAGTCGCTTCTCGCCCTGGCACACCCCGCCTTGGGCAAAAAGCCAATGCCCGCCAGAGAGAAACGCGCAGCACTTAGCCGGTTGACTCGCTCTTACCGCCGTCGCCTCGCCTTGCCGCTTCATCGCCGGGTCGCTCGCGTTCCATCTTCGTTGCTGTGGAACGGGCGGTGTGCCGCGCCGCAGACTTGGCCAGCACTTCAATGTTCTGGCGCAATTTCTCGGTCTGCTCCACCATCGTAGCCATCAACGCTCGCATGCGCTCCATCTGCAGCGACCTCGTACCAACCGCCACCGCCGCCTGCGCCTCATTGCGCAGCCACGCATCCACTTCATTACGAAACGCGATGATGATGTGCTTCTGCCCCGGCTTCGGCCGCCTCACGGGCAGCCCCAGTTCACGTTCCCAGCGTTGCACCGTGCGTACACCTTTGCCCAGGTATTGGGCGATGTCTTTCCACGATGTCAGGATTTCAGCCATTCCGCCGCTGCTCACTCAACGAAGTCACTAGCGCGAGATATCTTAATCCATCCTTTTGCAATCCATCCTTTTGCAATTAGCGTTCCGTTCGACGAAGCACGTAACCTGCACGAATGACCTCCGAAGCGCTCAGATTCGGTAACAAACAATCGCTCCTCACATGCATCCAACACATTACGCGTGCTGACGGCGCATCGCCACCCGCTTGAAGCGACGAGAGTTGGCACTTCTTGCCTCCATACAATACCCTCGTAGTGGGCGCATTCGCGGGCGGAGTCGAAGCCGTGGATCGGCTGGTCTCCGCACTTTCCCCGGATTTCCCCGACACCGTGCTCGTCGTCGTGCACACCGCCGCCGAAGGACCGGGCACGCTTTGGCGTTTACTGGCGCGCAACGCCGTCCTGCCCGTTGTCACTCCAAGCGACGGGATGCAGCTCAAGCCCGGACACGTCTACGTTGCGCCCCCCGATTTTTATATGACCGTGGACGATGGGGTGCTTCGGCCCACCCGCGGCCCCATGGAGGACCGCCATCGGCCCGCAATTGATCCCTTGTTTTGCAGCGCGGCGCAAGCCCGCGACTCGGACGTGGTTGGAGTCATCCTCACCGGCTATCTCGATGACGGTACCGGCGGCCTGATTTCCATCAAGCGCGCCGGCGGCCTGGCCGTCGTTCAGGACCCTCAGGACGCGGCGGCCCCCTCTATGCCCCGCAGTGCCATGGAACACGTGCAGGTTGATTACTGCCTGCCGTTGGACGAGATTGCCCCCACCTTGGACCGCCTGGCGCGCAGCAACGGAGGCGCTGCGCGCCGCCGCAACAACGGACGCAAGAGAAGAACCTATATGGAATCCGACGACGAACGCGTCAAAGGCAAGCCCTCGCAGTATACCTGCCCCGAATGTGACGGCACGCTATGGGAAGGTGGATGAGGATGGTCTGCTGCGCTTCCGCTGTCGCGTGGGCCACGCCTACTCGGCGGATTATATGCTGGCGCAGCAGGACGACAGTGTGGAACGCGCCCTGTGGGCAGCCTTGCGCGCCCTGGACGAAAACGGCGATTTTGCCAACCGGATGGCCGAGCGCGCCCGACGAAGCCGCCATACCCGGGCTGCCCGGCATCTACGAGCAGCGCGCCCGCACCGCCAAGGCCAATGCCGCCATCTTTCGGGATCTGCTGGCCAACGGCGGCACTCGCCGTACCCCGCTTGAGCAGGGCGCAGCCGAAGATGCATCCCGATAGGAGGTGGAATCCGCCTCCGAGTGGCACGGCTAGTGCCTAAACAATGCTGTAGCTTACTGCGTTTAAGGAGTACTCTATGCGGAAGGGGGCCCCTGTGCCTTCTCCGCGGAGTGCCGGTCGTCCCGATGCCCTCATACCCGATGGCGCACCGTATCAAGTAATCGCAGTGGGCGCTTCGGCAGGCGGGTTTCACTCGTTGTGTGCCTTGTTGCGACCCATTCCCGCCGATCTCCCGTGTGGTATTCTTGTCGTGCAGCACCTCAGCCCGGACTACAAGAGCATTCTCGCGGAACTGCTCAACCACCGCACTGCGCTTCGCGTGCGCCAGGCGAAGGACGGCGAGCCGGTCGTGCCTGGCACCGTGTACATCGCCCCTCCCGATCTTCATCTGCTCGCAGAACCGGGCAACGTGCGCCTGCTGCGTACCCCCAACGTGAACCACCACCGGCCCTCGATTGACCTGCTGTTCGAATCGGTGGCGGTGAACTACGGCGCGCATTCCATCGGCATCGTACTCAGCGGTTCGGGAACCGATGGCGCCCGCGGTCTGAAGGCCATCAAGATCGCCGGAGGCGCAACCGTCACCGAGGACCCGGCCCGGGCCGAGTTCAATTCCATGCCCTACGCCGCAGTGGCTACCGGATGTGTGGACTTTGTGCTGCCACTGGATAAAGTTGGCGGGTTGATTACCCGGCTCTGTCATCCCAAAACCCAATGAGCGAGGATTTGTCACTCCGGGAATTGATCCACTCCGTCGCCGAAGAGCGCGGCCTGGACCTGCGCGGCTATAAGCCCAGTTCCCTGGAGCGGCGCACGCGCAAGCGCATGTTCCAGCTCGGGATCGGCAATTTCTCTGCCTACCTGCAATACATCCGCAATAGGCCTGGCGAGATCAACGAACTGCTCAACACGGTTCTGATTAACGTCACCGAGTTTTTCCGCGATCCGCTGGCCTGGGAGGTGTTGCGTTCCCAGGTGCTTCCCCGAATGCTGAAACGGCTACAGCCCGGCGACTCGTTTCGCGCCTGGAGCGCGGGCTGCGCCTCCGGCGAGGAGCCTTATTCGCTGGCCATCCTTCTCGCCGACCACTTCGGTCCGCACCTTTCAGAATACGACATTAAGATCTACGCTACCGACATTGACGAGGAGGCCCTGAACGTCGCTCGCCGGGGGGAGTTCCCCTCTGACACCGTGCGCCGCGTCCGCCCCGAATGGCGCGAACGTTACTTCACCGGCGCCACCCACCCGCGCATCAACCGCGACATTCGCCGCCTGGTGATCTTCGGCCGCAGCAACCTGGTCAGTGATGCGCCGATCTCCCATTGCCGTCTTGTCATCTGCCGCAATGTGCTGATTTACCTCGATGTCGCCACGCAATGCCAGGTGCTGATGCGGCTGCACTACGCCCTGGAACCTGAAGGCGTGCTCTTTCTCGGCAAAGCGGAATCCAAGCTAAGTGAATCGCAGATGTTTCGCCCCATTGACTCACGGTGGCGTATCTTTCAGAAGACCGAAGCCAACGCAGGACAAACCACAGCAGGCGCGGGCGGGATGCAAGCCATGGCTGGCAACGGCGGGGAATCACAAGCCGAACAGGAACTCCGGGCACTTCGCTTGCAGTACCGCACTGTCCTGGAGACGCTCAAGTCCGGTGTGGTCGTTCTTGATGCCAACGACGTGGTCGCTGCCGGCAACGGCGTCCTCGCCACCATCTGGGGCCTGAGCGCGGCGCCCATTGAAGGCAAGCGGATCCACAACACCGAACTCGTGGCCCGCTGCCCCGAACTGCCTGCCCGCTTGGAAGCCTCGCGTTCGGCGGAGGACGTCGTAAGCTTCCACTGCCGTTTGCGCGACGGCGATGAGGAGCGTTTTCTTTTGGTGGTCATTCGTCCCGTGCGCTCGGACAAGAACGAACACCTCGCGACCATCATTCACGCCGACGATGTGACCTCACAGGAGCGGCTGCAAAGCACCGTCGAACAACTCGAGGCCACTACCGAAGAGCTGCAATCCGCCAACGAAGAGCTGGAAACCACCAACGAGGAACTTCAGTCCACAAACGAGGAGTTGGAAACAACTAACGAAGAGCTCCAGTCCACCAACGAAGAGCTGGAAACAACCAACGAAGAACTCCAGTCGCTGAACGAAGAACTGGAGAACATGAACGAAGAACTGGAAGCGCGTACCCGCGACCTCGATGCTCTGACCCGCCGGTACGCCGAGACGTTGACCCGCATGCCTTGGCCGGTAATGCTGATCGACCGCGAGGAGAAGATCCAGTTGTGGAACAAGGCGGCCCAGCGCCTGTTCGGTGTTGGCGAGACGTCCGTAGTGGGCGTTGCCATGGATCAGTTGCCCATGGAAGAGGAGTTCCGCAAGGCGGTCGTCCGGCGCTGCCGGTGGGTGCTGGTCAACGAAAAATGTACCACCCTGCGCGACCAGGAATTTCACAGCGCGTCGCGGCGCGAAGTCTTCGACCTCCAGTTCACACCCATTTCGCAGGACCTGTCCACCACCGACGGCGTGCTGATAATGTTCGGTCCGGCGCAAGGCCCCAATAGCACACCGCCTCCGCCGCGTGCCGAACGGCGCAGTGCCGAGCCGCCAGCCAGCCGCGCGGCAAACCCGGCGGCAACGAGCAAGTCAGCAGCTAAGCCGGCACCAAAGCCGGTTGTGAGGCGCGCGACGAAGAAACGCCAATCGGCGGAGATAGGCGTAGGCATCACTCGCACCCATAAAGCAAGCGGACGGCGCGTAACGTCTCATAAGAACTCGATGCGGCGGAAATAGCACTCTTGCCCGTCGCGGGCCTGCTGGTAAAAGCAAATCACCTGATCGCGCAGGAGTCCCTTGCGGTGCGGCAACTCCCGATCTTCCACCCAGCAGCGCTGGCAGATCGAGCTGTTCTACAAGGCGCTGAAGCAGTCGCTGCGGATCAAGACCTTCGTGGGCACCTCGGCCAATGCGCTGAAGACCCAGATCTGGGCGGCATTGATTGCCATGCTGCTGATCAAATACCTGCAACTGAAGGCGACGTTTGGCTGGTCGCTGTCGAATCTGGTGGCGCTGTTGCGGCAGCAGTTGTCACAACTGGTTACTGACAACTGACAACCTTCTGGTGATTTACAATTTTTCGGTGCCGCGACTACTGCCGCTATTTCCGCTCGATCTGGTGTTGTTGCCTGGAGTGCCGCTGCCGCTCCACATCTTCGAGCCGCGTTACAAGGAAATGATCGGTGAATGTCTGGCGCAGAGACTCCCGTTCGGCGTGGTGCGCGCCAAGGAAGAAGGCATTGCCGAGACCGGGTGCACGGCGGAGATCCTGGAGTTGGTGAAACGGTATGACGATGGCCGCATGGACATCCTCACCGTGGGCCGCCGCCGTTTCGAAGTGGTCGAGGTCAACCACGACCGCAGTTTTCTCCAGGCGGAAGTAATGTTCATCGAGGATGAGCCGTCGCAGGTGCCCGCAAGAGATCGCCAGCGCGCCCTTTCGCTGTACGAGGAAATCGCCGAGGCGGCGGGCAGCGAGGCCGAAGTGGACCCCGATTCGGAGCTGTTGTCCTATCAACTCGCCGGCGCCCTTCCTATTGACCTCGATTTCAAGCAGGGACTGCTCGGCGTCCACTCAGAAGCCGAGCGCCTGGCCGGACTCATCGAGTTCTTCGAGGCCATCCTGCCGAAATTGAAGAAAGCAGCGCGGCGCCGGGAAAAGGCCGGCGGGAATGGGCATGTGCCGTAGCAGTTGCCAGTTATCGGTTTCCGGCAGAGTCGCGAGTCTGAATCCATTCCCGCGCCACGCGTTAATATCGCCTCCCCTTGTGATTTATTCAGCAACGCGCCTCCCCTTTACTACGTCCAACTAGTGTGCAAAGCTGGCCGCGGCAGCAGCCTTGAATGTGCAAAGGCCGGTGTCATCTAATCGGGTACCGGAGAGGTTTCCCCCACATGAATCTTCCTCGAACACTTGGACAATTGCGCGGGAGCGTTTTTTCTGAACAGCGGCTGAAGGCACGGCGCGTCAAGGACGAGATGCGCGACAACCTGATCTGCAAGTTGAGGCGCGGCGACACCCTGCTGCCCGGGATCGTCGGCTACGACGACACGGTGGTGCCGCACATTGTCAATGCCGTGCTGTCGCGCCACAACTTCATCTTGCTCGGATTGCGCGGACAGGCCAAGAGCCGCATCCTGCGGGCGCTTACGTCCCTGCTCGATCCTGAGATGCCGTACATCTCCGGCTGCGAAATCCACGACAATCCTTATTCGCCGATTTGCCGCCGCTGCCGGGACCTGGTGGCCGAAATGGGCGACGAGACGCCCGTCGAATATCTCGGCCCAGACGATCGCTATGTCGAGAAGCTGGCCACGCCGGACGTGACCATTGCCGACCTGATCGGCGACGTGGATCCCATCAAGGCGGCCCGCGGCGCCCACGACCTGGCCAGCGAATTGACCGTACACTACGGTCTGCTGCCCCGCGCCAACCGCGGCATCTTCGCCATCAACGAACTGCCCGATTTGGCCGGCAAGATCCAGGTGGGTCTGTTCAACATCATGCAGGAAGGCGACGTGCAGATTAAGGGATATCCCATCCGGCTGCCGTTGGACGTCGCCCTGGTCTTCAGCGCCAACCCCGAGGACTACACGGCGCGCGGCAAGATCATCACACCGCTCAAAGACCGGATCGGCTCCGAGATCCGCACGCACTATCCCGCTACACTCGAGGAAGGCATCGCCATCACCCAGCAGGAAGCCTGGGCGCAGCGCAACGGCAACCGGATGAATGTGCCGCGGTTCGTGCGCGAGGTCATCGAGCAGATTGCCTTCTGCGCGCGTGACGACAAGCGCATTGACAAGCGGTCCGGCGTGAGCCAGCGGCTGCCCATCTCCTGCATGGAGAACGTCATCTCCAACGCCGAACGCCGCTCGCTCCGCCATAACGAAGAGGTTGTGCCGCGTATCGGCGACATTTACGCGGCCATGCCCGCCATGACCGGCAAACTGGAGTTGGAGTACGAGGGCGAAATGAAGGGCGCCGATAACGTGGTGCGCGAGATCATCCGGATGGCCGTGGCCAAGGTGTTCGACCAGTATTTCGAAGGGGTTGATATGCGCCAGGTGGTGCAGTGGTTCGACCTTGGCGGCGAGGTGCGCCTGCCCGACAGCGCCGGCGCCGCGGAAGCCTGGGAGCGCCTCCAGACCATCCAGGGACTGCCGGAAAAGCTCGCGGCGTTGGGCGTCAAGCAGAAGGACCGCCCGGAGATGCATGTCTCGGCGGCGGAGTTCATCCTGGAAGGTTTGCACGCGCACAAACGCATCGGACGCAACGAAGAGCGCGTGTTCGTCGGCGCCGAGAAGGGACCCAAGCGCGTTGAGACCGGCTTCACGCGCGAGAATCCGCCGTTGCGGAGTCGAAGGCCGTTTAATTAGTGGCTAGTGGTTAGTGGTTAGTGCTGAGTCGGACTTGCCACGTCTTTCTCTGGCAACATCAGGCATGACTAACCACGACCCACGAGCCACTAACCACCAGCAACTAGCCACTATGAAGTTCGTCAAATACACCAAATACGTCGGCGATCCGGTCTCGGAGATGAGCATGGAGGACCTGCTCAATGCGCTCTCCGACTATCTGCTCAACAGTGGCTTCCAGAATTCGTACATGAACTTCTACGAGCTTTCCAACGACGAGCGGACGCTGGAACAACTGCGCCAGGCCATCGAGAACGCGCTGCTCAACGGCGAGTTCCTCGACCAGCAGCTCCGCGAGCAAATTGAGCGCATGAAGGCTGACGGCACGCTCGACGAGCTGGTCGAGCGCCTCATCGAGCGCATGCAGCAGGAGGACTACATCAGCGTCAGCGACCCCAACATCGACCCGTCTCGGCAGTCGGCCCTGGGCGGGCAGGTCGGACGCAACCAGGCGCAGGTGAAATTCGAGATCACTGACAAGAGCCTCGACTTCCTGGGTTACCGCACGCTGCGCGACCTTTTGGGATCGCTGGGCAAGTCCAGCTTCGGCCGGCATGATACACGCGACCAGGCGACTGGCATCGAGGCCAGCGGCGCCTCCAAGCGGTACGAATTCGGCGACACCCTCAACCTCGACATCACTGAGACCCTGTCGCGCGCCATCAAGCGCGAAGGCCTGCACCTGCCGCTGGAACTGCGCTACGAGGACCTGCACGTTCATCAGTGCGAGTACCAGTCGTCCTGCGCTACCGTGCTGATGCTCGACTGCTCGCACTCGATGATCCTCTACGGCGAGGACCGTTTCACCCCGGCAAAGAAAGTCGCCATGGCGCTGTCCCACCTGATCCGCACGCAGTACCCAGGTGACTCCCTTTCGCTGATCCTGTTCCACGATTCGGCGGAGGAAGTGCCGCTGTCGCAACTGGCGCGGGTAAAGGTCGGGCCGTACTACACCAACACGCGCGCGGGGCTGCGGCTGGCACAGCGGCTGTTGCAGCGGCAGCGCAAGGACATGAAGCAGATCGTCATGATCACCGACGGCAAACCTTCAGCCCTTACTTTAGAAGATGGACGCATCTACAAGAATGCCTTCGGCTTAGACCCCCTCGTGGTGAGCCAGACTCTGGAAGAAGTTTCCAAGTGCAAGCGTGCCGGCATTATGATTAACACCTTCATGCTGGCGTCCGATTACGGGTTGATCCAGTTCGTCCAGAAGGTCACGGAGATGTGCCGGGGCAAAGCTTATTTCACTACGCCCTACACCCTCGGGCAGTACCTGTTGATGGATTACATGAGCCGGAAGACGAAGACAATCCACTAGACGGTTTCATAAACTGCACGCCTTTTGTTGGCACACAAGGTCCCTCGACTCGCGGCAAAATCGGCCGCTCACTCCGTCGAAAGGCCACCGCAGACGAAAGCTCCAACGCAAAGACACAAAGGGCGCAGAGGGCGCAAAGGGAAACGGGGCCCGCCGCCGAGGCGGCGGCGCTACATTCCGCCGCGCCAGTTGCGGTATCCTCCCCACATGGAAATCTCCACGATTGGCCCCTTCCTCGACTACTTCGAAAAAGTCCGTGCCCGGACGATGCGCGTGGTGCGGTTGATCCCGCGCGATAAGCTGGAGTGGCGTCCCGCTGAGGGTAAGTTCGCGTTAGGCGACCTGGCGCGCCATATCGCCGTTGCCGAGCGGTACGTCTTTGCCGAGTGCGTCGGCGGTGGACGCCAAAAGTATGCCGGCTGCGGACGCGAACTGGCCGACGGCTACGACAACGTGCTCGCCTTCATGGAGCGCATGCACGCCGAATCGCTCGCCATCTTCTCCCGCCTGAGCGATGCCGACTTGCAGAAGAAATGCGAGTCCGCCGGCGGAGCTCCCATGACCACCTGGAAATGGCTGCGCTCCATGGTGGAACACGAGATCCATCACCGCGGAGAGCTTTACGCCTACCTTGGCATTCTGGGCGTGACCGTGCCGCCGCTGTACGGGCTGACTTCCGAGCAACTGAAAGAGATGGCGCAAGGCAAGCAGTGATGATTATTTCTTGCGCTGGCGGATGTGGATGTCGAAGCTGACCACACCGTTCCAGTCGCGGACGGCGACAATGGAGACGTTGCGGTTCACGTTGTACTCCGCCTGGATGGTCTGATAGTTCGCCCGTGACAGGTTGGTGATGTAGGTGACCGTAAGATTGTTGGCAACCTGCTGCTCAACGGTGACCGTCGCGCCGGCCGCATTGTTGGCCACGCCGCCGGCTTCCGGGTCAATCTTGATGCGGCTCACCCCAAACAGTTTCTGCATACGGCTGCTGACCGCGGCATTGAGGGCTTCCCCGAGAATAGCGTAGGTGGCGGTTTCCGGCACGTTCTGCACCTGGGCCGTCTGCAGCGCCGACTCCTCGCGCGTACGGCCAAAGGCGAGGAGGTTGACGATATCGGCGGTGGCCAGCGGCGGATCGGAGCGGTAAGTGGCTGCGAGCTTGCCCAGCGGGCCGTGAAAGCCAAGCGTGATGTCGTAGTCCCGCACGGTAGTGGTGGCTTCGATATCGAGCACCGGCTCGATACGCACCGGGTTGGCAAAGGCGATGCTGCCGCGCTCCAGGCGGTAACGCGTACCGTTAAAGGACATCTCGCCTTCGATGATATTGACCTTGCCCAGGATTACCGGGTGTTCGGCGGTGCCGCGCAGGCGCAAGTCGGCGTCGCCGGAGATCTTGGCGAGCGAGGTCTGCACCTGCAACTCCGGAGTGGAGGCGATATGCACGTCGAGGTCGAGCTTCGCCAAGGGCGACTGCGGGTTGGGAACCGCCGAGGGCTGCTTGGCGCGTGCCAGGTACGTGGAGAAATCAAACTGCGGGTTCAGGCCAAAGCGCGTAATCGTCACTTCGCCCGAGAGGAACGCGTTCTGGGACGTTCCGCTGAGGCGCAAGTTGAGATTGGCCTGGGAACTCACGCCGGGCGGATAACGGATGCGCACGTCGCGGCCCAGCGCGGTGACATTGAACCCGGATGCCGGGGAGAGTCCGACGTGGCCGGCAAACTCGATCGTGCCGCCCCCGCTTTTGCCGGTCAATTGCGCGATCTGGAGACGATCGCGACTGAACACCAGGTGGCCATTGAGTTCGCTTACGCCGTTGGGCAGGTCGAGGTGGGCGAGGCCGGCATCTTTGACATCCATCTCGCCTTCCACCAGCGGATTCGCCGATGAACCGAACAGCCGGGCGCGGAAAGTGACCAGTCCGTAGGAAACCAGGCCGGGGTTGACCGTCTGAAGGAGCTTGAGATTCAACTGGCCATCGGCGCTGATGTCGAGGCGCTGGCGCCCGGTCAGTTGCATGGTTCCGCCAGCCTTCACGCTGGTATCGGCGCCGACCAGGCGGAAACTGTCCAGACGTGCGACAGCATCTGCCATGGTGAAACGAACCGGCCCATCGTTGCGCAGTTCGACGTGGCCGGCCTCGAGCAGCAAACGGTCCAGTTCGGCGGCGACATTGAGCGCGCGGGGCGTCTTGAGGGGGCCACGGAGAACGATGTTGCCGGCGGCACGCGAGTGGCCGGTCAACTGACCCTTCAGGACAATGCGAAGAAGTGGATCAATGTCAAGGCCGCTGAATTGCGCGCGCAGGTCGGCGGGATAGTCGTCGCGCAAGCGCGTGGTGCCTTCGACCGTGAGCCTGCCGCCCTGCACATTGGCCCGCGCGGTCAGGCGCAGAGTGTCGCCGACGGTGACGGCCTTCGCGTTGACGTCGGCAACCCGCTCGCCGTTGATGACCAGGTTGTGTCCGCGAAGCTGCGCATCAATCGAAGGCGCCTCGCGGGTGCCCGATCCGGTCGCGGTGAAATCCAGCAGTCCGGCGACACTCAGGCGCGGCGACTGCAGGCGCTGGAGACGCGCCAGTTGGAAGTTCGTCCCACGCAGGTTGAAGTTGAACGCCGAGCTGATGAGGCTGTAGGCCGCATCACCGGTGAGTGTGGCGCCATTCTGCACCACGTTGATGTTGCGAAATTGCGCTTCACGGTTGGCCAAAGTGATGTTGCTCGCGATGCGCTGGAAGCGTTGATCACAGATGGTCGCGTTGGTGGTGGTAAAGGAGCCGCCACCATGGGGAACGGTTTTCGTGCCGGAGACGTGCAATTCAAAACGGGCGATGCCGCCGGCGGCACAGGCGAAGCCCGCAGCGGCGAAGACCTCGCGCAGATCGGCGCGGCCGCTGGCCTGGAGGCGGAGGGGGCTGCTGTCGGTGAATTTGCCTTTGCGCAGAGAGCCAGAGGCGTTAAGCGCGATCTGCGTGTTGCCGCCCTGGAGAGAACCGCGAATCGCGGCATTTGCAGGACCGTATTCCACGTTGCCGGTGAAATGGTCCCAGTGAAACGTGTGGGGAGTGCCAGGCTCCGCGGCGATGCCGCGCACATTGAGCCTCGAAGCCAGGGTGGGTGGTGGCACGGTCGTATCGAAGTCTGACAGTTCGAGGTGGCCGGTGATGGCGGGCAAATCGATACTGCCGGTCAGCGTGCCATTGAACGATGCTGGCCCGCGAATGATTACGGGCAACTCCGCCGGCGCGCCCAGCGCAATCATCACAGGCTGAAGTTCGTTGATGTTCGTGGTGGCGAGGGACAGGCGCAGCCCCTCGCTGCGTCTGCCGAGTACGCCGGAGGCGCTCGCCTGGCTGGCGGGCGTAGTTAGGTTGAGAGCGGCGAGGTCGAGCGTTTGACGGCCCGCGTCGTAGCTGGCGCGCAGCGTGCCGTTGATCGGGAGTTGCCGCGGTTCGGGACTGGCAGGGGCCACAGCATCGAGCGTGATCTGCGCAATCGTCAAGTCTGGCGAGCCTTTCCAGTCAGCCTGGACAGTGCCGCCGACGATTCCTGCGAGGTTGACACGCGCGAGGGAAGACGAGCGGCCAAGCCCGGCCTGCAGCAACTGGCCCAAGGCAAGTCCGCTGAGGCGCAGTTGGATCGAGCCGGATTGAATGCCACTCGATTTTTGCCCGGCGCGTGATGCGACTGGCGCCGCAGAGCGGATCCAGTCCGTAACGGCGAGTTCGCCCGTGATCTTGCCGCCGAAAACATCTGCCGCGATTTGAGAGACGCTGAGCCGGCGTTGGTCGAGATCGAAACTCGCATCGCCTGTGATCGCCGGCACGCGCACGTTTCCTTGTACCCAGTCGGCGCCCTGCACGGTCAGCTTGCCGGAAGAGGTGTAACCACTCTTTGCCCAGTCCCCTCGTCCGTCTATGGTGAGAGTGCCACGGCGCAACTGCGGAAGGTGCATCGTGGACGCAAACTGCGTGAGGTCCAGCTTGGCAGTGTAGTTCAACGAAAGCCTGGGATTAGCGAAGTCAACCAATTCCCCGCTGGCGCGAATCTCGGATGTGCCCGAGGCGATGTGCAGGGAGTGCAACTCAGCACTATGCGCAAAGAGGCTGAAACGCACTTCTCCCCCGGCGTTTACGGGGCGGAAGTCGCCATAGGTGGCATTGAGCCGCGAGACGCGCACGGTGCCGTCGTAGCGCTCGGCACGCGACACATAGTTCATGGTCAACGCCACGTTTTCGGCAGTCAGGTCCAGAGGGATGCGGTGGTCGTTAAGGTGGAGCAGGCCGCCGCGAACGACCGCGCGTCGAACAGCGAGGTCGAACAGTTCCTGTACTGCGCCGTTGCTGTCGAGCTTGCGCTTAGGCGTCGGCTGGTTAGTGGAGCCGTCGGGGTAAACAATCAGGTGGATTACCGGGCGCTCCAGTTCAACCGAGCGCAGGCCAATCCGGCGTCCCAGCAGGGACAGGATGCTGATGCGGACCAGGAGGCGGTCGGCGTGGGCGTAAGGGAGTTCGCCGGCGGCTTCGCGGCCGTGAATGGTGAGGTCGCGAGCTTCGAATTGAAGTCGTGCCAGGCTCCAGGTAAAGGACTTCAGTTCGACGCGTCCGCCGGTCATCTGCTCGAGGTTTGCAATCGCCTTGGCACGCATCCAGGTATTGAAGCGTGCACTGCTGAGGTACCACGCGGCAGAGATGAACAGGCCGAGAACAAAGGCGACAATCAGCGCATACTTCAGCCGCCGGCGAGTTCCGCGCGAATTGTGCTGGTCCTCAGGCATGTGCCTTCTGTTTATTAGCGCCCGCTCGCGCCGGGGCCATCGGGCGACTTCCAGCCGCCCTTCGCATCCGGCGGGCGGGCCGCCGGCGTGGTTGACGGACTGGTACGTATATCGGCCTGCTCGCGCAGACTGCGCAGCCAGGTCGAGAGTTCCGCGCTCATGCGCTGCTGAATGAGAATCTCGCGGATGCGCGCGGCCACTTCCCCCAACCGTGGTTCAGTAGTGACGCCAGTCTTTCTCAACTCGGGCAGAAATTTCTCGCGATAGTACGCCTGGATCGCTTGCGATTCGATGTGAATGCCGGGGCGCAGGCGGTTATCAATGAACCCGCCGATCTGCATTTGGGCGGCGATGCGCTCGGCCACATCGGACTCGGTGAGGCCGTGGGAGGTGAGTGCGGCGCGCCAGACATCGTCGTTCTGACCACCGGGAATCGAGGACCGCACCTGTTGAATGCGGGCGGCGAGTTCCTCGGCACTGGGACCCGGAATGGTCTTGCCCATCTGCTGTCGCAGGAGTTCCTGATCGATCAGGCGCTCGAGGGTGGCACGCTGGTCGTCGTCGGTCAGAGATTCCAGCGGGCGTCCCTGCATCAGCGCCTCGCAGCGAATGGCGATTTCCCAATCGCTTTGCAGGATGGCGCGGCCGTTCACCGTGGCCACGATGCGGTCAATGATCTCGCCGGCACACGCAGATGCGGCACTGCCGATCAACACGAGCACCAGCGCGAGTTCGAGCAGTCGTCGCATCAGAAGGTCTGTCCAATGCTGAAGAAGAAATTGAAGTGGCGCAAGGTGGCGCGTTGAAACACCAGTGCATTGGGCGGAAGTGCCGAGCACGGCAGAGGCTGTGTCGCCCAAGTAAACGAAGGACACTGCACGTAAAACGGAAAACTCGGCGGATTCAGGTTGTAGCTGAAGTCCACCCGCACGGGGCCAATCGGTGTTCGGTAGCGGATACCTGTGCCGACGGCCTGGGACATGTAGTCAAAGCGGCACTGCTGGTGCGTGCCTTCCTGGCCGCAGACGGAGTCGTTGGGTTGCTGCCAGCGGCCGAAACTGTGGAGCATTTGCTGTGCCGTTTGGAAGACGTTACCGAAGTCGTGGAACAGGACGAAGCTCAGGTTCGAGCCGACAAACGGCAGCACGGGTGGCGGAAAGCGGAATTCCAGGTTGTTGACGAAGAGCGCATTTCCGCCAATGGGGAAACCCGTAGTGAGATCGCGCGGACCGGCCTGGTTCAGGGCGAAGCCACGGTGGGTCATCGCGCCGCCGGCGAAGAACCGCTCAGGGAGCGGGATCGCCAATTTGGGGGCATTGCTGCCAAGAGCGTGCTCTACGCCAATGCGAGTGGAGCGGGCGAACACCAGGCCTTTTATCCACGGCAGCGGAGCGTAGGTAGCGTTCTGTGCGAAAAGGCGGGTGAAGTTCGCGGCGGTCGCCTGCGGCGAAAGGAGTCCGTTCGCACCCTGCTGCGCAGTACCGGTCACCGATCCCGACCCAAACGCGCGCGCCGAGACACCGAAGTCAAAGGTGGTGTAGTTCCCTTTCGAGGGGTCGAGCGGATTGTTCCGCTTGTCGCGGATGTAGGTGAAGCTCGGCATGCCGAGCAGTACCGGCTTGGATAGCAGGGGAACGAGTTCGGGGCTGATGGCAAGGCTGCTGGCATCCACCCTCACCCGGCGGTAACTGTAGCGGAAGAGCAGCGAACTGATGGGCTGTCCTTCGGAGGTGCGTGACAGCACGTGCTCCAGTTGCGCGGAGCCTTCGAGACGTTCGGAGGTAAAGGTGCGTACATCGCGCCGGTTGTCGTAAAGCGCACTGAACGTGAGCCGGGCATTTCTGCGGTTGAACAAGTGCGGCGCGTCGTAGCTGATCAGGGCGCGTTGTTGCAGGTTGCTCAGCCGTGTTTTCAGGCCGACCGTGTGGTCGCGGCCCTGGAAGTTGATGCGTGTAAGTTCGAAGGACACGCTAGGGGTAAAGCCGGTTCCGTCCTGCGGAGTGCTGCCGATGGGGATGCCGTTATTGGGCGGGGTGGAGTTGGGCGGCACGCGGACGCCGGGCGCAGGCGCGGTATTGATTTGGCTGACGTTGGCGGGCTGGCCGCCGGTCTGCACTTCAAAGCCGAAGCCGTAATTGAACGTCCAGCGCTTGGCCTCGCTGATGCGGAACAGCATGTTCTTGTAACGCGCATCGCCGTTGGGGTTCTGCACGGCCATGTTGACCTCGTTGAAGATGCCGAGGTCGTAAAGGTTCTTCTGCGAGTCCTGCATGGCGAGGCGGTTGAGCGGTTCACCCGGCTGTAGTTCGATTTCGCGGCGCACGACATAAGGCCGCGTGTAATTAATGCCGCTGACCAGCACGCGGTCCACGAACACCTGCCGGCCCTCGGTGATGGTCACGACAACGTCCATCAGGTTGGGGTCGCTCCCAGTTGGCGTGGCCTGGAAGTCGCACTGCGCCTCAGGGTACCCATTGTTGAAGTAGTAGTTCAAGACGGAGTCGCGGTCGGCGGCCACGTTGGCCTGCGAGTAGGGCTGACCTGGAATGGTACTCATCAGCCCCTCGATGGTCTCTGTGGGAACGGTGCGATTGCCGGCAGTCCTGAGGCTGGCCACCCTGACCTGCGGGCCTTCGCTGATGCGCAACGTCACCAACATGCGGCCCACCTCGCCTTGGTAATCGTCCTGCACTTCGCGGGTGACGCGAACGTGCGGGAAACCGTTGCTGCGGTACAGGGCTTCAATCGCCTGAATGTCGCGCGCGAGCATGGATTCGCTGTAGAGGCCTTGGGCGAGCAGGAAATTGGCAGCGTGCACCTGCATGCGCTCGCGAATGGTGTCGGGATCGAAGAACGGCCGGCCCAGAGCAACCGTGTCGGCGTAATCAATGTGCACGCCCACCAGCTTATGCCGCGTCCCGCGATCCACGTGAAATATCACGTGGACTCGGTTCCCGCCCTCGTCTGCCTCCTTGGTCCAATTCACGCGTACATCGAAAAACCCTTGCATCTGGAAATAGTCACGCAGGTTGCGAACACCCTCGTTGAGCAGGTCGTCATCAATTGAACCTTCTTCGAATACCGGAACCAGCTTCTTCAGCTTTCCCCGGCTGATACCGGCGCCCTCGACGCGGACGTCCACCTTTGGGCCCTGATCAATGCGGAAGACATAATCGACCGTGTTGCTTTCCGGGTGAAACTTGCGGTCGGTGATAGCGACTTGGGCTTCCAGGCGGTCCTTCTTCTGGTATTTCTTGCGCAGCTTCTGCATCGCCTTGGTCACCCGTTGCGCGGTGATCGTGTGGCCGGGCGAGAAGTCGGCGATGTCCTGGATCTCCTCGGGGGAATATCCTGGGGAGCCGACTATGGTGACCTCGCCAATGTGCGCACTGCCGTCGGGATTAAGCCGGAAGTGGATGTCCACCTGTTGAGTGGCGGGGTCAAAGGACTCCTGATGGGTGATCTCGGCTTTGTAAAAACCGTTCTCCATCAGCAATGCCTGCATGTTACGCACGGCAGCATCAACTTTTTCCGGGCTGTACGGCTCGCCGAGTTGGAGCTTGGTGGCGTTAACGAGCTGAGTGCCAGTGGGGCGCCGGGGATTGCCCTGGACCGTAACCGCACCGACGAAGTAGCTTTCTTGCGCTCTGAAGATCAGACGAACATCGTTCTGCGGGGTGCGGTCGGCTTCGACTTGCAAATCGGCGAACCGTCCGGTTGCGTAAAGTGCCTGCAGGCTTTTGCGGATTTTGGCGCGGTCGAGGGGCTGGTTTACCTCTTGCGCAATCAAGCTGCGCAGGTAGTCGAGCACTTTGGCGTCTTCGCTGACCCCGTGCAATTCAATTGCACGTACCGGCAGGCCGTCGAACGAGCTCACCCGGCGGGTGGAACTGACGGGAACACCAGCTGGAATAGCAGGCTCCGCGCCCCGAGTGGCGGTGGCAGTATGGTCCTGCTCCGAAGCGACGGTTTGCTGCTGGGCCGCAGCGTACCCCAGCAGCACAAAGCACACCGCCAGCATGCCTGAAATGGCTGCTCTGAAGGCTCCGCCCAATGCACCTTCCTTCGTCCGGGCGCCCCGTTTACTTACGCCGGAGTTTTCCAACTGACACTTATAATAACGCCCGGAGACGATAAACCCGAATGAGTGTGACACCCGAGGAACGCTACTCGCGACAGGTGTTGTTCCGGGCCATCGGGCGCGAAGGGCAGCAGAAACTGGCCGCAGCGCGCATCGCCATCGTGGGCTGCGGCGCCACGGGGTCGGCACTGCTGTCTTTGCTGGCCCGTGCGGGCGTTGGGACGCTCCGGGTAATCGATCGCGATTACGTGGAGCCCAGCAACCTGCAACGGCAAACCTTGTTCGACGAAAGCGACGCCGCCGAGTCGCTGCCCAAGGCCGTCGCAGCCGCACGCCGTGTTGCGGGATTCAATTCTGATATTGCCGTCGAACCGCAGGTCGCTGACCTTACCCCGGACAACATCGACCAACTGCTGGGCGGTTTTCCGCTGGTGCTGGATGGCACCGACAACTTCGAAACGCGGTACCTGATCAACGATTACGCAATCGATCGCCGCGTGCCGTGGATCTATTCGGCGGCGGTTGGCAGCTACGGCGTAACCATGAACGTGCTGCCCGGGGAGACGGCGTGCCTGGCGTGCATCTTCCCCGAATCGCCGCGCGGTACAGTGGAAACCTGCGATACCGCCGGCATCTTGAATTCAGCCGTGAACTTGATTGCCTCGGTCGCCGCCACCGAGGCGCTCAAACTGCTGGTTGGCGCGCGCGAGCAAGTGCGGCGCACGATGCTGTCGTATGACGTCTGGTGGAACGACCGGGCGGAGGTTGCTACGGGAGCACCCCGGCCCGACTGCCGCTGCTGTGGCCAGAGCGATTTCATCCATCTGGCTGGAGAGGGCCGCCCGCATATCACGCTCTGCGGGCGCAATTCGGTGCAGATCCACGAGCGCGAGCGCCCCATTGACTTCGCGGAAATGACGCGGCGATTGCAGCCCCATGGCACAGTGCGGCACAACGAGTTCGTTTTGAAGTTCTGGCGCGAACCGTTCGAGATGACGCTTTTCCCGGATGGCAGGGCCATTATCAAGGGCACCAGCGATACCGGCGTAGCGCGCAGTCTCTACGCCAGGTTTGTGGGAAGCTGAACTCATCTGGCGATTTGGTGATCGGGTGATTTGGTGAAGTAAAAACCTCGCGCGCCTGGTTCATCTTCTCAAGGTGACAAATTTTGGCAGTACGTGAAGGCGTTGTGCCAGCCCTCCTGCTCTGCAAATTCAGCATCGTAGCGCGTGAATAGTGGGGCAAAGTATGCGGATTGCTGGTATTGTGCTAATCGGTTTGCTGGCGGCAACGGCCCCAGCACAGATGGCAGTCAACAATTCAGGCTATGCGACGTGGCCGGGAGGAGGAGCGTTCTGGGCGCCAGATGCCAGTGCAGGCGTGATCGCGTTTGTCCCGGCATCACCAAACCCGGCGGGCGCCACCAATGCGACTGGCAACAATGAAGTGGGCGCCAGCGACTCGACGATCGGGCATGTGCCCGGGCTGAGCTTCGCGTCCACCGACATGCCGGTGTACATGCGACCGGAACTCATCGCCGGCTTGCCGCAGTTCATGGGCGAACCGGAAGACTTGGCGGCGTTTATTTCGCCGCGGCGCCTTCGACTGGGACCCATTCGCTTCGATTCCGCGTACACGAGTGCGCCTCCGCCGCCGGGGGTAGCAACACTGGCGGAGGTGGCGCGCAGCGTCCGCGAGCGCAAGGCGACTCCGCGAAACATACGCACTTATACCAACACCGACCTGGTGCGCGTGCAGAACGCGCCGGTTTCGACTGCGACCATCCGTCCGTATCAGCCGGGAGGCGGAGCGGCACAAGCCAACTTCGATCGGAATGTCGGGTACCGCACGAGACGTCCAGTGCCGAGTGCGCCGCCCATCATGACAGTGCCCGAACGTCTGCCCGCGCCGGAACAGCCGGGCGCGAGCAGGCCTGCCGAACGCGGCACGCCGCTGCCACTTCAGCATTGACTCGCCACGAGAAAGTAAAGGTTCACCACGAAAGACGCCGACCCGGGCCCGCCGCCGGGACGGCGGCGCTACCGCCACTCTCCACCTTCGCCAACAGCGGGCGAAAGGGTGGGTCAACTGCGCGGGGGCGCTACGTTCTCAGGTGGTTGTGTGCGCTGCGACCTGCTATCTTTAGGGGCTCGCCAAGGAGCGAGACCACCGAATGGCGGAACGGCCGCGGCCAACCAAGTTCTATCGCTGGGTAGTGCTGTTCTTCGTCAGCCTGACGATGTTCGGCAACTACTACATCTATGACGCAATCAACCCCGTCACCGACTTAATGAAAGCCCAGTTGAGCCTCTCCGACCAGGAGATAGGCCGGTTGAATTCCATTTACAGCGTCGCTGCGGTCATTGTGCTGCTGATCGGCGGCGTGATTATTGACAAACTGGGCACGAAGATATCGGTGTTCATCTTTTCCGTCTTGTGCCTGGTGGCTGCGGTCCTTACTGTCATCACGCCTATTCCGACGGTGGTCTTTGCTGGGCGGTTCGTTCTTGGACTTGGAGCAGAACCGCTCATCGTGGCGGTCACCACGGCGCTGGCCAAGTGGTTTAAGGGTAAGGAACTGAGTTTTGCGTTTGGCTTGAACCTGACCATCGCTCGCCTGGGGTCGGTGGCGGCGGACAATTCACCGACCTGGGCCAAGCACATTGTGGATTTCTCCAACTGGCGCTCGCCGCTGACGCTGGGGATTGCCTTCGGCGCGATCTGCGTGGTGGCCGCCGTGTTTTACTGGATGCTGGAGGGCTACGCCGAGCGCAACTACACGTTGGGGCGGGCCGCGCAGACGGAAAAGCTGGTCTGGACGGACTTGTTCCGGTTCGGGGTGTCGTATTGGTTCATCGTCGGGCTGTGCATGACGTTTTACTCGGCAATTTTTCCCTTCCGCACATTCGCGGTGAAATTCTTTATCGAGGGACACGGCACATCGCGCGAACTGGGCGGATTTCTGAACAGCGTGATTCCGCAAGCCGCAATTTATGCTACCCCGTTGTTCGGACTCATGGTTGACAAGGTGGGCCGCCGCGCGCTGCTGATGATCTTTGGCTCGCTGTTGCTGATTCCAGCGTTTTTGCTGATGCTGCCGGGACTGCATGTTTCGCTGTATCCCTCGATCATCTTTCTGGGAATCGCGTTTTCGCTGGTGCCGGCGGTGATGTGGCCGTCGGTGGCCTACATTGTCGAGGAACAACGGCTCGGAACCGCGTATGCTCTGATGACCCTTATCCAGCAGATTGGGTTCTTTGCCTTGAACGAAATCATCGGGCGGCTGAACGACACTTTCGGCGCGGGCACGCAGAATCCGGCCGGCTATGCGCCGATGATATATTTGCTGTCCACTTTAGGCGTTTTGGGCGTTATGTTTGCAGTGCTGCTGCGGAAGCGGGAGACCGGGCCGTACGGACATGGATTGGAGACGATAACAGCAAAATCTACCTGATTTGGTCATTTGGTTATTTGGTTATGTGTTGTAGCCGTGGTTCGTGGCCTGCACTTCAAAGCGTACGAGGTGCGACATAGCCAAATAACCAGATCACCAAATGACTAAATAAACTGGGTTTGCATCGAAATGAATGTCCGCAGGAAAGGCGCGGAGCGAGGGTCAGGCAACCCCGGCGAGGGCGGCTGACGCGGGCCACTCCGGCGGGAAAATACAACGGGGGAGCTACTTGGCCGCATCTAGTTCAATGCGGCCTGAAGAAGGCGTGACACAACCAAAGAAAATCCTGGCGCCTGGGCTTTCAGAAGCGGAGGCGATTGAGCGGGCCAAGCAGGGGGACAGCGAGTCCTTCGAGGCGTTGTATGGTTTGCACAAGCGGCGGGTATATTCCCTGTGCTTGCGTATGACGGGAAACACCGCCGAGGCCGAAGACCTGACGCAGGAAGCATTCCTGCAGCTTTACCGCAAGATTGCGACGTTTCGCGGAGAGTCTGCATTTTCGACCTGGCTTCACCGGCTGGCGGTGAATGTGGTGCTGATGCACCTGCGCAAGAAAGGCCTGCCGGAGGTCTCACTTGAGGAGACCATGGAGCCACAGCAGGAAGATGCGCCGCGAAAGGACATCGGGGCGCGAGATAACGTACTGGCAGGATCGATCGACCGGGTCAACCTGGAGCGGGCGATCGAAAGCCTGCCGCCCGGTTACCGTATTATTTTCGTGCTGCATGACATCGAGGGTTACGAACATAACGAAATTGCCGAGATGATGGGCTGTTCGATCGGCAACAGTAAGTCTCAACTGCATAAGGCGCGCATGAAATTGCGCGACCTCCTCAAGGCCAGCAGAGCCGAAAAGGCCGTCAAGCGCTGAGGAGGCGAGGCGAGGTATAGGGGAGAGGACACCATGACCTGCGCGGAATTCCAAAAAGCGCTGCCGTACATATTCGACTCGGGCGGGGATCCCGCGCAAGAGGAGCATCTACGGACCTGCCCGGTGTGCAGTGACCTGGTGGCCGACCTGAAGTACATCGTGGAGCAGGCCAAGTTGCTGGTGCCGATGGAGGACCCGCCGAAGCGGGTGTGGGAGGGCATCAAAGGATCGCTGGAACGCGAAGGCATGGTGTCGCGCCCCACTGGGCCCAGGGGGCGTCTTCTAAAATTTCGCGGGGCCATTTCGCTTGTGCTGGGCGCGATGGCAAGTGTGGACCTGTAAGCGGAGCGTTCCCGCTAACCCCCGCGGAGTCGGGGCCCTGGTTCGTATCTGCCAGATCATCATCCGCCGGTTTACAAGTTCGCCGATCACGATAATCAGAGCTTGCGCGGCGGCGCGTTTTCTTCCATATTCCATTCAGTGGCTTGTGCCAACAGCGTGTTTCTCGTGGGCTTTATGGGAGCCGGCAAGACCAGTGTCGGCCAGGCGCTGGCGCGTCGGCTCGGGTGGCGGTTTATTGACCTGGATGACGTGATCATTGCGCGCGAAGGCCGCAGCATCGCGCAGATATTCCGCGATGCGGGTGAACCTGCATTTCGGCAAGCCGAGGCCAACGCACTGCGCACGCTGCTCGCGGCAAACGAGCACAACGAAACGGTGGTTGCGCTCGGGGGCGGAGCGTTTGTGCAGGACGAAAACGCACGCGCACTCCAGCAGGCCGGAGTCACGGTGGTCTTCCTCGATGCCCCGGCGGAGGAACTCCGCCGGCGGTGTGCGCCGCGCGGGCACGAGCGGCCGCTGTTCCGCGATGAAGCACAGTTCCGGAACCTGTATGAAGCCCGCCGGCAGGGATACATGAAGGCGGACGTGCGCATTGATACGACCGGGCTTTCCGTACACGAGGTAGCCGCCGAGGTGGCCCGCCGACTGGGCCTGGGCGGATAAAAGGGCACACATGAACACCAACACACCATATCGCTTTCATAGCTGGTTGCTGCCGGTGCTGGTTTTGGCCTTCTTTTCCTCCACGACCGCGGCGCGCAAGCCTGACGAGAAGCCGAAACTTGTGGATTCCGGGACATTCAGCGTTTACGTGGCCGGCCAGCGGGTTGCAAACGAGACGTTCAAGATCGTGCAGAGTTCGACAGTCAGCACCGCTAGCTCGGAGTTTCGCGCCGAAACCCCGCAAGGCAAGTCGGCGCAGAAAGCGGAATTGCAGATCACTCCGACGGGCGACCTGCGCCGCTACGAGTGGCGTGAAGTGAGTCCGGGCAAGGCGAAAATCGTGGTGGAACCGGCCGAGGGCTTCCTGATTGAGCACATCGTGCCCGATCCTCCCGAAAAGCCCGTCGAGCACCCGTTTATCGTGCCGGTTTCGACCATGGTGCTGGACGACTACTTTTTCAGCCAGCGGCAGGTGCTGCTCTGGCGCTACCTGGCACAGGCATGCGGCGAAGGCCTGGATAAATGCCGGCCGGGCAAGATGCAGTTCGGAGTACTGGTTCCGCGCCAGCGCACCCAGATGCTGATTAGCGTGGAATACGCAGGGCCGGAGAAGGTGGAGATCCGTGGCGTCCAACACGAACTGGCACGATTCAACCTGAAAAGCGACGACATGGAATGGGCACTCTACCTGGATCCAAAGTGGAAGCTGGTGCGCATCGTGATTCCGAACAGCAACACAGAAGTGCTGCGGGATTAGTTGTCAGTTGCCAGTTTTTCTCCGGTGCGCAAGCAGCTAAGATAGCCTTTCGAGTTCGCCTTTTCCCAGCTTTGCGGCGTCGCGGGTACCTGCAAACTGACAACTGGCAACTAACTGACAACTGAAATGAGCGTGCGCCGGTCGGAAATCCTGTTCTTCGTTGCGGTTGCGCTGGCCCTTTACGTGGCGTGGCTGGTGCGCAACGTCTTGCTGCTTGTATATGTGAGCGCGCTATTCGCGGTGGTGATCGGACCTGCCATTAACCTCGTACGGCGCGTCCGAATCGGCAACTGGCGGCCGGGGCGGGGGCTTGCCATCCTGGTAATCATAGTGGGTGGCTTGGGGTTGATGGCGCTGTTCTTCACCTTTGCACTGCCCCCGATCTTCCGCGACATCCAAGCGTTCGCCGCCGATTGGCCACACCGCGTCGGCCAATTGGTAGATCGCATCCAGCATCTGCCTTTCTTCACCGAGTTTGACCCCAGGTCATTGCAGCAGCACTTGTCCGCCGCTGTGGGCGGCGTGTTTGGACTGTTCAAGGGCATTGCGGGTGGGGTGTTCTGGTTCTTCAGTTGGCTGATCCTGACGGTTTATTTCATCGTGGACGGCGAGCGCGCGTTCCAGTGGTTCGTCTCGCTTTTTCCCCCGCAGCAGCGCGAACGGCTGGAGCCGACGCTGTTGCGCGCCGAAGCCCGCGTCAGCCACTGGCTCATCGGCCAGGGCGCGCTGATGCTGCTGCTGGGCTCAAGCAGCGCGGTGGTGTTCGCCATCCTGAAGATCAAGTATTTTTACGCGCTGGCCGTGTTGGCCGGTGCGGCGAATATCGTTCCCATCGTCGGCCCCCTGGTATCGGTGGCGGCGGCCGGTGTGGTTGCCGGACTGGACTCGTGGCCGAAACTGGTAGGCGTGCTGGTGTTCTACTTTGTGTACCAGCAGGTGGAGAACGCCTTCCTGACGCCGCGGATCATGCAGTCCACGGTTGACCTGCCGCCGCTGGCGGTCATCATTGCACTGAGCCTGGGCGGGACCTTGGCCGGCGTGTTGGGCGCGCTGGTTGCGGTGCCCACTGCGGCGGTGGTGGCGGTCTTGCTCGACGAGTATCTGGTGAAACCTAATGCTGCGCCAGCCCCTTCGGGGGAGATGGTGTCCAGAGTACGATAAGGTGCCTAGCGCTGTTTGCTGTAGCTGCTGCTTCCAGAGGAGTGTAGCTTGCGAACGGCGGCAAGTTCCCCATCACAATGTTCCCGTTCAGTTCCAACCAGGCGTGGGCGGCCAGTTGAGTATCGGCCTCGCGCGCCACGCCGAGCCGAAGGACGGCGGGGTGTCCGTTGCGGTGCAACAGGGTGCGCCCCGCGAGTGCTTGAACGATACAAGTAGCTCCGGGAACTAAGCGCGCCGCCTGGGTAATGGCCCATACCACGCCTTCAACGGAACAATGACAACGCGGTGAGACTCTGCCTGCCTCACGCAAGCGTGGTTCGAGAAACCGATAGGGCAGCAGGTGGACCCGCACAGAGTTCGCCAGCAGCGAAACGGTGGCCTGCACAAACAGCCATCGCTCCGGCCAACTCGTTTTCAGGATGAAATCGGTAACGCGCATCGTTGATGTGGTGCACAGCGTAGCATTGAGCGGGTCTGAGCGATAGGCGGAAATTGCAAGCGTCATCCCGGGTTAGCGCTGAACAGCACGGCGGGAATCTGGGCACTACCCTGTGTCATTTCTTGCGGAGAAAGTGCCTTACAGTCCGGCGAAAAGCAGGCATAATCAGCCTCACATGCACAGCCGAACCAAACGGCAGCCGGTACTGGCGGTGGAGGGCGGGCCGGCAACGCGGACGCGTCCTTTCGCGCCCTGGCCTTGCTTTGAAGCAGAAGAAATCGAGGCCGTCCACCAGGTGCTTAAGTCCGGGGCAATTAACTACTGGACGGGCAACGAAGGCCGGGAGTTCGAGAAGGAATACGCGGCGTACGTCGGTTGCCGCCACGCTGTTGCCCTGGCGAACGGTACCGCGGCGCTGGAGTTGGCCCTGTATGCGCTCGGCGTTGGCCCCGGAGATGAGGTCGTCACAACCAGCCGCACGTTCATCGCGTCGGCCAGTTGCGTGGTGATGCGGGGCGCGCGGCCGGTCTTTGCCGACGTGGACCGCGATTCAGGAAACCTCACGGCTGAGTCGGTGCGCGCCGCGCTTTCGCCGCGAACCAAGGCCATCATTGCTGTACACCTGGCAGGCTGGCCGTGCGACATGGATCCGCTGGTACGGTTGGCCGAAGAACACGGGCTGGCGTTGATCGAGGACTGCGCTCAGGCACATGGCGCAACCTACAAGGGCCGGCCCGTCGGCTCGTTCGGGCATGCCGCCGCATTTTCGTTTTGTCAGGACAAGATCATCACCACCGGTGGCGAGGGCGGTATGCTGGTAACCAACGATACGGGTGTGTGGGAGCGCGCGTGGGCATACAAGGACCACGGAAAGAGCTATGCGGCAGTGTACAGCAGTAATCACGCCTCCGGATTTCGCTGGCTGCATGAATCGTTCGGCACCAACTGGCGGCTGACGGAAATGCAGTCCGCCATTGGCCGGGTACTGCTGCACAAGCTGGAGGCGCAGGTGGCAAAGCGCCGCGAGCTGGCTGCGCTACTGGCCGGCAGACTGGCGGCGATACCGGCACTGCGCGTCTCAGTACCGAGCGCCGATTTCGGTCACTCATATTACAAGTTCTACGCGTATTTGCGTCCGGCGAGACTTCGTGCGGGCTGGACGCGCGACCGGATTATGGACGCTATCACCGCGGAGGGTGTTCCCTGCTTCGCGGGCAGTTGCAGCGAGGTTTACCTTGAGAAAGCGTTTCCTCCGGAGTTGCGGCCAGCCCGGCGGTTGCCAGTCGCGAAGGAACTCGGTGAGACGAGCCTGATGTTTTTGGTACACCCTACGCTGCGCGAACAAGACATGCGCGACACTGCAAATGCCGTCGAGAAGGTCCTCTCCGTAGCGGCTTCGTAGGCCTGGACTATCGCGTCGCGCGGATTATCGAGACGCCGGTAATCAACTGTATGGCCACATCCAGGCTCTTGCGGGCGGCATTCTTGCCCGCGCTGCTGGGCACGAACACAATGTCGTTGGCCTGAAGCGGGATATCTGGCGCTTGCGAGGCCAGCACCTTGCTCAACAGCACGGGGATTTCTTGCTGCTGACCATCGCTGGTCTTGCGGATGATCTTCGTCCGGTCGAGGGCCGCGTTGGGCTGTGGCCCGTGCGCCATGGCGATCGCTTTGAGTACCGTGTAGATGCTGGACCGTTCCATGACGAAACCCGCAGGCGCATTCACCTGGCCGACGACATACACCACTCCTGCGGTTGACACCACAACCGTGTCCCCCTGGCTGACCTTAACATTTGCCTTGAACTGTTGGCTGGGATCAATTGAAAGCACAACGTTTTCTGGTTCGTCGGGCCGGTCGCGATGGGTGATAGTGACCACCTGCCCGGCTTTGTCTGTTGTGCCTCCCGCAGCCGCCAGCACGTCGAATAAGCGGCGCGTACCCAGCAGGGGATAGATCCCTGGCCGGGCCACCTCGCCCATTACAGAGACTCCGCCGGCGAACTCGGTGATGGTGATGCTGACGTGTGGGTTCTTCAGGTAGCCACCTTCGGCAAATTGCTTTTCGATCAGCGCCTGGGCATCAGCAATCGACAAGTCCGCCACCCGAACGTAGTTGATCAGCGGCAGGTAGATGTTTCCGGCGTTGTTGACGCGTGCTTTCTGCGACAGTTCGGGAACTCCATAAACCGAAATGTCGAGCATGTCGCCGATGCTGATCAGGCCCGTGCGGGCCGGTTCGTCCGGAGAAACGGGGCCAGAGGCTGCTGAGGGTGGCAGTGCGGTATTTTCTGCCTGCTGCCCAAAAACACCGACCTGCAGCAAGAATACGAGCAACACACAGGCACAAAGCGTCCGCATGGAGACCTCGGCAACACCAACCAGGATGTCAACGATGGGCGGATTCTAGCACAGGTGCATCGGGTGATCGGGTGATCCGGTGATCGGGTGATTGCGGCCTGAACGCAAAGGACACCAAGGACGCGGAGGACGCAAAAGAGATGAAACCCGTCGAATCACGCGCGGTACAGCGGGAAGAAGTTGGGACGCGGTGGCGGCAGGTTGGGATGCGAGACGCGCTGGCGAACCAGGGCGTCATAGCGTTCGCGATCGGCAATGATGGTGACAAAAGAATAGGTGTGCACCCGGCCGCCGAAACTGCGCTTGAACTCGAACAACTTGCCGGAACCGGGGGCGCCGCCGCCCAGGTGCAGCGTCGTGCAGCCGCAGGCGCGCGCCCGCGACGCCGCCGCATGAATCATCAGCGTGGTGGCTTTTGCGGCCCGGCCAGAGTGATCAGTCGCGCTGAGGTGGTAATGAGCGAAATGGCGGTCGAACATGAAGATCGCCGCGCCGACTGCACGGTCATCAAGCCATGCGAGGCTGATGCCAAGTTGGTCGCCAAGGCCCGACACGAGTGCAGAGTAGTATTGCGGGGGAAAGTGGTAAAACTCGGAGGCGTGCAACTCCTCCATGCGTTGCTCGTAGAGGTCACGAAACACTTGCAGGCAATCGCGCGCGCGGAGTTCCTTGCCTGAAGGGTTGTGGCCCTCTGACGCCCACGTCAATTGCAACTGTTTCCGGGCCACGCTCAGGTCTGAGCGCCGCCCCTTCGTCATGCCGGAAAGGCAGTCCGCGTCCCAATCCCAATGGGTGAGATCGAGCGCTACGGTGGGGCCAAAGCGGCGCAACTCCAGAGCGGGACCATCAAGCCCCTCGAAGGCGTTCCCCTGGTCCAGGAGAGGGTGAAGGCGAACCAAGCAGCTTACGACGCGGTTCTCCGCACACCAGCGACGGAACAAGGCAAGAGTTGAGACAACGCTGTCATGCGAGAGCGTAGATGGGGTGAGCGGCAACAGTCCACCGTACCCGTAAGGCGTCAGTGCGTCGCAGCCGGCCACAGCGTGCTCGAACCCGAGCCGAAGATCGCGAAAAAGCAGCGGCAACAACACACGAGTCGCGCCGGATGCGATCAACAGTGCGCCGCCGCAGCCGTGTCCGGCGGCTTGACAGGCGCGCAGATACCCAGGACGGAAATACACATCAGGCACGGGCGCTGCATCCACCAGTGCATTCCAGCGCCTTACGTCTGTATCCCGGTCGAGCGACAGGAGTTCGACGCCGGGAATTGCAACCATGTCACGCAGGTTCATCGCTTCAGCTTCCGGCCTCCACGGAGAAGGCGCGCGACGCGCTGCATGTCGGCCGTCGTGTAGCGCTGGTCGGCAGGGACGGTCAGGATGCGAGCGGCCAGATCGCGCACGTGCTCAGGGGCGTCTGCCGGCGCCGGCCAATGTACAGGGCAGTAAACGTTCTCGGCACACAGTCGCCGGCGCGTTTCATCCCGCGCGGATGGTGACGAAAATACCACGACCAAACCAAGCGGCGCGGCACGGTTCGGCCACTTCGTGAACAGGGGCTTTGCCGCGTGCCAGCCGGCAAGCGCTTTGAGTAAGAAGCGGGTGTTCTCTTCCCTCTGTTTCCGCCATCTGCGCGGAACGCCATCTCGCAACATCTCGCGGGTGAACGGCGACGCGGCAGCCATCTCGACTTGCTCGAGTCCGGCTTCGCCCTCGAGTTGCAGGCGGCGAAAGCGTTCTTTCAACTGAGGGGATGCACTGCCGCTGAGGTATTCGGCCTTCAGCAGCATCGCCGTGAGCTTTTTCGCACTGCCGGTTCCCGGACACCCACTCGGCTCCAGCGGCAGCGGGCGGCCGAGCGGCGACCAGAGGATGCCGCCGTCCGGCACAGGCAGAGTCTTGCGCAACGAACTAAAGCAGTAATCCGCACGCGATTTTGCGGCCGAAGGACCCAGCGGATCGTGACTGTGATCTTCGACCAGCACGCACGGGTACCCGGCGTGCCACTCATTCCAGCAAGTGTGATCGCGTATGCCGAAATAGTTGACGGCGAGCACCACATCATCCGGCGTGGGCGTGAGGCTCTCCCAACGAGGACAGGCGCGCGATGGGCTGTCGTCATAGCGGCGGATCTCGACGCGCCGTGCGCACGACGCAAGCACATCGGTGCAGAAATACTCCGGCACCCAAAGCACGGGCGCGCGAAGTTGATCGAGCAGGGCGAGCAGCGCGTGCCGTCCCAGCAGGTAATAGTTGGCGGGACCTGGCAGGCGCACGAATGGGCCGGCAGGAAGCCCCTGCCAGTGAAATTCGCTGCCAAGCTCCCAGGGCGCGCGGCTCATGCGCCTCCTGCGTGGCGCGCACACCATTCCTGCCGCAGGACCGACATGAGCATCAGGTCCAGGTAGCGTCCGTCGCGGAACTGTTCATCGCGCAGCACACCTTCGCGGCGGAAGCCAAGCGTCTCATAGATGTGAATGGCGCGCTCGTTGTTAGTCAGCACAGCCAGCGTGACCTTGTGCAGGTTGAGCTGCTTGAAACCCCAGTCCACGACCGCTTCGCTGATCTTGCGTCCCAGTCCCTTGCCCCAGCGGTTGCGGTCACCAAGGACGATAGCGAATTCGGCTTTGCCCACGCGGTGATCGATCTGGTAGAGGCCGACGTGTCCGATGCAGGTGTTGGTGTCGGTGGCCTCGATGGCCCACAGAACTTCGTCATGGCGATTGCTGTGGCGCTGTACCCAGTCGGCCATCGCCTGGCGCGAGTAGCCGGCGGAAAAACCGGCCAGATGCTGGATCACCTCCCAGTCGTTGCGAAACGAGTAGAGGCTCTCGACGTCCTTGGGTTCGAGCGGACGCAGGATCACGTCTTCCAGATCAATCATCGCGGGTTCCTTGGCCACGTACCGCGGGGTGCAAACCAAGATCGTCAACCTGGCGAACGTCCTGACCGGAGCGCACGCCGGAGCCGAACAGCATCTTGAGGGCGGTGCGGGCGACGATACGCAGGTCGAGCCAGAACGACTGGTGATCCACGTACCAGACGTCGAGCGCGAGGCGGCGGCTGAATGGGAGATCCTGGCGTCCGTTGACCTGCGCCCAGCCGGTGATTCCGGGCTTCACCTCGTGACGCCGGGCCTGCTCCGGAGTGTAGTGTTCGACGTATTCCATCAGCAGCGGACGCGGGCCAACCAGGCTCATGTGTCCCGACAGGACGTTCCACAACTGCGGCAACTCGTCAAGACTGGTGCGGCGAAGAAAACGGCCGATACGGGTGAGGCGGTCAGCATCCGGCAGCAGCTCGCCGCTCGGGTCGCGGGCTTCGTTCATTGTGCGGAACTTCAACACCGTAAACGGCCGCGCGCCGTATCCGGGCCGCACCTGGCGGAACAATATGGGTTTTCCCATCGTTAACCGCACGGCGACCGTGATCAGCAGCAGCAAAGGCGAAAGAACAGCCAGCGCGGTCGCCGAGACCGTCACGTCGAGCGCGCGTTTCGCTGGCCGGTTCACTTCTGCTGTTGGACCGCTTGGGCACGCATATTAACCCGCTCTGGCAGGAACAATCCAGCGGCTTGTAGGAGGCGGCGATACTCATCGTCGAGTGCGCGCCAGATGGGTCCGCGCGCAAAGTCCCGCATGACCCGCAGACGCCCAGCGGTGCCCATGCGGGCGGCTGTATCGGGATCGCTCAGCAATTGATCGAGCGCCGCGGCCAGCGCGCCGGCGTCCCCGGGCGGCACCAGCAGGCCGGTGACACCGTCCACGATGGAATCCAATGCGCCGGTTGCGGTCGTGGTCACCACGGGCACGCCTGCCGCTTGTGCTTCGAGGACAACGTTGGGGAATCCTTCGCGGTGCGTCGGCAGGACGAAGATGTCCATGGCGTGATACCAGGGCGCAACATCAGCGGTGAAGCCGGGAATCAGCAGGCGGGATTCGCGCCGAAGCGTCTCATGAACAGCGGGAGGCAGCGGATCGCCGGATTCCACTTCGCCGAACAAGATTATGTACAGCTCTGGCCACCGCGACCGCAGTTGCAGGAAAGCCTGGACCAACTCCGGCACACCCTTGTCGCGCGTGAGGCGTCCGACAAAGCCGACCAGCGGCGCAGTCGCGGGAATGTTGAACTCGCGGCGCAGGTGAGCGGCCTGAGCGTGGCGTTCGGGTGTGGGAGCGAAAGCTGCAGCGTCAACCCCGGCGTTGCTCCCGTTACCGAGCACAACCGTCTTCTCGGGCGAGACGATCCCGAGCGATATGGCTCGCTCGCGCAGGCTGGGACTGACGCAGATCACGCTGTGCGCCGAAGCGCAGGCAATCCGTTCCGTGATCAGCAGCAAACGCCGCTTCCAACCGCTTGCGGTTTCGAGCCGCAGACCGCGCAGCGTATAGATGCGGCACGGCACGCGCGCCAGCCAGGCGGCCAATCCGACCAGCAGGCCGGCCTTCGGCGTTCCCACATTTGTGACGAGCGGCTGAAGACGACGGATCGTTTTATACACACGCCGCAGCGCAATCAGGTCACGCCAAGGGGAAATTTCCCGCTCCACAGGGACACGCAACACCGAAATGCCATCGTTTTCTTCCAACTCGTCAGCTTCGGGGCCGGGAGAGCAAATTACCGCAGGGCGCCATCCGCAATCGCGCAGGTAGCCCAGCGTGTCACGCAGCAAAACCAAGCTGATCGAGGAAGTGACGGCGTGCACAACATCAATTTGTCCTCGGTGGCACTGCGGTCTCGGCATCACACCACCGCCTCAGCGTGAGCTCGCGATTCGACACGGGTATACTCCAGCCAGCTCTGAAACATCAGCACATCCCAGAGATGGAATTGCCAGGCGCCGCGGCCGGCGAGGTGTTCTCGCCAAAGCTCGCGGATAGGCGCGGGAGCGAAGACGCCTTCCTGGCGAAGCCGCGATTCGTCCAGCAGCGCCTCGGCCCAGTCGCGCAGCGGGCCGCGCAGCCAGGCGCCGAGCGGGACTCCGAAGCCCATCTTGGGCCGCTCGAACAGCTCCCGCGGCAAATGGCGGCGCAGCAGTTTCCGCAGCAGCCACTTACCTTGCCCGCCGGCGAATTTCATGGTGAGCGGCAAACGCCACGCGAACTCGACCACGCGGTGGTCGAGAAACGGGACCCGGCATTCCAGGCCGACGCTCATCGTAGCCCGGTCCACCTTTGTCAAGATGTCGTCGGGAAGATAGGTGAGCGTGTCGAGGAACATCATGCGGTGCGAGGCGTCGAGCGAAGCGGGCCAACTCGCCGGATCAGTCAGCGGGGTGGACGGCTCCTGGGCACCGAGCACGATGCGACTCGGCGCACTCCAGTGCGATGCCAGGGCGACGTACATCGCGTGCAGATCGCACGCTCCGAGCACGCCTGCCAGCTTGTGCAGCTTGTAGCCGGGCAGGCGCGGCTGTCCAGCGCGCGGCAGCAAAGGTGACAGCAGGTGAAAGACCTTGTCCCACAATTCAGGGCGAATAGACCGGACCGCAGCGGCGACGGCGCAGCGTACCGCCGTGGGCAGCCAGCCGACGCTGTTCCACACGCGACCGGCCCAGAGGTGCCGGTTATACCCCCCGAAGATTTCGTCGCCGGAATCGCCCGACAGCGCGACCGTGACATACCGGCGTGCCAGTTGTGCCACCAGCATCGTCGGAATCTGCGAGGAGTCGGCGAACGGTTCGTCGTAAACCGACGGGAGCTTGGCGATAAGAGCGATCGCCTCTTGGGGCGTGACGTACACTTCGGTCTGATCAGTGTGCAGGTGCTGCGCGACAGCGCGTGCGCTGGCCGCTTCGTCGTACGCGGCGTCTTCAATTCCGAGAGTGAACGTCTTGACCGGAATGCCGCTCTGCGCCTGCATCAGCGCCGTTATGGTTGACGAATCGAGGCCGCCGGATAGAAACGAACCGAGGGGAACGTCGGCAATCATGCGCAGGCGGACGGAATCGCGCAGCAACGAATCGAGTTGCTCCAGCGCCTCTGCTTCGCTGCCGCGGAAGGGGTCGGCCAGGCCACGTTCGGCAGTATCGCGCAGCGTCCAAAACGGTTGCGGCGCCACATCCTCCGGCAAGTCGGGAGTGATCGTCAGGAACGTGCCGGGAAGCAGCTTCCGCATTCCACGGTAGATCGTGTACGGAGCGGGCACGCAGTTGTGGCGCATGTAGAGCGCCAGCGCGTCGCGGTTGATGGCCAAATCAGTGCCGGGGAATACACACAGCGCCTTCAATTCAGACCCAAATAACAAAACGCCGTTGCACCAGCCATAGTACAAAGGCTTCTCGCCGAAGCGGTCGCGCGCCAGCGTCAGGAGATGTTCGCGCCGGTCCCACAGGGCGAGAGCGAACATGCCGTTGAACCGGCGGAGGGCATCAACGGCTCCCCACCGCTCAAACGCATACAACGCTACTTCCGTGTCAGAATGGCCGCGCAACTGCAGCGGATCGTGGGCTTCAAGCTCCGCCTTCAGTTCCTGAAAGTTGTAGATCTCGCCGTTGAACACGATCACAAACCGGCCCGACGCAGACATCATCGGCTGGTGGCCGGCAGGCGAGAGGTCGAGGATCGAGAGGCGCCGATGTCCGAGCGCCAATCCGATGTGCTCGTCTATCCAGGTCCCGGCATCGTCTGGTCCGCGGTGGTTTAGGCGTTCGCTCATCGCAGCGACGGTCGCCTGCATTGCGTCAGCAGAGAGTCGCGGCCGCCGGCACCAGAAGCCGGTAATGCCACACATCAGCGCATCCTCCGGCGGGTAACGGACGGACCGGAAAGAGTACGAGCCGAATCCGGCATGGTCCCTTGCGGAAGAGGAGCCACTGACCAGCGGAGGCGTGAGGTCCACCGGCCGGCGACCACTCTCCAGCCGGCGCGGGGAAGACACACGAGCATCAGCGCAACCGGCGACACCATGACCCGTTGGCGGGTCAGCACTCCGAAGTTGCTGGTCGCGGCACTGAAAACAACCATATAAACCAGGCTGTACACCAGCACAAACAGGATCAGCGGCGAGCGCCAGTTCGCCAGTGCGTACAGCAGGCTGCGGCGGCGGCGAAAACAGAGCACCGCCAACGCGACGCCTTCAAGCGAAGCCAGCGCCATCGGAATGTTGGTCACTTCCCAGGGGAACGGGCGGAACATCAGAAACGGCGACATCAACACGCGAAACGTGAGGCCCTGATTGACGTCGAACACTGAACCGCCCACGGCTGAATTGCGTTGAATGTAGCCGAGATTTTCCACTCCCTGCTGGAAATCACTGGCGTTCAGGAACGTGCGGGCCTCGGTAGCAACGAAGTAAGTGGCCGCGAGCAGCAGCGGGACCCCCACGAATTTGTTCAGCAGGCCCCATAATCCCCGACGATTGCTGCTCAGGCATACCGACGCGGTCAGGGCCAAGCCCAGCATAGCGGCAACGTGGGGGCGCACGAGAAATGAAACCGCCAGTCCCAGCGCAGTGAGCACGTACCCCCTGGGATCGGCCCTGAGCGCGGCGCGGGCGTAGCCATAAATGCAAAGGCCCACCCCGAAGACAATCAGCGCCTCCTTGCCAACTGTCGCGGACCAGAACACAGCCGATGGCAACAGGAACGCCAGCAGTCCAAAATCACAGGCATCGCCTTCCGGCATGCCGATACGGAACGCGCGGTACAGGAAATACTCTCCCCAGAACGCGACCAGGGCATAGAACGCGATCAGCGTCACCAGCGAATTCCCCAAGAGGTGAACCAGGGCGCCGGTGAGCATAATGACGAAATTGGTGGAGTAAAACGGCGTCAGGGCACGCGTGCCGTCGGGTGTGGCGAACGACGCTGCCCAGTTGCTGCCGAAGGAATAGTAAAGCGCGGCATCACCGGCGCCGTGATACACGTTGAACATCACGAACGTGTAGGCCCCCGCAGCGGCCAGTTTGGCAGCGACAGCGGAGACCAGCAATTTGCGGCCCCAGGGATGCTCCCCCCTCGTTAGTTGCTGGCACAAAACCACGGTGCCAGCCGCTATTACCGGCACGAAGACGAACCCGAGACCAATCGGGTAATCCGCACTGTTGTAAAGGAAATAGACCCAGGCGGGCGCGCTGAACAACATTCCCAGCCCGACTGCCTGCAATAATAGTCTCTGATACGAGGCGGGCTGTGCCTGGATAGTGCGCATGTCAGGCCTCCCGCCCCACGGCTTGCGCGCGCGCCGCCGAACGCTGCGGCACTACCGACTGCAAAATCGCCAGCACGCGCCTCGCCCACATTTCCCCGGAATACCTCGTCTCGATCGTCTCTCTACCCGCAACACCAAGGTGGCGGCGCAGGTTGACATCCCCCAGCAACGCGCTGAGCTTCTGTACCCACTCATCTTCGGTGGCGGCCAGAAAGCCGTTTACGCCGTCCTGGATCAACTCGCGAATAACTCCGACCGGCGATGCGACACAAGGTACCGCCGCGCCCATGTACTGCCGCGCCTTGAGATGGCTGCGGAGGCGCGTCCAGTTATCGCCTGGCAACGGCATGATCCCAATGTCGCATGACTGAAGAAACGCAAGCTCAGCGTCGGCACGCCATGGTTCGGCCCTGACTTCAACGCCGGGAAGTTCGTACCGCGGCGCGCCCATCACATGGAGCCGAAAATTGTGGGTTCGGCGCAGTGTTTGTAGCACGTTTCGCAGCAGATCAAGATGCGGCATCGTGGTATGGCTGCCGCTCCAGCCGATCACCGGCTGTTGCGCCGGGGCCACGTCCCAGCGGCGGGGTTTGTAGTCTTCGGTGTCAATGGTGATCGGGACAACATCAACGCGCGTGTTGTATTGGCCGGCGAATTCCGCCAGGTCAGGATTGCCCACGATTACGTGCGACGCCACCCGACAAATCGTTGCGGTTTTGCCGGCGCATTTCAGGTAGCTGAAGAACGAGTTTGTCGGGCTTCGGCCCGCGATGTAGATTGGATCGCAGAAGTCGTACACCAGCGGCACGCGCAACCAGCGAATGATTCGCTCGATAATGGCTGGGCCGATGCGCGACGCTTCTTCGTAAAGGAAAACCGCATCGTACTGCCGCAAATGCGGAACCAGTGCCAGCCTGCGGCCCACGGCGCGAAGCATGTGGTAAGCCTTCGCGAAATAGTGGCCTGGTTGATAGATAACGGCGTGCAGGTCCTCGTCGTCAAAGCCGGAGTAAGCGAATTCCACACCATCGCGTTCCATCCAGCGCATCCACTGCTCGATGCGGAAGCGCGAGCCGGGCGAGGTATTGCGCAGGCTGGGTGCGACGACCAGGACCTTCATGCAACCTCGTTGGCGGCAGCGGCTGCGCTGCTGCGAAGCGGCAATCCGAGCGACCCATACACCCTTAGATAGCCTTCCCGCCCGACAGTGGCAAGCGCGAGGCGGCGCGCGGCAACTTCGCGGCAACGGGCAGCGATCGCCGGATCGGAGAGCAAGTTCATCAGATTCGCAAGTGCAGTGCGGTATGAATCAGGGCTCAATTCGTTCACCAGCACTCCAACCCGCTCACCTTCCACCAACTCGTCGAGGTCACCGATACCGGAGTTCGTCAGGATCGGCAAGCCGCTCGCCAAGTATTCACCTATCTTCGTGGGATAGGACGACAGCTTTGAAAAGCACGGTTTAATGAACGATATGGCGAAGTCGGCGGCGGCGAGATGCGCCGGCATCGCCTCGACCGGAACGGTTAACAAAGTGTACGTGCTCGCGGGGACGCCCAGTGCAGTCAACGGTTCCCGGATCGAGTGGTACGGGCTTTGAGTTACGATCAGGAAGTGTGCCCGGGTGTCTTTCCGCCGCAGTTCGTGGAAGATGCGCGCCATCTCCGCAGTCAGATACCAGCCACCCAGATTGCCGGCGTAGGCCATGACCAACTTGTTCTCAAGGCCAAGGCGCTGCCGCGCAAAAGCGCGGTCCACGCCGGCGTATCGTGCCACGTCCACACAGCACGGGATGATCTCTACTGGTTTGGAGCGCAGTGCGGGATAGCACTCAAGCAGCACGTCGCGTATTTTTCGCGTCAGCATGATGACGGCGTCGGCTGCGGTGAATACTTTACCTTCCACCCACTTGGTGACCCGGTAAGGTACACTTCCCTGCTTCCAGGTACCCGCGTCAACGTACTCCTCCGCCATTACACCCCGCAGGTCGAACACCAGCCGTGTGCGTAGAAGTCGCTTGATGACCAGCGCCATCGCCGCCGGCACGTGATTGCGCGCGTGGACCACGTTGATCCGTTTGCTCAGCACCAGATAACAGCCGTACACGATGCCGGCCAAGACGTCGTAGGCGGTGGCGGGAAGTGATGGACGTTTGTGATACCGAAGCGGGCGCCAATCGATTGCGGCGGCGGCAAGTTCGGTTTGCAGCTTGCGGCGCTGGCGCTTTTCCTCAGCGGGGTCAGGCAGGCATTCCTCGAATGAAAGCAGGGTTACTTCGCATCCGCTGCGCACGAGTTCACGCAAGTACGGCACGACCTGGGTCTGGGCGAGGTGCTTGAGCGCGCCGAAATAGGAGATATACAGGATCCGCATGGGCACACAGGGGCAGCTTCGGCGCGCCTATGACTCGCCGCCGGGTGCACCGCAGTCCGCCACAGTTCATCGAGCTATTCGCACGATGATACACGACACTACAAGAGCGGACACGGCAGATTGGGAACTATAGCTTACCCCGTGGCTAACTTGCTTGCACCATAGCTGCGACACTGCGCCGAGTGTCTGCGGGAAAGAATAGAAATGGCCGCGCGGAGCTTTCGCTCAGCGCGGCCTGCTGGGACGGGTCACCGATCTGCGTGTCAGGGTGAGGGCATTTTGTCGGCAAAAGCAATCGTCGGAAAGCCTCAGTCTGGGGTGGTCGCGGAAGGCTGTGGAAAACCCTGCCGGCTCCTTAGCGCCACAGGCTTAAGCCTCACCACCAGAATGCCGGGGCCGAGCATGCGACGATACAGCCGCGGCAGTCGCTGCATTCGCTGGGCTTGATGAGGATGTCCTCCTGCGCGGTGGAGCCCGTATGCCAGTCGCAGTGCAAACAGTCTTCCGGGCAGGCTGAGATGCATAAGGGATCAACGCCAAAACACGCTTCTGCAATCTCCATTGTCCCCTCTTTTTCCATGACTACCTATTCATGCACCTCGCTTCTGTGGCTCTGCTCCAGCGCGCTCTTCTTCTGCCGAGTTGTGGATTGCCAGTTCCGCCCAAATGGAATCCAGCAATTCGATCTGTTTCTTCTGTTGGCGGTGGTCAAAGAACCACAGCACGACCTCCAACCCGCCCAGCGCCGCAATGATGACCAATGCCTCGACCATGACACAATCCAGCTCCGGGTAGTTCGTCCCTTACTGCGCCGGCCCCCTTACCGGTGATGCCGGCAACCTCCCCGTCTGATACAAATGCAGAAAGTTGCGTCCGTCCGGCGTCAGTACAATGCGGTCGCCGTTCCAGGCCACCAGGTGCGACGATTGCAGAAAGTGAAGCCACTCGCGGAAACTGCTGCCGTCGTAGAGTTCCGGATAGTCGCGTGCATCGCGCATGTAGCGCCGGCAAAGGCGCTTCGTCGAGACCCCTTGTGCACTGGCCGACGCGATCAATTCGAGTGCCGGTATCTGGGTGCTCCAGACGATCGCCGACTCCGGCTCAAGCGCCAGAGACATGGGGATGGCCGAAAAAGCTTCGCCGTCCTCCTGCGCTTCGACATATTGCAGTTGCAGCGACCGCAACCAGCACACGAAGAGCAGAATGGCGACGGCCGCGGCAACGACGTACACAAGCACTACACTGAGCACCGACATAAATACCTCCTTCGGGCTCAACTGCAAGCCGCCACCTGAGCACTGGCACTCGCGTACACCGCCATCAGAACGATGAACAGCAGCAGGAACAGCCAGCGCAGGCCCACGAGTAAGCTGATGATTTGCTCGTCGTGCTCCATACCCAGCTCCCCTTCGTTCACGTATCGCAACTTCGGGTCACAGCGGTTTCCCTGGGGCCTTGGCTGGCTTCGGACTTATGGCCTGAAATACTTCCCGTCCTTTCCCGTAGCCTCGTGGCTGACTAACTCGCGGCGCAGCATCCGGTGCGCCTCTCCGCACGAACCCTATTGGCGACTGGCGCGCAGGTCTTCTAAGCCCCATCACTTGCCTCCTGAGAAATTCGCATCCGCTGCCGTTTGTGTTGACACACCGCAATAGAACAGAGCACGCGCAGGGCTGCTTGCCCGCGATCGCCGGTAGCAACGGTACTTTCAGAATGTCTTCAGCGGGCGAAGGAACAGGGATGTAATTGTGATGCGAATCGTGGAACTGCCGCAGCCAACCGGGATGGGCACAAACCGCAAGCATGTACGCCTCGCTTGCTCTGCGGGCGGATCAGCACTCGGGTCTCTCCCTCTTTCCAACCAGACTCTCTCGACAAAGTCGCCGTCTGACGCCCCGTCTCGCCCTGCCGCCGAACGCTGCGCGAGGCGCCGACGCCCCTCAACTTTGCCAGGCACACTCTAGCGCGGCGTGTCCGGCTTCGCAGTGATTGGTATCACCACTGGTACGCCCATTGTCCGCTATGGCGGGGCGTGGTGCTGCACGTCACTGAATTGCAATCCTCAGGCGCATGAGAATCAGGTCACTACGACCGGCGCCGGAGGCGGCGCGGTCTCGATTGCACCGGGCTCGCAGTAGCTGACGAGGTGGCGATGGAGACAGGTCGGCAGCGCGACGTGAACCCGTGGGTCGTCACATTTTCGGTGATGCTGGCGACCTTCATGGAAATTCTCGACACTACCGTCGTCAACGTCTCTATTCCTCACATCGCCAGTAATCTCGGCGCCGACATCGACGAAGGCACCTGGGTCGTTACCTCGTACCTGGTTTCCAACGCCATCATTCTGCCCATGTCCGGTTGGCTGGCGAACTACCTGGGGCGGCGGCGGATGCTGCTGGCCTGCGTCGCCGGATTCACGGTGACCTCTCTTTGTTGTGGAGCCGCCACCAGCCTGGCCAGCCTGGTTGTGTTTCGCGTCCTGCAAGGTCTGACCGGCGGAGGCATGCAACCGCTGGCCCAGGCCATTTTGCTGGAGAGCTTTCCCAAGGAGAAACACGGCCAGGCAATGGCTGCCTACGCCATCGGCATTTTGCTCGCGCCGATTCTCGGTCCGGCACTGGGCGGATGGATCACCGACAACTATAGCTGGCGCTGGATTTTCTATCTCAACCTTCCGGTCGGCGTGCTCTCGCTGCTGCTGATGAACGCGTTCGTGTTTGACCCGCCTTATATCCGGCGCATCGCCGGTCGCGTGGACCTCTGGGGAATCGGCTTCCTCGCCCTCGGCCTGGGCACGCTGCAAGTGGTGTTGGACACCGGGCAGAAGAAAGACTGGTTCGCCTCGGATTCCATCAGGATTCTGGCCATGCTGTCTCTGGTCGGACTCCTGCTGCTCGTCATCCGCGAGTTGACGACCCGCCGGCCCGTTGTGGACCTGCGCGCGCTGGCGGAACGCACCTTCGCTGCGGGCGTGTTCCTGATGACCATGCTGGGATTCGTTCTCTATGCCAGCCTGGTGCTGCTGCCGATCTACCTGCAAACCCTGCTCGGTTATCCGGCATACGACGCCGGTTTGGCGCTCTCGCCGCGGGGTCTTGGGTCGCTGGTCACGTCGCCGCTCACCGGATATCTGACGAGTAAATACGATCCGCGCAAGCTGGTGGCGTTCGGACTCGTCCTGGGTGCAGTGACCATGTTTCAACTGGCAGGTCTGAACCTGAACGCGGGGTATTGGGACGTCTTCTGGCCGCAAGTGATTCAGGGAGTGGCGCTGAGCTTCCTGTTCATTCCCATCTTGGCAGCCAGCGTGGCGCGGATTCCCAAGGAGAAGATGGGCAACGCAACCAGCATCCTGAGCCTGATGCGCAACCTCGGCGGCAGTTTCGGTATTGCCGTCATGACCACGTTTCTGGCGCGCCGTTCGCAGTTCCATCAGAGTCGCTTGGTCGAAAACGTCACTGTCTATGATGAGGCGACGCGCCAACTCTTTGCTGGATTGTGGCGCTCCATGCAGGCACAGGGCGCCGACGGCTACACCGCCACGCGGCAAGCCCTGGGCGCCATCTACGGCATGGTGCAGCGCCATGCTGCCATGTTGTCGTTCGTGGACGCTTTTTGGGTGATGGGTGTGGTGTTTGCGCTCATGCTGCCTTTTGTTGCCGTGTTGCGAAATCCGCACCCGATTAAAGCTCCGGTCCGACAGATCAGACGAAAGACAGTGCGGGTGTTGCAGCCAGCGCCTGTGGAGAAAAAGTCGTTTGCAGCGGGTGCGGGAAGGTAGGATCGCTGGTCGTGTGGGCGTGGTGTAAGTGCTTTAGAATACTGGCGGGGACGACGGGACTCGAACCCGCGGCCTAAGTGCATCTCTGAGCGCTCCAGTGTCTGTACCTATTGGACCTCGGCCATCGGGACACTGCTCAGGGAAGCGGTTGCTGGGTGATTAGCAAGACCCTCTATGGACGGTGGTGTTTTTGCACGTGGAACTCTACAAAGCGGGGCGTGACGAATCAAGCAGAATTTTTCAAAGCGTTGGGGCAGCGCATCCGTGAACTTCGGAAGAAGCGCGGGTACAGCCAAGAGAACATGATCTCGTTCGGATTCTCGGCGCGTCACTGGCAACAGATCGAGGGGGGACGGCCAATTACATTGACAACCCTGTTGCGAATAGCTGAAGCTTTGCACTCTAAACCTGAGAAGTTAATATCGGACATTGATTGCGCAGACTAGCGCCGAGTCGAACAAATGCTCACGAGATTAAGGGTATCGGGGTTCAAGAACCTCGTTGACGTTGATCTTCGCTTCGGGCCGTTCACGTGTATTGCCGGTGCAAACGGGGTCGGAAAATCGAATCTGCTGGATGCGATTGCATTCCTAAGTGCACTCGCAGACAGACCGCTGATCGATGCGGCCATGAGCGTTCGTGACGAGGAGGGCCGCACTGGGGACATAGCCAGCATTTTTCACAGGGTCGGAGATCAGCAAGACCCGGAGATGGCGTTTGAGGCCGAGATGATCGTTCCTCGCGAAGGTATTGATGATCTTGGTCAAGCCGCAACCGCCAGTATTACGTTCCTCAAGTACAAGTTAGTTTTGGGTCACAGGAGAGATGAAGGTCGCCGTGCGCTCGGCGGTATTGAGTTGTTGCATGAGGAACTCTCGCACGTCAAAATCCGCGAGGCCAAGCAACATCTGAAATTCAGGCACGACAACGCTTGGTTGCGATCAGCGGTAAGCGGTCAACGGCGTACCCCTTGGTTCATCTCGACCGACATGGAAAATGGCGCACGGGTCATCCGCATTCACCAAGATGGCGGAAGTAGCGGAAAACCGAGACCCCTGCTCGCAGCGAATCTGCCTCGAACCGCCGTATCTGCCGCAAATGCCGCCGAGAGTCCCACGGCGATGCTCGTCAAACGGGAAATGCAGTCGTGGCGAAGGTTGCAGCTCGAGCCTTCTGCACTGCGGAAGCCCGACTCGTTTAATGCACCGTCCAAAATGGGGCCAGACGGCGCACATCTTCCAGCAACCATGCACGAGCTAGCACGCGTGAGTTCGCAGGATGGCGGCGATACTCAATCCGGTTCTGAACGTATCTACAGCCAACTAGCAAACCGACTGTCCGAATTGATCGACGACGTGTACCTCATCAAGGTTGATCGTGACGAGAAGCGCGAATTGCTGACGCTCCAAGTTTGCGGACGTGACGGAACTATGCATCCCGCACGCGCTCTCTCAGACGGAACGCTACGCTTCCTGGCTCTTGCCGTAATTGAACTCGATCCTGAGTTTCATGGTGTCTTGTGTTTGGAAGAACCGGAGAACGGTATCCATCCTGCGCGGATTCCTGCCATGCTGCGACTGATTCAAGACATCGCCACCGACCCGTTCAGTCCCGTCGGTCCTGATAATCCTCTTCGACAAGTCATCGTGAATACTCACTCACCTGCTGTTGTGGCGCAAGTTCCGGAGGGGAGCCTCGTTATGGCCGAGGCAAAGAATGTCTCACGCGACGGCCACATTTTTAAGAAACTGTCCTTCAGTTGCTTACCTGGAACGTGGCGTGCGGCGACAAAAGAAATGAACTTAATCTCGAAGGGGGAGTTGCTGTCGTACCTGAATCCTGTGCTTTCCGAGCCGGAAGAGTTGCTTTTGAGTTCTGAGCGGCTGGAACCTCAAAGAAAGAGGGTGATCGACCGAGACGAATTTCAAAGTTCCTTCCGGTTCGGAGGCCAGGTGTGATGGAGCTACGCTTCACTTTGCTAACTGACGGAAGCTCTGATCGAGTTCTGATTCCCGTGCTCACGTGGTTGCTACAGCAAGCCGCACCGGCAACGGAAATCAGTCCGCAATGGGCTGACTTCAGATTTCTCCCTCAACCGCCGACAACGCTGTACGAGCGTATTGTCCGTGCCCTAGATTTCTATCCCTGCGATCTCCTGTTCGTACATCGTGACACTGAAAATGCCGAACGCGGTGTCCGACAGAGTGAGATCACAGCAGCACTGAGCCAGTTGTATACGGAAGCAAATATGGATGTCCCCTGTGTGTTCGTAATTCCGGTGCGGATGCAAGAAGCTTGGCTGCTCATTGAGGAGCAAGCGATTCGCAGAGCAGCAGGAAATCCTCGTGGCAGAGTGCGGTTGGAGATGCCTCGACGGGATCGTTTGGAAGCAGTCCCAGACCCGAAAGCAACCCTGTATGCGTTACTGCGGACAGCATCGGAACAGACGGGGCGCAGACTGCACAGGCTGAGCTTGCCTGCGTTGCGCTTCCGCATCGCTGAACTGATTCAGGACTTCACGCCCCTTCGCGTACTGCCAGCCTTTGCAGCATTGGAACACGACCTCACATATGTCGTACGACAGAACCACTGGGACAGGTAATCACCTTGCTGCGGTAGACTCATGTCTCGCCTACGATGCATGAGCGTTAGTTCATCGTGAACTATATCAATGCCGTGGTTGGGTCGAACTGTTCCAAAATGGCGGGTTTTGGGGCGTTCCACGGCGCCCATACCGTCCAATACGTCAACAGATTACGCTGAATTCTCGCGAGAAACAGAGTACGCAGAGTACAGAACAGTCGTGTGTATCGAGTGAGGGTTAGCGCCGCGACTGGATCCTAAGTTTTTGACTTTAAACTGGCGGGGACGACGGGACTCGAACCCGCGACCTCTGCCGTGACAGGGCAGCGTTCTAACCAACTGAACTACGTCCCCGCGCCAGAACACAACAATGGTGGGCAGTGAAGGGCTCGAACCTTCGACCTCGTGCTTGTAAGGCACGCGCTCTAAC
>JBHGBA010000025.1:0-66708 GCA_041946775.1 Terriglobales bacterium
GGCCCCGACTGGGGAATTTTCATGCGCCGCTTTTGTTGATTATTCAGGTGCCGCTCACAGTAGTCACAGTCGCTCTTGCCGGGACAACAGTCCTTTTCGTCAAATCGAGGTGAACTGAATCACCACCGGCCTATCCCAAATGTGCAGCCCGCACGTCTATTTCTTAACGCACTTCCTCAAAAGAGTGTTGAATCCCGCCACATATAGGTCGCCCTTTGCATCCGTCGCGACCCTTAGCTGGGAAGTCGATACCCCGCCGCTTCGTGTACCGAAAGCAAGGCCCCTCAAGTCCTTGAGGGGCCGATCCGAACAGCCGTGCAGTCAGCGTTGTCAATTGCTACTCCGGTACGAACCTCTGTAGGCGGCCTCCGGGCGTGCCCGGCCTGCCGGTATGTGTAGCTTGCCACCCGTCCCACGAGCGCGCGAAATGATGCTCAGCGGTATAGAGGGCTCCCTTGGAGTCGAAATCCACAAACGATGGGGTGACAAGTTGCCCTGCGTTGCGGCCTTTCGTGCCAACCTTACCGAGTTCCGTGCCGCTCTTGCGATCAATGATCCGGATTACACCGGAGTTGCCGTCGGCGACAAACAGGTAGCGCTGCTGCGGATCACGGGATACCGTCAGGCCCCACGCTGATCCGTTGCCGCCCGTCTTTGGAGCAACAAAGATCTCTTTGACGAATTTGCCCTGCTTGGTGAAGGCTTGAATTCGGTTGTTTTTTTGGTCGGTAACATAGACGATACCATCGTCCGAGATGACGACGTCGGTGAGGGTTCTGAATTGCTTAGCAGGCGACAGCGAGGTATCGACGATGCGTCCCGTGGGGAGTTCCTTCGCCGCGGGATCGGAATTATCGATCTGGTCCAAGGGAATTCCATAGGCTCCCCAGCCACGTTTGAACTCGCCAGTGTTCATGTCGTAAACGACGATGCGCTTGTTCATCATGCCATCGGCAATGTACACCTCATTGGCAGCGTCGTCGAACGCCATCGCCGTGGGCGCTCCCAAAATAGTGGTGTCCTGGTTGTTCTGCGGCGCAAATGACGGTTGGCCGATTTGCAGCAACAGCTTGCCCGTGGGGGTAAGCTTGAGCACCTGACGGTCACGCCGGTCTGTGTCTTTCTCTTTGGTTCGATTTCCAAAGGAGTCCCACGCCATCGTGAAACCGGGCAGGTCTGGGTGCCATTCCTTCCCGACTCCAGCAATCCAGACATTTCCCTTTTTGTCCACAGCAATGCCGTGGGCTGCCACCGGCCAAGTGGATATGCGATCCCTTCCGTGCCAGGCCCTTAGAATCTTCCCGTTGCGGTCGAATTGAAGCACTTCGGGCGCGGGGTAGCAGCACTCAGACCGCGGTGGATTCTGTGCTGCGCCTATTTCGTCCGGTTGCATATTGTACGGGTCATGCAGCACCCAGATAGAATCGTCAGGACCGACAGCAAGTCCATTGATCATCCCAATACTCCAACTGAAGGGCAGAACCCCAGGCCAGTCGGCGTCCACCTTGTAGCGGGGCGCTTCTTGTCCTGTGCCCGGCAGGGGATGAAGCAAGAGACAGACTAGGCTGAGGCGCAACAACACACGTAGTTTCGTCATATTATTTGTCCCTCACAGGCACGAACTTTTGCGCTCGATCCATGTACCTGACTTCCAGGGTGTATAGGTTCCCTTTTGAATCGATGTCCACCCAATTCAGGTGGGACCCGAACTGGCCGGCGTTTTTCCCGAAGGTGCCAAACCTGCTGACCTCGGAACCGTCCTTACGGTTAAGAATGCGGACACATTGGTTGGTACCGTCTGTCACAATGAGGTACTTCTGCTCAGGATCACGCGAAAAAGTGAAGCCGCTTGGGAGCCAACCCTTCATCGGCGTATCCCAGCCTGTAAAGATTTCGTTCACAAATCTGCCTTCTTTGGTAAATATCTGAATGCGGCCCCCATCCCTATCGCCCACGTAAACAAGTCCATCGTTCGAAATCCTGATGCCCTCAACTGGGCCGGTGAATTGCTTGGCCTCGGCGCCAAATGGTTCCCGGTCTCGCCCGTGCCCGGTGACGTTGCGCGCCATTTTAGTGTTGGGGATCTCACTAAGCGGAATGCCATAGCCGCCCCAACCTCGCTTGAACTTTCCCGTATTCGAGTCAAAAACCACAACTCGTCTGTTAATGAAGCCGTCTGCTACATACACCTCACTGGCTTGCTCATCCACGGTTATTCCCGCGGGACCTCCAAGAAGGTCTGTGGCTTGGTTGTTGGGCGTGGTCAATTCTCCTCGAATAGAGCGGTATTCGCCGATGGGCGTGTCAATCCTCCCGATCTCCATAAGCAGCTTTCCATCAGCTGTAAATTTGAGCAGGTTGCGGTCAGGAGCATGGTTTCCAGCAACCCAAACGTTCATGTTCTTATCTACCCAGAAGGCGTGCACCGCCTCGGGCCACTGTGGAATGTATCCCGGGCCTCCCCAGGCCCTGAGCACATTTCCTTCAGGGTCGAATTGAATTATTTCCGGCGCCGGGATGCAGCACTCCGCTATGGGCGGCGTTTGCGCCAAGCCCATTTGTACGTGATCCACGCGACGGTCCATCGGGCCAACATAATGCGCCACCCAAATGTTGTCGTCCTTATCTACGACGACGGTCTCGGTGTGCCCAAGCATCCAGTTGTTGGGCAGCGGCTTTGGCCAGGAGGGATCAACCTTGTACCAGGGCACCTCTTGGCTTATGGCGAGCGTCGCTAGGAGGCAGAAGCAAATACGACTTATTAACGACGCAGACAGTCTCGTCATCCTAAGTCTCCTTGGGGCAAAGCTCCGAATTCGATTGTTGTAGTACACCGACACGTGTACTGGTTCGCGTGGGACCACGCTGCTAAAGTCCCGGCCGATCACACAAACACGCCCCAACCAGGTTGATGGATTCCAACGACCTTCCGGTGCCACACTCGACGGCCCGCAAGATCCTTCGACTCGTTATTTGTCTTGCAGCAGAACCCACCGAATTCAATTCAGGCGTTTACCTTTTGTTGGTCTTGCGGTTTCCCTTTTGATCAAGGCAAATCGCATTTAGTATTTCGAATTGCACTCCGTCGTGGCCCTTCGGCCTCCCCGGTGTGGCGGTCATAGATCCAGACCGTCCCGTTTCCCTGCTCGGTGACGAACGACACTTGCGGCATCATGGCAGTTTGGAACGAAGAACGAACAATCCCCATTGCTTGTCGGTAATGTAGATATTGCCTCGACGGTCCACCAGAACGTCCTCAGTCTGCGTCACTAGCTTGGTTGTGGGTTGCGGCCCGAGGCGTTTGGTAGGCTGAGGGGGAATGAACCAAGCAACCTCTTTTGGAATTCGAGGATTCTCGATGTCGAAAACCCGCAGGCCCGCATTAAAATAGGTAAGGTAGATCAGCTTGCCCTGCGGTTGCACTGCCGGCAGGTGGTATTCCGAGTTTGTGTTGTGCGGCCCAAAGCGTCCGCCCTTTTCGCAAAAATCCCTGTAGCCCGTGTCCTTGGGAGGAACCGGGATTGGCAAGTTGGCGACCATTTGCGGGTTGCGGGGGTCTTTCACATCGAACAGAGCGGCTAGACTCAGGGAGGCGTCGCAAGATTCCTCAACCGCCTCGTTCGATGCAAACAACATTTTGTTAGGAAGTAGCAAGACGCTATGCAGGTCCCTTTTGAACAGGGGACTGGTCATGATCTGCCCGATGACCTTGGGCCTGGATACATCGCTGATGTCCAAGATGACGATCCCTGGTCCATAAGCCATGTACGCCATGTTGCCGTCTACCACCGGAGCACCGTGAAAGTTGATGCGACGGGCATGCGGTTCGTCGTCCTTTTGTCCCGGCATCCACCAGCGCCCTGCTTCTTTCGGGTTCTTCGGATCGCTAACATCCAGAATCACCAGGATCTGCTGGTCTCCCCGGAATCCCGGCATGCCCGCTGCCAAGTAAGCGTATTTGCCTCCCGGGTAGACGTTGCGGTGCGTTCCCGCTTTCGGAGACTGCCCCGCCCCAGTCTTCCAGTGTGAGAGCAGCTTGGGATTCACCGGATCACTGATGTCCCAAAGAAGCAGTCCTTCATCAAAGCGCTTGCCTTTTACGCCGCCCCATGCTTCGGGGATACCCTGTAAGCCTGTCAGCAGCAGGTTATCGTGAAGATCTACCTGCTTTGTGGAGGTGTTGTCCTGCGGCCAGGGGACAAATTTCACGTATCTAGGACTGGCAGGTTCGGTCACCTCCACAATGCTCCAACCCCGATTCCACAGGTGCCCCAGGTATAAATACCAACGGCCATTTACCTCTTTGATGGCCATTTTGAATGCCCCGCCGCGCCCTTCGAGGTCGCTGTAGCCGATAGCTTCCATGTTCGAGGCGGTCCACCCTTGGGGAATGTCATCGGCGACCGAGCGGCACACACAAATGGCGAACAGTACCGCAAGCATGATGCTACCAGCCCGGAGAATCCTCGCCAGACATAGGTTCCAAGAGAACCCCATCTCGAACTCCGTTTCTGCTGTGCGCAAAGACTAAAGCGAGCCGAGTCCTTCCACTTAAGAGAGTCGGTTTCCCTTCCTTTAGCTAGCGTGAAGGGAAACCGACATCATGTACTTACCAAGAAATCCGCAGCGAAATCTGCATTTGCCGCGACTCCGTTGCTGTTCTCGTAATTTGTCCAGCGGTGGCCAGCGGAGTTTCCGTGGGATTGGCCAGCGCACCCGCGAACACCACGTTGTTGGGAGGGGCAAAATTCGGGTGGTTCAACAGATTGAAGGTTTCGACACGAAACTCCAGGTTCCCTGCCTCGCCCAGCAACTTCAACCCTGTGTCCTTCCGGATTGCGAAGTCCAGGTTGGCAAGCCCGGGACCAATCAGAACATTGCGCCCCGAATTGCCGAGCATACCGGCCGGCTGCAATACAAAGGCATTTGGATCGAAGTATTTGGCCGGGCCACCGAGAATGACCGGACCGGTAAACGCAGCATTGACATTGGGGCGGTCGATACCACCCGCGTTGCCTGTATCTCCCCCGGCAACTCCGGAGCGCGACCGCAGGGTCGCTATAACTGGCGTAAAGGGGGCTCCACTCTGTGCAGTGAAAATGCCGCTGATTCCCCATCCACTTGCAAGCGTCGAAAGAAACGCGTTGTCAACCTTTACGGAAGGCAACTGATAAACGACATTGGATACAAAAATCCTCGACAAATGCAAGCTAGAAAGCCCGCGATCATATCGAGGATTGTAAGGATTGGCCTGGTAGCACGGAGACGTAACGCTATCTCCCGTACCTGGGCACGCGACGTTGTCGATGTTCTTGGACCAGGTGAACGAGTTTTGAAACTGCAGTCCTCTTGTCATTCGTTTCTGCAGTCTGACCTGTAACGAGTGATAGTTCGAATCTGAGCTAGCGCCCAGGAGCACGATATTGCCCCAATTCGGATTTACCGGCGTAGTATTCGCGGGCCAAAATAGCTGCCCATCGGCAAGCGTCTGCGGGACGTTGGGGTTTCCTTCGTAAGTTCCGTACAAGTAGAGGCCTCGCGAGCCCGCATAGCTCGCCGATAGCGCCATGGAAAAGGGAAATTGCCGTTCTACGGTTAAGTTCCATGTATAGAGCTTAGGTTGTTTGAGCTTGTACTGAAATGTTTCGTTATTTCCCTTGCCAAGTGCCTCGGGAGGAAAATAGAGAGGGATTGTGAGTACAGCCGCAGCGCCGGCCACTCTGCTTGAGCCGGTGAATGGCGGCAGGTTGTTTGAAAGCGTATTAATCGCACTTGCCTTGTTCGCGAGGTCATAGAAAATCGCCGCTCCCCCCCGCACGGCAGTCTTCCCGTCCCCTTTGACGTCCCAAGCAAAACCGAGTCGCGGGCTGAAGTTGCGTAGCGACGGGTTCTCAAAGAGCTTGTTGCCCACGATCCACGCAGCGTCTTTATGTGGGTCAAGCAGATACGACATGATCCCATGCGCTTCCTCGACGTTGGTATGAAATTCGTAGCGCAATCCTGCATTCAGCGTGAATCTGGAATTCAGCCGCCAGTCATCTTGCGCGTAGAATCCCAATGTATAAAAGTTATAGGTTCGCCCCGGTGGCACACCTAAGGAGGTGACTGCCGTGTAGTTATTCGGCCGCCCCCTAATGAAGTTCGCTACGTTCGCAAAAGAGATATCTCCGGTCAATCCACTGAAGGTTTGCATGTCCTGGCGAAATCTGTTTATCTGCGTTCCGAACTTCAGTGAATGTCTGCCGCGCGAGTACATGAAATCATCGATAAGAGTAAACAGCGTCTGTATCTGGCGCGTGGCGCCCTTCACAGGACCGAACGTCGTGATACCCCCAATTTTAATTTGAGAAAGCGACTGACCGGGCATAAAGGAATACTGCGGTCCAATTAGGCCTCCATCGGGCGCTTCCCGGAACTTGGCAGTACGACTAACCGACAGCCGAAAAGTATTGAGGGCTATCGTGGAAAACGTATGGTCCTCCCCTATCGTGAGATATTGGTTACGACTGATTGTGGGGGCAGTAAACTGTGGGAAGGGCATTAGCCCTATGGCCTCATTGTCGTCGATCGTATAGCGCGTGAAGAGTTTGTCTTTGTCCGAGAAATTATGATCAATCCGAACCTGGCCGTAATCGACCCGAGTCGGCTGGCTATACTCAAAGGCCAACGTATCGTTCGGTCGGTTCGGGGCCGGGAACTGCGCCAAGATAGGTGCGATCACAGGATGAACCGTGACCGACGCGGTCGACCCCAACTGCGGGCAGGCTATATTGGTGATCGTCGCGCCGGCGGGGCCTATACAGCCCTGTCCCAGCGTATTGGTGACCTGTGTAAGACCCTTTCTTTCCCTTAAACCCTCATAGGTGACGTAAAAGAAGGTCTTATCCTTGACAATTGCACCGCCGACGGATGCACCAAAGTTGTTGCGGCGGAATGGCGGCAACCGGCGCTCTGCCGTGGGACGATCGAAGTAGTTCGCCGCATCTAGTACGTCATTCCGCAGATACTCGAACACGCTTCCATGAAATTTATTGGTTCCACCTTTACTGACCATGACTGACTGGCTACCCATGACTAGGCCGTACTCGGCGCTAAAGGAGTTCGTCAATACGCGATACTCAGCGATTGCATCCAAGCCGAGCGTCGTTCCACTGAATGAGGCGTTCGCGGCATTGTGCATGTCCTGCAAAATCGCCCCGTCAAGCGTGAAGTTGTTCGAGCGCAGGGAGGCTCCGTTGCTACTGAACCAGGAGCCAGCGTATCCACCTTTCCCCTGGGCCCTGTTCGGAACGCTTACGACTCCCGGTTGTATCAGCGTCAGGCCGATGTAATTTCGGCCGGGCAGCGGCAACGAGGACAACTGGACCTCCTCCACCAACCCACCCAGAGCACTGGTCAGGGTATTCACCAGCGGCGCGCCACCGGTCACGGTAACGGTTTCTGCCACTGAGCCCACCGGCAAGGAGAAATTGATTGCCACCACCTCGGCAACGTGGAGTTGAACGTCGGTCTTGACGACGCGCTCGAACCCTTCCTTAGTAACGACGATCTTGTAGGTCGCGGGAGGAAGGCTTCGTATGTTGTATAGACCTGCCTCGGTGGTCTCGGCCCTATAGGTTATGCCAGTGCCGGTATTGGTGGCTTCTACCTTGGCAGCGACGATCGGCAGTCCAGTAGGATCCGTCACGAGGCCGCTCAAAGCTGCAGCGCTTCCCTGCGCGAATGACGGAAGTGAAAACGCAATCAGCGTGCAAAGCAGGAGGAGAAGGTGACGACGGCCTGAGAACATGACGCACCACCCTGTTATTTAATTTTCGCGAAATCTAGCAATAAAAGCAAAGCGTGTCAATAAAATTATCATTATTTGATATGATTAAAAAAAGTTCCGAAACGGGAATGTCACGGGCACCTAGTGCGTGCTCTCACCAAGAAATGGTTACTTAGGATTCAGCATGAAATTGCCACGCATAGCGTATTATCAATGCATCAACATGAGAATTATGTCTCGTGACCGCAAAATCTATGAGAAAATCTGGAAGAAATTGCTCACACCGGAGCTCCTGTGAACACAGCGGATAAGCTTCTGTCGGTTCTTCGGCTCTACACACTCGACCAACCGGAATGGACGGTGGAAGAAGCCGCCAAAGAAATTGGCATTTCGATCAGCACGGCCTACAGGTACTTCCGCAGCCTGTGCAAGATCGGCCTGCTGGAGCCGCTAAATGGAAGCGTGTACACGCTCGGGCCGGCAATCGTCGAGTACGACCGGCAAATCCGGATCAACGATCCGATTATCAAGATCGGCAAGCCGATAATGCAGCGCTTGATAGCGCATTCGGGAATAGCGGGAACTGCGCTGTTGTGCCGCATGCATCGCAATTGCGTGATGTGCATCCACCAGGAAGGAGAATCGTCACAGAAACATCCCCTTGGTTATGAGCGCGGACGGCTGATGCCCCTGTTTCTCGGGTCAGCCTCGAAGGCGATCTTTGCCAATCTCCCCTGGGCAACGGTACGCTCGCTATTTCGCGAGTTCCCCCGTGAAATCGCGCAAGCCGGCCTGGGTTCGGACTGGTTGACTTTGAGGGCCAATCTCCGGCGAATCCGTAAAGATGGGGTCGTGGTAGCGCGCGGCGAAGTTGACCGCGACCGGGTTGGAATCTCCGCGCCTGTCTTTGGTCCGAAGAAGAACGTTCTGGGGAGCATCTCTCTGGTGTTTTGGGCGAGTGAAGCGAGTCCGGACACGATCTATAATGTCTCAGCGCTGGTGGATGCTGCCGGACGCCAGATCCATGCCGGGCTGGTGAACCTGGCTTCCGGGCGGAACCTATTGCAGCCAGTTCCTTTCGGCGGTCCCACCTCGTTGGAAGTGCAGCCAAGCATTATGGCATCAGCTAAAGAAAAGGCGTAAGAGTGGTCCCAATGAGGACCAAGCCGGTAACACCGCGATTCTGCTTCGCCTGAGGAATCCGCCTGCCCATCAACCTACTTAGCTAGCTCTGCCTCGATCACCGCCGCCATGCTAACCGGGTCATACTCACGCGCGATATAGGCGATCTTGCCGTCCTTGCCAACCACAATATCGATTGGAAATGGATTAATGCCCTTGAAAACATGCGAAAACTGAACATAGTTTGGCGTTGAAGGCATTTCGAGACCAACCGGGTACGTCACTTTCAGGTTTTGTATGTACCCCTGGATCCCGCCAATATCCTCGCGAGTGCCATCGGTGGCAAACGGATGCACCCCGGCGTAACCGCCGGGATTGATGCCGACCACGACCAGGCCCTGGTTCCTGTACTTCATCCAGAAACGTTCTTCGATGTCTGGTAACTCCAGACCGCAGACCGGTCAGAAGGTAGCGAAATACGCCAGCAACATCACCTTGCCCCGGTTCTGATTCGACGACCACTCGGAGCCGTCCAGCAACTGTACCCGAGTCTCAGGGAGGGGCTTGCCGACGCCTGCTCCACCACGGTTACCGCGCAGGCGCAACACGCGCGAGGGTTCACTAGGATCGTCGGACGACAACTTCACCGTTCCGACCTCGGCGTTGCTTGTCGCCGGCCTGAAGGTCACGGACAGCGTAGCCGTGGAACCAGGAGCGATGTTGATGGTCTTCGGCTCGACGCTGAACGACTTCCCCTCCGCGCGAATGTCATACACGGTTAGGGGCACCGACATGCTCTGATTGGAAACGTCCACAGATATTGTCTTGCTGTGGCCGGGAGTCACCGGACCAAAGTCAACCATCGATGCGCTTTCCGGCAGAAGCAGGCTCGGTGCGGACCGTTCCGGAAAAATCCGGTAGGAGTACGGGGTCATCCAGTTGCCCACAAAAACAACATCCTCGTGCGCGGCTACACTCAACGAGCGCATGGTTATAACTGGGAGGTCGGCCGCGCTTTCCTCCTCGGTGATTCCAAAATTCTTTGCCCCGAATGTCTTTTCGTCACTGGCGCCAAACCTCGCTGCATTTTCCAGCCTGACGGAGCCGATATAGCGCGGGCTGGCGGGATTGGACACGTCGTAGGCCCGTACGTCATTCCATGCGGCCACATAGATACGAGTGTTGGAATAGGCCATGCGCACCGCGGTTCCCGGCACCGGGACTTTGTTAACGACCTTGGGCGAGGACAGGTCAGAGATATCGACCACGGCCACACCGGCGGTACCAGCCGCAACGTATGCATACTTGCCTTCAACCACGACGCCGCGCGCTAGACCGCCGATTTCAACCTTGCCAACCAGCTTGGGGGCTCTGGGCTGCTTGGCGTCAACTATGGCGAGGCCACCACGGCCGTCGGCGACAAAGACAGTGTTGTCGCGCGCTCGAACACCCCAGGCGTCAGTCAGGCCGCTTGCCGTCCCAATGCGGCGGATGCGCTTGCCGTAGCGCCGGTACACGCCGAGGCCGTTTCCGTGCAATCCAACGTAAATGTTCCCGTTCGCGACGTCGATGCCTTCGTAGCTGATGCCGGGTTCCTGCAACACGGGAAATTGCACTGGTGCCAGTTTGCCGGGATTCGCAGGATCGGGCGGAGAAATGTCCCACGCCGCGAGGAAGGTGGGCTTATCCACGAGACGACGGTGGGTGGTGTAGATGATGTTCCCGTCCCAGGCAAGGTGGTGGCAGCCCGGCGGCTGCCACGGAGCAGTCTCAGAGGCTGTGGCGAGGCGTTCGGCGGAGTAGTCCCCCGGGACCGTGTGGCGAAGCCCGTCAGCCAGGTATGTCATGTTCGCGGGATCTCGCGCATCGATAACACCAAAAGTGAAGCCACAGTGGAACAACCGGGCATCGCTTTCGCGATACCGTATCTCTTCGGTGTGCAGACGCTCCAGCCGCCCTTGCAGCCGCTGTAGCTTTACCAGCGGACTGGAGAAACTCCCCGGCTTCGAACCCGTCCTGGAACACGCACTCATCATTCCCAGGGTCAGGAGAACCAAAGCGGGAGCAAATCGGCAATGTTTCCCGAACACGATGACAATTTCTCCCTTCCTTCCGCATAACTGCAATGCGGCTCTTCCTTACAGCCGAGGTGGGTATTACTGAACCTACCGCGATACCACCAGCCAGGTTAGGTCAGTGATTCCTGTTCCAGGATCGGAAACAATGTACCTGCCGTTTGAGGTCGCGCCTTCAGGAGATGACAGCCTTCCATCGAGTTCCCCAACAGTTCGCAGGCGCACGCTTGTTCCGGCCGGCAGTGTGGTTGCCAGCCGGACCGCAATCTTCGACTTGCTTCTCGTGCCGAATGGGAAAAAGGCGTATACGGCCACGACCTCCTCCCCACGAAGTTCGGGAAATCTCGGGACGTGCATGGATGGGAGCAAGCGCGCGGCAAGCTGGTCTGTGCGGCGTGCCGTGGGAGGCCAAACAAAGTCGTTGCTATTCAACTTCAGTGCTACGTCTTGGCTTAATTCCACAGCCTGGGCAGATTTCACTCCCAACCTGACCGGCGCCGGCATCGCGGGAACATATAGCGTGCCGGCGTCGGCGACAGAATCGTCGACCAGGCGCACTGGCGTAACCGCCTCCAAACGAGGGGGAGTTGCGGTTTCATCTTCAGGAATCTTGACCGCCACATCAACCGGCACGTCAAAACCACTGATGTAAAACCGGCCGCTGGGCTCGGTAGCGGCGGTCAGGCACACTGTCTTAGTGCAGCCCTGCACCCGTACCCCTGCCAGATTCCCGCCGGATTCATCTTTCACCACGCCAACAATTGCCGGACCCGCGAACCGGGCACGGGAGGAGTCACTGGAGCTTGCGGGAAGGCCACGGCCACAACCCACCGCCAGCACCAACACACACCAGACCAAGAAAAGGCGCAACGCTCTTGTTAGTACTTGCTTCAAGTCGAGCGACCCTTTGATAGCACCACGACGACTTATTGAGAATCGCATATTATAGTGACACCCGTTGACTCTCTTGCGATGCCGTTGACCACCACATACATCTCACGGCTTCGTCAGTGCCTCTGCTCCCGCCTTGGCGCATTCACCATCCTGTTCCCCCGCGCCGCCTGACAATCCAATCGCTCCGATAATTTTGCCGTCTACGATCAACGGAATGCCCCCGTCAAGCGGCACAACTCCTCTCAACTGAAGAAAGCGGATGCCTTCGCCGCCCCTGGCCACTGCATCCATAAACACCTTGGTAGGACGTTTGAATAGCGCCGCAGACCGCGCCTTATCCTCCGCTACTTCCACGCTGGCATTTTGAACCCCGTCCATTCTTTCGAAGTAAACCAGCATTCCTGCCGGGTCGACGACAGCAATGGCCATGAGCCAATTGTTCTTTTGCGCTTCTGCGCGAGCAGCACTAGCCGCTTTTTTCGCCGCTTCCAGGCTTATGGGCGCACCGTACGGGGTGGGCGGCGGCATCACCATCTGGCCTAAGCTGCTAGCTATCGGCTCCAGGCCGCTCTTCTTCATGGCCGGGAACGCGGTCGGCGACGCAAGGAACCTGATCAGCTCACGCGCTCGGTCTGGATCTTTCGCCCCGGTGGCGATGCCGGCGGCAAATACTGTGACCTTCTGGACCTCCGGCGGCAGTGGCCCGACAAAATCTATGCCCGCGATAGGAAGAAGTTCGCTGATCTGTTGGAAGCCGATGTCGGCGTCGCCACGCGCAACCACCGTTCCTACCCGCTCGCTCCTGATCATCTTGCACTTCGGCAGGACCTGATCCGCGATGCCAAGCCGCTGAATGAGCTGGGTTGACAAATAGATGCCGCTCGCGCTGTCCGAATACGCAATCGACTTGGCCTCCAGCAGCGTGCGTTTTAGCGCTTCCACGGTGCTGACGTCCGGTTTAGGCGTACCCTGACGCACTGCCATACCGATGACTGAGTTCACCAGATCCACGCGGCTCCCCGCCACAGCCTTTCCCTGCTTGATCAGGTCATCAAGCGCTGGCGCAGCGAGGATGAGAACATCTGCGGGTTCTCCCTTTGCCAATCTCACCGGAATCGAGTCGGGCGCGTTCCCCATGGAAGCTCCAAAAACAGTCTTCACTTTGGTTTGGTTGGTGCGCTCGAATTCTGGGACTAGTTCGGCATATGCCGCGGTAAATGCCCCTGAAACCATCACATTAAGCTCGTCGGCGCATGCCGCAGTTGCCAGCAGCAGAACCAAGAGTGCTAGGCTAATGGTCTTTCGAGTATTCAGTGTCCTCATAATCTCCTCGATATTGGTCAGCAATCTGAGTCTCGGTCCCTGTATACGTCCTCTACGCTGGTTGGGCATTCCCGGCCGCAGCCGCAGCCGCTTTGCGCTCCTGAGTCTTCGGGCGTAGGGACGGCAAGCCCAGCAGCAGCGTGGCGGTCAGACCCGTCAAAGCTGCGAATCCGAGCCATACCCCGGGCATGGCCCGGTTTCCCGTCAGATGAATCAGGTATGTGCAGATGGCAGGCGTAAACCCCCCGAAGATGGCCGTGGCGGCACTGTAGGCAATCGAAAACCCCGAAGTCCTTACGTCTGCCGGCATGATCTCGGTTACGTACACCACCATGGCCCCGTTGTAACCGGCATAGACAACGGACAACCACAGCTCCACTGCAAGCAGTCTTCCCAACGAAGGCCCCGAGACGAGCCACGACAACGCCGGATAGCCGGTTAGCAGCGCCAATGCGGCACAAATTATCAACTGGGGCCGCCGCCCTATGTGATCAGTCAGGGCGCCCATGGTCGGCAACAAGATAAAGTTCGATATACCCACGCAGAGCGTCACGATGAGGCTTAAGGTGGGGTTGAGTTTCAACGCAACACTCCCGAAGGTGGGCGTGTATGCGGTGATCATGTAGAACGACACCGTCGTCATGGTCGCCACCATCGTGCCCAGCAGCACGATGCGCCAATTCGCCGCCAGTGAGCGCATAATTTGAACGGGCGCCGGCCGGTGCAGTTTTGCCAGAAACTCCGGGGTTTCTTTGAGCTTGCGACGGATAAGGAAAATGAAGGGGATCAATATGCACCCCGCCAGGACAGGGAGCCGCCATCCCCATTGCTGCATCTGGTTGCGCGACAGATTGGACGTCACCGCAATGCCAAGCAGCGCCGCGAAGATCACTGCCAATTGCTGGCTGCCCGACTGCCAGGCAACGTAGAACCCCTTGTGCCCCGGCGTCGCAATCTCAGACAGATATACTGATACCCCTCCTACTTCGACCCCTGCTGAGAGTCCTTGCAGCAGCCGGCCTGTCACCACGATTAAAGGCGCCAGTAACCCGATGACGGCATAGCCTGGCGTGAATGCGATCGACGCTGTGCCGATGGCCATAAGCCCCAGAGTCAAAAGCAGTCCGGCGCGACGTCCGTGATGATCCATATACGCGCCCAATACGATTGCCCCGACCGGGCGCATGAGAAACCCGGCGCCAAACGTCATCAGCGACAGCATCAGCGAGGCAAATTCGTTTTGACTCGGAAAGAATGTCAACCCTATCGCCGCCGCATAGTAGCCGAACACCATGAAGTCATACATCTCCAGAAAATTGCCGCTGGCGACCATTACGACGGACTTAATCTTCTCTTTGCGATCATTGCCCTGTGCCATTGGACGCCTCTCCGCAAATGATCTGGCGATGATTTCTGCCAAATCAGACCAGGGATGAGCTAATCCCGTTCGCCACTACCGTTCCCGCCCGCTCGCTCACGGACGGGGGACAGGAGACGCAATAGCTCAGAGTCTCAGTCCGCCGGCAATTTCGGGCGGATATCCGCACCGACCGGGACCGTTGCCTCGGGAGACACTCGGATCACTCCGACCTCGTTCTCTATGGTGATTTTGGTGCCGAATGGTTCCGAGAACTTCTGCACTTGAGCCAGAATCTTCCGCGCCATTTCCGGTGATGGCATCTGAGCGTTGCCGGTCCGCGACCAAGGCTGAGTTCCCTCGGCGCCCAGATCCATGGGATAAAGGCGAACTTCGACCAGTTTGCCGTCCTGGTACTTCACAGTTGCCAACACTCCAAGCAAACTGTCGGCCCGAAGCAGCCTGGCGACGTCCAATTCGTCCGCCTCGATCGGAGTCATACCCGGAGGTATGTCATCGGGTTCTTCCTGGCTTCCCTCCAGTGCGAGCTGGTGATTGGTCAGATTGCCGAGACCATAGAAAATCGGCTTGCCTTTGTAGATTTCGATACCCCTCAGGCAGTGTGGGCCGTGGCCGAAATACAGATCCGCGCCGTTGTCGATCATGGCGTGCGCATAGTCGATCACGAACTGGTTCGGGTAGTGATCAACGTTCAACCCCTGAAATGCATAGCGGTTCCAGTGGTCGTGCAGGGTGGCAATGGCAAAATCCGCGTATTCCTTGGTATTGCGGATGGCAACGATGTTGGCCTGCAGGTCGTCTTTGTTTATTTCGTAGTAATAGTCACCGGGCTTGGGTCCTGCGATGTAACTGGCGGAAAAGAGTTGAACGCGGTCCGGCTGATCTATGGGTACGGGAATCGGGTCGGAATCCACGAGCTCGCTGCGACGGGCGACGATGGAGTCACGGATCGCCTTGAGCTGCTTCAGTTGCTCCGGGGTAACCACATTCCAGGTTGTCACCCCAAGGGGATTAACGCCCCAGTTGCCGCCCATGTTCCCTTTCCTATTGGTGGCCGGCATAGTAGTTGGGGCTGCCGCTCCCACCATGCCAACTCTCCCTTTCGGGGTCTGCTGGAAAACCGGAGTACGTGCCGTAGCGAGATTCGGCCCGATGCCGGCCAGCGGAATGCCCGCCGCATCCATCCACTTGATGCTTGACTTTAGTCCTTGCTCGCCCATGTCCGAGCCATGGTTGTTGGCAGCGGTCATCAGGTCGAAGCCCAGGGCGGCGAGATCAGCGGCGGTTTCCTTGGACGCGAAGTTACCGCCCAGACCGTAGGGCCAGTCACGCCGATCTACCACGACAGTTTCGAGATTTCCGACCGTGGTATCGGCATCGCGCAGAAGCTGCTGAAACTTGGGATCAATCAGTTTTCCGACCGGGTCCATAATATTGACGTCGCTTATAACCGCGACGACGTATGTCCCCTTCATCTTGTTTGCTAACTCGCGCGTCAGGTCCCGATATTGGAAGGTTTTTGGATCCGGTCGTCTGTAGGTCTCCTGTGCCCAAACGGGAAATGCCGAAACGAGGATAAACAGTATGATCGCGGGAATTACTGTAGAAAGACTTCGTGCGCTCAGTCTCACTTTCTTCATAAATTTCTCCCGACGACTGATGATTGCTTGCTTCCTTTACTTTCGACCGCAACTAGGATTAGGACCAGTAATTGACACAACCTAAAACCGAAATGCCGATGTGGTTACGTATGCACGAGAAATGGCCGCGATGTTCTGAGTCCCGCAATGGCCCATGATCAACTTCAGTTCGTCATTCAGGATTTCCAGGACGCGGTTGACGCCTGCCTCGCCGAAAGCCCCGAGCCCCCACAAATAAGGACGACCGATACCGACGGCGCGCGCGCCGAGCGCGAGCGCCTTGAACACGTCCGTTCCCCGGCGGACACCGCCATCGACAAGAACAGGCAAACGGTTGCCGACCTCGTTTACGACCTCGGGCAGCGCCTCTATAGAAGATCGACCAGTATCCGCCGAGCGCCCTCCGTGGTTGGAAACCAAAATGCCGTCCACGCCATGCTCGAGACAAAGCCGTGCATCTTCGCGCGTCTCGATTCCTTTTATTAGGAGCTTGAGTTGCGTGTTCTTTCTGAGCCGGTTTACGAAACTCCAAGTCAAGGCTGGGTCGTGCCGCTTCACGCCGGCCATGTCGATGCCCGCGTACATCGGCTTCTCCTTGAGGTCGGAACCGGGCACTATTCGGGGCGCTGCCTCATGGCAGGAAGAGCAATCGGTGAAGTCCTTGGGGCGGCGGCGCAAGTAGCTTTCGGCGTTCCTGCCGGCAGCTACATCAACCGTCAGCACAATTACGCGGCATCCAGCCGATTCCACTCGACGCACCAGTTTCTCCGTGGCTGCCCACGATGAAGTTGCATAAAGCTGGAACCAAGCCGGCTGGCCGAGAGACTTGTTCACGTCTTCAATGCCGACCGAGGTCGCAGTTGCAAGCATCAGCATGGCGCCGCGCGATTTGGCAGCGCGGGCGACCGCCAATTCGCCGTCTTCGTGGTAGGATTTTTGCCCGCCGACGGGGCACAAAAAGATGGGACTGTTGTATGTCGTATCAAACAACTGCGTTCGAATATCGACCTTGGTTGAATCCACCAGACGCCGGGGCCGCAGTTGCAGGTGCCTGAAAGCCTCTACATTGGCGCGCAGCGTCCGGTCATCATCGACGCCGCTGGTCATGTAAGCCCAATGTGCAGGTAATACTTTTCGGCGTGCTGCCTCTTCAAAGTCCGTGACGCTAAGGGCTTCTTTCGGATCGGTAATCACACCTGGCGCCTGGTCCATCTGGGATGCAAACCCCGCCATGTCTCCCATGGCGGCGAAACACAGGGTACCTGCAAGGGACCTGATGAACTCGCGGCGATTGCGCATCTGCTGCGTTGTCGGTTGAGAATCAATCGGAGTTGTCATAGCTTGCCTTATCAATGCGCCTCGTTACGCTCCAAGACATCAGTGCGATCTCCTGGGCCCGGTGTCACATCAACCCTGAGCTGCTCCTTCAGTCGCGTTGGCGTCATCGGCAACTGCAACAGGCGCACGCCGACGGCGTCGTAAACCGCATTGGCCAGCACCGCACCCATGGTGACGATCGCCGGCTCGCCGCAGCCCGAGGCTGGCGTCGCGGGATTGTCAATCAGCACGGTCTCGGTCTTCGGCATCCACGAGAACCGCGGAATTTCATAGCTGTCGAAGTTCCGGTCCAGCAGTTCGCCATTGCTGAAGTGCATTTCCTCGGTGAGGGCATAGCCCAGGCCCATCATGATGCAGCCTTCCATCTGCTGGCGTGAGCCGTCGAGATTCACGATGACGCCCTGATCCTGCGCGCACACGACGCGCTTCACCTGCACCTGGCCGGTGCTCTTGTCCACGGCGACCTCCGCCATGGTGGCCACATATGAGCCGACATCTGTGCCGCAGGCCACGCCAATGCCCCGCCCGCTCGGCGTCTTATGAGGACTCCAACCAAACTGCCTGGCTGCAGTTTCCAGCACCCGGCGCATGCGTTTGTCGGTGAGGTGCGCCAGGCGGAACTCCACCGGATCCACGCCCGCCTTGTTTGCCAGCATGTCAATGTGCGACTCGCGTGCGAAGGTATTGGTGCTCACTCCCGGCGCGCGCCATGGCCCCACCGCGAACGGGTGCGATTTCGGCCCGATTCCCGTCCAGCCAGTGCCCGAAGATCTGGTCCGATGATGCGGGATATCATAGAAGTGCTGTGCCTCGCGGTCGCCGGCGAAGTAGACGATGTAATCCCACAGGGCCAGCCTGCCTTTATCAGTAAGCCCAGCACGGACCTTCACCACCGCCGCCGGCCGGAAGGTATCGAAGAAGAACTCCTCGTAGCGATCGAACACCACCTGCACCGGCACGCCCAAGGCCCTCGACAGCCGGGCCGCCTCGATCGCCTGGCGCGATGCGCTCTTTCCGCCAAAACCGCCGCCCACGTAGGGCGTAATCACGCGCACGTTGTCCGGCGACAGGTTCAGCGCCTCGGCGATTTGCTGCTTAACCGGGAACGGTGTTTGGGTGCTGGCCCAAACGGTCATCTTGCCGCGTTCGAATGACGCCGTGGCGGAGTGTGTTTCGATGGGCGCGTGCGCCACGTAACTGTTTAAGTAGGTTGTTTCGACAATGTTCGATGCGAGCTTCTCGCCTTCCTTCAAGTCGCCGCTCTCACCGAGGACCTTGGGGTCCGGCGCAGTCTTGAGCAGGTGGTCGAAGATGGTGAGGTCGTTCACGCCGGCCGGCGGCCGCTCGAATTGCGCCTTGACTAGCGCCAGCGCCTTGTCAGCCACCTCCCGCCGCTCGTGCAGCACCGCGATGAGGTCGCCCTCGCGCACTACCTGGACACCGGCAATTTTTTCCGCTGCGCTGGTATCCGCGTCTTTCAGCCTGGCCCCGTGCGCCGGAGGCCGCAGCAGCCGCGTGTGCAACATCCTTGGAAGGCGAATGTCCCCGGCGAACTTCGCCTTGCCGGTCACTTTCTCCAGCCCATCTTTCCGGCTCGGGGACTGCCCATGGATTTTGAACGCCGTCACTGGCTTCACGGCCACGTTCTCGATGTGCCGCTCGATCCGTTTGCCCTCTACCAGTTGCCCGTAGCTGACGCTCTTTCCTTGGTGTGGATCGGTGACCACTCCGCCCTTCACCTGCAGCCGTTCCAGAGGCGCGTGCAGACGCTCCGCCGCCATCGCCAGCAGCACCGCGCGCGCCTCCGCCCCGGCGCCGCGCAGCACCGGGCCAAACTGCCGAATACTGCGCGAGCCAAAAGTCCCCCTGTCCCACGGGCACAGGTCGGTGTCGCCCATGACCATGTCCACGGAATCCAACGCGACATCCAACTCTTCTGCCAGCAGCATTGCCAGCGACGTCATGGCTCCCTGGCCCATCTCGATTTTTCCCACGAGGCACGTCACCCGGCCATCGGGCGCGATATGCAGGTAGGCGTTAAAGTCGCTCGGGTAACCAGGTTCCGCCCGGGCCGCTGATTGCAATGCCTCGGCCGGATCGGTCCAGAAAAAGAGGAGCAGTCCGGCGCCGGTCAGGGTCATAAACTGGCGCCGGCTCAGGTCCGAACTGCCAATCGTCTCGGCAGGAGGTGTCAAATCGCTCGCGACCATCTCGTCGTCCCAGTTCAGTTCGCCGGGCTTCATCGCGCACCTCCTTCCGCGGCGATGGCCAACTGCAGCACCTGTGTGTCGCTCGCTTTCGCGGACGCGGACTGAAGGCCAGCCGCGGCTTCCTCGATTGCCTCCACGATGCGCAGGTGCGCGCCACAGCGGCACAGGTTACTGTCCATATGCTGGATAATGTCCGCCCGAGTAGGCTGTGGCTTCTTCATCAGCAGGGCGTACGCGCTCAGGATCATTCCCGGCGTGCAGTAGCCGCACTGGAAGGCGTGGCGTTTCAGAAAGACTTGCTGCAGGGGATGCAGGCGGCCATCCTGATCCAGTCCTTCGATGGTCAACACCTGCTTGCCCGCAACTTCTTTAACGGGTGTAGCACAGGAACGCACCGCCTCGGTTCCGACAAGTACAGTGCAGGCGCCGCACACCGCAGCGCCGCAACCGTACTTGGTTCCGGTCAAGCCCAGGTCCTCGCGCAACACCCAAAGCAGCATGCGTTCATCGTCAACGGTGACGCGCGCAGGCTTCCCGTTCAGCGTGAAGGAAATGGTCCGCTGCATCTTCACCTCCAAGTGTTTCAGCGGCGCAGTTAAGCATGCAGTCCTTTGCTCGAGCAGTATTCTTTCTCACGCACAGCCTTCTGAACTCCCGGTTCGATCTGCGCCATCGCAGCCGAACTATCGACCTTTGGACAACTTCTTCCGGGCCTCGTCGTAATATGAAAGGTCGTAAAACCTATCAGCTTGTGGCGGCACGCCTTGCCAGGAGCCCTCAACCTCCGCTCTCACTTTCAGGAAGTTCTTAAAAGCGGACACATTGAAACGAAGCTCCTTGGTCAACGCGCCCGGACCTTTCACGATGGCGGCATATGCTTCAGCGGCGACATCGGCCGGTACTTTGTGCTCTCCGGAGTCTCTGAGTATTTCTATGACCTCTGCCTTGTTGGCGGGCCGCAAGAGCCAGCGTTGGGCCTCGATGTTCGCGGCGATGTACCGCGACAACAAATCGGCGTGATCACGAGCCCATTGGCGGCGCACAAATGAGCCGTAGTACAAGATGGGGCCGATTAGTGAGGAACTTGTACCCAGGCTGACGAAACCTTCGCGCTTAGCAAGAATGGCCGTCGAGCCCGACAGCATCGCAGCCGCGTATTCCTTGTGGGCCCGCATTTCTGGCAGTCGCCGAGTGCCCACGGGCAGCAGTTGATAATCGACATCAGCTCTGAGGCCGCTCAGCAATAGAATTTTCTTAAGTAACAGCGCGGCTTGCGTATTGGGCGCGTCAACCAGGACCGTTTTACCGCGCAAATCTCTCACCGACTTGATATCGGGTTGGGCAAGGAGTTCCTGATCCGCGAGCCTGGAGCCTGTTACAATCACAGCGTCGACGCCGCCTAGAACCATGGCTACGGCATTGTCCAGGCCGTTATCGATAATATCCACTTCGCCATTGGCAAGCTTGGCGCGCATGGCGTCGGACGTCGACGAATGCGAACTCTGGACCTCAATCCCATACTTCCTGAACATGCCCTGGCGAAGTGCCACGGTGATTGTGATAGTAGGAGTCCCCTCGACTCGCACGACGTCCAGTCGCGCTGCCTGTCCGAGCGCCGGCAGACATCCAGCCAACAGAACTATGGGCGACAACCAGCACGCTAACCGTGAACGGTTCAGACCCGTTGTGGATGCGCCTTGTGGCATCGGTTCCTCTCGGAAACGTCACGAGACCACCAACCGTGCCGGTTTGAGTTGGTGATCAATCTTCCGTGATCCGGCTGTGGTGTTTCGTGTCGCGCATGAGCAGGGCGGTGATCAGCGCCACACCCATGCAGCCGCTGACGTACCAATAAAACCAGCTCTCGTGTCCGTGCTGTTTGAGCCACAGGGCGATGTACTCTGCGGTCCCGCCAAAAAGCGAAACTACAATCGCGTAAGGCAGACCCACTCCACGCGCCCGTATCTCCGCTGGAAACAATTCGGCTTTAAAGACTGCCCCAATGGAGGTATAGGCGCTGATGTTGGCCAGCGCCAGCGTTACCAGAATGAACGCCTGCAAGGCGCTGCTGGCCGTTCCGATGGATGTCATGAGCGGAACTGTGCTTACTACGCCAACGGCGGAAAATGCGATCAGCAGCGGACGGCGGCCGACAAGGTCCGAAATCCAGCCCATCACCGGCTGGAGCAGCATGAAAATGACGAGCGATCCGGCGGCGATTTGCGATGCCCTGTCTTTCGAGAACCCTGAGGTGTTGGCCAGAAACTTTTGTGCGTAGGTGCTGAAGGTATAAAAGCCAATGGTTCCGCCCATCGTCAGCCCCACGACAATTGCCAGTTCCCGGGGGTGCTGCGCGAGAAGTTTCCAGGTCTCCGCCGGCTTGGCCCGCTTCTCAATCGCGATGAAGGAGCTGGTCTCTTCAATCCCGCGCCTCACCCACAGCGCCAGCACCGCGCAGACGGCTCCCAAGGCGAACGGTACGCGCCACCCCCAACTGGTTAATTGCTCCGCAGTCAAAAGCTGTTGCAAAACCAGCAAAACACCCAGCGCGAGAAGTTGCCCCATGATCAGGGTTACATATTGAAAACTTGACCAGAAACCGCGCCGCTTACGTCCGGCGACTTCGCTCAGATAGGTCGCGCTGGCGGCATACTCGCCACCCACACTAAGACCCTGCACAACACGCGCCACGGCGAGTATCGCCGGCGCCGCCACTCCGATGCTTGCGTATCCCGGGGTAAGCGCAATCACAAGTGATCCCGCGCCCATCGCCAACATGGAGAAGACGAGCGCCGCACGCCGTCCCCTGCGATCGGCATAAAGCCCCATTAACCAGCTTCCGATCGGTCGGGCAAAGAAACCGACGGCGAATACGGCGGCGGTGTTCAGCAGATGAGCGGTCTGATCGCCCTTGGGGAAAAAGACTCGCGCAAAATAAAGAGCAAAAGCGGCGTAGGCATACCAGTCATACCACTCCACCAGATTGCCGGCCGATCCTCCGATAATGGCCCGTATCCGCGAGGGCGACGACGCGGCTGCCGCTGGCGGAGGCGCTGCTATTACGCTCATAGCGAATCTCTCGATTGCGCACGGATAAGCTGGCGGAGTTTACCATATACCGGCAATTATATCCAAAATAATTTCGGTAAAAACCATTATGTAGCTCGAAAGTGTAATATTTTCACAAGTTATTATCAAAAATGCTTGACTTCGCCTGGCTTAGTGGTTAGAGTGCCTCCGGATTTCGCTCACGGGTAAAAGCTGGCTTCCCGATAGAAGCTCGCATTGACGGGTAATCACAATGGCAATCGCAACGACTAATCCCGCTACCGGACAGGTAGTGAAAACGTTTGAGCCGCTTACGGATGCCGAAATAGAGCAGAAGGTAAAGTTAGCGGCGGAGACATTTGCCAGCTATCGCAGGACTTCCTTCGCGGTGCGGGCGGCGATGATGGCGAAAGCTGGGGCGGTCATCCAGCGCGAACGGATGACCATGGCCCGGCTGGCTACGCTGGAAATGGGCAAGACGCTCCGGTCCGCTCTGGAGGAAGTGGACAAATGCGCTTGGGTCTGTCGCTACTACGCAGAACATGCCGAGCGCTACCTGACCGACGAAGTGGTGGAGGGGGTAGCCACCCACAGCTATGTTTGCTACCAGCCGCTGGGAGTTGTCCTGGCAGTGATGCCCTGGAATTTCCCCTTCTGGCAGGTGTTTCGGTTTGTCGCGCCAGGCCTGATGGCCGGCAATATCGGGCTGCTGAAACATGCTTCCTGCGTGCCGCAGTGCGCGCTCAAGATCGAGGAAGTTTTGCTGGAGTCCGGATTTCCCAAAGGCGTGTTTCAAACGCTTTTGATCGGAGCGCAAAAGGTTGAGAAAGTCCTCAACGACCCTCGGGTGGTTGCGGCCACGCTTACCGGTAGCGAACCGGCGGGAATCCAGGTAGCGGTTGGCGCGGCGCGGTACATGAAAAAGGTCGTGATGGAGTTAGGTGGGAGCGATCCGTTTATCGTGATGCCCAGCGCGAGTCTGGACGAGGCGGTCGCCACCGGGGTCAAAGCGCGGACGCTAAACAACGGTCAATCGTGCATCAACGCCAAACGCTTTATCGTTGCCGAGGCGATCGCGCCGAAGTTCGTGCGTGAATTCGTTCGGCGGATGGAGGCACTCAAGGTAGGCGATCCCTTTGACGAAGCCACTGACGTTGGCCCGCTCTCCACGGCCGATGGTCTTGCCGATCTGGAGCGGGATGTGCAGGCGACCGTTCAGGCAGGCGCGCGCATTCTGACCGGCGGCAAGCGACTGCCAGGCCCCGGCTATTTCTATGCCCCAACCGTGCTGATTGATATTCCCACGGACTCGCCGGCCTATCGGGAAGAGCTGTTTGGCCCGGTTGCTTCAATTTTCGTCGTAAAGGACATTGAGCAGGCGATTCACATCGCCAATGACACGCGATTCGGTTTAGGGGCGAGCGTCTGGACCAACGACAAGCACGAGCAGCAACGCTTCATCGAGGACTTGGATTCAGGCATGGTGTTCGTGAACCGGATGGTCGCTTCCGATCCGAGGCTTCCATTCGGGGGAGTAAAGATGTCAGGTCATGGCCGCGAGTTGGGGGTGCATGGCATTCGCGAATTCACCAACATTAAGACCGTTTCTATTCAGCAGGCGGCTACGGCAGCGCGCAGCTAGGTACCGTGGGTGAGGACCTCAGTCAGCTTGGAGGGGTTGGCGACTATGCAGGGAGTGGCCAGATGACCATTGCAGCGCAACGACCTGCCCCAGAAGGCGCGGGTGTTCAGTTCTGGTTGCAGATATACCGGCAGATGCTGGGCATCCGCGCCTTCGAAGAAAAGGTGAACGAGCTGTACACGCGTGCGCTGATGCCGGGATTGGCCCACCTTTATATCGGTGAAGAAGCGGTGGCGGTGGGCATTTGTAACGCACTTCGCCCTGACGACTACATCACCAGCACGCATCGCGGCCACGGCCACTGCCTGGCCAAGGGAGCCTCGCCGGATCGCATGTTTGCCGAACTGCTGGGCAAGGCGGCGGGGTACTGCCGGGGCAAGGGCGGGTCCATGCATATCGCTGACCCCGAGACCGGCAACTTGGGCGCTAACGCCATAGTGGGCGGAAGCGCTGGTATCGCCACGGGAGCGGCCTTTTCGGCAAAACGTCGTGGCACGGGCCAGGTGGCAGTCTGTTTTTTCGGCGAAGGCGCGCTGGGCCAAGGGCTGTTGTACGAAGTCATGAACCTTGCCGCCTTGTGGAAGCTCCCAGTCATTTACGTTTGCGAGAACAATCTCTACAACGAATACACCCATTACTCCGAGACCACCGCCGGCGATATAGTGGCGCGTCCTAAGGCGTTTGGGATCGCGACCGAAATCGCAGATGGGCAGGACGTGCGCGCTGTTTATGCCGCAGCCACGCGTCTCGTCGATAGCGTGCGGAGAGGTGACGGCCCGGCGTTTCTGTTATGCAATACCTATCGCTTCGCGGGCCATCACGTTGGCGACATCAATCGCGAACATTACCGCTCAAAACAGGAAGAGTATTCCTGGAAGACGCAGCGTGATCCTCTGCGCGTCCTTGCTGGTTGGCTGAAACAGGAACAGCTCACTGATACTGCAAAGCTTGCGAATATGGAGGCGGAGGTACGCGATGAGATCGAAAGGGCCGTCGCGTTTGCCATTGCCACTCCCTATCCGGCCGTAGAGCAGGTGACCGAGGATCTCTATGCCTGAGCCGCCACGTGAATTGACCTTTGGACAGGCGGTGCGGGAGGCGCTCGCGGAAGAAATGCGGCGCGATCCGAACGTATTCGTCCTGGGCGAGGATGTCGCCGAGGCGGGGACCGCGTTCAAAGTGCTCAGCGGGCTGGTCGAAGAATTTGGCGCCGGGCGCGTGTTGGACACCCCCATCTCAGAGGCGGGGTTCACCGCGCTGGCGGTGGGAGCGGCCATGACCGGGCTGCGCCCGGTCGTGGACATCATGTTCGGCGACTTCATCACGCTGACCATGGACCAAATGGTGAACCAGGCGGCCAAGGTGCATTACATGTCGGGCGGGAAGTGGAAAGTCCCGATGGTCCTGCGCACTACCCTGGGTGCTACCCGGCGCTCGGCGGCACAACATTCGCAATCGCTGCACGCATGGTTCAGCCATGTACCGGGACTTAAGGTAGCGCTTCCTTCCACGCCATACGACGCCAAAGGTCTGATGAAGAGCGCGATCCGGGATGACAATCCGGTAGTCGTGTTCGAAGACAAGATGATGTACAAGCTCAAAGGCCCGGTGCCGGAGGAGGAGTACACCATCCCTCTGGGACAAGCGGATGTGAAGCGCCAGGGCCGCGATATCACGCTTATCGCTACGAGCAGCATGGTGCAAGTGGCTTTGGGAGCCTCGGTCTTGCTGGAACAGGATGGCATCAGCGCGGAAGTGGTCGATCCGCGTACGACATCCCCGCTGGACGAAGCGACCCTTTTGCAGTCGGTAAAAAAGACAGGGCGCGTGATCATCATCGACGAGGGCTACGGCAGGTATGGGATCGCCGCTGAAATTGCCGCCGTCATTGCCGACAAAGCGTTCTACGATCTGGACGCGCCAGTGAAACGGATGGGCGCCATGGACGTTCCCGTTCCGTTTTCCCCGCCGCTGGAAGATGCGACTGTACCCACCGAGCCGGCGGTAGCGGCGACGGCTCGCGAGCTGTGCCGTGGATCTTACGGCAACTAAGGAGAAGTGATGGCACTGCCGACACATGGAACCATGGCTGTGGATTGGGAACAGCGAGTTGACTTCGACCGGCTGCGCCGCGACCGGCTGGCCAGGGTGAAGAAGTTGCTCGCCGAGTCGGAGCTGGGCTCGCTGCTTTGCTTCGACATGAACAACGTACGCTACCTGACCTCTACTACGATTGGGACCTGGGCGCAGGACAAGATCAATCGCTTTACGCTGCTGCCGCAGAACGATGAGCCGATCCTGTGGGACTTCGGCTCGGCGGCGAAGCATCATCAGCTCTATTGCCCCTGGATGGGAGAGCGTTCGCGCGCCGGCATTTCCATGCTGCGCGGCGCCATGACCCCGCAGATGGGCCGGGCCGAAGACGTCGCCAGGAAAATTCGGACCGAACTGGAGATGCGCGGTCTTCATAAAGAGCCCGTAGGCGTAGACATCATCGAGCTGCCGGTGCTCTTTGCCCTCCAGCGCGAGGGCCTGCGGATTGTTGATGGACAGGCGCTATTGTCGGAAGCGCGCCTGATCAAAACCGCCGATGAGATCAGCCTGCTGAATATGTCGGCGGCGATGGTGGATGCGGCGTACGACGACCTGTACTGCGCGATGAAACCTGGCATGCGCGAGAACGAAGCTGTTGGCTTGATGAGCAAGCGGCTCTACGACATGGGGTCAGAGTACGTGGAGGCCATCAACGCCATCTCGGGCGAGCGCTGCAATCCTCATCCGCACGTGTTTTCCGATCGGCTGCTGCGTCCGGGCGATCCCGTGTATTACGACGTGATGCATTCTTACATGGGCTATCGAACCTGCTATTACCGCTGCTTTGCCATAGGCTACGCCTCGCACGCCCTGGTGGACGCTTACAAGCGTTGCCGCGAGTATCTGGATGCGGCTATCGAACTCGTCCGTCCCGGCACGACGACCGCAGATATCGCGGCGGTATGGCCGAAAGCACAAGAATTTGGCTTTGCGAACGAGGAGGCATGTTTTGGGCTGCAGTATGGTCACGGCATCGGGCTGGCGATTTGGGAAAAGCCGGTAATCAGCCGCCTGGTTTCCTTCGATCATCCGATTGAAATAAAGCCGGGGATGGTATTTGCGCTGGAGACATTCTGGCCTTCCACCGACGGCTGGAGCGCGGCACGAATCGAGGAAGAGATTGTGGTTACCACAACCGGGCACGAGATAATCACGCGCTTCCCAGCCGACCAGTTGCTTGTCGCGGGCGCGCACTACTTTACAGCCCATGGTTCGCTGCCGACCACGCGCGAGAACGAAAATGCACCCACACAGAAAGTGGTGGAGAAGATTCGAGTTGATGTGTGCATTTAAACCGTGGGAATAGCTGATGCGGACGAACAATTATGGCATTCAGCGTTGTCATGCCTGCACTGGAAATGGCACAGGAAACCGGGAAGCTGGTGGCTTGGCTGAAGAAGGAAGGCGAAGCTGTCAGCAAGGGTGAACCGCTGCTCGAGGTCGAGACCGACAAAGCCGTAATGGAGGTCGAGGCTCAAGCCGAGGGTATCCTCACCGGCATTAAAGCTCGCGCAGGAGATGTCATTCCCGTAGGCCAGACCATAGCGTGGATCGTCCGCCCCGGCGAAACAGTTCCCTCGGAAACTTTGGCTTATCCTTCATCCCGGGTGGCCGCCGTAATGACAGGCGCACAGAGTTCGTCCGCGACCCCGCCGGCAGCTGCGGAACCGGTAAGGCAACAAGCCAGAATGTCTCCAAAGGCTCGCCGATTGGCCAAGGAGCACGGAGTAGATCTGAGTCACGTACAAGGCTCCGGTCCCGGCGGCGAAGTTACGTCTGCTGATGTATTGGCGGCGGTGGCTTCGGTCACGGAGCCGGCCACGTCGGTCGCGCCTGAGGTGCGACCCCTCAGTGCCGTGGCGCGGCTAATGGCCGAGCGCACGACCGAAAGCTGGATCCATGTGCCGCATTTCTTCCTGGTCCGCGAGGTGGATGCCGGCGCGCTGCTCGAAGCTCGTAAACGACTCGCACCCGCCGTCCAGGAAGCACGTGGAATCCGCCTCACGCACACTGACCTGCTGATCGCGCTAGTGGCGCGCGTGCTCAAGCGCCACCCCCACATGAACGCCTCCTGGAACAAGGGACAGATCGACTTCAACTCCGATGTGAATATTGCCGTGGCGATCGCTGTCGAGGACGGAGTGGTCGCCGCCGTGGTACACCGTGCGGATATCGCCGAGTTGGGTGAAATCGCAGTTGAGACACGAGCCTTGGCTGAGCGCGCGCGTGCGGGCCGCCTGCGCCCGACAGATGTCAGCGGTGCAACATTTACCATCAGCAATCTTGGGATGTACGAGGTCGATGCTTTTAGTGCCGTGATTACTGCGCCGCAGAGTGGGGTTCTCGCGGTCGGCCGCATTGCCAATCGCGTGATTGCAGCGAATGGCGCTCCGGTTGTTCGACCTATGATGTGCCTGACGCTGTCGTCGGATCACCGGGTTGTGGATGGCGCGAAGGCGGCTATGTTCTTGCGAGACTTGGCGCAGGTGATTGGGGACCCTATGCAGTTGCTGGCGTGAGCGGAGCCTTTTGTACACAGATGGCATTCGAGAGGTCCTGATACAACACGAATCCTGGGGGTAGAACATTGGCCTACATATTTCGGCAGGACGAACTGCCGCGTCTGGTGTCGGAAGTGCCGGGTCGCGAGCGGATATTCTTTGTCGACAAAGAACTGACACACATTGACGATATGCTCGCGGGCGTCATGAGGTACGAGCAGGGCGCCTCGTCGCCGTACCACTATCATGAGGTATGCGAGCACTTTTACTTCATCCTCGAGGGTGAAGCCACGGTGGAGACGCCAGAAGGAATTGAGCCGGTCGGGCCGGGCACGATGGTGTTCATCCCGGCGGAAGCGAAACATCGGCTGCGCGCGAAGACGCCCCTGTTTTATTTCGAGTTCCAGGCGCCCAACCGTTTCAAGACGCACATCCTCGACGGGACCGAAGCCGACCTGCGTTGGAACCGTATCGAGGGCGGCGTCTGGGTACAAACTTAAAGGTAGTGCGTTAGCAGATCTGGCGACCTCCAGGTGAGGATTGTTGCCGTTAAGCTTGCAAAACCAAGGAGCAAGACTTTTGGCCAACACATACATCGACAGCAACGACATCCCCCGCACGAGGGTACCTGGTGCGGGCGAATTCGCAGAAATCCTAAACAATGAGCTGGCGGGCGCGAACAATGTCGTTGCCACGTTACACTGGCTCTACAATGGCGACAGCATCGAGGCGGGTCCGGATGAGCAGATGCATCACCTGATCTACCTCATGGAAGGCGCGGGAACAATCAGGCTCAACTCCACAAATCATGTAGTAGAAAAGGGGGCGGGCCTCTATTTGGGTCCGAATGAGTCGGCCCGCATCAGCCAATCCGGCCGCGTCCCGCTCAAGCTGTTCCATATCGTCGTGCCGAAGCAGGGCTGATACGCCCACCGTGTTCAGCGTTAGGGTTTTCCGCAGCCCGAGGCCAGGGAGCTGTAATGACGACGCCAGCTACGGCACCCGCGAAAGTCGATGTCTCCGCCCTGATCGACCACAGCAAGGTCAAGGCAGTCCACGCCGCCGCTTTCCTGCTGTGCGCCGCCTGCACCATCATGGACGGTTTCGATGTGCAGGCCCTCGGGTTCGTCGCGCCCGCTGTCATCCAGGACTGGAAGATCGCTCCGGCGCTGCTTGGCCCGGTCTTCGGCGCGAGCAATCTTGGCGTCCTAGTCGGTCAGCTCACCTTCACGATCCTGGCCGATAGGGTCGGGCGCCGGCCGGTGCTCATCCTCGGGGTACTGCTGTTTTCAGTGCTCACGATCCTGACGGGGCGCGCCAACACCATTACGGAGCTCCTCGTCATCCGGTTCATCGCCGGCACGGCGCTCGGCTCCATCATTCCAAACGCCACGGCGCTGGTGGGCGAGTACAGCCCTCTCCGCCTGCGAATAAAGCTGACAACCTACATTGGCATTGGCTTTACCGCAGGGGCAATGCTTGGTGGATTCGTCGCGGCCGCCATGATTCCCGCCTTCGGCTGGCGCTCGGTCTTCTACTTCGGCGGCGCGGTACCCTTGGTGCTTGCCGTGATGATGTATTTCTGGCTGCCCGAGTCGCTGCAACTTCTGGTACTGCGCCGACGCTCGCCTGAACAGATCGGCCGCTGGTTGAACAAGCTGGCTCCGGATGTCCCGCTCGCTCCAGGTGTCCAGTACCGGGTGAACGAGGAAAGCAGGAAAGGTGTGCCATTCGTTCGTCTGTTCCGGGAGGGGCGGGGTATATCAACCATCCTGCTGTGGGTCATCAATTTCATGAACCTGCTGAACCTGTACTCGCTGGCGAACTGGTTGCCGACAGTGGTGCGCGGAGCCGGCTACCCGACTTCGACTGCGGTACTCGTTGGGACAATGCTGCAAGTGGGCGGTACTTTCTCGCCATTCCTGTTCGCTTCACTAATTATGCGGTTCGGCCCTGTCCCGGTACTGACAACCGTCTTCAGCATCGCGTGCGTCACCATTGCCATCATCGGCCACCCGGGCCTCTCGCTCACCCTTCTGGTGGTATTCGTGATCGTTGCCGGAGCATGCATCGTCGGAGGCCAGCCGAGTGTAAACGCGCTCTCCGCCACCTACTACCCAACGTATCTTCGCTCCACGGGCCTTGGCTGGAGCCTTGGCATCGGCCGGGCGGGCGCCATCGTCGGGCCGGTCCTGGCCGGGGAGTTCATGGCGCTCAAGTGGACGACCCAGTCGATCTTCCTCGCACTCGCCGTGCCGGCGTTCTTTTCAGCCGTCGCCATGTTTGCTCTGCGCTGGGTGATGAAGTCCCAAGCATCAAAGCCGGCCGCAGGCAGTGCGCCGTAGCTGAGCAGCTTGCGCTCGGAGAAACTGTATGACGAATCCAGACAAATTGAAGGTCGGCTTTCTCGGTTTGGGGCGCATGGGTCAAGGTATGGCTCGCCGCATCCTTGGCGATGGCCACGACCTGATCGTTTACGACGTGCTGCGCAGCCAGACTGAGCCATTCGCGGCAGCCGGCGTCAAAGTGGGCTCTACGCCAGCAGAGGCCGGTGCGGGACGCGACGTTGTCATCACAATGCTGCCGGACGATGCCGTACTGAAGGAGGTCGCTTTAGGCCCCGGCGGCATTCGCACCACCATGCCGGAAGGGGCCATCCATCTCTCGATGGGAACTCACGGCATTGCCACCATCCGGGCGCTCACCGCCGCTCACGCCGAGTCGAACCAGAACCTCGTTGCAGCTCCCGTTCTAGGGAGGCCTGACTTGGCCGCTGCCGGCCAACTCGGAATCGTTGCTGGTGGACCTGCGGACGCTGTGGGCCGATGCGAGCCATTGTTCAGGGTGATGGGCAGGCAAACACTCCAAGCCGGTACGAAACCTGAGTCGGCCCTGGCCGTCAAGCTGGCCAATAACCTCGTGCTCGGCTGCGCCATCGAGGCAATGGCGGAGGCATTTTCTCTTGTGCGGAAATACGGTGTCGAACCGCAAGTGTTCTACGAGGTGATGACAGAGAATCTCTTCGCCGCGGTTGCCTATAAGGTGTACGGCAAGATCATGGTGAATGAGTCCTATGAAAAGGCCGGGTTCACGACATTGTTGGGCCTCAAAGATTTTAATCTAATCATGGCCGCGGCTGATTTGGGACGAATTCCGTTGCCCAGCGCCAGCGCCTTTCGCGACCGGCTACTGAGTGCCATTGCGCACGGCGAAGGTGAGAAAGATTGGGCCATTGTCGCCCGCGAGCAGGGCCGCGTTTGCGGACTGGAATGAAGCCTGTCCGAAACAACCCAACATTTCGCCTCCTATCTTGTCCGTGTTTTATCCGGGAACTGCTGCCGACGCCTTCCAACATGAGGCAAAGCCGCGACGAAATTCTCAATCTGTTTGTTGGCTTTAATTGGCGGACGTTGGTCGTGACTGGGAACGGATTCCCCCTCATAACCCAAAGGCCGTTGGTTCAAATCCCCCCCGCAACCAATGGCCACTGAGGGGTAATGCCCGAAAGTGGCCTTTCTTATTGCAGTTGCGACTAAGATACAACTCCTTCCTGGTTAGCCCACGGCCTGATTTTCACTACCTGTTCCACCTCGTCGTGACGGCAGCGAGACAGAATTTTGCTTGATTTAGTCGTGTGTCGGAACGATTATCTTCAGGATTTACCCCGCGAGACATGGGCCGGCTGTGCTGCGACGCCCATCTCGCGTGCAGATTCGTATCAGGATGCGTAGGTCTTTGGCTCCCAGAACGCGGTTTTCAGGCAACAACAGGACACCGCCCCGCGCGTGAACGACTACCTGGAGAATGAACGTCACGATGCGAAGAACACCTCGTCCTTCGCACATGCCGGCTCGTCCAGATTAGTAAAGAGGTCGCTTCCCTGGTCATTGTGGCGGAAAACTTCTTCCCTTTCGTCTCATCACACGCCGAGCGGCGAGGACCATGGTATTGCGGCAGGCGTCGCAGCTTGCCTGCCGATCGGCGCGTGCGAGCCGCCAATGCAGCGGCCTGCTTGGCGGACTGTTGTACTTGCTGCCCTGGTCGCGTTCGCTACTCTGGCCGTGTGGTGCGCTGTCTGCAACGGCCCGTACCGCCTCGACGATTTCGCTACTCCGCTGGACGATCCCGCCAGTGCGTCTCTCCCCGCCTGGGTCGAACACGTTATGCAAACGCTGCGGCCGCTGACAAAGCTGACTTATGCAGTCGAAGGATCGCTCGGGATTGCCGCAGCGCCCGCTCGCCGTTGCCTATCAATTTTCATCCACTGTATTGGCGCCGCTGCGCTTGCGATGCTGCTCGCGCGGCGGGGAGTGGCGTGGTCTCTTTCCACCGTACTCGCACTCCTCTGGGCGCTTCATCCGGTGCATGCTGAATCCGTATTGTCGCTCGCCGGCCGCAGCGCGGCAGTCGGCGCAACGTTTGTTCTTATCGCTCTGGCACTGGTTGCCACCAAGCGGGCGTGGCTCGCCGCCTGTGCACTGGGATGCGCCGTTCTCGGGCGTGAGGCTGCCGCCGGCGGGTCTCTGGCGCTGGCGGCGCTTGCACTCAGCGGATGCCCGCAGGACAAGCGGATCCAGCGCCTGGCACCTGTGGCGCTCGGAGTTTCACTCGCATTGGTCTGGGTCGCGCTTCTGCCGCGTGCCGGCGTACTGGTGCAGTACTCATTCCTGGGCCGGCCGCCGCTCTCGAGCGTTGTTCGCCAGGTGTCCGCTGTACCAGTAGGGCTCTCCCTCTACTTCCGGCCGTGGGCGCTCTCGTGTGACCATGGCGAAGCGCTTCCTTCGAACCCCGCTTCCCTGCTGTTCTTGCTTGGCGTCACGCTGCTTGCCGGCGCCGCTGCGTTCGCCATCGCTATGAGGAACCGCGCGCCCATGGTTTCTGCCGGAGCTGCGCTGTGGTTGGGGGCGTTGCTGCCCACTCAGTCGTTCTTTCCGAAGCTCGACGCTTTGACCGAGCGGCCGCTAGGCCTGGCACTTGCGGGCCTCATCCTGATGCTGACGCCCCTGGCGATTCGCTTGACGCGAGCATCCACGAAAATGAGGCTTTCCGTCCTGTTGGCCGGATGCTTCGCCGTCATATTGCTTGGGCAGGCCACGCTGGCACGAGGCAAGCTGTATGCATCGGACGTCGCACTCTGGTCCGATGCTGCCAGCAAGAGCGTCGAGAACGCGCGCCCTCACCTGCAACTCGCGCTTGCGCTCGACGCTGAAGGGCGGCGCGCCGAGGCGCTCGCGGCCCTGCGCCGCGCCCACGATATTGATCCATTCAATTCCCCGATCCAGGCCCGCTTGCGGTTGTGGGAGCACGCCCATCCCGATGAGGAGATTTCCCCATGAAACTTCTCCGATCACACCTCTTGAAGCGCGGTTCTGCTTTGGTCCTATTTGTGCTCGCCGGCATGGTCTCAGGCCGCGGCGCCGCACGAAGCTGCCTCACGCCTGACCCCAACACCTGCAAAATTCCCGAGGATTGTTTCTACAAGCGGCAAATCGCGATGAAGCGGGCGTTGCGCGACTCGTTTGCCAGCAGCGCGTTGCGTTGCAAGGCGCTCGAGAACGCCAGGCGGCAGCTCGGACCCAATGCGTCCGACGCTGACGTCAACAAGAGGGCCGCCGAGCTGCTATACGACGACATTGCCAATAACCCCGGGCGCATCGCGAGGAGACTCCCCCGCTGCAATACCTCACTTGCCGATCCACCGGGATGGGAAACGGCTGCCGATTGCAGCTTCAGTGCGAAAGGCGCGGACGGGAAGTGGATTGATCCAGAGTCGGTGAACACCTGTAGCGAGTTCATGAAGGCGGCCCGCGATCATGAGCGCGTGCACGTGGCAGCATGCAAGGCCGCGCGGGACGGCAGGAAACTCGATTTGGGAGCTACAAGTGGCTGGGTTCCCCACGGTAATGCCTGCGCCGGCGCCAACTATAACAACGGCGATCCCAAGGTTCCCGATCGCGACAGCCTGAACGACTTCGCCGATGAAGAGGCTGACGCTTATACCGAGGAAATCTGGAGGCTCGAGGATGAACGCGCCGCGGCCATCCGTGCATGCACCACCGCTCGCGAAGCGGCAAAGGCGGCAGCGAACGCCAGCAAGAACGCAAAAGCATTGTCCGGGATGAAAGGCGCGCGCTGAGATTCGGCGGCGGTCCGGGAAGGAAAGACGATCAGGATGAAGACCGACGCGACAAGGAGGCAACACGATGTTCTGCGCTGAGTGCGGTAAACCGTTGCAACCAGGCGTGAGCTTTTGTCCTGAGTGCGGATGTCGCGTGGCCCCTGCCCCGAACGTTGCAAGCTCCGCTCCCGCCTCGCCGGCGGCAGCGGCCGCCGCGCCCGCCCGCATCACGCCTGCGCCAAGTGCATCGCCGTCCACTCCGGACGCAGCGCCACCGCGCGGCTTTGTTAGGGCAGGCAGGCAAGAGTTAGGCCGGCGAGCTGAACGCAGAAAGCTGCGCAAGCAGGCAGCCGAACAGGAGCAGCAACGAGTCGCGGCGCGCGTCAAATTAGGCCAGCGGGCGCTAGATGAAAAGGTGGACTTGGTAAGCTTCGCCGAGATTCGCGATCAACTCGCGGCTGTTGACAGCCAGGCCGGCGAAGTGGCCAAACGCGCCCAGGAACTGGAGAGCCAACGCGCTGCCTTGGAAACACGGAAGAACGCAGCCGGCAGTGATTTCGACCGCCGCAGAGCGGAGGTGCAGCAGAAAAAAGCCCCCGTTGACGCGGCGCTTCGAGCGGCGCACCAGAAGGCGCGCACGCTCGAGAGCGCCATCCAGCAGAGTGCCGTGCGGCAGTCGAACGTGGTGGCTGCACTTGCCGCGGTGGACCATCAACTGACGTTGCTTACAGCAAGTGCCACTCCGCAGGACGCCGGCAAGCTCGCCAGCGCACAAGCCCAAAGGCAGCAACTCGTGGCCGAGCGCAGCCGGCTCACCGCGGAACTGGAGAGCACACAGGCTGAGTTGCCGGCCGCCAAAGCGGAATGTGACCGCCTCGCCGCCGACAATAAGCAATACCAGGCGCAGCTCGATGCCCTGGATGCTGAGCGCCAAAGTGTCCTGTCGCCCATGCTTGCCGAGCTTCAGCGCTTCGCAGGGGAATTGAACGAACTTCGCCAGCAAGCGAACCGGTTGGCCGGGGCCCGCACGCAAAGCCTTCAGAAACTGGGAGAGGCGTTGTACGCCAGCGGAACTACGCATCCGGAGCTGGCCCGCGAGATGGGCGAAATCGCCGCAACCGATGCCGCTCTTCACGGCACCCAGGCGGCGTTGCAGGCCTCGTTGGCCGTGAGCCGTGCCCTCCCCTCCGGGACGATGTTGAAGTTCTGGTCTGTGGTCGTGCTGCTGCCTCTGCTGATAATCGGGCTAGGTGTTGGTGGCTATGTGGCGTGGCAATGGTGGCAGACTAAACGCGACCCGACTGCTGGGTTTTCGTTCACGGGCAGTTCCCCCAGCCTGGCCAGTTCCGAAATATCCGTTGTTGCCCCTGCCGCCCCTATGCCTTGCGAAACCGCTGAGGATCCGGCCGATTGCTATCTTGAACGGGCCTGGCTCGTCGAGGAGTTGCTTGGCGACCTTTATACCCTGGAGGCTGCGCGGGACGTGCGCACTCTACCCGCTGCCTTGGAGGCGCTCGCCACCGGCGAACCGGATGTGCAGCTTGTCGCACTTAACATTCTCGGACAATTTGCGTCTCAGCCAGAAGTGGGAGCAAAGGCCTTCCCTTATCTGTTGGCGGACGATGTGCGTCTGCAAAAGCGGGCCGCCGAAGTGTTGGGGCGTACGCGTGGCGAAGACTTCAGAAGGATCGCCCGGCAATACCAGCAAGGGCATGAGGGACCGAATGCTGCGCCGGCGGTTCCGCCGTCGTGGCGGGACCCGGGCGCGCATGGCCTGGCAGCTTACCCTAACGCAAACCGTTTCCCGCCGGCGGACTCGGCACGAAGCATCGCTTTTATGAGCGATGACGCCGTAGATCGCGTGATGCAGTACTACACGGAGAAAGCAGGGTTGCCGCCCACGTCATTCAAGTGCCAGATGCCGGCGCCCCGCGATCGCGACAGTGCGCTGCTGGTTCCGGTCCCCGGCGGTTCAGCGTGGTGGGATGCAGCCCGTTGTCTCGTGATCGAACAACGGGACAGCAACCCGGTACGGGCCGTTGTCGCATATCGCGAACCGGTGATCAAGAAGACGGTTGTGGTCCTCGGCTGGAGCCCCCGCGTGTATCCGGGCCTGCCCGATCTCAGGCAGCTGCGAATGCGTTGAAGGACGCCATGCGCCGATCGGGTTCAGCTTCAGCGGCAGTGCAGTCGCTGGTGAATAGGTCGTATACTGATGGGCCACATGCAAGCGGCTGACAAAAAACGCATTCTCCACGGCTTCGGCCTGGCGCTGGTGCTGCTCTCGCCGATGTGGATCGTCGTGCAGGAGCCACGCGACTTTCGCACCTTTGGCCTCAGCCTCGCCGTGGGAATCCTGCTGCTGGTGCTGGCGTCCACCATTAAGCTCAACAAATAAGCTGCCGGCCTGCGGTTCGCGCTCTGCGACTGCCCATTTAGCAGCACACTCCGTTCCAGGTTTCAGGCACGCGAAAACTGCTCGTGGCTGTGCAGCGTCCAGATCGCCGCGTTGAAACTGGCTGCCTGCTCACGCTGGACGATTCCGAAAAGCTCAGGCGCTGTCCGCCAACTTGGTGCGTAATGGCAGCCCAGTTGGGCGGGTCTGGTCCCTGTATTTCATGTTTCCACAGCTTTTGTTGAGGGGATGTATCGTGACAGGATGCATTCTGCTTGTGTTCTCCCTTGTAATGTTTGCGCTGACGACCGCTTTTGCCCAGACGATTACGATTGGCTTCACTGTCTCGCGGACCGGCGCCTTGAACGTGGACTCCATGGAACAGTTCCGCGGCTTCGAGTTGTGGCGCGACCAGGTGAATGCCGCCGGTTGGCATCAACGTCAAACGAGGTGGCGAACAACGAAGAGGTACGCCGCGCGTACCTGGGGTTGTAGCCCTGCGCCATCCGGACGGACCCTCACCGCCTGACCAGTCGGTCGGTTTTTTCTTGACTCTAGTCTTCTCTTCGATATGATTCCGGAACACTTGTGGGGCAGCAAGGTCTTCCATATGCAGCACACAGGGCCAGACGCCTGACAAAACCGCCGTCTACGCGAGGAAAACGTTACATGGCACGTGTCACTGCGCTTCCCAAAGAGCAACTCACGCCCAAATTTGCTGAATTGGCCAAGCAAGCAGAAAGCCTTAACGCTCCTGCCAGCGTTTACCAGGTGCTGGGCCATTGTCCCGACATGTTCCAGTCCTGGTTCCAGTTCTATTTTCACTGGCACGAGAACGGGACCGTTCCACCGACTATCAAAGAATTGGCCCGATTGAAGATTGCTCAGCTCAACAACTGTTTCACTTGAAAGCAAGGACGTCTTGCAGCGGCGCTGCAACCGGGCATGGAAGAAAAGATCGCCGCGCTGGATCGTTATCAGGAAAGCAGTCTGTTCAGTGCACAGGAGAAAGCGGCCCTGCACTTCGCCGAGCTGCTCGCACTCAACCATCACGCGTTCGATGACGACACTATGCGTCAATTGCGCGCGCACTTCACCGATCCCCAGATCATCGAACTCGGCATGATGATTGGACAATACATCGGCGCCGGCCGCCTGCTGATGGTCCTACAGGTCGAGAATGCGGTGTGTACGCTCGACTAGAACGACACAAAACTCCGTCCGGTTCGGTAGCGCCGGGCTTTGGTAGCGCCGCCGTCCCCGGCGGCGGGCCGGGTGTACCTTCGCGTCCTCCGCGTCCTTTGCGTTGAGCTTCTTGCTTGTTCGGAACACGACCTTCAACGCGCGACGCGCCTCTCACCGAATCAAGTCTTTGATCACGTACCGGCGGGTCAGGATGTCAATCGAGCGGCTGTGATCGGTGAACGCGCGCTCCTGCGCGAACATTTCCTGGGCCAGCGTTGAACACAGGAAAACCTTGAACTTGATAATGCTGTCAAAGTAGGCGGTCAAGACACCGTCCCAAGGCCCGTCCTGGCCCAGTGATCCCGTTCCAAGCTGGTCGTTCTCCAGCACCGTGTGGTTCTGGATGTATCCCATCAGCAACCCCGCCTCGTGCGCCCGGACAACCTTCTCCTTCTGCTGTAGCCACCGTTCGCTGAACGTGCGCCGGTCAATATCGGAGCGGCGGCGGTAACAGCGGAAGAAGACATACGGCACTTTCCCTTGCGGCGCCACCAAAACTTCTTCGCGGGTCAAGCATACTGACGAGCGGCTGTGGTCAATGAACAACCTCTCGTCCTCGACCGCGGCAGCCGATTCAGCGCTCTTCAGGGCAGCTTGCATTCCCGCCACGTCGTCGAACCAGGCGATGGCCACACCGTCGTATGGCTCTAACTGCTTCCTGGCTGCCTCGGCCCGGCTGGGATCGTCGTGCGGCGCGTGATACTGCACGTACCGCCGAATCGATTTGACCAGAAAACCGAAGTGAGAATGGTGTTCCAACCAGTGCGATTGAAACTCTTCCAGCGAAAGCTGGGGCAGGCGCCGCAGACAATACACGAGCTTGATCATCAATCTTCTCTTTGTGAATGCCCCATTGTTCGCGGCATCCCCCTTGAAACCTCGGGAGGAGAAGCACGTATGAGCGGTATGTCCGGCAGCTTACCACAGGGCTCAACCCGAAGGAACGAACTTTCCCTCGCCTCTCTGCGTACCTTCCCTTGGCATTCGTTTTTTTTGCGGGGGTTGTTAATACTGTCGAGTTCTGAGCGTCATCAGCAGTGAGAGGCGCCGCGAACGGAGGAGGACGGTGGCGGTCGCATTCGAGCACAGCACGCCGCAGCCAGCGGCTGGTGTAGAGGCGCTGTTCCTGGCCCACCACGAGCGGGTGTTGCGGGCGGCGTACCGCATCACCGGCAGAATGTCGGACGCCGAGGATGTCGCGCAATCCGTCTTCATGCACCTCATCCAGAACGGTGGCGCGGCCTCGATCGGCAACGCGGAAAGCTACCTCTATCGCGCTGCCATCAACGCCGGCCTTGACTTGCTACGCCGGCGTGCTCACGAATGCGCCACGCCGCTGGACGAGGCCGCGTCGCTGGCGAACAAGGCGGCAGATAGTTCTCCCGAGCGCGCCTGTTCGTCGGCCGAGCTTCGCCAATGGTTGCGGCGCGCATTGGCCGGACTGGGCCCACGCAGTGCCGAGGTGTTCGTGCTCCGCTACCTGGAAGAGCGCGAACTCCGCGACATTGCGCAAATGCTGGGCACCTCGCGGGCGGTCGTGGCCGTGATGCTCCACCGGGCGCGAGCGTGCTTGCGAAGCGACTTCCGCAGATTCATGGGAGACGAGTGATGACGCACAACAAAGATGATCATGACCTGAAGCTGGACGACGCCATCCGCGCGGTGCGCGACGACGTCCCGGATGCAAAGTCAATGCACGCGGCCGCAACCCGCGTACAACAGCGGATCGCTGCCGGCGCGCCGGAAGCAGTGGAACAGATTCGCGGCTGCGACGACATCCGCAAGCTCCTGCCAGCGTATGCCACCGGCCAACTGCCGCCCGCTCGCGCCCTGCTCGTCGAAGCGCATGTCCGCGAATGCGTGGCATGTCGCCATTACCAACAGACGCCGACTACTTATGATCGCGCCGCCTGGAGCGTCCCGCTGCCCGCCACAGCACAAGCCCGTTGGTGGCCGGCGTTCGCCCTAGTGGCGGGGGTCGTGGTGCTCGGCATCGCGGGCTTGCTCGTTCAGCAGATCTATTTCGCTGTCCCCGCCGGCCCACGCGCCACCATTCAATCGCTGGACGGCGGCATGTACGCGATCTCCGGTGATACCGAGCGCCCACTGCGCGCAGGCGACCAACTCGCTCAGGGCGAAGTGGTCCGCACCGCGGCAGGAACCCATGCCGTTTTGCAATTGCGAGAGGGGTCCCTCGTCGAGGTGAATGAGCGCAGCGAACTGGCAGTTAGCGCGCGCGGCAAGGACACCACTCTGACGCTAGATGACGGCGCTGTGATCGTGCAGGCCGCCAAGCGCAACGCCGGACACCTCTACGTCCGCACGCCCGACTGCCGCGTTGCCGTCACCGGCACAATCTTTGCCGTCCGTTCGGGACTGAAAGGCTCGCGCGTCTCCGTCATCGAAGGCGAAGTGCGCGTGGCGCACGCCGGCACCGACAAAGTGCTGCGTGCCGGAGATCAGGTGAGCACCAGCCCGGCGCTGACCACCGTCGCCATGCGCGAAGAGATTGGTTGGAGCCGCAACCGCGACAAGCATCTCGAGCTGATGGCGCAATTCGTCAACCTGCAACGCCAGTTCGAACAGATCGCCACCCCGGGCCCGCGCTACTCCAGCGACCTGCTCAATCGCGTGCCGGAAAACACTGTGGTCTACGCGTCTATCCCCAACCTCGGTGAAGCGCTCAGCGAGGCCAACCGCATCTTCCAGAGCCAGTTGCGGCAAAGCGAGACGCTGCGCGAATGGTGGACGCGCGGCCGCGCCGACCGCGAGGACGAACTGAACCAGGCGATTGAGAAGATTCGGCTGCTTAGCGAATACCTTGGAGACGAGGTCGTGCTGGTTGGCGTCAGCCAGCGCGACGATCCCGGAGTGGTGATGCTGGCGAATCTGCGGCGCACTGGCCTGCGCGAGTTTCTCGACACGCAGTTTGCTCCCAAGCCCGGCGAGCGGGCGCAATTCCGCACGATGGACGAGCACGAGCTGTCGATGGCCACGCCCGCCATGGTCAGACGCCAGATGCTCGCCCTCGTGCGCGATGACGTGGTGGCCTTCTCGCCTGATCTCGATGCGCTGCGCACCGTGAATCAGCAACTCAATGCCGGGCCGGGCGCGTTCACTGCTACCGACTTCGGCAAGCGCATCGCGGAAGCGTACAGCCGGGGCGCGGGCCTGATGATCGCCGCCAATCTCCAGCAGATCACCGCCGAGCACGAGCGCCGCATGCAGGCGCGCGGCATTCGGCGCGGCCCCGACAAAGCCGACGCGGAACGCGCCGGCTTCAGGGACGTAAAGTACCTGATCGCCGAACACCGCGAGATTAATGGCGTGCCCGATAACCGCTTGGTGCTGGATTTCGTCGGCCAGCGGCGCGGCATCCCGTCGTGGCTCGCGGCTCCTGGGCCCATGGGCTCGCTGGAATTCGTCTCACGTTCCGCGGCAATGGCCGTCGCCTTCGTGACCAAAAGTCCCACGGAAATGATGAACGACCTTATCCGCATCGACGGCGGCGCTCATCGCCACAGCGAATCCCATGCCCGCTTCAAGGCCCAGGCGCAGGAAATGGCGGCCTATTTCGGCGGCGATGCCGTGATCGCACTTGATGGCCCGGTACTGCCCACGCCGTCGTGGAAAGTAATTGTGCAGGTGTACGACCCGGTGCGTCTCCAGGCCGCGATCGAGCAAATGGTGCAAACCATCAACCATGAAGCGCGCAGCCACGGCAAGCCCGGCCTGGAAATGCGCCACGAAGACGTCAATGGCCAGCCCTTTTACGTGGTGCGTTCGCTTGCCCCCAAGGTCACCGGAAGCGAAACGTACTACACCTTCGCCGCAGGTTACATGCTGATGGCCGCCGACCGCGCCATTTTGATGAACACCCTGCGGACGCGCACCACTGGCGATTCGCTGGCCCGCTCCGCCGATTTCCTGGCGCTGCTGCCACGCGATGAGCACGCCAACTGTTCGGCCGTCGTGTACCAGAACCTCAGCCCCGTGCTCGAACCGCTGCTCTCGCAGCTCAGCGGTGACCGTGCGCGGGCCATCCAGCAACTTGCCGCCGATGCCCGCCCCAGCGCCATCTGCGCTTATGGCGAACAGACGCGCATCGAAGCGGTCAGTAACAGCAAGCTGTTTGGGCTCGACTTTCTGGCGCTGTCGGCTTTGTTGGAGGATTTGGGAACAACTCGCAGGCAAACTCCGTAAACTATAAGCGATGGCTACCATCGCACTGGACGGACTGGAAGTTCGCTTCGGCAACCGCATCGTGTTGAACGGGTTGAGCGGTAGCCTGAACGGCCGGGCCATCGGGCTGCTGGGCCCCAACGGATCAGGCAAGACCACGCTGATTAATACGCTGCTCGGATTTCACGCGCCGTCTGGCGGGACGGCGCGTGTCCTTGATCTCGACATTCTCCAGTACACCCCGAAAATCCGCGGCGCCGTCGGTTACATGCCGGAGAGCGACTCGTTCATCGCGGGCATGAGCGGCTTGCGTTTCGTGCGCTACATGGCGGAGCTGGCCGGCGTGCCGCCGCAGCAGGCCATGGAACGCGCCCACGAAACCATGCTCTACGTCGGCCTGGGCGAGGTGCGCTATCGCAAGCTCGGCACTTACTCCCAAGGCATGAAGCAACTGGTCAAGCTGGCGCAGGCGCTCGCCCACGGGCCGAAACTGCTGATCCTCGACGAGCCAACCAACGGCCTCGACCCGCTCGCCCGACAACGCATGATCCAGTTGATTCGCGAAGTGCGCGATACCGGCGACATCCGCCTGCTGCTTTCCTCCCACCTGTTGCGCGATGTGGACGAGACCTGCGACGAGGTGCTCATCCTCAAAGAAGGACAAGTCGCCGCCATCTGCAACCTGGAGGCCGAGCGCCGCACCAACCGCAAGTTCATCGAGATGGAGACCGTGGGTGCCACGGACAGCTATACGGAGGCCATCCGCCGTATGGGCTGCGAGTGCGCCTCGTTTTCCCAGGGCCGCCTCAAGCTTGTGATGCCCGAAGGCGTGGAGATTCGCGACCTCTACACCATCGCCACGCAGCAGGGCGTACAGATTCGCCGCATGCATCACCGCCGCGATTCGCTGGAAGACATCTTTCTCAACGCGATGGAAGGCAGATCGGAGGCGGCCCGTGTCGGTCTATAAACGCTCGTACACGCCCTACACCGGCCCGCGCACGCCGGCGTGGTCGCGCTTCCTGGTGCTCACCCGCTACGGGCTTGCCGATGCCTGGCAGTCGCGCATCACCAACGTGCTGTTCGTGGGCTGTCTGCTGCCCTTCGTCATGGCGCTGGTCATGATTTACACCATGAACAGCGAGACCGTGCGCCTGCTGCTCGGTATGCGCGGCTCGCAGGGACCGCCCATAGACAATCGCTTCTTCCTCGCCGTCTTCCAGGTGCAATGCTGGCTGGCGCTGGCGCTGGCCGCCTGGACCGGGCCGCGACTGATCTCCGCAGACCTCGCCAACAACGCACTACCTATCATTCTCAGCCGTCCGCTTGACCGTGCGCAGTATGTCGCGGGAAAGCTGCTGGTACTCTTCACCCTGCTCTCCGCCGTCACCTGGCTGCCATGCCTGGTGCTGTTCGCCTTCCAGGCGCAACTGACAACCACGCCCTCGTGGGCGATGCAGAACCGCTTCCTTGCCTCCGGCATGGTGTTGGGCGCACTGCTGTGGATCGCCGTACTTTCATTACTCGCGCTCGCGCTGGCTTCCTGGGTGAAATGGCGTGTGGTGGCAACCGGTTTGGTGTTCGGGGCGCTGTTTGTCCCCGCCGGCATCGGCGAAATCTGCAACGCCATCCTGCGCACCAACTGGGGCTCGCTGCTGAACGTCCCTTACATGGTCACCGTCATCTGGGAGCATCTGTTCCACGTCACGACTTTGTTCCGCCGTCGCGGCTACATCCCGCCGGAATTCGCCCTCGCCATGCTGATCGTAATCGGCAGCGCTTCCCTGCTCGCTCTCCACACGCGCATCCGTGCGCGAGAGGTGGTGCGCGGATGAACGATCAGATCATCTTCGACAACGTTTCCAAGTTCTACGGCGAAGTGCTGGGCGTGAACCGCGTCACGCTTTCGCTGGGCCCCGGCATCACCAGCCTGGTCGGGCCCAACGGTTCGGGCAAGACGACGCTGATGAACCTGATGACCGGCCTGATTCGACCCACGCGCGGCCGCATCAGCGTGCTCGGCCTCACCCCGGCCGATGCGACCGAGTTCTTCCGTGCCGTCGGCTATTGCACGCAATTCGATTCCTTCCCGCCTGGTGTGACGGGTTTCGAGTTCATCTATGACGGCCTGCGCCTGCACGGCCTGAACGACCAGCAGGCACGCGAGTTGACCCACGAGGCCTTAGCGCGTGTCACCCTGACCGACGCCGCCGGACGCAAGGTCGCCGGCTACAGTAAGGGCATGCGCCAGAAGGTCCGCCTGGCGCAGGCCATCGCGCACCACCCTTCGGTTCTAGTCCTTGACGAACCTTTGAACGGCCTGGATCCCATGGCTCGCGCTGAGGCCCTCGCCTTATTCGAATCCCTCGCTCGCCAAGGCATGCACGTGATCATCTCCAGCCACGTGCTCGAAGAAGTGGACCGCATCTCCGATCGCATCGTGCTGATGGCCAGCGGGTATGTCGTCGCCGAAGGCGGCATCCACGAAGTCCGCCAGGAAGTGCGCGACAAGCCCATGCAGATCCTGGTGCGCTGCTCGCATCCCCAACTGCTCGCCTCGCAGATGTTCGCCATGGACCATCTCGTCGAAGCGATGCTCCACCGCGACGGCGGCGGCGTGTTCGTGCGCACCCGAAATCTCAACCAGTTCTACAGTTTGCTGAATCGCATTGCCGCGGAAGGCGGCATTGAGATCGAGTCGGTAGCGCCGGCCGACGACGATGTGAACTCCATTTACCAGTACCTGATCGGCAGCGACGGAGGCCTGTCATGATGCGCGACTGGTGGGCACGCGCGAAGGCGTGGAAAGCGCGTCAACCCTGGCGTCTGTGGTGGATCCAGGTGCTTGCCGTGATGCGCATCGAGTTGAAACTCAACTTCCGCTCGCGCCGCTCCTTGTGGATTTATCTGCTGGCGTTCGCGCCGGCAGCAATCATCACCCTGCACGCGATCGTGGACAGCGGGCGCCACGACTCGCTCAGCGAAGACACCACCGCGCTGGCGGGGCTATTTGAGTTGTATTACCTGCGGCTGGGCATCTTCTTCGGCACGCTCGGCATTTTCACCCGCCTGATTCGCGGCAAGATGGTTGATCGCAGCCTGCACTATTACCTGTTGTCGCCCGTGCGCCGCGAGGTGCTCATCTTCGGCCAGTTCCTCGCCGGCGCTGTCAGCTCACTGGCCCTGTTCGAAGCCGGAGCACTGACTTCATTCACGTTTATGTACGGCCATTTCGGCGCGCCCGGGCGCGAGTTCGTCTTCCATGGCCCTGGCCTCGGACATCTCGGCGCCTACCTGCTGCTCGTCGCGCTGGCCTGCGTGGGCTACGGCGCGATCTTTCTGCTGCTGAGCATGATGTTCAAGAATCCCATGCCGCCCGCAATGGCCCTGATGGGCTGGGAGGCGATCAATCCGCTGTTCCCGCAACTGCTGCAAAAGCTCAGCATCGCTTCCTATCTGCGCCACCTGATGCCGGTCAGCGTTCCCGCCGAAGGTCTGTTCGCGCTGCTGACCGTCGTTGCCGAACCCGTGCGCCCCTGGGCCGCAGTCACCGGCGTAGTGCTTCTGACGATTGTCGTGGTTGCCTTCTGCTGTTATCGCGTGCGCACGCTGGAAATCAACTACACGGTTGATTAGAGCTGGATGGCGTGCAGCTCCGCTTTCACTTGGTTTTGCTGCATGAAATCGGCATATCTGGCGACGATCATGCGTCCGCACAACGGTCGAACGAAACAGCCCGGGAAGCCACGTTCTTGGCGATGACCATGGGTCCACGCAGGCCGCAAAGCGACGCGCCCCCGGCGGAGAACGTTGTCCTTTTAAGGCCCGAGTCCCGGAGGAACGGCACGAACTCGCTCAACCGTGGCTGAGAAAACGCTCACGCGCTCTTGCGGATGTCCGAAACGGAGTAAGGGCCTTTCGCTTCCTGCCGAACTCCTGCCTGCCGCCGCCGCGCCTGCTTCTGCAACAGGATCACCGATCCTACCAACACAACGATCATCACCGTCAGGACCGCCAGCTCAATTGTAGCGTGCCGAAAAATAGCTTCATTGGCTTGCGCCAATTGCGGGATTTCCGCGGTAAGCACCAGCACTCTGCGAATGACCGCAATCAGCGCCACCACCAGGAAAGGTTCGGCCATAAGTCCGTGCTCGCGAAACGAGACCTGCACCGTGTACAACAACTCGATCACCAGCATGACCAGCAGCAATTGATCGAGCAATTGCACCAGTTGGCCGGACAAGCTGCCATCACGTATTGCATTAACAAACGTCCGAAAGCCATTGAACAACAGCGCAATCGCCGCTACTCCGAGCAGGGCGCCGAGGCCGACGTACACCATGTCCTCAATAAATGACAAACCGCGCGTCAGGCGATCGCGGGTGGGATGGACCGGCAAGTGGCGGTCTGGCATTCTGCTCCGTTTGGTAGCGCCGCCGTCTCGGCGGCGGGCCCCGGTGTGACTTTGCGTCCTTCGCGCCCTTTGCGTCCTCTGTACCGGCTTTTGCCTGGCGCGCGAAGTACACCAACGCAGATGCGGCTCGGCAACGCCTTGTTGTTCCGGCCTATTTCAACTGCGCCACCACCACCCCGAAGGGATCGAGTTGAATTGCCTGCAGGTTGAGTTTGTCGCTTCCCCTGGCGGCCAACACCATGGCCGAACGCTTCGCCAGCTCAGGTTCAAGCTTTACCTGCTGCGCACTGCCGGCCATGTTCAACAGCACCAGCACCGAGTCGGCACCTTTCCTGCGCAGATAGGCGAGAATGTTCGTGTTTGCTACGTTGACCGGCACGTGCGCTCCTTGCGCCAGTGCCTCATTTGTGCGCCGCAGCCGGATGATCTGCCGATACCAGTTCAGCACGCTTTTGCTTTGAAGCAGCTCAGCTAAGAGCTAGTCCCAAACCGCAGCTTCTTCACCTCCGTATGCCATTTCCATAGCTCGTAGATCGCCGGATACACCAGTAATTCCAGCAGAAACGAGGTGAATATGCCGCCGATCATCGGCGCCGCGATGCGCTTCATCACATCCGATCCCGTACCCGTGGCCCACATGATCGGGAACAGTCCGATGCACGTCGTCGCGAACGTCATGAACTTCGGTCGCAGCCGCTTCGCTGCTCCCTGCACAATCGCTCGCCGCAGTTCCTTAATGCACTTCAATCGGCCTGCCTTCTTCGCCTCCTCGTAGGCCAGATCGAGATAAAGCAGCATGAACACGCCGGTTTCGGCGTCCACCCCGAGCAAGGCCACGAGTCCCACCCAGACCCCGATGCTCATGTTGTACCCGAGCAAGTACAGGTACCAGATCGCGCCCACGGCGGAAAACGGCACCGCCAGCATGACGATCATCGTCTTGCTCAGCGACCGGGTGTTCAGGTAAAGCAGCAGCAGGATCAGCGCCAGCGTCAGCGGAATCACGAATATCAGGCGCTGCTTAACACGCTGCATCGCCTCGTACTGGCCGCTCCACGAGAATGAATAACCCGCCGGCAGCTTGATGCTGTTGCGCAGCAATTCATCGGCTTCGCTGATGTAGCTCTCCGGATCGCGATCAGCAATGTCCACGTACACATACCCGGTGAGCAGGCCGTCTTCGTCACGGATCATGGACGGTCCGCTCGCCGCGCGAATATCGGCCAACTGCGCCAGCGGCAGTTGCCGGTCGCCGCCCGCGGGCACCAGCACGCGCGACAGTGCACCCACATCGCTGCGAAAGTCCCGCATGTAGCGCACGTTCACCGGATACCGCGCGCGGCCCTCCAACGCTACCGTGACGTTATCGCCGCCAATCGCGCTTTGCACCACCTGCTGCGCCTCGTCCACCGTCAGGCCGTAGCGCGCCAACTCTTCGCGGCGCCAATTGAAATCCAGGAAAAAACCGCCACCGGTCCGCTCGGCGAATACGCCCCGCGTCCCATTCACCGCCGGCAGCAACGCTTCGATCTCGGTACCGATGCGCTCGATCTCCGCCAGGTCCGCGCCGGAAATCTTCAGCCCTACCGGCGTGCGCACCCCAGTGGTCAGCATGTCAATGCGGCCCTTGATGGGCATTGTCCATGCGTTCGAGACGCCGGGCAGCTTCAGCGCCTCGTCCATCTCGGCGATCAGCTCTTCGGATGAAATATTCTCCGGCGTAACGTGGCGGAAAATCCGCTTGGCCCACCCCGGCGCCCATGACGAGTACCACGTTTCGCGCCGCCGCCATTCCGATTTCGGCTTCAGAATAATCACCGTTTCCAACATAGAAAGCGGCGCCGGGTCGGTGGACGTCTCTGCCCGCCCTGCTTTGCCCAGCACTTGATCAACTTCAGGAAACCGCTTGATGATGCGGTCGCTCACCTGCAGCAGCCGTTGCGCTTCGCCGATGGAAATGCCCGGCATGGTTGAAGGCATATACATGATCGCGCCTTCATCCAGCGGCGGCATGAACTCCGACCCCAGCTTCCAGAACACGGGAACGGTAACGATAACCAGGGCCGCCGCGGTCGAGAGCACCGCCCATTTCCGGCGCAGCGTCCACTCGACCACCGGCTCGTACACGCGTACCAGCGCGCGACTGATGGGATGTTTGTCTTCCGGACGAATGTGCCCCACCAATGCTGCATTCGTCACCTTGCAAATCCACGCCGGCCGAAAATCGAAATTCTGGAAATGGGTCAGCAGCAGGCGCAAGGCCGGATCCAGCGTAATGGCCAGCACCGCGGCGATGATCATCGCCAGGTTCTTGGTGTACGCCAGCGGCTTGAACATCCGCCCTTCCTGCGCTTCCAGCGTCAGCACCGGCAGGAACGACACCGCGATCACCAGCAGGGCGAAGAAAGTCGGACCGGCGACCTCCTTCACCGCCGACAGCACCACCTCGCGATAATCCGTCGGACGTCCCTCTCGTTCCCACACCTCCAGCTTCTTGTGGGTCTGCTCCACCACCACGATCGCAGCGTCAATCAATTCGCCAAAGGCAATCGCCACGCCAGCGAGTGACATGATGTTGGCATTGATACCCATCAGTCGAAAGGGAATAAACGACAGCAGCACCGCCACCGGAATCGTGATGATGGGAATGATGGCGCTGGGGAAATGCCATAGGAAAACCAAAATGATCAGCACCACCGTCAGGATGACCTCGAAGATCGTTTCCTTGACGTTGTCGATCGCCTTGCGAATCAACTCCGAGCGGTCATATACGGGTACGACTTTCACGCCTTCAGGAAGCCCGGGCCCAATCTCCTTTAGCTTTGCCTTCACCCGGTCAATCACTTCCAGCGCGTTCTCGCCCTGGCGCATCACCACGATGCCCGACACTACGTCGCCCACGCCGTTCAAATCGGCGACACCGCGGCGCAGGTCCGGACCCAGGCTCACTTGGCCCACGTCCTTCACGCGAATCGCCGTGCCCGTCTCGCTCGCCGTCAGGGCGATATTGGCGAAGTCGTCCAGCGACTGGGCATACCCGCGTCCGCGGACCATGTACTCGGTCCCGCCGAACTCCACCAGTCGCCCGCCCACCTCGCTGTTGCCGCCGCGCACCGCCTCCACTACGCGGGATATGGGAATGCCATAGGCCTGCAGGCGGTTGGGATCAAGGTTAACCTGGTACTGCCGGTTGAACCCGCCAATCGGCGCGACTTCCGCCACCCCCGGCACCGACTTAAGGTAGTAGCGCAGATACCAGTCCTGATAGGACCGCAAATCTGCCAGGCTGTGCTTGCCTGAGGTGTCCACCAGCGCGTACTGAAATACCCAGCCCAGGCCGGTCGCATCCGGCCCCAGTTCCGTCTTCACCCCTTCGGGGAGGCGCGGCAACACGCTCGACAGATATTCCAACGTCCGCGACCGCGCCCAGTACAAATCAGTGCCGTCTTCAAAAACGATATAGACAAAGGAATAGCCAAAGTCGGAAAAACCGCGCACCGCCTCGACCTTGGGCGCTCCCAGCATGGCCGTAACGATCGGGTACGTCACCTGGTTCTCGATGATGTCCGGACTGCGGTCCCAGCGCGAGTACACGATCACCTGCGTGTCGCTGAGGTCCGGGATGGCATCCAGCGTCACGTGCGTCATCGACCACCAGCCGCAGCCGCACGCCACCGCCAGCAGCCCGAACACGACAAACTTGTTGCGGACGGAAAAGTCTATGATCCAGTTAATCATGGCTGCCGCCTTCGTTAGATGGCCCGTGCCCGACTTTGCCGCGACTATTCAGGACGTTTTCCGGGTCGCTGTCGAACTCCTCTTTGCATCCACCTGAACAGAAGTAATACGTCTTGCCACGATACTTACTGGTAAGGCCCGCCTTCTTTGCGCCCGCAATATTCACCGTCATTCCGCACTTGGGATCCAGCGCACTGTCCTCCACCTGGGCGGACTTCATCTGCGGACGGGGAGAAGGTTGCGGCGGTGGCGGTTCGCTTTTCTGGTATTGCGCCGGCGATTTCTGGAAATCGCGTTTGCACTGCTCGGAACAGAAGTAAACAGCCGTGCCCTGATACTCCACCACACGCCCCGCCGCCCTGGCTTTCTGCTGGTCGATCTCCATGCCGCACACCGGGTCCTTCACCGCGGCGCTGAAGATGCCAGCCGCTGCTGCTTTCAACCGGCTTTCGGAATCCACCAGGAAGGTGCCCGACACCACGATGCGCTCGCCGGCCATCAAGCCCTTCACCACCTGTACGCGATCGCCCTGCCGCCAGCCGGTCTCCACCTCCCGCGGTTCGAAGTGGCCGTTGCCGCGGTCCACGAACACCCGCTTTTGCAGGCCGCTGTCAATGATCGCATCCACCGGGATGGACGGCCCCGGCGGCAGGTCCATCGGCAACTCCACGTTGGCGAACATATCCGGCCGCAACACCAGTCCGGGGTTGTCGGCTTCCAGACGGATCTTCAACGTTCGCGTCGCAGCATCGAACTGTGGCGGTACTTCGCTGACCGTCGCGCTAAGAGTCTTGCCCAGGCTAGGCACCGTGACCGTAGCTTTCATGCCCGGCCGGAAATATTGCGCTTCATTCTCGAACGCGTCGGCAAGGATCCACACCCGGCTCAGGTCGGCAATCTTGAATAGCTCCAGCCCCTTTTCAAATCGCTGACCGGGAGAAATGTTGCGCGTAAGAATCAGGCCGCTGACCGGTGAAATGATCCAGATGTCCTGCGTAAGCTGCCGTGTACGCCTGAGTTCTTCAATTTGCATTTGACTCATGCCCAGTCGGAACAAGCTTTCGGCATAGGTCTGAACACCCGCTCTGCCGAGGCGCTGTTGTTCCGGTGTATCCTGGCCGGTCGCCTGAAATCGGTCCTGCGCGCTCAGGTTAAAGATGAATGCCTGTTCCGCGGCCAGAAATTCCGGGCTGTAAAATGAGCCCAGCTTCTCGCCCTTCTTCACCAGCGAACCCGTCGAATTGTTCTGCGCATCCTGGATCCAGCCATCAACGGCAGCATTGATGCGGTAGATTCGTGTTTCGTCCGCCGCCACCCGGCCCAGGATCCGCAGCGTGCGTTTGCCGCGCGACTCCTCCACGCTGGCCACTTGCACTCCGATCATCTGCTGTTTTTCCGGGCTGATGTTGACCGTCCCCGCCGGCAGCTTGCCGTCCTCCCCGGCTTCAGCGCCCATGCCATCGGCGTACACCGGTTCCAGCTTCATGCCGCAGTCGGGGGCAATACCGGGCTTGTCGGACTTATAGGCGGGATGCATCGGATCCACGTAATAGAGAATCTTGCGGGCACTGCTTGCGGTCGGACCACCCGTCCCTTTGTAGCGGCCCGCAATGAACGCTAGCACCGCCACCAGCAGCAGCACGACGATATAAAGAACCCGTTTCATGTTTCCCTCCGGGACCTAAGGCTCAATCCCTGCCGACGGCGCAGCCGTGCGTATCTGCTCACTTACGCCCGCACCTGCATCGGATCACCGGCACACCAGGCGCCAGTCTCCGCGGCGACGGGCGCACGACTGGTGCGCAGCGCCGACCTTCACACCTTGTTGGACTCCGATTGCTCATCCTTGCCTGACATCGCCGACTTGAATTGACGCAGGCCGTCGCCCAAGCCCTTGCCCAGACCGGAAAGGTGTTTCGGACCAAAAATCAAGGCGATGATCACGAGGATGACGAGGATTTCCGGAAGACCGAGTTTCGGGATCATGTTTCCACCAGTTTTGAAATGCCAGCAAGCTCCGCGGCCGCGGAGCTTGCTGGGTCGGACCGGCCGGCTGTGCGACCGGAAGTTAAACATTCGCCAACCGCTTCTACTTCGCGGTCACCGTAACGGTCGCGGTGTCGCCGGCCATGGCATCCGTCACCGTGAACACGTAGTTCTGGGCAACCGCTCCCGCCGGGAACGTGATGGTCAGCGTGTTTCCCGCGATGACCGCCGTCCCGGTGAATCCTGCCGGTGCGGTGACACCATACGGCGCCGCGCCTCCCGTGAGGTTGACCACGACCGTGCCTCCCAACAGAGCGCTGACAATCGGCTCCGTGGGCCACGCAATCACGCCGGCCGGGTTCACGCCCTGCACGATTAGCGGACGCATCATGTCGTGTTCTTCGTGCTCCAGGATGTGGCAGTGATACACGTACTCGTTATCTCCAGTGCTTTGCTCCCCTCCAACGAGGCCAAACTCGGTGCGCTGCGCACGCACACCGACGAAGCTCACCCACCACACGTATACCTCTAGGTGCACGGGAAGAATCCTGGGGAGCTGGTATAGATCCCCCTTGGTGCAAAGCCGGTATGCGCCGGGGGAGCGGTAGCTTAGCGCGCCGGGCCTCACTCGTTCAGAACCCCATACCAGCAGTGACGGCAACTGATTCTGGTACAACTGGGCCGAACTGCATAGTTGGATGGCAGTTCTGTTTGGCTTAAGCTAGCCTTCAGGAAGAAAAGTTCTTTTCCGAAAAAATTTCATTCCCAATTTGGAATGCGCCGCAGGTGCTGGCCTGTTCCGGGCACAGCCGCGCCAACTTACGCCAAATGCGCCTCGGCAACGGCAAAATTGATGCGGAGCCATCGCGCCCCCGCATCCTCCTCCACGATAGCTCCGCCGCACGTGGGTCCCCGCAGCTCAAAACGAGTACGCAATGGTCGCAAATATGTTTCGCCCCGGCTCCGGCACCTTCACTCCCGCGCGGAAGGGATCGCGCTGCGCCGAGAAGTGCTCGAAGTAATACCGGTTCAGCACGTTGTCCACGAACAGAACCACGTACAACTTGCCCGGATGCACCCCCAGTTGCAGGTTCATCAGCCCGTAACCCGCCGTGGGCGTTTCCTTCAGACCGGTATCCACCCGGCCCTGGCGGTTCACCGCGATGCCACTCACTTCCGTGAAGAACAACCGGTGCGTGTAGCGCAGTGAAGTCCATCCTCGCAGCGGTGGCATTTCCGGCAGGTTCGTGCTTAGCAGGTTTGCCGCAATGTTGCGGTTTTTGATGCCGCGGCTGTAGGACACACCTCCCGAGAGAAGCACCTGGTGCGGCAGCGCCAGCGCGTACGACGATTCCCCGCCGTAGATGCGCGCATCGACGTTCTCAAACGACCTGGCCTGCATATTCATGATGCCCGGGACCATGTTCAGTCGCGCCTGGTTATGCACGGTGATATAGTCCGTCAACGCGCTATAGAACAGTTCCGTCTTAACGAACGAGCTCCCCCGCTTGAAGTTGAATCCCACAGTTCCTTCGGTATTGCGCGTAGGATTCAACAGCGGATTCCCCACTACGTCCTGTCCCATCTTCTTCTGTTGAAAGAAGCGCTCTTGCGCGTCCGGGAAACGCACGGCCGAGCCGGCGCCCAGAAAGAACTGCACCGATTTCGGCCCCGCGATGGTCAGCCTCATGTTGGCCGACGGCTGTGTGTCGGCGGCGCTCAGTCGGCGCGTGCCCTTGTACGCGTAATACAGGCTTGTGGGCGCAGCGCTCGCCGTTTCCATGCCGCTGTGGTCTATGCGAACTCCACCGCTCAGCAGGACCTTTTCCCCCAGGTTGTGCTTGTAATCGAGATAGGCGCCTATGGCCAGCGTCGCCACATCGGGGATGATGTTCTGGTCGGTGTTCATCCCCATTTTGCGCATGTAATTCATCGCGCTCCAGTTGCGATGGAACATCTCGAATCCCACGTTCAGCTTCCGCCCCATCTGCACTTCCACATGGCCGCCCGCCGCCCGCGTGCTGGCATTGGTCGCCATGCTGTACGTAGTTAAAGCACCAAGCGAGCTGGTTCGCTGTTCGTCGGTCATGAAGTGCTTCACCTGGGTGTAGTAACTCTGAACGCGAACTGCCGATATCCTCGACGCTAAATCGCGAATTTCGTACTTCACGTTGACCCGGTCGGCGTTGTCGTAATTGGCGTCCATTAACAGGTACGGGTATAGAACCAGCCCACCCTGCTGCCGCGTATAGCCTATTGACACCCGCTGCTTGGCCGTCGGAGCAAAGTCCGTGTCAAACCAGCCGGTGTGCACGTCGAATCCACGTCGCTCCAGCGCAGAGGCGGTGTAATTCGTGTAGCTGGTGACCCGCCTGCCGGACCCGTCCTTATACGGCCCGGACGTGCGATACGAATACCCGCCGAGTGCCTTGAAGCTGTCCGTTCCCGCCGATGCAGTGACCGAAGGATTGTAGAACCCAAACGAACCCGCGCTGAACGTCGGCCTCACCGTCAGGTCTGCAACCGGGCCCTTGTTGATGATGTTTATCGTCCCACCCAGGCCGCCCTGGTTCTTCACGTCGAACGGCCCCTTGGTGATACCGACCTGCTCGATCTCGGCGAAATCCACGTGATAGGCCACCGGGTCCATGTGGCCGGGACACGCGCCGTAGATGCGGGCGCCGTCAATCAGCACATCCAGGTTGCCGTGTTGAAAGCCACGCAGCACGATGTCGTTCGCAATGCCCCCCTTGCGCACCTTCCACACGCCATCCACGCGTGCCAGCGCCTCGCCCACATCCTTGGCCGAACTCTCGCGCACGTCATTGACCGACAGTTCATCCTGCATCAGTTCGCGCTCGCGGATGACGTTCACCACCTCGGTTACGGTCGCCACCCTAAGCTGTAGTACCGTCTCAAGCTGCTGTCCCGCGCGCAGCTGGATATCTTCTTTCCTGGTTTCAAATCCTTTTGCCGTCACGGTGAGGTCGCAGGCGCCCGCCCGCAGCCTTGCCAAAGAAAATCTGCCATTTGCGTCCGTTGTCGCACTGACCGGCTGGCCGGTAAACGAACACTCGGCCTGCACTTCCGCGCCGACTATGGCGCGTCCATCCTGGTCCACCACCCGCCCGGCCAGGGTGGCTGTGTTGGGATGGGAAGCGCAAGCGGTGCCAAGCAGACACAGCACCGCACAACAGGTTGCCAGGCGTCGCATGAGGCTAACGCGCTCCATAAAATGCTCTCCTGAAGGGACTGACCACTGCGTGGGACAGCACGCCCCCAAAACTGCACCACGAGCAACACGCTCATCGCGCTTCGGGGACTTCCGCCAGAGATTGGTCAGCAGGGGAAGATAGGAGGGCCGCGCTCAGGCGGACGGGCGACCGGGGCCGCAGCCGACGGCTGCACGCTGGCCGGAAGTTCCGCCAACTCCAGTTTCGTGACCTGGATACTGCTGCGGTCGCGCGACACCGCCGGACGCGCGCTCGTTAACGCCGTCTCGCTCTTGCCACACTGTGGCGCCGGTGCTCGCCAGCCCGTAGGCTGCTTGTGTCCGCAGCGGCAAACGCGGCCCTTGATCCGGCATTGGCATTTTGTCCGGGAGCAGCAGGAAGGCGGAGTCAGCAGAACACTAACGCTCTGCGGTGGGACAAGCCACAACAGCAGCGCTGCCGCGCAACTCAGCGCGGCGCCGCCGCGCACTGCTGAATTGGAACTGCCCGTGCTGATCATCCGGGTTGTCCTCGCCCGGAAAGTGTGCCGCTGCTTGAGGGCCCCTGGGACTCGTACCGCATTCTGTTACTGATGGTGGGATGCTGAATTGTCCTGCTTCACCGCTCCTCTCCGTAGCGAAATCTTCCGCCCGTGGGATTTCTGATCCCAACTCGGGAATGCCCGGTCCCCCCAAACCACTGGCCACTCAGATCGCGGGTTTTCCCACCCTTGTCGCGACCGGTTTTGGGGCGACAGGGTGGGACTGTCACTCACCCATCACCGTAATCACCACCGTGCGCTGCCGCCCGCGCACATCGCATTCCAGGTGAAAGATCTGCTGCCAAGTGCCCAGCGTCAGCCGTCCATTCGCGACTGGCAATGTCAGCGACGGTCCGAGCACGGCCGCCTGCAGGTGCGAATGGCCGTTTCCGTCGTGCCACCTTTGCTCATGACCGTAGCTGCGGCTGGGCGGGATGAGTTTGTCCAGAATCTCCGGAAGGTCGCGCTGCAAGCCGGGTTCAAACTCGATCGTTCCAACCGCAGCGGTGCTGCCCACGTTGAACACATTCACTGTTCCGCCGCGCACACCCGAGGCGCTCACCGCCCCGGCCACCTGCTCCGTAAGGTCATGCATGTCACCGTGGCCCCGAGTCACCACAGAAATTTCGGTTTGATGGACCATTAGCCTTTCCTCCGGCACACCGTTTCAATCCCTTTCCCGATTCGACAGTTATTCGAGACGAAAACATGCGAATTCTCCTGCAGTGACATCCCATCCACCCCAACCGGCGTTATAATCCGCTCAAGCGGCTGGGTGACCGATGTGCGCACCCGGTAGCTGGTGAGGGCAGCTAGTGGGCAGCGTTACCCAAGCCCGGCCGTAAAGCCCCATCGCATCTGGGGCGAAGGAGGCTGCGTAGCGAACTTGCAGGACGACGCCTCACAAACCGATGCCCTGTACGCCGTGACCTCACACGGCGCTTAACTTCTCACCGTCCAAACCCGGGCGCAGTCCACCCCGGCTGTGCCCGGTTTTGACTTCGAAGCCTGCTGTTCTATTCCCGCCCGCCACAACGCGTCCGCCCAGCAGACGCCGCGAAAATAGCCGGGCACGCCGCGGGCCCGGAGCGAAGCGGAGGGCCGCAAGTGCCGGGAAAGCTGCCTAATTTAACATTTTTGAGTCCCGGAGGGACGGCACGAGCTCGCTCACCCGCCCTCGCAAAACCGTCCCCCCAGCAGTGCTGCTGACCAGCTACAATGCCCACTATGGAGCCACTCACCGGGACGGCCATCCGCGACTTCACTGTCCGCGGCAACTACCTCAATTATCACAACTTCGCCTCCAGGCGGAACCACGGTGGCCCTGACTGTCCCGGCTATTCGCGGCCCGTGGCTGATCTCGAACTTCAGGACAGCGCTCGCCGCACTATCACCATCGACGAAACCGACATCCCTCTGCTCTGCCAGAGCGACTTCCAACAAGCCAAGAACCATCTTGCGCTCATCCTCAACGCGGAGCACAGCCCTGAAGCTGCCCAGCAGCTCTCCGCCATCCATGAACGCGTCCGCATTCTGCACGACGACGCGCCCCCGCCGCCGGTCGAAACCCGCTACGTCGTCCCCTGCACCAGCCTGGAGGTCCACTCCGACCGCGACATCAGCCAGAAGGGTTTCATTCTCCTGAAGCTGACGAAACTGGGCTATCCGGTGCCGGACTTCGTCGTCCTCACCTCAGCGGCCTACGCCGACCACGCCCAACATTTCGAGCGCAACCTGGCGGAAGCCATCGAGCAACTCCAGACGCTTACCCGCCACGGTCTGGGTCACTCCGCCGCTCCGCTCGTGTTCGCCGTCCGCTGCGCCACGCCCCACTACATCCCCGGCGTGATGGATACCTACCTCAATGTTGGCGTGACCGAAACCACCCTGCCCTGCCTAGAACAGATCTACAGTCCCGTTGCCGCCCGCAAGATGTATCTCAATAACCTGCGCAACCTCTGCCATTGCCTCAACGGCGAAGAGCATTCCGCGCTTCTCAGCTCGGTCCGCTATGATTTGCCGCCTGACGAGGTCGTCCGCTCGATTGATCGGTTGTCCGATGTCATCAGGAAAAGCGACCGTCTGGTGCTTGAGGACCCGTTCGCCCAGGCTGCCTATCTGGTCAAACAGGCGTACAAACACTTTGAAGAAAATCATGATCTCGTGGCCACACTCTGCCGCGGCGGCGGACATTACCCTGCGGTCATTCTCCAGAAAATGGTCTGCACGGTGCGCCACGACGACGCCTACGCCGGTGTCATTTCCAGCCGCCATACTCAGACCGGACAGGGTGTCGAGCTCCAGACCGCCCGTAATATCTTCGGCGAAGAGATGATGACCGGGAGCGCCGAGATCGAAACTACCGCCTTCGAGGACCCCGAGACGATCCGCGACAAGTTCCCCGCCGTGCATCATTTCGTGCCCCATCTCCCGGAACTGGAGCAGGAGTTCGAGTCACCGGTAACCATTGAGTTTGCTGTCGAAGCGACCCAGCGCTACCAATCGTTCGCACTACTGCAACTGAACGAAACCGGACTGGCAGGCCGGGCGGCCATTACCGCCGTGGTAGACCTGCACCAGGCAGGCGCCATCTCGCGCAAGCGTGTTACTGAACTCATCCGGCCCTACCACCTTAAGCAACTGACCAGCGCCACCATTGACCCGGAGGCGTTCAACACCCTGAACAGCTTCTGCTCCGGCATCGCTGTTCTGCCCCGGTCCGCGGTGTCGGCCCGTGTTTATTTCAGCGGCGAGGCCGCCCTTACTGCCAAGAGCAAAGGCGAGAAAGTCTGTCTCTGTAAGAAGACCTTTGTGCCGACTGACACGGTCATCATGCGCGAGATGGACGCCATAGTCAGCCTGACCTCCGCCGCCATCCACGTGGTCACCATCTGCCAGAGCTTCGGCATCCCCGCCCTGCTCAGCCTGGAGAAACATGGCGTCTCTTTGCTGCCTGATGGCAGGCTGGTGAACTCCTCCGGGACAGAAATCAAAGAAGGCGATTGGATCACCATCTCGTCCCGCCGTCGCGCCATTTACGAGGGCAAAGCCACGTACAAGCCCGCCCGCCTGTTGCGCTACATGAAGGGCGAACCGGTCGAGATGGAAGAACACGAGCGCAAAGCCTTCGCCTCCATCGCCTATGCCTACCGCTATTACCAGCAGTTGGTCCGCGGGCTCACCGTAGACCAGATTTCCACCTTGAACGAAGTCATCCGCCTGGTGAACTTTGAGTTGCGCGGCGAATCGGAAGAAGCCCGCCAACTGGTCAACAGTTGGTTCGACGACCGCGAGTCCCTCTACGTGGAAGAAGTCTTCCACAGCGACATAGGCGACCACCTCGGCCAGAGCAATGTCTTCGACATGCTCACTCTCGACCGCAAGATCCGCTTCTTCAAGCGCGCTCTGGCCAAGTGCGCCAGCGAACGTATCTCCGGGTACGAGGCCGGCGCCTTCATGCTGGGCAGGTTTTTGTCGGTGCGTTATCCCGCCGCTTTCTGGAAATGCTTCAGCCCGGCGGAAATCGGGCTGCTAATTAATGAGTGGGTCCTGTTCGAAAAATACATGCAGCTTCTGCACAACGTCGGCGAAAGAAAAGTCCTGCACGCCCGCAAGAAGATTTTGAAAGAAGGACTTGACCAACTCTACCTGCACCCCGGCTACGTGCAGTGCCTGATCACCCTGAAACTCAGCGGCGTGCGCCTCCAGGAAGCCCGCGAGTTCCTGCCGCCGTGGTCCGACCCGCAGTCCGCGCGCGTCCTGGAGTTGCTCCAGCAGCCCTACCGCGCGTTCTACGACTTCAACGCAGAATGGTCAGTCGGCGACCTCAAAAAGATCTGCCACGAAGAAAACCTGCCGCTGCCCGCACCAGACGCGACTTAGCGCAACGTAGCGCCGCCGTCCCGTCGGCGGGCCCCTAGTTCCCACCACTGATGTGGTGGCCGTGAATAATCCAGGCGCCAGGAACAACACGCTTCTCCCCAGATGCGCAAAAAAACGCCCCGGAGCGGCACCAATTACCACTCCGGGGGCTTTCACCAAATCACCGACTTTCAGCTTCGCGCTGCCGCCACTTGCGCCTTGATGCCGTACAGATAATCGCGGTCGAGCGTCGCCTCCAACTCGCGCAACACGTCAGGCAGCTCCTTTCCGTCACGCGCTGCAATCAAGCGGCCCAGCGCCAGCGACAACGAAAGCACCGCATTCATGCCCAGGTTCGCCTTCCGCTGCATGATGCGGATTTTCTCTTCCGCCGGCGCATCGCGCGCGATCTTTCCGCGCTTTATCGCCAGCTCGAGTTCCAGCAGCAGGACCTCGCGATCAATGTCCGCCAGCGTGCCCAATGCGGATATCTTCTGTCCCATGAAGCGCGGTGCCAGCACTTGCGTGACGTTGGCCACCGCGTTCAGGCAGCCCTTGCCGCCGTAACGCTTCGCCTTCACCCAAAGCTCGGCCAGTTCGGGATCTTCTTTGGCCAGCGCGTCAGCCTTGACATTGCCGGCAAAGCGATACGTCCTGTCCTTCTCGTTGTAAACGAAAAACTGCGAAAACTTCCGCGTCAGCGGCCCGGCCTCGATGATGCTGTCCACCAGGTGGATGGCCTCGTCGGTCCCGGCCGATGTCCCCAGGGGCGTGGCGGCAGAGAACCTCATGCCGTTGTCCAGCATCACCGTCACGCCGACCGTCGGGATACCGGCATTCGTCGGCTCCTCGTGCGCGGAGATATCGGCGATGACGACATCGGGATCGAGCGGACGCGTGATCTTCAGGCCCTTCTTCGCCATCTCGATCAGTTCCACAATCCTGCTGTATTTGACCAGCCGCTCGGTGTTCGCGCCGCCGCCGCACTTTAATCCCAGCGCGCCCACGGCAAAGGCGATATCGGCTTCCATCACTTCATTGGGCGACTTGGAGCGGTGCGAGACCACCAGCGACAGGCCCAAGTCTTTGGCGGTTCGCGTCGCCAGCATGGTCTCGCTCATCGTGCCGATCTGGTTGGCTTTGATGAGAGCAGTATTGATGAGCCCTTCCTCGGCGCACTGCCGGATCGTCGTGTCTTTCGTCGTCACCAAGTCGTCGCCGATGATGAGGATTTCCTGGTCCAGGGCCTTCATCAGTTTCTTCCAGCCCTCATGATCATCTTCGGCAAAGGGGTCTTCCAGCGAAACGATTGGATACCGCTTCACCCAATCCACGTACAGCTCGACCAGTTCGTCCGTGGTCATCACCTTCGGGTCTTCGGCCCGCCAAAACAGGTACTGCCCGACCGAGTCCTTCTCGCCGGTCTTTTCGCGGTACGCGTTGCTCAACTCGCTCGCCGCTGAATCCAGCGCCAGCACGACATCGCGGTCGGGAACGAATCCGCACTCCTCAATCGCCTGAACCGCTACGCGCAGCGCCCTTTCTTCCGGAAGGATGTCGCCCTTGCCCTTGGCATACGACGCCACGATGCCGCCTTCCAGTCCGATGCCCACGAAGTTTAGGCCCTCGGAATCCTGGATGATCTGAATCGCCCGGCTTTGCAGCATGTTTGTGACGCGTTGCGCCTCGATGTAATCGGTCGCCGTCAACGGCAGGAACATCAACTCCTGGAAGCTCAGGTTGCCGCCCATTTCCTCCGTGTGGCGCCCGCCCATGATGGAGTTTCTGAACTCCCACGGCGCGAACACGATGCGGCCATCGGGAAGCTCGACTTCCTGCAACCGGTGCAGCCGCAGTTTGCGCCGCAACTCCGAGGGCCTCACCGGACGGCCGCCGGCCGCCGCCTGCGCCGGTTCCGCAGCTCTTACCCCGGCTGCCGCCGCTGCCGCTTCCCTCTGCCGCTCGCGGAACGCCTTGTACTTCCCCGCGTCCGCGATCAGAAAGTCGAACAGCGCGACCACGCCGATGGTGAACAGAAATCTTCCCGCGTACACCACCGAGCCAACGTCCGCGGACATTCCCGCCAGTACCAGCACGATTCCCGGCACGAACGTCGCTCCCGACAGCACCAGGCTTGCCTTGGGCCCTGCCGCCGAGACCGCCAGGTTCTGCGTCTTCACGCTCGGGTGATAGCTTCCGGCCTCTTTGTTTACGCCGGCGAACCTACCGTATGGAATCTTCACCAGCATCTCGAGATACCAGAACAATCGCCCGATTCCGCCCTGGTTCAGCTTCTCATGTGCGGGGCCGGCCAGTTCCGGCCGCAGATTGTTGGTCTTCACCGCCGCCAGGTAGTGCCCCATCTCGTGCACCGCGATGTTCAGGTGCCACGCCAGGTACCACATTACGCACGAGGCCAGCACCTCCCAGCTCAGGAACATGTCCCGGATCACATCCCACCTGGATTCGAGTGTGGCGGAGATGCTGAGCAAGGAAGTCAAGAACGCCGCGTGAAACGACACCAGCTTGTGGTTGGCGATGATCCAACCACGATCCAGCCTGGGCGTTTCGTTTGTGCGGGGGACGAACTTGTGTACCAAGGTATTCAGAAATTCCATGAGTGCTTCTCTTGTGACAAACGACCTTCATCGGATCGATTACCGGAGGCTTCTCCTCAACCGGCAGGAACTTCTCCGAGCGGACGAGGACACCGATCTCCAGCTAATATTCGTCTTGAAGTGAGATGCTGAATACTATACACCCATTCGGCGGCGCGGGACGATTCAATTCCTGCATTCACGTCCTGTTACGCATCACTCCACCTGTGTCCTCTGTGGTTGCCGTTCTCTCATGGTTTGCACTGACCCGATGACCCGCTGACCCGGTGACCCGCTGTTCTGATGGTTTACGTCCTCTGCGTCCTTCGCGTCCTCTGCGTTCAAGTTTTTCAATCGCCCGATCACCGGGTCACCCGATCACCCGATGTTTCGCTGACCCGATGTCTCCATATCGTCGTGCCCATCGCCAAAATGCGAACACCATCCACAACATTGGCCCCGCTCGCCGGTCGCCCGCCTGTAGCGCCGCCAGTCGTTCCCGCGCTGCGACGTGCGCTGGCAAAATTCCCCATCCGCTCAACTCCTCGATCGCTGTGCGCAATTGCTCTCTGAGCGGCCCCTTTAGCCAGTCCCAAATGGGAATCCCAAATCCATGCTTCTGTTTTTGCAGATAACGTTCACCAATGTTGCGCACAAACAGATCGCGCGTGATGCGCCTTCGCTCGGTGCCCCTGACCAGCGCAGAATCCGGCAGCCTCCAACTGAACTCGACTAGCCGGTAATCCAAGAATGGCGATCGCAGCTCGATGCTGTTCGCCATGGCCATTCGGTCGGTCTTCGCCAGGATGTCGTCGGGCAGATAAAGCTGAAAATCCACGTGCCGCAAGTGCTGTAGCACGGTCGCGTTGCGCAGCCGGCCCTCAAGTAAATCTTCAAGGTCGCTCGGCCGCATGGATCCCGCGCTCGGCCCGGCCGTCATCAGCCGCCGATAAATTTCCTGCGCCACTTCTGCCGGCGACAGCCACGGCCTGCGCTGACGCCAGCAGCCATACAGCCGCGCCATCCACCTTCGCCACCCTGTGGCCCAGCAATAACGCGTGTACCCGCCGAACACCTCGTCGCCGCCATCCCCGGTGAGCAATACCGTGGCGCCCGCTTTCGCCACGTTGCACACCGCATACGTGGGCAGCGCTGAGTAATCGCCGAACGGTTCATCCAGGTGATCGACAACCGTATCTACCAGGTTCAATGCATCCGCCGGCTTCAGCGTCAGGCAGTTGTTCTCGACGCCCAACTCGTCTGCTACCGCCCGCGCCTCACGCGACTCGTCCAACTCATCTTCCAGGCCAATCGTGAACGTCCGCAGCTTCACCCCACACTTCTTCGCCAGCGCATGAGCGACCAGGCTCGAATCCACTCCGCCCGACAACAACACGCCTGCCGGAACATCTCCAATCAGCCGTCGCCGCGTGGCATCCGTCAGCAAGCTGTCGGCCTCTTCCATCAATTCGGCATACGACCCACGCGCCAGTTCCGCGCCGTTGTAAACATCTTCAATTGACCAATATTGTCTCTCCTTCAGCCGCAGGTCCCGGTCAATCTCTACGATTTGTCCGGGCCGTACTTTGCGGATGCCCTCGAATATCGTCAGCGGCGCCGGAATGAACATCAGGCTGAAGTACGCCTCGACCGCCTCCGTCGAGACACCCCGCGCGCTATCCTCCGCCGTCAATATGGCCTTGATCTCCGACGCAAAGCTGATCGCACGCCCATCAACCGTGTAATGCAGCGGCTTCTTGCCCAGACGGTCGCGCGCCAGGAACACCAACCCGCTTAGCCGGTCCCACAGCGCAATCGCGAACATCCCGTTGATCGTCCGCAGCGTGCGCTCCAAGCCCATCTCCTCAATGCACGCCAGCAGAACCTCCGTATCGGAATGTGTGCGAAAACTCTGCGGCGTGCGATGAATCAGCGCGCGCAGCTCCTCAGGGTTATAGACCTCGCCGTTGTACGCGATGACGAACCGGCCACTCTCCGACTGCATCGGCTGGTTCGCTTCCGGAGACAAGTCCTGGATCGCCAGCCGGGAAAACGCCAGCACGCCCCGCCCGTTCGGCTCCACCCAAATGCCGCTCATGTCGGGACCGCGATGCCGCAGCGCCGTCGCCATCGCCTGGCCGGCCGCGCACAGCACAGCAGCGTCAGCAGGCTCGCGATGGACCTGTCCGGCAATCCCGCACATCAGGGCACCCTTGCGGCAGCCGCGCCGCGTTTCTCGCCTACCATTGTCAGCGCCGGCCCCGGCAGACGCCGCACACTGCCGACCGACGCCTCAGCCAATGCCGCCTCCAACTCAGCTTGCGTCTGCGGCAGGTCATGCGCCGGCGACAGCGCGTCAAACGTGTCGAGAATCGCCCACCGATACCGTTGCCTAAACGACAACTCCGGCTTGTCCACATAGTTCGCTACCGGGATGGCGAACCGGAACACGCGCCCCAGGTAAGGAACGCGGAACAGAACTTCCGTGACCGGAAACAGAAGCGGCATGAGCAACTTGATTGCGCGCAACAGCCTCTCGCGTTTGACCCGCGTCGTGATGGGGCGCACCAAATACTTGCCGCACCAGCGCGTCCACGGCCTGCGCTCATAAACCGTGAATGCCAGCCGCCCACCCGGCGCAACCACCTTTGCGATCTCCTTCACCGCCCGCGCCGGATCGGGCGTGTGTTGCAACACTCCCAGACAATAGCAACCATCGAAGCTTTCGCGGCGGAATGGCAACTCGAACAAGCTGGCCTGCACGAAGTGAACGTTCTTCCTTGATGTCCCACATCTGCCTGCTTTTGGCAGATGTGGGTACGCGAGCGTCTGCCGCGCCGCATCAACCGCATCGCTCAGATCCACCGCGACAACCTGCGCCGAACTGCGCGACGCGACTTCCACAAACCGTCCCGCCCCACAGCCCGCGTCCATCAGCCATTTCCCCGCCATCCACTCGGGCGTCCACCCGGTCTCGGAATAGAACCGCTGCGCCGACAGCCCGGTGTGATTGGCCGAATCTATCTGCTCCAACCGGAACTCATTCCACTGCAAGCCAAACGAAGCCGCATAATTCTCCGCCGCAACGAAACGCGGAATGCCCCGCAGGATGGGAAATCTCTGCGCACAACGGTTGCAGATAAGGTCTCCCGCAAGCACCTCACCCTCCGCGTCCCGCTCGCGCACCTCACAGACGAGCGGCGCCAAACATCGCGGACAGGCGAGAATTCGCATGAGTTCCACTCGCATCGTTGTCGTACAATGACTACAAGCTGTGTCTTCGGAAGGGCACGGCTCTCAGGCGTGCCGCTGCAACTCCTCGCTCATTTGTCATTCCGTCTATGACGACGTTGGCGTTGTCAAGAGACACTTCACCGCACGCGCGC
>JBHGBA010000026.1:0-68476 GCA_041946775.1 Terriglobales bacterium
GGGCGGCACGGCTAAAGCCGTGCCCTTCCCAGGACCCCATTTTTGCAACAAGCTGTAGTAGCTGGTCGTTAGTAGCTTGTGGCCGGCGCGGCCTCTTGTCTACCAGCTGCCAACTCCTCGCTACAATTCTTTCATGAGCGGCATTTACATCGGCACCGCGGGGTGGTCGTACAAAGACTGGGATGGGATTGTCTATCCCGATCAGTTGAAGAAGGCGCAGCATCCGGTCGAGTACCTGGCGCAGTATTTCGACCTGATCGAGATCAACACCTCGTTTTACGGCCACATCAAGCCGGAAGTTGGCAAGCTGTGGTGCCGAAAGGCGGCAGGCGTGAACCCGCGCTTCCTGTTTACCGCCAAGCTGAATAAGACGTTCACGCACTCGCCGGTCGCGGTGCTGGAATCCACTTCGGCAGCCACTATCAGACCGAATCCGGAAGACGAGGTCCTGGCGAAAGAAGGCCTGGATGCCATTGCCGGCGAGGGGCGGCTGGGCGCGCTGCTGGCACAGTTTCCCGTGTCGTTCAAGAACACCAACGAGAACCGCAACTACCTGGAGTCGCTGCTGCTGCGGTTCAAGGCGTATCCGATAGCGGTCGAGGTGCGGCACGCAAGCTGGAACAACGAAGGCATCCTGCGTTACTTCGGCCAGAAGGGCGTGGCGTTCGTCAATATTGACCAACCGCGGCTGGGGCAGTCACTCAGCGGCACCGAACATGTGACGTCCAAGATCGGCTACATCCGCCTGCACGGGCGCAACTACGACCAGTGGTTCGAAGCGGAGCGCAGCGAAGACCGCTACAACTATCTGTATACCGGGAAAGAGCTGGCCGGCTGGAAGGGAAGGATCGAGGGCGTAGCGCAGAAGGCGGAGGTCACCTTCGTGGTCGCCAACAACCACTTCCAGGGCAAAGCGGCGGTCAACGCGCTCCAGTTGAAGCACATGATCAAGGGCGGGCCGGTTAAGGCGCCGGACATTCTTGTGCGGAAGTATCCTGCGGAACTCGAAGCGATCACGGAGACGGTGGCGCCCAGACTGCTGTGACATTGCTGATCACTTCACAATGAACTTTTGGCGCGCGGACTGCGTACCTATCCGTGAGACGTGCGCCTGCGACCGCCGCACAAGTTAACCATTCCGCCGCGGGCACGTCAAACCGACAAGCATGGAGATCAGCCATGGATGCCAAGTACAACTGGATCATGGATAGCGGGGCAATCAGGGTAGGAATTAATTTGGTGGTCTTTTCCGCCTGGATGGTGGTTTCTTACCTGCTTCTGGCATAGGCCTGCCTTTGCCGGATGCCGAATTGGCGGCTGCCCAATCGCGCAAGGGGGCGGAACGGGCATTTTGCCTCTTCCCTTTATTCGCGGCCGGAGTAAAATTCTGCCGCCATGATCCGCGCCACTAAGAGCTTTGTGTTGATCGGTTTACTATGCTTGGGGGTGGCGGTCTGCGCCGCGCAACTGGCCAGTGAACCGGCGGACCCGCAGAAGGCCGCTACCGTCGATGCTACCGCCGAGCAGTTCATCCAAGAGCTGCACTCAACCCTGGACATCGGGGCGCTTGGCCAGATGTTCGCCCCCGAGACAGCAGCGCGCTACCGTGATTACCCGGGTGACTTCCTGCCGTTCGACTCGCCACGGGTCAGCAAGGCGTTGTTGAAGGCGACCGACGATGCCACGCTGCATCGTAAGCTGGTGGCGGACTGGAACCTGCATTACCTGTTGTCGGTCATGCTGGTATCCAGTCCGGGGAAAGACCGCGTGAAGGTGCTGCCGCCCGAATTCGTCAAGCTGGCGAAAAAATCCAAGCACTGCCGCTCGTTTATCGGGGATGGAGGGCCGGTTACGCTGGCCTCGGACACGGAGATGACCGAATACCTTGCCGAAGCCGGGCAACTTGTCGCGATTCTGCGGCAAAACATCAAGCCGGAGATGCTCAATTCTTCGGCTTACCGGGCAGCGTCGGACAAGGCGCGCACCCAGTTCGGCCCGCCGCGCCAGGTGATTGATGCGCTGGGATACGACAAGGTGTACACAGTCGCGCGCGAGTCGGTCATGCTGGTTATGGCCGAGACCGGCAGGGAGATGAAGCTGGTCTGGCTGGCACCCCTGCCGTTCTAACTGCGCAGGAAAAGCAGGCGCACGCCCCACCCTGCGGCCAGGGCGAAGACAGCCAGGAACACTATTCCCGTGAGCCGTTGTGGCATGGTGCTCTTGCTCCAGCCCTGGAGCACGGCGACCATTCAAACCAGAAAAAGCACGATCGCGGCGGCCGCGAGGACCTTTAGCAGCATTAGGATGGCTCCTCCTTCGGGCCAGTGTCGCAGCAGTCTTGCTGCGTGGCCAAGTGTGATCATCACAAGCACAAGTGACTGGCCGCGCGCGTACGCAGTAGGTCTTGCCCATGATCCACGGCATCTCTTATGATGTGCGGTTTTTCCACCCAACTACGTTGCCGGTGAGGAGTGTGCGTTGATGAGCGAACTGAAGAAGAAGGCCGAGCAGGCTGACGGAAGTCAAGGGCTGGCGGAAAGCGCCATAGCCGACGTGTTCACCGGACGCACTCCTTCGGCCTGCGAACGGCGGTGGGCGGAAACCACGCTGGAGAAGACGCTGGAGAAAGCGCCCGAAAGGCCGATTGGGTCGCCCACCGGCATCAACGTGGACGAGCATGGCAACGCGTGTTTCACCACCATCAGCGGTCATCCTGTTCGCCGCCTTTACACGCCTGCCGACCTGCCGCCCGACTGGAACTACGACGAATATCTCGGCTATCCGGGGCAGGCGCCGTTCACGCGCGGCATCCATGCTACCGGCTATCGCGGCAAGCTGTGGACCATGCGTCAGTTCTCCGGGTTCGCCTCGCCGGAGGAAACCAACCAACGTTACAAGTACCTGCTGGCGCACGGTGGTACCGGGTTGTCGGTGGCGTTCGATCTGCCGACGCTCATGGGCTACGACAGCGACCATCCATTCAGCGAGGGCGAGGTAGGGAAGTGCGGTGTGGCGATTGACTCGCTCGAGGACATGGAGATCCTGTTCAACGGCATTGACCTGGAGAGCGTGACCACGTCCATGACCATCAACTCGCCCGCCTCGGTGCTGTGGGCGATGTACCTGGTGGTCGCGGAAAAGCAGGGCGCCGACTGGAACAAGATATCGGGCACGATTCAAAACGACATCCTGAAGGAATACATCGCGCAGAAGGAATACATTTATCCGCCGGCGCCTTCTATGCGGCTGGTAGTGGACACCTTCGAGTTCGGCTCCAAGGCGGTGCCGCGCTGGAACACCATTTCCATCAGCGGCTACCACATCCGCGAGGCCGGTTCCACGGCGTTGCAGGAACTGGCGTTCACCTTGTACGACGGCGTGGAGTATGTCGAGTGGGCGCGGCGGCGCGGGCTCGACGTTGACGAATTCGGCCCCAGGCTGAGCTTTTTCTTCAACGCGCACAATGATTTCTTCGAGGAAATCGCCAAGTACCGCGCGGCGCGCAAGATTTGGTACAAGGTGATGAAGGACCGCTTCGGGGCAAAGGAAGCGCGCACCTGGCTGATGCGCTTCCACACGCAAACGGCGGGCGTCTCGCTGCCCGCGCAGCAGCCCATGAACAACATCGCGCGCGTTGCCATCCAGGCACTGGCGGCGGTGCTGGGCGGCACGCAATCGCTGCACACCGACTCGTATGATGAAGCCCTGGCGCTGCCAACGGCTGAGGCCGCGCGCATCGCGCTGCGCACGCAGCAGATCATCGCCTATGAGTCGGGCGTGGCGCAAACGATTGATCCGCTGGCCGGCTCATACTTCGTGGAGCGATTTACACTCGACATGGAAAAGGGCGCGTTCGACTACTTCGACAAGCTGGACGCGATGGGCGGCATGGTAAAGGCCATTGAACGCGGATATCCGCAAAAGGAAATCGCCGAGGCGAGTTACCAGTATCAGCGCGCGGTCGAGGCGAAAGAGAAGATCGTGGTGGGCGTGAATGAGTTCGCCATTGAAGAAGGGCCGCCGAAAATCCTGTACATTGACGAGACCATCCGCAACCAGCAGACGGCCAAGCTGAAGCGGCTGCGCGGGCGGCGGTCGAACGAGGAAGTGCGCCGTCGCCTGGATGCCCTTAAGCGTGCCGCTGAGAAAGAACCGGTCGTGCCTAGCGACGGATCGCTGTCCGCGGCGAACACGATGACGTATATCGTTGACGCGGTTCGGGCGTACGCCACCGTGGGCGAGATATGCGAGGCGCTGCGCGAGGTGTATGGCACGCACGAGGAAACCAGCATTACGTAATTGGGTAATTTGGGAATCGGGTAGTCTCGTAGCGCTGCCGTCCCGGCGGCGGGCCCAGCGTTCTTTTCGCTGTGTGCCCCAGGCTCGCACTGCGTGTTCGGCGCTGAAGTGGGGCTCTTCGTGTCTGCCGCAAAAACTGTGCTGCTGGCCAGCAATTGTTTACAATGAGGGCACCTATGCACAAAGCACTCATTGCCCTCGTAATTGCCGGGGTGTCCCTGACGGCTTGTAACAAGTCCAAGCCGAAGGCCAGCGACGCCTTCGAACAAAAGCTCCAGGACACGGCCGGCAGCAATGCCACCAACTGCGGGCGCTTCCAGCAGGAACAGGCCGACCTGAAGAGGGCCAGCGATTGCGTCATGCAGGCGGCGCAAGCTAAGAAGCCGTTTTATGTGGCGTACGACATGCCCGGCCTGTCGGTTGGCGTAGCCGGCACGAGCGACGGCAAGCTGTTTACGGTGCAGTCGGAACCTGGCGAACAGGGCAAGGAGCCCAGCGTTACGGCAATGCCTTGTCCAGCCGAGTTGCGGGTGGCGCAGAGCGGACGGGTAACTTGCACTCCCGCCGGCGGCATGGGTATGACCATGGGCGGGGGAAGCCCGCATGGCGGGATAACGATGCCCCCTGCCGGGACAGCTAATCCGCATGCCGGCGGCGAAGCGCCGGTCAGTACGCACGGTGAGCAGCAGGAGAAGGCCAAGACGAAGCCGTAGGCGTGGAATCAATTCTGCTATGATGCTGGAATCCTGAAGCACACCAAGTCTCATGCCCACTGAACAGAAAATCCGTGTACTGGTAGCCAAACCCGGCCTTGACGGTCACGACCGCGGCGCCAAGGTGATTGCCCGCGCCCTGCGCGATGCCGGCATGGAAGTCATCTATACCGGCCTGCGGCAGACGCCGGAGATGATCGTCAACAGCGCCATCCAGGAAGATGTGGACGTCATCGGCCTTTCCATCCTCTCAGGCGCGCACAATGCGATTGTGCCCCGCGTAATGGACCTGCTCAGGCAGCAGAAGGCCGAGGACATTCTGGTGCTGGTGGGCGGAATCATCCCTGACGTGGACGTCGAAGGCCTGAAGAAGGCCGGCGTGGCGGGCGTCTTCCAACCGGGCACGCCCATGGACGACATTATCAAGTTCATACGCGAACGCGTGCAGCCGCGCGGGGAGACCGTTTCGAGTTTCTAGTTTCCGGTTACTCAGTACCCAGTACTCAGTTGCGGAATTGCTCTTTCAGCACCTGACACTGGGTACTGGGTACTGCTTGCGAGCTTTTCTCTTGAAACTGGAAACCAGAAACTAGAAACTCTCCTCGTGGGGACGCCTGAACACTTCACCATTGAGAGCTGTGGAGATGCGCGTCTTTTGCGCCTCTGCTCGGCTGATGGGACGAACCGCCTGACGCGCGCCTGCGTGCTGGCGCTCACCGAGGCTGTCCGGGAGCTTGCCAGGCAATCGCCCAAAGCGCTGATTATCACAGGCAACGACCACTTCTTCTCGGCGGGCGCGGAACTGGCCGAGATCGTCGCGCTCGATGGGCCCGAGGCATATCGTTTCTCACTGATGGGCCAGACGCTCATGAACGAGGTGGACCGCTTTCCCGCGCCGGTCTGCGCGGCCGTGCGCGGCTACTGCATGGGCGGCGGACTCGACCTGGCGCTGGCCTGCGACTTCCGCATCGCCAACGGGCACGCCGTCTTCGGTCATCGCGGCGCCGCCCTGGGGCTGATCACGGGCTGGGGTGGCACCCAGCGTTTGCCGCGCCTGGTGGGTCGCACCAAGGCACTGGAGATGTTCGTGGCGGCGGAGAAGCTGACCGCGCACAAGGCGCTGGAAGTCGGCTTGGTGCAGCAGCTCGCGGATGACCCGGTGCAGGCGGCACTGCAGCAATTAGCCACGAATTTGCCCGGATTACACGGATAAATCACTTTAGAAAAACCAGGGGCGCGGATTACGCCAATCTGTGCAGATCGTAGGGATAAGCCTGTCGGAACATACCAGGTGCATTGAAGCCCAATTGTTTTGACGTTCTGCTCTGATCCGTGCAATCCGTGCAAATCCGTGGCCAATTTCGGGCCGTCATTGCGCCGCGTGCCATCGCTGTTGTACCGTAGCGAGTTTTGACGCGAGGCCGCGATGCCAGAGAAAACCGAAGAGTCCGCTACGGACAGCAACGTGATCCAGTCGCACATTGACCCCAGCGATGCGCACTTCGAGAAGAACATGCGCGCCACCATCCGGCTGGTCGAGGAGGTGCGCAACGAGGAAGAGAAGATCCGCGAAGGCGGCGGCGAAAAGGCCATTGAAAACCAGCACAGCAAGGGGCGTCTGACGGCCCGCGAGCGATTAGCGTTGTTGCTCGATCCGGGCACAGAGCTATTCGAACTAGGGCTGCATGCTGCCCACGGCATGTACGAGGAATGGGGCGGGGCGCCGGCGGCAGGCGTCGTCACCGGCCTGGGCGAGATCCATGGGCGCATGTTTATGATCATCGCCAACGACGCCACGGTGAAGGCTGGCGCGTTCTTCCCGATCACTGCCAAGAAGGTCATCCGCGCGCAGAACATTGCCATCGAAAACCGCATCCCGACCATTTACCTGGTGGACTCCGCCGGAGTATTCCTGCCATTGCAGGAGGACGTTTTTCCCGACCAGGACGACTTTGGCCGCGTGTTTCGCAATAACGCGGTAATGTCGGCCATGGGCATCCCGCAGATCACGGCCATTATGGGGATGTGCGTGGCGGGTGGCGCGTACCTGCCGGTCATGTGCGATCACATCCTGATGACCGAGGGCAGCGGGCTGTTTCTGGCCGGGCCGGCGCTGGTACAAGCGGCCATAGGGCAAAAGGTTTCCCCGGAAGACCTCGGCGGGGCGCGGATGCACGCGGTCATCAGCGGCACAGTAGATTTCCGCGAGCCCAATGACGAGAGCTGCATCCGGCGCATCCGGGCGCTGGTGGACAAGATGGGCGAGCGGCCACGCGCACCGTTCAGCCGCGTGAAGCCTGAGCCGCCGCTGTATCGCGCCGAAGAAATGTACGGCATCTACGATGGCGATCCCGCACGCCAGTACGACATGCGCGAGATTATTGCCCGCATCGTGGACGGCAGCCGCTTCGACGAGTACAGGGCCGAGTACGGCCAGACGCTGCTGTGCGGCTACGCGCGTATCGGCGGGTTTGCCGTGGGCATCGTCGCCAACCAGAAGAAGCACGCCACGCAGATTGACCACGAAGGCCACAAGCGCGTGGAGTTCGGCGGCGTCATCTATACCGAATCCGCCGAGAAGGCGGCGCGCTTCATCCTGGACTGCAACCAGAACCTGGTTCCGCTGATATTTCTGCACGACGTGAACGGCTTCATGGTGGGCAAGCAGGCGGAATGGAGCGGCATCATCCGTGCTGGCGCCAAAATGGTGAATGCCGTGTCGAATTCAGTAGTCCCGAAGATCGCGGTCATCATCGGCGGCTCATTCGGCGCGGGGCATTATGCCATGTGCGGCAAGGCCTACGACCCGCGCTTCATTTTCGCGTGGCCAACCGCAAAGTATTCCGTGATGAGTGGCGAGTCGGCGGCCGGCACGCTGGTAGAAATCAAGATCAAGCAACTGGAACGCGGCGGCAAGAAGCTGAGTGACGCCGAGAAGAAGGAACTGTTCGAGTCGGTGAAGAAGACCTATGACGAGCAGATGGACCCGCGGTATGGCGCCGCGCGGCTGTGGATTGACGCTATCCTCGACCCGGCGGACACACGTGACGCGCTCATCACTGCGCTGGAGGCGGCTTCGCTTAACCCGGAAGTGCGGGAGTTCAAGACCGGCGTGCTGCAGACCTGATTCGCCGCTGACTAACGCAGATGAACCCTGATCACGTGGTATCTAAGCCGGCTGCTGCGGTTTCGGAATCGGAGTCGCAATCGCGGCGTGCCAGCGTGGTCTTCTGGCTGAGTCAGCTTCTGCTTCTCCCGATGCTGGCCACGTTCATCGCCGCCCTGATCGTTGCCGCTGACGGACCGGACGCTGCACGCACCCTGCTGCGCTTTGGCGGACTGGTCGCCATCCCGGCGCTTGGGCTGGCGGCAGTCATGGCGGCGGCAGCATCGTTTACCGGCGGGTTGCTCAGCCGGGGACGCTTGCGGCTGGTGTGGGTAGAGATTGCCGTCGCGCTGGCGCTGCTCGGGGGCATTATCCTTTTGGCCAGGCGTGTCCCTTGGGAGTAAGTGATATCATCTGCGCACCGGCCCCGAGCTTCTTCACAACCGTGGTTTCGTTATGGGTGAGAGCGAAATCAAGCTCATCGAGTGTCCCCGCGACGCCTGGCAGGGACTAAAGGGCCAGATTCCCACCGAAGTGAAGGTGCAGTACCTGCGCGCGCTGATCGGCGCCGGCTTCAAGCACATTGATGCCGTGTCGTTCGTCTCGCCAAAAGCCGTGCCGCAGATGGCCGATTCGGAGAACGTGCTGAGGCAGCTCGACCCGCCTGACGATGTCGAGATCATCGGCATCGTGGTGAACCAGAAAGGCGCGGAGCGGGCGATCAACACCAATGCCGTGCGCACCCTGGGCTTTCCTTATTCGGTGTCGCCGACCTTCCTGATGCGCAACCAGCAGCAAACGCTGGATGACGCCTACGATGAAATGGAGAAGGTCAAGCAGAAGGCCGACGATGCGGGCCTGGACGTGGTCGTCTATATCTCGATGGCATTCGGCAATCCGTATGGCGACCTATGGAATTCCGACGAAGTAATCGAAGCGGTAGGCATCGTCGAGCAGATGGGCATACGCATGGTCTCGCTGGCGGACACGGTAGGCGGGGCTTCGGCGGCGAAAATCGGCGAGCTGGTCGCGGCGGTGACGGCGAGGTATGGCTATCTGGAAGTTGGTTGTCACCTGCACAGCCGTCCGGGGCAGGCCATCGAGAAAATCCTGGCGGCTTACGATGCGGGCAGTCGCCGGTTTGATTCGGCCATTGGCGGCCTGGGCGGATGCCCCTTTGCTCAGGACACCATGGTGGGTAATATGCCGACAGAGAAAGTCTTGGAAGCGCTGGCGCAGCGCGGGGTGGAATCGCCGCTGCCAAAGCCGCTGGAGAACGTGACCCGCATGTCGGCGGACATCGCGGCAAGATACGGGAAGAATTTCGCCGCGGACTGAAATCATTTTTGAATTTTGAATTTTGATTTTCGATTTCCCGTCATTCCACAGCAATTGCCCTTCACGGATCATTCTGGCTTGTCATCCCCCAGTGCCAATGGACCTAAACGGCCACCAAATGGATCAAAACCGCGCAGCCTCAGCCCCGGAGGCGGCCGATGTTAGCCCAAGACGGAAGTCCTGGGACAGCAGCACGTTAGGACGTGAGCCCCGGAGGGGCGGCACGAGCCGCTCCGTCATTTTGCGCTGAGCTCTCTGCTCCCCAAGAGAAAACGCCCGGCACGCATGCGCTTACCGGGCGGCAAAGTTTTGCGCTCCTACTGCTGCTGCGGCGGTGTGGTCTGGGGCATAGTAGCCGGCGGGTTCAGCACCTCGGGCACTACGTTCGGCACCTTCGGCATGGTCTTCACGTTACCGCTTTCGGCATCCGCCAGTTCGATGCCAAGATGCGTCAGTGTCATGCCCGTGGCCTGGTCGAGTGCGACGCGGTCCTTCTCGTAGGCCGTCATCGCAGCGAGCACGTTCGATTCCGCCTGCGCCAGGTCACGCTGCGCGGCCATCACGTTGTAAGTAGTCGAAGCGCCCAGCGCGTACTTCTTCTGCTCGGCATCGAGCGTCTGCTGCGCCAGGTCGCGCGCACTGATGGCGGCCTGCACGCGCGCGCGGTCCTGCTGTAACGCGAAATGCGCATTGCGCACCTGGATGCGTATCTGGTTCTGCAACTGCTGCAAGCGCATCTGCGCCTGGCGGTACTCCAGTTCCGAACGCATCTGCGTAGCCTGCGCGGCGCGGTTCAGGATAGGGATGTTGATCTGGAAGCCGACGGCGTAATCAGGGTTGTCGTTGCCAAAGAGCGACGAAATGGCGTTGCCGTAGCCGGTGCGCTGAATCGCACCCGTCGGGAGACAGTTCGGCGGGGGCAGCGCAGAGGGGGCGCCGCACGTGTTGAGCAGGTTCTGTTCGCCCGCCAAAGCCGACGTTCCGTACCAGGCCACCAAGTCGAGGCTCGGCAGCAACGCGTTTCGCGCCGCCTTCTTGGTGATGTCGCGGTTGGTCAGGTCAATCATGGACTGGGCCAGTTCCGCGCGATGGGCCAGCGCGTCCGCGATCAGGTCCTGGATCGGAACCACTGGTTCGACCTCGGGCATCTTCATCGTATCGGTGGGAATTACGTCGGCCGCTGCCAGTTGCGGGTCGGTCAGGTTGCGGCTGATGGCGTTCTTCATCAGCAACTGCTGCAACTGCAAGTTGGTTTGCGAAACCAGCAGGTCCTGGCTGGCGGTGGCCACGGCGCTTTGCGCGCGCACCACTTCGATGGGCGCCAGCGTCCCGATCTCTACCTGCTTGCGGTTGTCGGCGAGCAGCTTCTCCGCCAAATTCAGCGAGCGCTGCTTGACCTGCACGTCCTGGTAAGCGTTCACCAGGTCCCAATAGATGTTTTCGATCTGCGAAACCGTGGTGATGACCTGAAGCCGGAACGCCACATCGGAAATCTCGCGGTTGTTCTTGGCTATACGGATAAAGCGGCGGTTCGTATTGAGGCCGAACCCTTGCAGCAGGTTCTGCGTCAGCGTAATCCGGTAACTGGTGTTCAGGATGGGGTTAATTTCGCTGCGCAGGCTGCTGGTGGTCTGTCGGCTATTGTTGAAGCTAACGTTGAAGGTTGTACCGGTGGCAAATCCCTGGCTGTAGCCGAAGTTTGCGGTACCGACGTTCTGCTGCAAATTGGTCGTTCCGGTGATAAAGGCGCTGGTCTGCGGAAAAGTGCCGTGTTCGATGTTCAGGTTAGACGTCAGCACAGGATCAAACGACGGCACCGCTGGTCCGGCGCCAAGAGTCGAGGTAACGATACCGCCGGCGCCGGTACCCGCGCCGCCCGCCGCCGCGGTTGTGCCGCCCGCGCCGGCGCCCTGCGCGCCTGTACCGAAGCCGCCCACGCCGCCGCCGGGCGTGCCCTGCACGATGCCGGTGGCGACGCCCTGCGTGCCGGAACCCGACTTGGTGCGCAGGATTTCCGTATCGGCAATGCTCAGGTTATAGCGCGCGATGGCCAGGTCGAGATTGTTCTCCAGCGCCAAGGCGATGGCCTGGTCCAGAGACAACATCAACTTGCCGTCCTTCAGCACCTGGTCCATGCGCGGCGAATTGGCGAAGCTGGGGGCCGGCGTGCTGGTCGGCGTGTAAGGGGCGATGAAGTTCGGAAACTGCGACTTGCCCCTGGTATACTCCTGCGCCTCGGCGGGCACTACCACTGCCGCCAGCGCCAATGTCATGATTGCCACACGACGCACACGACTCATCTTCGTCTCCGATTAGCGATCCGTAGGGTAAAGAGACTACCGGCCCGCAGGTTTGTCACCCGCAGGTACGAAAAAAAGCGGCTGCAAGTTCCCACGAGGACAGATTTCCCGGCTGTACACAGCCGTCGTTCTTCCTGGGCAGGAAACGAATTAGTATAGCTGACGCGATAAGCGCGCCCTGACACAAAAACCCTGAGTGCACGTAAAGATCGCGTAAAGAATTGTCACCAATGGCGCCCCAAAATTGATGGTACCCCATATCTGCCTGCTGTTGGCAGATGTGGGTGTTAAGCGTGCAACGGCTCCCATGCGCAATCTGAAAATCACGCTCGCCTACGATGGTGCTGACTTCAGCGGCTGGCAGGTGCAACCCGGCCGCGCCACCGTGCAGGGCAAACTGGCGGAGGCAATCGGGCGCGTCACCGGCGAGCAGGTTTTGCCGCAGGGATCGGGCCGCACGGATGCAGGCGTTCATGCGCTCGCGCAGGTCGCGTCATGTGCCATCGTCTCGCCGATTCCATTGCCGAACCTTGTCATCGCGCTGAATGATGTGCTGCCGCCGGCGATCCGCGTACTGGATATCGAGGAAGTCCCGCCCGAGTTCCATGCGCGGGCATCGGCGCGTGCGAAGACCTATCGCTATCGCATCTACCGCGGCCCAATCTGCCCGCCGTTTCTGGCACGCTACGTGTATCACCACCCCTGGCCGCTGGACGAGCCCGCGATGATCGGCGCCGCATCGCTGGTTTGCGGCGAGCACGATTTCACGTCGTTTGCCGCCGTCGATCCCGACCGCACGCGCCGCGTTGAAGAAGCGGACGACAATGGTCCTGACAACGTGCGCGCTATCTTCTGCTCGCAGTTAATTCGCGAGGGCGAGGAATTGATTTACACCGTGCGTGGCAGCGGCTTTCTGCACCACATGGTGCGCAACTTGATGGGTACGTTTCTGCTGGTAGGGAAGGGAACGCTCGTCCCCGGCGACGTACGGCGCATCCTGGAGGCGCGCAACCGCAGCTCCAATCCCGGCGCCACCGCGCCCGCCAGCGGGCTCTACCTCGTTGGGGTCGAGTATTGAGCTATGCGACGCAGTTGAGGCCTTTCTGCATTCTGGCGCAAACGGTTGTAACTCTGGAGCGCTGTTAAGTACTTGAGCTACAATGAACTGTTCATCTCATCCGTGGCGCCGCCCAGCCTGTCAGCCTTATGCGACCAGGCCCGGGACCCACTGAAAAACGAGGCACTCATCTTGGCGACGACCGGACTTCAGGAAACACCTGTGACCACCGAAACCCCTCAGCAGGACGTTCCCCCACTGCCCAACCATAAAGTCAAGCTGAAGAAGCCGTTGCAGCGTTCCTGCAACGAAAAGGACGAAAAAGGCAAACTCTGCGGCGGCCATCTGAAGCGCTGGTTTTACACCACCGACATTGTGGAACAGAACTGCGGCGACGTAGAGCGCGCCTGGGGACGCGACGCCGAGGTTTACCGCTGCGAACATTGCAAGACCGTGTACCTGCCGAATCCGCAGGACCCGCGCGGGGTCAACATCGCCGGGAAGGGCATGGCCTCGGTGTTCGGCCTGACCGTGCCGCCCAAGGAAGAGAAGAAGTAGCAGAGCTGGTCGCCGGCAGGGTAGCTGTTCCCTGGCGACCGGCACTGGCCGTCCGGCCTCGAAGCCGCATCTGTTCCTGATGTCGGGCCCCGGAATGTTAGTAAGGCGTGGAACCAGCTACTGGCATCCAAAGTAGGCGTGTCTGAGCTAATCCTCCGGCCCAGGGGTGGAATGCGCCTGTGAACTGTACGGACCTAATCTTCGACTGGAACAAGGTAGGGACTTGGGCGTTCAAGATCACCCGGCCCGTGCTGCTAAATGACGAGACGTTGCGCGATGGGCTGCAATCACCCTCCGTTCGCGACCCTTCCATTGCCGAGAAGATTGACATCCTCCACTTGATGGAGGACCTGGGTATCAACTCCCTTGACCTCGGATTGCCTGGCGCAGGCCCGCGCGCCGTGGCGCATGTCGAGAACCTGGCGCGCGAGATCGTGCGCTGCCGCATGAAGATCAAGGGCAACTGCGCCGCGCGCACTCACCAGAACGACATCCGCCCGATTGCCGAAATCGTGCAGCGTACTGGGTTGAACATCGAGGCCGCCACCTTCATCGGCTCCAGCCCGATCCGGCGCTATACCGAGGACTGGACCGACGATTTCCTGCTGAGAACCACGGAGAACGCCGTCAACTACGCGCACTCGCTCGGGCTCGACGTGATGTACGTGACCGAGGACACGACGCGCTGCGATCCGGAGATGGTCAAGCGCCTCTACACCACGGCGATCAACTGCGGCGCGCGCGCCATTGTCCTTGCCGATACGGTGGGCCACGCCACGCCGATGGGCGCGTACGCCCTGGTGAAGTTTGTCATCGAGGAAGTGATCAAGCCCAGCGGCGAGAAGATCCGCCTCGACTGGCACGGGCACTGCGATCGCGGACTGGCCGTTCCCAACTCGATGGCGGCCATTGCCGCGGGCGCCGACTGCGTCCACGCGTGCGCCATCGGCATCGGCGAGCGCGTCGGCAACACCCAGATGGACCAGATGCTGGTGAACCTGAAGCTTATGGGCGTGCCCCCGTGGGACCGGCAGGACCTGAGCAAGCTCTACGCCTACTGCCAGGCGGTCTCTCATGCCACTGGCGTGCGCATACCTGATAACTATCCCGTGGTCGGACGCGACGCTTTCCGCACCGGCACTGGCGTCCACGCGGCGGCCATTATCAAGGCCTTCAAGAAGAACGACACCGAGCTGGCCAACAACGTCTACTCCGGTGTGCCTGCCCATTTCTTCGGCTTGGAGCAAGCCATCGAGATCGGGCCGATGAGCGGCAAGTCGAACGTCATCTTCTGGCTCCAGCGGCACGGCTTCGATCCCGAAGAGGAGCTGGTGGAGCGCATCTTCCACCGCGCCAAGACCAGCGACCGCATGTTGGAAGAAACCGAGATCATTGAGATCTGCGAGAGCTGCAAACGCGAACGGGAACTCCAAGAGGCGCGGCTTCATCCGCTGACCGGGAAGCCAGTGGCAAGCTGAGTGTGATTGGTAATTTGTAATTGGTAAAGTGAACCCAATTGCAGTGATACGTGATCCCCGCAACTGCTGCTCACCGCCCGGAGGCACTTCACTTTACAAATTACCAATTACAAATTACCAATGACCCATGCTTCGCGTCGGCGTTGTACTATGCTTGTTCTTTGTCGCCATGCCAGTTTCCTGGGCAGACAGCTCCGCGCGTAAGCAGGACAGCGCCGCGCAGCAGGTGGCGCGGCTTGCTGCCATGCCGGAAGTCCACGCCGCGTTCGAGTGGTTCCGTACGCACGCGCGCGACATTGCCGAGCGGCAGATGGAAGTCACCCGTATTCCCGCGCCACCCTTCGGCGAGTCGCATCGCGCCGAGTGGTTCCGGGCGCGCTTCCTCGAACTCGGTCTCACGGAAGTCCACATTGACGAGGCGGGCAATGTGCTGGGCGTCCGCCCGGGCACTGCCCCGGGTTGCAAGTTCGTTGCGGTGATGGCCCACATTGATACGGTTTTCCCCCACGGAACACCCATTGATATTCATCGGGAAGGCGATCGGCTGGCGGGTCCGGGCATCTCCGATAACGGCGCCGGCATGGCCGCGCTACTCGCTGTTATCTCCGCGTTGCAGGCCGCCAACATCCGTAACGGTTCGCCGATCCTGTTTATCGCCAATGTGGGCGAAGAGGGCGAAGGCGACCTGCGCGGCACCCGCCACGTCTTCGAGGATCCCCGCTGGCGCCAGGCGATTGGCAGCACTCTGGTGATTGACGGAGGCGGTACCGACACCCTCGTGACCGAGGGCTTGGGTTCGCGGCGTTTCCTCGCGACTGTACGCGCGCCCGGCGGACACTCGTGGAGCGATTTTGGCACGCCCAACCCCATTGTGCTGCTGGCGCGCGCTATTGACGCGTTCAGCCGCACGCCGATTCCCAGCGATCCGCGCAGCGCGTTCAATATCGGCGTGATCAGCGGCGGTACTTCGGTCAATTCGATCCCGGAATCAGCCAGCATGAAGGTGGACATCCGGTCGTCTTCGCCTGCGGAACTGGACCGCCTGGAGAAAGCGTTGCGCGATGCACTCGCTCAGGCCACGGCGGATGTGCATACCGGCGGCCCGGCGAAGCGCGATGGCGCCGAGGTCAGTTACACGGTCAAGCTGATTGGCGACCGGCCCGCAGCGGAGTTGCCCGCGAACGCGCGCATTCTTCAGGTGTTGAAAGCGGTGGACGCGCAGCTCGGCATCAACTCGCGTCAGCAGCGCGCTTCGACGGACGCGAACATTCCGCTGTCGCTCGGCCGGGAAGCCATGGCCATTGGCGGCGGCGGCATTGGCGGCGGCGCACACACCTTGCACGAGTGGTACGATCCGACAAATCGCGATGTCGGATTGCGCCGCATCCTGCTGGCAGTGCTCGCGCTGAGCGGTGTGCAGTAGGAATTTTGAATTGCGAATTTCGAATTTTGATTTTCTGTGTGTTCGCTGTCTTCCCTGCGGTCGAAGCCGTTGCCAGAGTGCGAGGTGGAATGCGACTCCTGACCATTGTTCTTCTGCTTTCAGTGATGTCCTTCGCGCAAACATCCGGGAATAAGATCGCCGATACGATCTTCCTGAACGGCGACATCTACACCGGCCGCAACGGCCAGCGGGTGCAGGCCATAGCAGTCGCGGGCGATCGCATTCTCGCCGTCGGCAGCAACGAAGAAATCCGCAAATACAAGCGCGACAAGACGAAGACGGTTGATCTTGGCGGACGCTTCGTCATGCCCGGCTTCAACGATGCCCACCTGCACCTCGCCTCGGGCGGATTCGAGAAGCTCAACGCCAATCTTGTCGGCGCCATGTCGTTAAGCGAGATGCAGGCGCGCATCGCCGCCCGCGTGAAGGACTCCAAGCCCGGCGAATGGATTACTGGCCGCGGCTGGGACCATACCGTCTGGCCGGGGCAGAAGCTACCAACGCGGCAGGACCTTGATGCCGTCACTCAAGGCCATCCCGCGTTTTTCGTGCGCGTGGACGGCCATATCGCTGTCGCTAACTCCGCCGCGCTCGCTGCCGCGGGCATCACGCGCGAAACCAGGCCTCCGGCTGGTGGTGAAATCGACCGCGACGCCACCGGCGAGCCTACGGGCATTTTGCGCGAGGGCGCACAGCAACTGGTCGAGGCGAAAATCCCCAAACCCACGCCCGCGCAACGCCGCCGCGCCATCGAACTGGCGTTACAGGAAGCCGCGCGCTGGGGCATTACGTCCGTCCAGGACAATTCCGACTGGGAAGATTTCCTGGTTTACCGGGAGCTCGAGCGCGAAGGCCGCCTGACGGTGCGCGTCTGCGAGTGGCTGCCGTTCGACGAAACCGTGCGTGTGCTGGTGCAACATCGCGCTATGCACCCGCAGACCAACCCCATGCTCCACACCGGCATGCTGAAGGGCTTCATGGACGGCTCGCTCGGCTCACGTACCGCGGCCATGCTCGCGCCCTACACCGACGACCCGGAGAACGCCGGCCTGCCGCAATACCACCAAGCCAAGTTGAACGAGATGATCGACCAACGGGTGGACGCGCGCTTTCAGATCGGTCTGCACGCCATTGGCGATCGCGGTGTCGAGATGGCGCTTGATGCTTTCGCGGAAGCCCAACGCTATGCACGCGAGAACCACATCGCCGGCGCCGGCGGCGCCGACCAGTTCCGTTTCCGCGTGGAGCACGCGCAGGTGGTTGCGCCGCGCGATTTCGCCCGCTTCCGCCAGTTGAACGTCGTCGCCTCCATGCAGCCCAACCACCTGCTCACCGACATGAACTGGGCGTTGGAACGCCTTGGCGCGGAGCGCGCCAAGTATTCGTATGCCTGGAAGCGGTTCCTCGAAAACGGCGTGGTGCTGGCCTTCGGCACCGATTACCCGGTCGAGCCGATCACGCCATTCCGTGGCCTATACGCAGCCGTTACGCGCAAGAACGAAGCGGGAAGCAAAGAATATTTCCCCGAGCAGCGAACCACGATCGAGCAGGCGATCGCAGCCTACACGACAGGCTCTGCCTATGCCGAGTTCGCCGAACGCGACAAAGGCGTGCTGGCGCCCGGCATGCTGGCCGATTTTGTGGTCCTCGACCGCGACCTGACGAAGATCGCTCCGCCGGAAGTTCTTGGCACAAGAGTTTTGCAGACGGTGGTCGGAGGCAAGACGGTTTATGACGCGGAGAGTAAGCCGTTGATGAAATGAGGGCGCCCAGGATTGGCAATTTGCAATTTGTGATTTGTAAAGTGCTCAGACTCGATAGCCCAGGGCCGAGAACCAACAACCGGGACGCCGAGAGCGTGGAGAGCGAAAAGCCGAGCGCCGACAGACGATAATCGTGAGCCGACCACCTCTCAGTCCGTCGCTTCGGCTAGTGCCCGCACCGGCTGCACGTGACGCGGTTTTGTGCCAGCCTCGAAGAACCGCTTCAACCTGAGAATCGGCTGCTCAAACGCGTACCACGATAGCGCGGCGAACGGCAGCGGGAACAGGACTTGCCCCACCATGCGCACCACGCCGGTGTACGGCAGGCGCGCAGCGAGGGAGTACAGCGGCGTCAGCCAGAACACGCCGAATAGGATGGGATGCAGGATGTAAAGCCCATAGCTGACCTTGCCCACAAAGCGCAGGGGCGCGGTCCGCAGCAGGCGGCTACCGCTGGTGACAGCGTGCATTACCAGGCTGCCGAACGTCAGTCCCAGCGCGAGGTACACGTAATCGAAGTCGCCGGCCTTCAGCAGCCACCATGCCCACGGCGCGGCCAGCCAGGTGTACTTGAACCACCTCGGTTGTAATGCCACCAGCGTGCCTACGGCAATTGGGTCCAGCCGCGCAAAGGTGAAAAAGAAGCCCATTTCGGTGCCGAGATAGTGCAACAGCATGCGGACTGGCGTACCCGCAATCAGTACTCCCAATGCGACTCCAGTAAGCACGCGCCGCGAGCACAGGCGCACGGCGAACGGCCAAAGCAAATAAAACTGCTCCTCGACGCACAGCGACCAGGTGATCACCATAGCGAACGAGCCCAGCCGTGCGTACACCAGGTTTTGTAAATAAAGGAAATAATAGGGCCAATGGAATCGGCTTAGATCCACGTCCTGTTTGGCCCATGCGCCCAGGTGCGCGCTGAGCACGAATACGTACAACATCAGCAGGTAATACAGCGGCCAGATGCGCAGGCCGCGCCGCGCGTAGAAATTGCGGTAATAATTCGGCTCCTCGCGCGAGGCCAGCAGGATCGAGGTAATCAGGTAGCCGGAGATGACGAAGAACAGGTCAACGCCGATCCAGCCGCACGCGCGCATCTTCTCCAGCACCGGGCTGGCGAAACCGAAATTGGAGTGGACCAGCAGCACCGCCAGGATCGCAAACGCGCGTAGCCCATCGAGTTCAGGGATATAGCGGCGGATCGGCGGCTCTCCTGGTATGTAGCTGGATTCGGCTTGATGGTAGCAGAAGAATTTGAATTTCGAATTTTGAATTTTGATTGCTGTGTAAAAAAATCAACCGCAGATGACGCAGAGGTATGCGCAGAGGGCGCAGAGGAAAATCAAAAATCGAAATTCGAAAATCGAAATTGTGAAATCCGTCTAAATCCGATTTAATCCGTTGTTGGCCTTTATGCCTTTCACCACGCTCGAACTCGCGCTCGAACCCGGCATCGCCACCCTCACGCTGAACCGGCCCGACAAGCGCAACGCCGTCAGCTATGAACTGATTGACGAATTACTCGCCGCGCTCGATGACATCGGCGCGTCGGATGCGCAAGTGCTCATCATCACCGGGGCGGGGAAGGCGTTCTGCTCGGGCATGGACCTCGACAACCTGAAAGCCATCACCGCGCGGTCGCCGGAGCAGAACCTGGAAGATTCGCGCACCATGGCGCGGCTGTTCCGTTCCATCTACGAATTTCCGCGGCCGACCATCGCCGCCGTAAACGGCCCGGCCATCGCCGGCGGCTGCGGCATCGCCACGCTGTGCGACTTCACTATCGCGTCCAGCGAAGCGAAGTTCGGCTACTCCGAGGTGCGCATCGGCTTCATGCCGGCGATCGTCTCTACGTTTCTCGTCCGCCAGCTCGGCGACAAGCTGGCGCGCGACCTGCTGCTGACGGGCCGCATCATCGGCGCGGACGAGGCCCTGCGTATAGGACTCGTCAACGAAGTTGTCCCAGCCGAGCGCCTGATGGCGCGCGCCCGCGAACTGGCCGCGTCCTTGATGGAGAACTCGCCAGCCTCGCTGCGTGCCACCAAGCGCCTGCTGACTGCGTTTGCCGGAAGCGAACTCGACGAGGACATCAATCTCGCCATCGAGGAAAACGCCCGCATCCGCGCCACCGAAGATTTTCGCGAGGGGGTGTCATCATTTTTGGAAAAGCGCAAGCCGCACTGGAGCGGCCAGTGAAACCGCGCCGCTGCGAGACGCAGTTGCGCGTCCGCTATGCAGAAACCGACCAGATGGGCGTGGTCTATCACTCGAACTTCATCATCTGGTTCGAAGTGGGCCGCGTCGAGGCGTTGCGTCAGCTTGGTTTCGCCTATAAGCAGATGGAGCGCGACGGCTGCCACCTTCCCGTGGTGGAGGTGCGCTGTCGCTACAAGGCGCCGGCGCGCTACGACGACGTGATCACCGTCCGCACCACCATCCGCAATGTGCGCAGCGGTATGGTTCATTTTCATTACGAGGTGTTGCGCCAGGAAGATGCGAGCCTGCTGGCGGAGGGCGAGACGGTCCACTTTGTCATCGGCGACGACGGCAACAAGCGCGCCCTGCCGGAAAAATATCTCGCCGCCCTGAAATCCGCAGTCGCCAAGTGATTCCCGTGCGACTTTGATACACTGCCGAGTTCGCAGCGCAGTGGCTAGTGGTTAGTGGTTCGTGGTCCAGTGGTTAGAGCGTAGGTCTGCTTTGCAAGGGCACGCCTTCAGGTGTGCCGCCATCGTGCGGAACGAAGCGGCTTTAGCCGCGGAGGCACGTGGTCCTCAGGGCCTAAAGGCCGGGGTTATACGCCTCAATTCGGCGCGGCTGAAGCCGCGCCCTTTCAAAGCAAGACACGACCACACTGACAACTGGCAACTGCCAACTGGCAACTCTCCCATGAATGCCATCAAGCTGAACGGAAACGACCTGACGCTGCGCGACCTCTGCGAAGTGGTTTACCAGCGCCGCCCGGTAATGCTCGAGCCCAGCGCCCGCATCGCGGTGGAAAAGGCGCGCACTCTGGTGGACGACCTGGTGGCAAGCGACCGCGTGGCGTACGCCATCACCACCGGGGTCGGCCAACTCGCCGATGTGCGCATTCCCCACGAACAAGTGCGCGAGCTGCAACTGAATCTTGTGCGCTCGCACGCCGTGGGTGTCGGGGCGCCGCTGCCGGAATCCACCACGCGCGCCATGATGCTGCTGCGCGCCAACTCGCTGGCCAAGGGCTACAGTGGCGTGCGTCCCGTCATCATTGACACCCTTTGCGAGATGCTGAATCGCAGCCTGCACCCCATCGTGCCGTCGCAGGGAAGCGTCGGGGCGAGCGGCGATCTGGCTCCACTGGCGCATCTTGCCCTCGGCCTCATCGGCGAAGGCGAAGTTATGTATGAAAGCAAGCGCATGCCGGCGGCCGCTGCCTTGCAGCAAGCCGGCATCAAGCCGCTCTCGTTGGAAGCCAAAGAAGCCATTTCGCTGATCAACGGCACGCAGGCCATGCTCGCCGTCGGCTCCCTTGCACTGCTGGCCGCGGAGGTACTGGTGGATTCCGCGGAGGTCATCGCCGGGCTCTCGCTGGACGCCCTCAAGGGAACAGTCGTCGCGTTCGACGAGCGTATTCACAAGGTGCGCCCGCATCCGGGGCAGATGCAGACCGCCGCCAACCTGCGCCGCATGATGGAAGGCGAAGACCAGATCCGCGAGTCGCATCGCGACTGCGGCCGCGTGCAGGACGCCTATTCGCTGCGCTGCATCCCGCAGGTACACGGCGCGGTGCGCGACACGCTCGCCCATTGCCGCACGGTACTGGAGACGGAAATCAACTCCGCCGTGGATAATCCGCTGGTCTTCCTGAAGCCCAAGCAAGTGGGCGCACCGCAGGTTCCGGGCGCGCCGGCCGTGGAAGGCGTGGTGCTTTCCGGCGGAAATTTTCATGGCGAGCCGCTGGCTTTCGTACTCGATTTCCTGGCCATTGCGCTGGCGGCGCTGGCGGGCATCAGCGAGCGGCGTATCGAGCGCATGGTGAACCCGTCGCTTAGCGAGGGTCTGCCGCCGTTTCTCGCTCCCGGCGCTGGACTCAACTCCGGCTTCATGATGGCGCAGGTTACGGCCGCCGCGCTGGTCAGCGAAAACAAGGTGCTGGCGCATCCCGCCTCGGTGGACTCCATCACCACCAGCGGCAACAAGGAAGATTACGTTTCTATGGGCATGACTGCCGCCAACAAGCTGAGGAAGGTGGTCGAGAACACGCGCAACGTGCTGGCCATCGAAGCACTGGCGGCGGCCCAGGCGCTTGATTTTCTTTTGCCGCTGAAGACGTCCAAACGAGGCCAGTTGGCCTACGCCGCCATTCGCGCGGTATCGCCCAAGGTGGATCGCGACCGCTCGCTCGCGCCTGACATCGCGCAGGTGGCTGAGATGATCGCCAGCGGAAAGCTGGCGGAAGTGTTGCGGTAGCGCCCGGGTTGGTACGCCGTCTCGGCGGCGGTGACTGTGGCTAGCACTTTATAGCCGACGCGCATTGCGCGAAAACTGCCGCGTGATGCTCGGCAATTCATGCCGGGCTCTGCACCGCCGTCCCGCTCAGCCCCAACTCCGCCGCCACCGGCTTCAGGGCTTCGATGCAAAACGCGATGTGCTCCTCCAGTTCCACGCCCAACTCCTGCGCGCCCTTCTTGATGTCCTCGCGGCTGACACTGCGCGCGAAGGCCTTATCCTTCATCTTCTTGCGCACGCTCTTAGCGTCCACTTCAGCCAGCGACTTACCCGGCTTTACGAGCGCGACCGCGGTAATAAAGCCCGCCAGCTCGTCACAGGCAAACAGCGCCTTTTCCATCAGCGATTCGCGTGGGACGCCGCTGTAATCGGCGTGGCTCATGATGGCCCGGCGAATATCCTCCGGCCAGCCGCGCTCTTTCAGGATCTCGTTGCCCTTGAACGGATGCTCCTCGGCGGTGGGATATTTTTCGTAATCAAAATCGTGGATGAGGCCGACGATGGCCCAGCGGTCTTCGTCCTCGCCAAACTTGCGCGCGTAGGCCCGCATGCAGGCCTCGACCGCCATAGCATGTTTCCGCAGATTTTCCGACTGGGTGTATTCAGTTAGTAAACTCCACGCCGATTGCCGATCCATACGGTTTTCCCCGGTGTTTTTCCCGTTTTCTCAGGAAGTCGTCCAATTCCTGTGTGGTTTCACCCAAAAAATCCTTGACATTGCCGCGCAACTGCCCCAAATTACGCACGAGCTTGGCTCGCACCAAAGCTGTCAAGTGCCAAGCCGGATGCCCCGCTCTGGCATCTCCCACACTCGCATGGCCACAACACTCGCGCCGGTGGATTCCCGGGAAGTGGTGAGATGCGATCATTGCCAAATCGTTCAGTTCCGCACCGTAAGCGGACTGTGCCGCCGCTGCCGTACTCCGCTCGACCGCGAAGAGCCGCCGGTCATTGAAGCTCCGCCGCCGCCCACGCCCGAGCCAACCGTCACTGGCCCCGCCGTGCAGGTGGCCGCCGCCATTCGTCTGCTCCGCCAGAAGAACGGCCTCAGCCAGCGGCAGCTCGCCATGCGCATGCGCGTGCCGCGTACTTACGTCTCCAAGATCGAGAACGAGAAGGCCACCCCGACGCTGTCCTCGCTCGGGCGCCTGGCCAGCGCGCTGGAAGTCACCGTTCCCGAACTGCTGAACGGCGGCAAACCCGATCCATTGAGCGACTTGGTAGCCGACAATTTTATCGCGGAGCTCGTCCCGTACCTGGCCCACCTCACTCCGATGCAATGGCAAAGCGTGCTGGCGCAGGTGCGCGACATGACCCTGCACACCCGCCGCAGCGCCTGAGCATCTGGTGATTTGTGATTTAGCGATTTGTGATTTGTGATTGGCCCGGCTGCAGTGGGTTCTCAATCACAAATCACAAATCACTGACTCACAAATCTGAACTGCTTCACCTCCTATCCTTGCAAGCTCCAGACTGCTATGCTAGGTACACAGAGTTTACGAGAGGCCAGGCATTGCGTGTAACGATCCCGGCCGGATTGGACCGGAAAGAAGCGGAGGTTTACGCCCGCCTCGATCCGGCACGGCTGCCACATCACATCGCGATCATCATGGACGGCAACGGGCGCTGGGCGAAGCGGCGTCACCTGCCGCGCATCGCCGGGCACCGCGCCGGCGTAGTGGCGGTGCGTTCGACCGTCGAGACGGCGGCTCGCATCCACATCCCGGCACTTACGTTGTACGCGTTTTCGGAAGAGAACTGGAAGAGGCGGCCGCGCAGCGAAGTCGCCTTCCTGATGAACCTGCTCCAACGCTATCTGAAAAAAGAAGTCCCCACCCTGCTGCGCAACAACATCAGGTTGGAGTACATCGGCCGGCAACACGAACTGCCGCCCGAGGTGCAGGACACCATGCGCTGGGCACGCGAAGCCACCGCCCGCAATACCGGCATGATCCTGACGCTGGCGCTGAACTATAGCGCGCGGTCGGAACTGGTGGACGCGGTCAACTCCGCCCTCCTTGAACACAGCCAGAACGGCCACGGTCCGCAGCTCAACGAGCAGGACATCGCCCGCCATCTTTACACCAGCGCACTGCCGGAGCTCGACCTGGTCATCCGCACGAGCGGCGAAATGCGGCTTAGTAACTTCCTGCTATGGCAAGTCGCTTACGCCGAGATTTACGTCACCGAGCGGCTGTGGCCGGACTTCCGCGGCGTCCATCTGTTGGAAGCCATTGCCGAGTACCAGAAACGTGAACGCCGCTACGGGGGCCTGATCGAACCCGACCACCCCGACGCCATCAGTAAGGCCCGGCAGGCCGTCGCTGCCGCCGTGGAGCGTGGAACCACCAAATGAACCGCGTTGCGACTGCGGCGGTGCTTATCCCCATCGTCCTGGTGCTGGTGCTGCTTGCGCCCGTGCTGCTGCTGGCCACAGTGGTTGCGGCCGTGGCGTTGATCACGACGCGCGAAGTACTGCAATTGGCCGAGCACTACGGCGCGCGCCCCATGCGCACCGCCACCTACGTGTACGTCGTCCTGGTTTTTGCCGCCGTGTGCTTGTCGGTTGTCTGGCAAACGCAAGTGGTGGACCTAGGGATGTCCATGACCTCACTGCTGGCGCTCTCGGCTGCGGGCGCATTCGTCTTTCTTGCCGTCGCTATGAAGCGGCAGGACGTGGCGGAAGCCTTCCCCGCCGCTGCGACATCGTTGTTGGCGGTGCTCTACGTCGCCGTCCCACTCGCGTTGTTGGTAGTGGTTCGCGAACTCTGGGCGGGCGGCTTCCTGGTGCTCTATTTGCTCCTGGTGGTGTGGGCGGGAGACACCTTCGCCTACTACGTCGGTCGTGCCTTCGGCCGCCGCAAACTTGCGCCGCGCGTCAGCCCCGGCAAGACCTGGGAAGGCACCGCGGCTTCGTTCCTCGGCAGCATCGTTGTGGGCTCGCTCGTTTTGCAGTACGGCCGTGAGATCAGCGACGCGCTGCTTTCGGTCGGCCTGGTAGCTCGCCGTTACGCCTATCTCACCCCGCAACCCGCCCCGCTAGCCGAGAGCGTGTTCCTGACGGCCGCAATCAATGTCGCAGCGCAACTTGGTGACCTGGTGGAATCGCTGATCAAGCGTGGCGCCGGAGTGAAGGATTCGGGTGCGCTTCTGCCGGGGCACGGCGGCATGCTGGATCGCATTGATGCGCTGCTCTTCGCCGTTCCAGTGCTGTGGTACTATGCGACGTTGCGCGTGCTGGCGCAGGGACACCTGTAATTTGTAATTGGCAATTTGCAATTGGTGATTGAGAAAACCTCGGTTCGGCCCAACGCATTCGATAAATTGCAAATTACAAATTACCAATTGCCAATTGCCAATTGCCAATGAAGAACATCGCCATCCTGGGCTCCACCGGCTCCATCGGACGCAGCACTCTCAGTGTCATCGCCAGCTATCCCGAGCGTTTTCGTCTGGTCTCCATCGCGGCCGGCAAAAACGTTAAAGTGGCACTTGAACAGGTGCGCCGCTGGAAGCCGCGCGTGGTCTCCGTTTCCACGCCGGCCGACGCGGAAGCGCTCGCCCTGCAACTCAAGCGCGAAGGACTCGCAGATATCGAGGTTACCAATGGCGCGGAGGGTACGGTGCGGGTCGCCACCCACCCGGACGCGGACTTTGTGGTTAGTGCCATCGTGGGTGTCGCCGGTCTCAAGGCCACTTACGAGGCCGTACGGGCAGGGAAGAACGTCGGGTTGGCCAACAAGGAGTGCCTGGTTGCCGCCGGTGAACTGATCACCGCCGAAGCGCGTCGCCAGGGGAAGCCGCTACTGCCGATTGATAGCGAACACAACGCCGTGCACCAGTGCCTGCGTGGCGGCACGCCGCAGGAAGTCCGGCGCATCTGGCTGACGGCCTCCGGCGGGCCGTTTCTGCACACGCCCAAGTCGGAGTTCGAGTCCATCACGGTGGAGCAGGCGCTGAACCATCCCACCTGGAAGATGGGTCAGCGCATCACGATTGACTCGGCCACAATGATGAACAAAGGATTCGAGGTGATCGAGGCGTGCAGGTTGTTCAACGTGCCGCCGAGCCAGGTAGAGGTCATCGTTCATCCGCAGTCCACCATTCATTCCATGGTCGAGTTTGTGGACGGCAGCATCCTCGCGCAACTTTCTGTCACCGACATGCGCCTGCCCATCTTGTATGCCCTCACCTGGCCGGAGCGTGTCCCCTCCGATTTGCGCTTCTCGCCAGGGGCGCTGCGGCAGCTCGATTTCGCACCTCCCGACCTGGACAAATTCCCCTGTCTTCGACTGGCGTATGAAGCTGCCGAAGCTGGCGGAGCCAAACCCATCGCCCTCAATGCCGCCGATGAGGTAGCGGTCGCCGCTTTTCTCGATGGGCGCATCCAGTTTGCGGATATTCCCCGAATCATCAGTGCCGTCCTTAATGAAACGGAGGCCTTCAAACCTGAATCTATAGAAAAAGTCCTTGCGCTGGATGTAGAGGCGCGCCGCAGGGCAGAGACAAAGGTCGCGGGTCGTTTTGGGACGCGACCCCAGGCGGTCGTTTCTTCTCCGGATAGCGGTCGTGTTCGGGATTAGAATAGTCACAGAGAGTGACCTTGTTATCGAACTTTTTTATTAGCGTTGTGGCGATGGCCGTAGTGCTCGGGATCATGATCCTGGTCCACGAATTCGGCCATTTTGCTGTTGCCAAGTTGCTGGGTGTCCGGGTGGAGCAGTTTGCCATTGGGTTCGGCAAGCGCCTGATCGGCTTCCGCAGGGGTGGTACCGATTACCGCATCAACATTCTCCCGCTCGGCGGCTACGTAAAGATGGCGGGTGAGATTCCCGGTGAAGCCCGCACGGGCGATCCCGGCGAGTTCCAGTCGCACCCGCGCTGGCACCGGTTCCTGATCGCGATTGCCGGCCCGTTCATGAACATCATGCTTGCCGTGGTGCTCATGACCGTGGTGTTCATGTTGCACTATGCCCACCCGGCGTACCTCGACGAGCCGGCCGTGGTTGGCTTCGTGATGGAGAGCTCACCGGCAGCGAAGGCCGGCATCCACGAGGGCGATCGCATTGTGCGCATTGGCGGCAAGCAGAATCCCACCTGGGAGCAGGTTGAGTTTGAGATCATGCTCGGCCCCGGCCAGCCGTTGGATCTTGCAGTACAGCGCGGAAAAGACATTTTCGATATCACGCTCACACCTGTTGCGCAGGGCCCGAACGATCTGGGAGTTGCCGGCCTGGTGCCAAACCGCCCGGTGCAGGTGGCTCAAGTCGAGCCCGACATGCCGGCTGCCAAGGCAGGCATGCAGCCCGGCGACAAAATCCTGGCGGTCAACGGACGGCCGCTAGGTTCGCTGGAAGCGCTGCTCTCCTATCTGGAGTCGAACCAGACCAAGCCGGTTACTGTCGCTGTCGAACGCAATGGTGCGCAAGTCAATCTAAACGTGACCCCGGTGCAACACACCGATGCCAACGGTCAGACGCGCTATCGGTTAGGCTTCCTGTCGGGCGAGGCCTTACACGTCACCAAGCTGCCTTTTTTGCAGGCACTCTCGCGTTCCATCGAGGCCAACAAGCGCAACTCGGCCTTGATCGTGGAACTGGTCGAGAGAATGGTGCAACGGAAGGTTTCCATGAAGCAGATTACCGGGCCCATCGGCATCGGCGTGGCTGCCGGACAGGCGGCGCAACAGCCCGGTTGGACGCCACTGCTGGCATTGTCGGCACTGATCAGCCTGAACCTGGGAATCTTCAACCTGCTGCCGATCCCGATTCTCGACGGTGGTCTGATCCTGCTGCTGCTGATCGAGGGCATCATGCGGCGCGACATCAGCCAGGCGGTCAAAGAACGGATTTACCAGGCGGCGTTCGTGTTTCTGCTGCTCATCGGCGTACTCGTCATCTACAACGACCTGATGCGCACCATCCCCGGCCTGGCTGGCAAGCTACCCTAAAAAGTGGCGATTTGGCGATGTGGTGATTTGGTGAAGTATGAAATCAGCAGGTGCGGATTTTCACTTCACCAAATCACCAAATCTTTCATTTTCCGCTCATGCTTATGCTCGCAGTCTGCCGCTGCGCACCGCCGTGTTGCACGAGCCAGTCATGGGCGCGTTTCTCTGCGTCGTTCAGCATCTCGGCAGTGAGTTCTTTCCTGCAGCGCTCGAGCAGCGGATGGACCCGGTCGGGCGCGGCCTCTTCTGCTACTCTCAACCAGGTGTAAGCGCCGAGATAGTCCCGTGGCATGCAATGACCATGAGTGAGCAGGTTGGCGAGGTTGATCTGCGCCGAGGTGAATCCCTGTTCGGCGGCCTTGCGGTACCACTTCATTGCCTCAATATGATCTTCGGCCACGCCCTCGCCGTGCTCGTACATCACTCCGAGGTTGTTTTGCGCTAAAGCATAGTTCTGCTCGGCGCTTTTGCGGTACCACTTCACGGCCTCGGCGCTATCCTTCGCCACACCATGCCCTTTGTCGTACATGAACCCTAGGTTGTTCTGCGCAGCGGCGTCGCCCTTGATGGCTGCCACCATGAACCACTTCGCTGCCTGGTCATAGTCCTGGGCAACGCCGGCGCCGGTCAGGTAGTCAATCGCAAGGTTGAACTGCGCCCTGGTATTGCCATTTTCCGCCGCCTTGCGAAACCAGCGGTTTGCCTCGACGGCGTCGGCGGCGACTCCGCGGCCGTCCTGATACATCACGCCGACATTGTTCTCGGCCACTGCGAAGCCGTGTCCGGCGGCACGCCGGAACCAGTGCAGGGCTTCGGCGTCGTTTCGCGGTACGATCGAACCGGTCGCGTATGCCATCCCGAGCGCGTTCTCTGCCACAGGGTCTCCCCGCCGGGCGTGCGCGACTAACTGCTCGAATTCGCTGTCACTGAAGGCGCGCAGCCTGGATATGGTTGCTGACAAATGGTCCGCTACCCGCTGCGCGGGAGCGGGAACACACACGGCTATGGACACGACCACATACAAGGCAACTCTGCGCATGATCCTCGGCGTCCTGGACCTGAAATGTTTGAGCTGTTGGGGGTGAAATGTTAGAGAAACGCCGGAGACCGCGCAAGCGGGTACTCACCTTAGATTCCGCGTTATTGGGACATACCGGCAATACACTGCCGCGCCAGTCGCCGGGGTCCTGGCTGAATTTCAGGCGTTACTGGATGCTAAACTAGCTGGTTATGGCTGGGATTCGTCGCCGGAAGACCGTGACGGTGAACGTCGGTGGAGTGCGCGTGGGCAGTGACGCCCCGGTTGTGGTCCAATCGATGACCAACACCGACACGGCGGACATCCTGGCCACCACCCGTCAGGTCGCCGCCCTGGCCCTGGCCGGGTCCGAACTGGTACGCGTTACAGTCAACAACGACGCGGCGGCGCAGGCCGTCCCCCACATCGTGGCGCAGCTCGACCGCGCCGGCGTCCGCGTGCCCATCATCGGCGACTTCCATTACAACGGCCACATCCTGCTGAAGAAGTATCCCGAGTGCGCGCGAACGCTTGCCAAATACCGCATTAATCCCGGCAATGTCAGCGTCGGGCGCAAGGACGACGGCAACTTCCGCACCATGATCGAAGTGGCGGTCGAGAACGACAAGCCGGTGCGCATCGGCGTCAACTGGGGTTCGCTCGACCAGCAACTGCTGGCGCGCATGATGGACGACAACGCCCGTTTGCCGCAGCCGCGCGAGACCCGCGACGTCATGATGGATGCCATGGTGGAAAGCGCACTGCGCTCCGCCGAGTTGGCCGAACATTATGGCTTGCGCCACGACCAGATCATCCTCAGCGCCAAGGTAAGCGGTGTGCAGGACCTGATTGACATTTACCGCGTGCTCGCCACCCGCTGCGACTACCCGCTACATCTGGGACTCACCGAGGCCGGCATGGGTATGAAAGGCATTGTCGCGTCCACGGCAGGGCTCAGCGTGCTCTTGCAGGAAGGCATTGGCGACACCATTCGGGTTTCGCTCACCCCCGCACCCAATGGCGACCGAGGCGAGGAAGTGCTCGTCGCGCAACAGGTTTTGCAGTCTATCGGCATCCGCAGCTTTACCCCACAGGTCACCGCCTGCCCCGGTTGTGGACGCACCACGAGCACCTTCTTCCAGGAAATGGCCGAGCAGATACAGAGCTACATCCGCCGCCAGATGCCTGAATGGAAAGAGCGCTACGCCGGCGTCGAGGAGATGAAGGTCGCGGTGATGGGCTGCATCGTCAACGGCCCCGGCGAGTCGAAGCACTCTAATATTGGCATTTCACTGCCAGGTACATTCGAGGAACCGAAGGCGCCCGTGTTCGTGGATGGCCGCCTGCTGACCACCTTGCGCGGCGACCGCATCGTCGAGGAGTTCATCACTATCCTCAACGACTACGTCGATTCCCACTACGGCGCGAGGACAGAAGCGCCGATTGTCAAGGCCATCTGAGCGTTTGTCTGTGTCCGCTGTGTCCCCTGCGGTAAAGCTTTTCTTGGGGTGTTCCGAAAAATTTAGAACCGCTCTACAATCTCCAGAACCGTGGGGAACGCAGCACCAGGCAAACCTCGACTCGCATACATCGACTGGATGCGTGGCTTGGCGTGTGTTCTGATGTTCCAGACCCACTGTTACGACTCGTGGCTGTCGCCGGGCGCGCGCAAGACCACGTTCTTCATGTACTCGCAGTTGTTGGGCACGCTGCCCGCCCCGCTATTTCTGTTCCTCGCCGGCATGTCGTTCGCCTTGGTGACCGAGAAACTGCGCGCCAAGCAGGTTGTCGGGAGTCAAATTGCGCGCAGTACGATCCGCCGTGGCGCCGAGATTTTTGCCCTTGGCCTGCTGTTCCGGCTCCAGCAGTTCGCCTTCAACTGGCGCTGGGCGCCCTGGTCCGACCTGCTGCGCGTGGACATCCTCAACACCATCGGCGTCTCCATGATGTTGATGGGACTGCTGTGCTGGGGTAGCGCCGCCGTCCTCGGCGGCGGGCCCAGTCCGCGCAACCGAATCAGCCTCCGGACCGCCACTGTTTTGGCGGCCATAGCGGCTGCTCTGACCATCTCGCTGGCCACTCCGCCCCTGTGGACTACCCACCGCGTGCGCTTCCTTCCGTGGCCGCTGGAGTCCTACATCAACGGCGTACACACCTTTGGCGATCCCAAAGGCTGGTTCTTTCCGGTATTTCCCTGGGCGGGGTTCGCCTTTGCCGGGCTGGCGGTTGGGTTTCTGCTGTGGAGCGAGCGCGTCCGGCGGCGTGAAGGTATTGTCTTCGCTGCCTTCGGCGTTCTCGGGGTCGCGCTGATCTTGCTGGGCCGCTGGCTGGACCGGCTGCCGCAGCAGTTCTATGCGGTTTACAGTTTCTGGACTACCAGCCCTGAGTTCTTCCTGATCCGCGTCGGCCTGCTGCTGGTGCTTATGTTTATCGTTTACGCCTGGTGCCGCTGGGGCGCCGCGCAGTGGGGATTCAGTCCGCTTATCCAGTTTGGCCAGACCTCACTGCTGGTCTATTGGGTACACATCGAGTTCGTTTACGACCGCTTCATGATCCTGCCCAGGCACGCCAACTCCATTCGCATGGCCAGCTATGGTGTTGCGTTCATTATGGTTTTCATGCTGGTGCTTTCCATGCTGCGCACACAGTTGAAAGGCCGGGGCCAGGAGTTAAGGGCCCGTCTGCGTTCTGTCCTGCGCCCCGCACCGGCGGCGTAAGCTCCTTTGCAAATTACCAATTACCAAGTACAAATAAACTGTGTCCCGTTCGGTCAAGGCGCACATTTTGCTGATCGCGGTAACCGTTGTCTGGGGGACGACTTTTGTCCTGATCAAGGACGCGCTTACCCATATCTCGCCGCTGCTCTTCAACGCGGTGCGCATGACGCTGGCGGCCCTCACGCTGCTCCTCATTTTTCGCAGGGACATGGCGCGCCTGACCCGCGAGTCCGCGCGCGCGGGCGTGTTGGTCGGGATTTTCCTTTGGCTGGGGTACGAATTCCAGACTACCGGTCTGAAACTGACCACGCCCTCGAAATCGGCGTTCCTCACCGGCGTTTCCGTCGTACTGGTGCCTGTGTTCCTCGCCATCGGTTGGCGCCGCATGGTCAACCGCTGGACGGCGACTGGAGTCGCGGTCGCTTTCCTCGGTTTATACCTGCTCACGGTTCCGGCGGTGGACGGCGGTGGCCTGAATCTGGCCAGCATCAATCGCGGAGACTTGCTGACGCTCGGTTGCGCCGTAGGATTCGCCTTCCAGATCATTACCATGGGCCGCGCCACCGCTCGCTTTCCCTTCCAGCAGATTGCTACGGTCGAGGCCATGGTCAGCGCCGGGTTGATGTTCATCACCGTGCCAGTGCTCGAACAGAGTTATGTGACCTGGACCCCCACCGTTATCTGGGCCATCCTGATTACCGGATTACTGGGAACTGCCGTGGCGTTCACCGTACAGGCGTGGGCACAGCAGTTCACTCCGCCCACCCACACGGCGCTGATATTCTCGCTGGAACCGGTCTTTGCCTGGATGACATCCTACGTCGTACTGGGCGAGCGCCTCGGGTTTCGTGCCACGGTGGGCGCGGTGATGATCCTCTCCGGCGTCCTGCTCTCCGAACTGAAGGGAAGTGTCGCCCCGCCAGCGGGTGCGGAGGCGGAAGCCGCAGAAATGGCCGACTAGTCACGTAAGTCTCGTTTACGCATGGGACCCTCAGTTTCCGCAAACGACTTGCCGCGCTCACGTGATTAGCTGCAAACCGCCGACTGCAAACTGCCAACTCTGCGAAAGACTAACCATTTACTCCTGAATTGCGTCTAATTCCTGTGGGTCATCCATTGACTTCCTTCCTGTACAATTAAAGGCCGAACCTAGGCATTGATAAAATTCTGTTTTGGCACGAACACCGGAGGCAACAGAACCTATGAACCCGCGCGCACGCGCTTATTGGGAAAAAGTGAAGGCGCATCGCCTGGGATCAACCGTGTTGGTCCTGGTTACGCTGGCGCTGGGGATTTTGATCGGCACGGTAATTTCCTACGGAGTCAAAGGGGCGCAGAGCAAGATCAATACGGCCGATGCCACCCTGCTGAGCGTACCGGAACCGCGCCAACTGTCGAACCAGTTCTCGCAGATCGCGAAACAGCTTGAGCCGTCAGTCGTCAACATCAATACCGAATCCACGGTCGTAAACCCGCATGGGCGGATGCGACGTCCGCCCCGGGGGCAAACACCGCCGGGCGGCCAGGAAAATCCTTTCGATGATTTCTTCGACCGCTTCTTCGGCCCGCAAGGCCCGTTTGGCGGCGGTCCTGACGGCGGCGAGATGCGCGAGCGTTCGCTGGGCTCCGGCGTGATTGTGGATCCCAAGGGCTACATCATCACCAACCGCCACGTCGTAAGCCGCGCTACCCGCGTCCGGGTGACCCTGATGGACGAACCTCCGGGAACCTGGCACGAAGCAAAGGTCATCGGCACCGATCCCGAAACCGATCTGGCGGTCATCAAGATCGAGGTGGACCGTCCGTTGCCGGCCGCCAAGGTGGGGAATTCCGACAGCATGCAGGTAGGGGACTGGGTGCTGGCCATTGGCAGCCCGTTCGGCCTGAGCGAGAGCGTCACCGCCGGCATTGTGTCCGCCAAAGGGCGCAATATCGTTCCCCAACGGCAGTTCCAGTCTTTTATCCAGACCGATGCGGCCATTAACCCCGGTAACTCGGGCGGTCCGCTGGTCAACCTGGCCGGGGAAGTCATTGGCATCAACACGGCCATTCTGACCGAGAGCCAGGGATACCAGGGTGTCGGCTTCGCGCTCCCGTCGAACGAGGTGGTCAACGTCTATAACCAGATTCTCAAGAACCCCGACCACCGCGTGGTGCGTGGTTCTATCGGCGTTGAGTTCGCCGCGCAGGCCAATCCTGCCGTCGAGCGCGTCTATGGCATCAAGAATGGCGTTATCATCGCCAATGTCGTGCAGAACAGCCCGGCGGAACAGGCGGGCATGAAGGTCGGTGACGTCATCACCGCCGTCAACGGTAAGCCGGTCAAGACCGGCGACGAGCTGGTGAGCATGATATCCTCGACCGCCCCCGGTACGAAGGTCAACCTCGCTATCCTCCGCAACGGCAAGGAGATGCAGCTCCCCGTCACCATCGCGGACCGCGCCAAGCTCTTCGGTTCGCGCCTGGGATTGGAGGAGGAAGCCGGTGAAGAGGCCGAGCCCACGGAAAGCAAGATGGGCATCACCGTCCAGAACATTACGCCTGAGATCGCCGATCGGCTAGGCATTCCGGCCGGCAAGGGCGTGATCGTGCAGGAGGTAAGACCAGGCTCGTTTGCCGACGATATCGGCCTTAACCGGGGTGATGTCATCCTGGAGATCAATAAACAGCCGGTTGCGAACGCCTCCGACTTCAACCGAATTCAGTCGCAGCTTAAGAGCGGTCAGGACGTTGCTTTCCTGGTTCGTCAGGGCCGCGGTCGCAACGCCGGCACCATATTCCTCGGTGGAACCATGCCGTAACCGGCGCTGGTGACAGCTCCAACGCCCCCAGACGACACGCGAATTGCTGCCGTCCGGGGGCGTTTTTGTCTTGTCCAGTCCCATAACTAGTTTCGTAAGTTATTGAAATTAAACTTCTGGATAGGTGGTTACCCTTAGACACGGGCTTTTGTGTACCGCTTGACGAAAAAGGTACTTGCCCCAAACTGGTACTCGGCATCACAATTTTGGTTGCAGTATAGCTGTCGACAATGGCGCGAATTACTGAGGCGTCCCGAAGCGTTCCCTGTGGGAACCGACTTTTGCTCTTCGAGGTGTGGTTTGCGTTTGCATAGCTTGAAGAAAATGCTCGGGATATTGTGCGTGCTGGCGCTGTGTGCCTTGCCCGCCATGGCAGCAACTGGCAAGAACCAGCGGCGCAGTACGGTCAAGACACAGTCCGCCAAGGCCTCCGTACGCCCCCGCGGAAGCGGCGCTACCGCAAAGACCTCCACCCGCCATACGAAAGCCAGCCGGACCAAGGGAAGAAAGGCGCGAAAGCTGGCAAGGGCACCGCGTGGCCAGCGCCGTATCGAAAACGACCGCGCGCGCGAGATCCAGGAGGCCCTGATCCGGGAAAAATATCTCGATGGAGTCCCCAGCGGCGTATGGGACCAGCGGACCCGCGAGGCCCTCATGCGCTTTCAAGGTGATAACGGCTGGCAAACCAAGATCGTTCCCGATTCCCGCGCTCTTATTAAGCTGGGCTTGGGTCCCAAGCACGCGGACGTGATTAACCCGGAATCGGTGGGACTGCCCTCCAGCGCCCGCGACCTGCGTCCCGGTGGCGGCCCCGCACAACAGTAACGGAATTTGGTAATTGGGTAATTGAGTAATCGGGTAATTTGGTGAAATTACCTGAAATGATCAGGTTCTCGCCACTTACTCAAGCACCCGATTACTCATTACCCGATTACGTCGCTGTCCAGCACTTCCCGTACCCGCCGCGCCAGGGTCTCGGTCGTAAATGGTTTTTGCAGGAAGGCGATGCCTTTCTTGAGCACGCCATGATGGACGATGGCGTCCTCCGTATAACCGGACATATACAACACCCGCATGTTGGGGCGCACCGGGTGCAGCCGGGTGGCCAGTTCCGGACCGCTGACGTGCGACAGCACGACATCGGTCAGCAGCAGATGAATCGGTTCCGGGTGACGCTCGCACACAATCAGCGCCTCGCCGGCGTTACGCGTTTCCAGCACCGTGTAGCCATGGCGCTGTAGCATGTGACGGACCAGCGCACGGACCCCATCTTCGTCTTCCACCACCAGCACAGTTTCCGTGCCGCGGTAAATCGAGGAATCCAGCACCCGAGTCTGCCGGGTTTCGGCTTCCTCATCCACCCGCGGCAGATAGACCTTAAACGTCGAGCCCTTGCCGGGTTCGCTGTATACCCAAACGTATCCGCCGCTCTGTTTGACGATGCCGTAAACCGTCGAAAGTCCCAGACCGGTGCCGCGTTCCTTGGTGGTGTAGAAAGGCTCGAAGATCCGCGAGCGCACCTCCTCCGTCATGCCAACGCCCGTGTCGCTGACCGCCAGCATCACGTATCGGCCGGGCACGACCACGGTGTGCTCGACCTTGTAGCTCTCGTCCAGGTTGAAGTTTGCCGTCTCGATGATGAGCTGGCCGCCTTGCGGCATAGCGTCCCGAGCGTTTACCGCCAGGTTCATGATGACCTGCTCGATCTGTCCGGGATCGGCCTTCACCCGTCCCAGGTTCGCATCCAGCACGGTCAGCAACTCGACATCTTCTCCAAGCAGGCGCCGCAGGAGCTTTTCCATATTGGCTACAACCTGGTTGAGCTCCAGGACCTTGGGGGCAAGCACCTGGCGGCGGCTAAAGGCGAGCAATTGGCGCGTCAAGGCGGCTGCCCGGTCGGCCGCCTTGCGGATCTCCTCCAATTCGGCACGCAGCGGATCGGCCTCGTCGATCTGCTGCGCCATCAGCTCTCCGTACCCTTTGATGACCGTCAGCAGGTTGTTGAAGTCATGGGCGACGCCTCCGGCCAGCCGGCCTATCGCTTCCATCTTCTGCGCATGGCGCAACTGTTCTTCCAGTGCCCTGTGCTCAGTGACGTCCTCAATGATGAGCTCGTAACCCTCAATGTCACCGTTGCGCCCGGTAGCTACCGTGCCATTCAGCCGCACAGTGATGATCTTGCCGTCCTTGCGCTTCCAGCGGGTTTCGTTGGCGGACCGCCCTTCGCTGTGGAATTCCCGCAGGATGCGTTGCCGCTCCTCTGGCGTAATGTAAATGTCGCGCTCCAGGTTCCGCTCCATCAACTCGGCGCGCGAGTTGTAGCCCAGCATCTTCACCAGCGCCGGGTTCACATCCAGCAGCACGCCTTCTATGGTCGTGCGGCAGATGCCATATGCCACGCGCTCGAACAGCGAGCGGTAGCGCTGTTCCGAGCGCCGGATGGATTCCTGGTCGCGCGTGTGCTCGATGGCGGCGGCTATGTGCTGGCCGACGAACGTCAGGATTTCCTGCTCCTGCTGCCCGAAGCGGATGTTCTCGCTGTAGCTCTGCGCCGCCAGCACCCCGAACGTGCGATCGCCCACTTTCAGGGGAATGCCGAGCCAGTCAATGGAAGGCGCGCCGATTGGTTCCACCTCGCCGCTCTGCACCAACGCTTCGAAGACCTCGGGTGTTGCCAGCAGCGGCTGGCCCGTCCGCAGCACGTATTCCGTCAGGCCGCGGCGCAGTTCGCGCGGCGCCGGCGCGAACTCGTCCTCTTCGTCCACGAAATACGGCCAGCTCAACCGGTGTTCGTCTTCGTCATAGAGCGCGATGTAGAAATTGCGCGCATAGACCAGTTCGTTGACGATGTTGTGAATGGCTGCGTACAGCGCCTGCAAATCCTCCGCGGTGTTGGAGCACTCCGCAATGCGGTAGAGCGCCGACTGCAACTGCTCCGCCCGCTTACGCTCGGTGATATCGAACGCGGTCGCCAGGATCGCCTGCTGCCCGCTGAACTGAATTACGCCTGCGCTGAGGTCCAGCCAGCGCTCTTCGCCGCTCTTGGTCAGGATCTTGAATTCGTACCGGCTGGGGACTGGCTCGCCTCGTTCACGCGCCGCCGCGTGTACCCGCAGCATGTCGCGGTGATCGGGATGAACCAGATCATAAGGATTCATCCGCAACAGTTCGTCGCGGCTGTACCCGCTGATGGTTTCGCAGGCGTGGTTCACGAATAGAAGGCGATCATCAACATGGATGTAAATGCCCGCGGCAGCCGTGTCTGCCACGGCGCGGAATTTGGCTTCGCTCTCGATCAGGGCTTGTTCGGCCTGCTTGCGTTCGGTGATGTCGCGGTAGATGACATACACCGCCACTTGCCCGCCCTCGGCCTGAACGGGCGTGCCCAGGATGGACACGTCCACGCGGCTGCCGTCCTTGCGGCGGCGCACTGTCTCGATGTTGAAGCGTCCGCCGGTTGCCACATATCGCGTCAGCGCGGCTGCTTCGTCTCGCCGGTCCTCGGGAGCGATCAACTCGTCGAGCACCCGCCCCGTGATTTCCCGGGGAGAGTACCCGAACAGGCGGCTGAACTCACGGTTGGCGCGCATGACCCGGCCGTCATTGTCCTGAATGACGATTGCTTCCGGCGCACTTTCGACCAACTGCTCCAGGTAGGCCTTTTGCAGGCGCAGGTCCTCTTCGGCCCGCTTCTTTTCCGTGATGTCGAACGCTGTGCCCAGCACCGCGCCGTTACCCGCATAGCTGATGGCCGCGGCTGCGAAGTGGACCCACCGCGTATCGCCGCTCTTGGTGCATATCTTGAAATCGTGCTCCGTTGGCCAAAGTCCCGCCTGTTCACGGTCCAGCCCGCGGCGTTGCACCAGGTCGCGGTGTTCGGGATGGACGACATCCCAGAAGTTCTTGTGCAATAGCTCGTCGCGGCTGTAGCCGCTGATCAGTTCGCACGCGCGATTGACGTAGAGCAGTTCGTGTCCCCGGTAGATGAAGATGGCGGAAGCCGCCGTGTCCGCCAGCGCCCGGAAACGGCTTTCGCTTTCCCGCAAGGCGTCTTCGGCGCGCTTGCGCTGCGTAATGTCGCGCGCAATGCCGTACACCCCTGCCGGAGCGTCGTTGCGGTACAGCAGTTGCGGGCTGACTTCCACCGCCAATCGGACACCATCGCTCGAGATAATCTCCAGCGGAACACGCGGTTCGCATGGTCGGCCTGCGCGGAATGCATCCAGCATGGCCGCCACTTTTTCTGCATCCTGCGGCGCCACGATGTCCTGAAATCGCTTGCTCTGGAGTTCCTCGCGCGAGTAGCCGGTCAACGCGGTGGCAGCGCCATTAACATAGGTGAACCGGCCGTCCAGGTCGTGCGTGTAGATGATGTCACTGGCGTCCTCGACGATGCCCATCGCCAGCGCCGGCGTAATGCGCAGTGCCGTGCCGGCGGCGCCTGGCCGCAGTGCCGGCCCCGTCCGCGACCGCTGGGCTGCTGTGCCCGACTCTCCGCCGAGACCATTCATGGAGGGCGAGGTGCTACCTTACCGCAGCACAACGCTTTTGGGAATATCTCTTCGGTGACCTGCCTCACCGGACAGCCAAAGCGCATGCGGGAAATGACGGGGAACCGGAAACGGGAAACGGAGGTTACGTGCGTTGCTTGAACCGGTCGAGGATGGCGAACACCGGCACCGCCACAACGGCATTCAGCAGGGCGACCATCAGCAGATGGCCCCAGCGCAGTTGCAGGTCCATGCGCACCAACCCGTGCCCCATCGCGAAGTAAACAACTTGGTGGATGAGACAAAAGACGAACGTCATCAGAAAGCGCGAGCCAGGATTCTCCACGTCAATCTTCATTCCGATTGACGATGCCATGTAGCCGATCACCGTGTTCGCAATGCCGTACAAGCCGATGGGCTGGTTGGTCAGGCTGTCCTGAAACAGACCTATGATGGTGCCCGTCATCAGCCCGCTGATGGGCCAGCGCCGCGCCACGGCAAAGAAAATCACCACCAGCAACGGCAGGTCGATCATCAGCAGAAACGGCACATACTTCGGCAGGTAGGCTTGCAGGAACACCGCCAGCAACGGTATGCCCACGGCCGCCGGCAGCGAGAACCGGTAAACCTGGACCTGCTCACTGGATGTGACCGATCGCTGCATTATTGTGGGGCCCCGGTGTTCGGCGGTGCGGGCGGTTTGCCGGCCGGCTTCGCCTCCGCCGGTTTGGTCGCTGTAACCGGTTTATCGCTGATGACCTTCACGCCTGTGGCGGTAGTGTGCGTCGTCACGCCGTTTGTTGGCTTCGGCTTCGCGGGAGCAGAAGCGGCTTCGGACGCGCCAGCCATCCTGGGCGCGGTCGGACTTGCACCCGTGCCGTTGCTTGCAGTACCTGCCGCTGTTTGGGCCGCTTCGCCAGCCGAGGTTTTTGCCGGTGCCGTCGCAGTAGTCGTAGTCGGTTTTGCCGTGGTGGCGGGTTTTGCCACTGTTCCGGCTGTCGCACCAGGAGTAGTTGCCTGGCCCGTTGTCCCGCCGCCTTCTGTGCCCGTTGCGGTTGGCGTCGTTCCTGCGGCGGGCGTCGGCTGCGGTGGTTTTGGCGGCACCGTCGGCAGTCGCTGCGCGAGAATGTCCGCGGCGCGCATCGGAGCTTCCGGAACGATGCTCGGCTGCGTCTCCTGCATCCTGGTGATCACCAGCACTTCCTCGACCTTGGAAAGTTGCGACGAGGGCTTCACCCAGATGTTAAGGAAGGAATCCGGCCCGGGTTCCACCTCCGAGACACGTCCAATCGGCAATCCCTTGGGGAAGATGCGGTCGCCGCCGCTGGTCAGCACCATTTCGCCGATTTCGACCTTCTCATCGGCCATGACGTAATGCAGCATCGTGTGGCCGGCGGGCGTGCCTTTCAGGATGCCTTGCAACCGCGACTTCTCAAGGATGGCGCCCACACCGCTGAACTGGTCGCTGATCAGCAGCACCTGCGAGGTATTGGGCAACACGCGGATGATCTTGCCCACTATACCCGCAGGCACAATCACCGCCATGTCGGCCTTGACACCGTCGTTGGAGCCTTTGTCGAGATACAGAACGCGCGATTGATCGCTGCCGCTGGAGCCGATCACCTGCGCCGCCACGGTTTCCCCGATAAATTGTTCCTTGAACTTCAGCAGCGCCTGCAATCGCTGCGCCTGGCTGGTGTCTTCCAGCAGCCGCGCCTGTTGCATGCGCAGGCGCGCCAGTTCGTCTTGCAGCCGTTCGTTCTCGCGCCGCACGTCGCGCAGGTAGAAGTAGTTGCGCCAAGTGTTGTGGATCCAGCTTTGCACGTCAACCACGGCGTGTTCCGCGGGCGCAATCAGGTTGATGCCCCACTGCCGGATCAGCCGCACCGGCCCGCCTTCCGTCGGACGCTTGATCTGGTAGGCAAGCGCAATTACCTGGACGAAGAGCACCGCGACCAGCACAGTCAGGTTCAGATGGCGCTTGAACAGATCCATAAAAACAATTGTCAGTTGCCGCTTGTCAGTTGCCAGTTATGCGAACTTTTCGCCCAAACAAATCAGGTGATTTGGTGGCCTCGAATTTGGTCGGAGCACTTCACCAAATCGCCACTTCACCAAATCACCACTTACAGATCACCGGTTGCACTACTCGATGGAGATCTTCCGCAGCAGCTTGAAATCGCTCAGCATCTTTCCGGTGCCCAGCACCACGCTGGCCAGCGGATCGTCGGCGATTGAAACCGGCAATCCGGTCTCCTCGCGGATGCGCTTGTCCAGGTTCTTCAGCAGCGCGCCACCGCCGGTCAGCACAATGCCGCGATCGCTGATGTCGGCCGACAGCTCCGGCGGCGTACGCTCCAGCGCTACGCGAATCGCATTCATGATCGTCGAGACACATTCGGTCAGCGCCTCGCGGATTTCGCTGTCGTCCACGGTGATCGTTTTCGGTACGCCTTCGATCAGGTTGCGGCCCTTTACTTCCATGGTCAGTGGCTTGTCCAGCGGATATGCGCTGCCGATCTCGATCTTGATCTGCTCCGCCGTGCGTTCGCCGATCAGCAGGTTATATTTCCGCTTGAGGTAATTCATGATGGCTTCGTCCATCTGATTGCCAGCCATGCGCACGGAACGCGAATAGACGATACCGCTCAAGCTGATTACCGCGATGTCGGTCGTGCCGCCGCCAATGTCCACAATCATGTTGCCGCTCGGCTCGGTGATGGGCAGCCCCGCGCCGATGGCGGCCACCATCGCCTGCTCCACCAGGTGCACTTCGCTGGCTTTCGCGCGATAGGCGGAGTCCATGACCGCGCGTTTTTCCACCTGCGTGATCTCCGAAGGCACGCCGATCACAATCCGCGGATGCACCAGCATCTTGCGGTTGTGCGCCTTCTGGATGAAGTAATTCAGCATCTTCTCCGTGACCTTGAAATCGGCGATCACGCCGTCCTTCATGGGCTTGATGGCCACAATGTTCCCCGGGGTGCGGCCGAGCATTTCCTTGGCTTCTTTGCCCACCGCCTCCACTTCTCCGGTGTTCTTGTTGATGGCCACAATCGAGGGCTCGTTGACCACGATGCCCTTGCCCTTGGCGAAGACCAGGGTATTCGCCGTGCCCAGATCAATGGCCAGGTCGCTGGAAAATACGCTGAACAGCGACCGCAGGTTGGCGAAACGCGACGCGCTGTGGAAACCGTTGGACGACATATGTGCTTTTTTCAAACCTCGCCCGCAAGGGCTTGTAAAAGAGTCCGCCCCGTCCTTCAAACTTCCCGGCGCAACGCGCCTTGAGAGAGGGTGTGCCCGCTACTCAGATTCTAGTAGATTTTCGCCGTTTCCGCTGGACTATGGGACATGGCCCATGGGAACCCTTGCGACTGGAATGCCTGGCCCGGAGGATGCAAAACCCCGCGTCTTATCAGAGGCTTACGTGCTTCTGTGCGAAATCGGCCCCCCCGTTGGAGGAATCTCAACCGTCACTCGATGACCACTTTTTTCTGCCTGGTCTGCACTGCACCCCGGGCGTTGTGCGCGGTTACGGTGATGGTGTTCTCTCCCGTGGGCAGCGGCGGCGTGAAATAGCTGAATGTGCCATCCGGCTTGACGAGCGGGACTTCCTGCCCGTTGACCATTACCCGCGCGGTCGCGTCGGTCCTCCCCTTCACCTCGATCACATGCCCGTGTTGCACAAACGGATCCAGTTCGAGCGCCAGCGTCATCTCGTCCGGGCTGCGCACTACGACCGAGAACTGGTTGCGCTCGCTTTCCACCGATTCGTGTCCGCCTGCATCCTGAGACGTCACCACCCAGTAGTACGTGCCTTCTTTCAGGCCGGTGATCCTCGTATCGGTTCCTTGTATGACGCGGTCGAGCACCGTGGACGAGAAATACGGATTGCGCGATATGCGCAGCCGATATCCGTGGCTGTTGGCCGCGGGCGCCCAGGAGAAATCCACCGCCTTGCCGGGAGCCGTCACGTAAACCGGCATCATGTTGGCAGGGGTAATCAAGGTGGGTGGCCCGATTTCCTTGGTGCGGGTCATCTGCGGCGAGTCTGCCTTGAACGTCACCCGCTCGTAGTCGGACAGCGTGACCGTTTCGTTGTTGCGCGTGACCTTGACCGAACCTTTCTTGGCCAGAATCTCGCGCACGTCGGCGCGCGGGTCATTGTGCACCATCGCGGCGCTTTCTGGCGCCAGCGATGCCTTGGCGCCGGCCACAATCACCTGCGATGATGAACCCTGCTGGAAGGTCGCGGTGCTCAGGTCCACCGTACCGGTAGTCACCTGCACTGCCACTTGCGTCTGCTGCTGCGCGTTGGCCGAGTTCTCCTCAATGACGATCAGCGAATCGGGGCGCACCGTGTAACTGGTTCCATCGGGGAAGAACACCTTCGCCATGCCTTCGGAACTGGTCTGTACTACGTCGCCGCGCTCCAGCGGCAGGTTGAAATCCGCGGTGACCCAGGTGCTGCTACTCGCCTTCTTGACCCGCACCGTGCCGTCCAGCGCGGTGAAGTGTGCCTGTTGCGGGCCCACGGCAGCGGTGGGACCGCCGAGCGGACCGATGCCTACCTTCTCAAAAACGTAGTTAACCGCGGAGGTGACCAGTCGCACGGGCAGCGAGTTCGGGAACAGCCGGTAAAAGACAATCCCGGCAATCAGCAACACGAGTGCTACCACGGTTATCACGCTGCGGTAGCTGATCGTCATCCACGAGATGTGGATTGCTGAATTGCGCTTCGCGCTCAAGCTCCAACCCTGCAACTCGGTGTAGCCGAGAGTAGCACAGCGCAAATCCAGCGGGAATAGGGGAAAACGCCTGAACCTCGTGCGTTACTGCGGAGTGGGAACGGTACCGAAGGTGTACGTACTTCCGAGATGTGTGCGGCAGTTCTCCTCTGCGTGCTTGGCGTCCTTCGCGCCCTTTCGGTCTAGCTTTGCTTCTCCGCCAGGAACCGCGTCAGGAATCCCGTATCGAAATTGCCGGCGCAAAAATCGGCGTCTGCGACTACGCGCCGGTGCAGCGGAATGGTGGTATGGACTCCCTCGACGATAAACATTTCCAGCGCGCGCGCCATGCGCGAGATCGCCTCTTCGCGGTCTTTGCCGCGCACGATGAGCTTGGCAATCAGCGAGTCGTAGTAAGGCGGCACAACCCAATCCTGGTAGGCGGCAGTGTCCACCCGCACCCCCGTGCCGCCGGGTACGTTGAACGCCGTGATCTTGCCGGCCGAGGGCGTAAACTTTTCCGGATGTTCGGCGTTGATGCGGCACTCGATTGCGTGCCCGCGGCAGATGACATTCGTGCGCAGCACACGATCCATCTTCTCGCCCGCCGCGATCAGGATCTGGCTTTTCACCAGGTCCACATCGGTGACCATCTCCGTCACCGGGTGCTCCACCTGGATGCGCGTGTTCATCTCGATGAAATACAACGCGCCGTCCTCATCCATGATGAACTCGACGGTACCCGCATTGACATACCCGATGTTGGCCAGCGTCTGCTCGAGCATCCGGCCTGTGCTGGTGCGCAATTCGGGCGTGACCTTGACCGAAGGCGATTCCTCGATCAGCTTTTGATGACGCCGCTGGATGGTGCATTCACGCTCGCCCAGGCTGATGACCTTGCCGTAGCTGTCGCCCAGGACCTGAAACTCGATGTGCCGCGGCCGCTCGATGAACCGCTCCATGTACAGGTCGCCATTGCCGAACGCCGCCTGCGCCTCCGCCTGCGCCTGGAGATACAGCGCCGGCAGTTCCTGCTCGGTGCGCACAACGCGCATGCCGCGCCCCCCGCCGCCCGCCGAGGCCTTGATCATCACCGGGTAGCCGATGGTGCGTGCCCACTCCACAGCCTCGCCTTCGCTGGCCACGATGCCGTCGGAACCCGGAACAATGGGCACCCCGGCGCTCTTCATCGCGGCGCGCGCTTTTTCCTTCTCTCCCATCAGGCGCGTGATATGCGGCGGCGGGCCAATGAACTTGATGTCGCTGGTCTCGCAGACCTCGGCGAAATTGGCGTTCTCGCTCAACAGGCCGTAGCCGGGATGGATCGCGTCCACGTTGGCGATTTCCGCCGCGCTGATGACGGCGGGCACGTTCAGATAGCTGTCGGCGAGCCGCGCCGGACCGATGCAGATGGCCTCATCGGCAAAGCGCACGTGCAACGCATTCCGGTCGGCTTCGCTGTAGATGGCGACCGAGCGGATGCCCAGCTCCTTGCATGCGCAGATTACGCGCAGAGCAATCTCGCCCCGGTTGGCAATAAGTATTTTCTTGAACATGGATGAAGTGGCCGGCCTCCCCGGCCTGGGGTTGTTGACTGCACTGAGCCGGTGCTCGATTCCCCCTAGCCGGCTCGCACCGCAAACAAGGGCTGGCCGTATTCCACCGGCTGTGCATTCTCCACGTAGCGCTTCACAATGGTGCCGCTCACCTCGGCCTCGATCTCATTCATCAGCTTCATGGCCTCGATGATGCAAAGCACCTGGCCGGCGTGCACCGTGTCGCCCACCTTCACGAAGGGCGGCGCCCCCGGCGACGGCGCTTCGTAGAACGTGCCGACTATGGGCGAGCGCACCACATGCAGTTCCGCCTCTTCCACGGCCTCCGCAGCCGGCGCCGGCGCGACCGCTGGTGCGTTATGGGCCGCCGGAGCGGCGGGAGCGGCGTGCGTAACTACCGCCGGCGCAGGGTGCGCCACCGGCGACGGCGCGGCCACGTAGGTTGTCACCGGCACAGTATTCGCGGGTCCGCCGCGCTTCAGGCGCATCTTCACGTCCCCGCGCTCCAGTTCAAACTCCGAGATGTCCTTTTCGATCAGGAACTCAATGAGCTCTTTCAGTTCTTTCGCATTCATCGATTGACCGTTGCACGTCTCCCATTCCGCCTGGCTTGCGGAGCCAAAACGAAGATCGGTCTCTACAACGTTAGAAGTTCCTTGGGCGCGGGCGTCAGCACTTCGCAACCGCGCTCGGTAACGACCACCATGTCCTCAATCCGTACCCCGCCTTTACCCGGAATATAGACGCCGGGTTCGATCGTGATCACCGTTCCGGGACGCAACACCGAATTCCCGGCCCGTGCCACGCGGGGTAATTCGTGGATCTCCAGCCCGACGCCGTGGCCGGTCGAATGGGTGAAAAACTTCGCCAGCCCTGCCCGCCGTAACGTCCGGCGCGCAGCCCCATCCACCTCGCCCACGGTGACCCCGGCGCGCACCGCATCAATGGCCGCTTGCTGCGCCGCCTGCACGGCCTCGTACACCGACCGCATCTCCCCACTGGGCCGGCCCACGTGTACCGTGCGCGTCATGTCCGAGCAATAACCGCCGAGTATAACACCGAAGTCCAGGACTACGAATCCCTTACGTGCGATCTCGCAAGCCGATGCCACCCCATGCGGCAATGCCGAGCGTTTGCCGGACGCCACGATGGTCGGAAACGACATGCCCTCGGCGCCCGCCTGCCGCGCCGCATATTCGATTTCCGCGGCCACTACCGTTTCGCTGACGCCAGGTTCAATCACTTGCAGCGCCGTGTCCAACAGCTTTGCCCCGGCAAGCACCGCCCCGCGAATGCGCTCGATCTCCTCGGCTTCCTTCACCATGCGCAGCCATTCGACCAAGCCGCTGGTCTCGTGTACTCGGTAGCGCCGGGGCAGGGAAGCAGCCAACGCGGTGCGCATGGCGACCGTCATGTGCTCTGCCTCGATGCCGACGCGTGCGCTTCGCGCGGCCTTGCTCAGCCACGCTCCCACTGCGGGCAGCGGCGGGCCCTTGGCGACGACCACCCGGGCGCCCTGCACTTCCTGCCGCGCTTGGGCGCTATAGCGGCCGTCGGTGAAGAACGCCCACTGCCCCGGTTGCGCCACCAGCACCGCGGCACTGCCAGTGAATCCGCACAGGTAGCGGATGTTGGGAAGGTGTGTGACCACCAGCGCGTCCAGCTTGCGCTCCGCCAACGCGTGCCGCACTTCTGCCTGCCGCCGGGCGTAGTTCATCTCGCATTGAAGGTAACACACGCCATTGAGGGATTGAGGGATTACGGGCGATTGGAATTGTTTGCCCAATTCGCATCTGGTACGGCAAGAAATGACTTTTTCCAGGTCCTCCGCGCCGCGCACCCTGTACTGCGGTACCCCAGGCCCCAATTCTCCCGATCACTCAATCCCCAATTACTCAATCAAAAAAACTGGCCCCCGCCGGAGCGGAGGCCGAGGGCGCAATGCACTATGCAGCTAAGTAGATGACAAACTAGGTCTCTACGATTCGTGGCGTGATAAAGAAAATCAGCTCCTGCGTGGCTGTGTTCGTCGTTCGGCGCTTAAACAGATTGCCCAGTACGGGGATGTTGCCCAGCACCGGAACTTGGTTAACGTCGGCACTGTTTTGAGACTGCAATACGCCGCCGATCACCACCGTACCACCGTTGGTCACCAGTACCTGTGTGGTCGCCTGCTGCGTGAGCAGTACCGGGTTGTCAGCGCCGATCGAGCCTGGAGCGGGGGTCGTGTTTTCAATATCAACGTTCAAGAAGATTGTGTTCTCAACCGTGATCTGAGGCGTCACCGTGAGCCGCAAGACCGCCTCGATGTACTGCACCGTTGGCGGCCCGCCGAGTTGGGCCGCGGTGACGACCGGGATACGCTGGCCCTGTTTGACCACGGCCTGGATGTTGCTCTGGGTGATTACCCGCGGGCGAGACAGGATCTTCAGCAGGCCGCGGTTTTCGGCCATGGTCAGCACCGCATCAACTCGGTAGCTACTGCCGGCAGTCACCAAGCTCAGACCGCTCGTCGGTGCCTTTGCGCCGAGATTGGAGAACAATGGGATTGCCGCCGGAGTCGTCGTCAGTGTGTCTCCTGTGGGCGGCTTTACACCCGGGATCGTGGGATACGGAGGCGGGAAGACGTACCCGAGTTCGGTGGGAGTCTTACCTACCGCACCCGTGCCGCCGATGGATGTGGTCGCTCCGCCCACGCCGAAGCCCAGTTGCATGCCGATGTCGCGTGCGAAGGAGCGTGTCGCCGCCACCACTCGCGCCTCGATCTCCACCTGCATCGTTTTGCGGTCGAGCTGGGCGATCAGGTTGTCAATCGCCGGAATTACGCTTGGAATATCGGTAATGATCAGCGCATTCGTCCGCTCGTCCGAAACGATCTCGCCGCGTGACGACAGCATCTTCTTCAGCGTCGGCAGGATGTTCTTGGAGTGCGCGTAGCTCAGGAAGCGCGTGGCTGTGATCCTCTCGACCGCCAGCGCCTCCGCCTCAACCTGCTTGCGGCGCGCCTCCGCTTCCTTGCGCAGATTGTCAATAGTGGCGATGCGCAGCACGTTGCCGTCGAGCTGGCGATCGAGCGCATTGTTCCTTAGCACGATGTCAAGCGCCTGGTCCCACGGCACATCGTCCAGCACCAGCGTGAGCGAGCCGCTGATGGTGGGATCAAGCACGATGTTCAGTCCGCTGATCTCATGGATGAGGCGGAAGAAGTCCTTCAGGTCGGCGTCCTTCAGATTGACCGAGATCGGCTCGCCAGTGTAACGCGGACGCGGGGGCGCCGTCTGCGCCGACTGCTGCCGCTGTTCTGCCGCGAAATTGACCGGCTGATCAGGCTTAGCCTGTGGAGATGGCGCCTGTTGTGCCGGACCGTGCAACGGCTCAGCCATCGCCGGGGTTGCGACCGGGGCATTATTGGCGGCCATCAGGCGTGGCTTTTCCGGCGCGGAGGTTTCCGGGCGGACTTCAACCTTTGGCTGAAGCACCACGAATTCCTGCGGGGTTGCCGGAGCAGGCTTGCTCTGGACCACCGGAGGCGCCGCCGGCAGGGCTGCCACCTGGGCGGCTGGCGCGGGGTTCGGCGCGGCGGCGGGCTCGCTCTCCACTACCGGAGGCGCTGCCGGCACGGCCACTACCTGGGGCGCGGGCGCCGGAGCAGGTGGTAGCTCGACCGGCTTGTTTTCTGCCACTACGACAGGCGTCTCGGCCGGCGCGACGCTCGCGGGAGCCGGCTCCGCAGCGACCGGCGTGCGCGAGACAGCAGGCTTCAGCGAGGCGACCGCATTCGATGCCGCCGCAGGCCTCACGGTCGCCGTCTGCGCTGCACGCAGCCGGACCACCACCTTGTCACCATTTTCCGCGAGGTCAAACTCCTGCGGCGAGGTGAGATCAATGACCACGCGTGTGATCGGCGGATCTCCCTGGAAGCGGCCCATGCGCACCGAGCGCACCTCGGCCCCGTTCACCACAATGGGGCGCGGCCGGCCCGCAGGCTCGCTATTCGGGAAATCGAGGACGATGCGGTCCGGGCTGGTCAGCGTCATGGTTTGCGGCTTCACGGGAGCGCTGGTGCTGACCTCCACTTGCACGCCGTCGTCACCACGCGCTACGGCCACATTACGCACCTGTACGGGTACAGCGGGACTAGCGGCCTTCTCAGCCGCGGGTTCGGCGGCCTTCTCGGGCGCCGCGGGCGGCTTCGGTTCTGTCGCTGCCGGACTTTCCGGCGAGGTCACCACCACCGCCAGACCCTCACGGCTCTCGTTGACGCGCACATCCACACTGGGGTGCAGCGACAGTTCCAGGCGGGCAATCTGTACTCCGCCCGCGCCGGAATAAGCCACCACGTGGTACTGCTTGACCCCGGCAATCTGGAGGGCCTTCGTGCGGCCATCCAGTTTGCCGGCCGATACGCCGATCAGGTCCACCAGCAACAAATTGTCCGCGGGCCGGTACTCGTTGTGCGTGAAGGCGCCGCTGGCATGCAAGGTGACCGTGGTCGTGTTGCCTTGGCCGACCACGCTGACATTCGTCAGTTGCGGCGCGCTAACGGCCCCAACGGCCACGGCGCTGATTACCATAAGCGGCATGAGAACAACCAGCAGTTTGAGCCTCATCTTCAGTCTCCTCACGCGCGGAACCTGCCCGCCACGTGCGTGGCTGCTACTTCTCCCCCGGCGCGTGGGCTCCGTTTGCGCCCGCGATGCCGGCTACTGCTTACTGCTCCCCGGGTTCAACCTCACTCGAAACCAGAAACTGTTCTAAACGGGCTTTGCTCCCGGCATGCGCTTGACCACCTCACGCACGCTCACCCGCCCAATGCGGTCGGTTACCCGTTCGCGAAACACGATGGAATCGCTGTTGATGCGCACCACCTCGCCATTAAGCACCGGGTCGTTCTCGCGCAGGAAATAGGCCTTGCGATGTTGGCCTTCCACCAGCGCAATCATCCCCTGTGGCCCCTTCACTACGCCTTTCAGCACGATCTGGTCCGGCGCCAGGCACTTCTTTCCCGTGGTACACGTGGATGCCGTCTGTATGCGTTCCTGGATGATGCTGAGAAAAGGATCACGCCTCGGCTTGGCCGGTCCCGCTTGCTTGGCTTCCATTTCCGGCGCAGGCTTGCCGATCGGAGTAGCGGTAACGGCCGCGGGCGCCGCCTTCTGGGCCTTCGTCTTGGCGGCAGTCGGACGCGCTTTACCCGGAGCGGCCGGCGATGCAGCCCTCTGTGAGACCGCCGCTTTTGTGGTCGCACGTGCTTGCGTCGGCGTGGCAGGCGATGCGGCTGCCTGCGGATCCGGCGCGGCATGCGCGACTGCCACCACGGCAATCAGCATGGCGATGAATCCGGTCCTGCGCAGCATAGTCGTGCTCCTCATTTCTTCCCCTTTGCGGGTGGCGCCGGCGCAGCCGGCGGCGGCGTCTCACGGCTGAAAAAGGTTGTGGCCACGCAGGTCCCGGTTACGGTCTCCTGCGGCGCATACTGATATTTGCCTTTGGTCTGGCCGGTGCCTGTCTTCAACCCGGTCAGTTGCAGGTTGGAGACATTGATGATCCGCTCCAGCTTGGCCACACGATCGAAGAACGTCAGCACCGCGTAGTACGGCCCGTCCAGTTCCAGGTCGAACGGCACCTCGCTGTAAAACTCGCGGGTAGTCACCGGCTTTGCCGTCCACTTGCGGATCTCGATTCCCGAGGCTTGCGCCGTGTTCTGCAACACGTGCATGAACTGGTCGGCTTCTTTCACGTCAGGCACGATGCGTTGCTGAATGTCGAGCTGTTGTTTCAGGATCTCGATCTGCCGGTTCAGCTCCGGCAGGTTGTTTTCGTATTTGCGCAGGTCCTGCACCTCGGCGAGCTTCGCCTGGAGCTTTTGCCGGTTGAGCCGGTTTTCATCGCTCATGCGCTTGTACAATGCGAAATACAGCGCGGCGCTCAGGATGACGGCGATCACCACAATCCCGGCAATCTGCGCTCCTTTCGGCATTTCGCTCATCTTCGCCATAGTCGCCCCGCTTAGGACTTCTTCGGTTGCGGCTTCCCCGGCTTGGCTTCCGCCGGCGCCGTTGCTGCCGTGGTCGTCTGCTGCTTCGTGCAGGTCAGCTCGAAATCGAACGCCTGCATGTCCTTGAACTTTTCGTTCTGCGTGGAAGTCTTGATGTCCACCTGCTTGAAGTAGCCGGTGGTTTCCAGGTTGTGCATGAGATCGGCAACCGCGTGGACGCTCAACGCGACTCCCTTCAGGTTGATGTTGGAGCCGTCGTCCGTCATCGTGGTCAGCCAGATTGCGTCAGTGTTGCTGACGGTGTCTCCCAGCATACTGAGCAGGTTGACCGGGCCCGCCTGGCTGGCACGCAACTGGTCGATTACGTCCACCCGCCTCTTGTAGGCTTCGCGCTGCTTCTCGCGCTCCTGGTACTTCATCTTTACCTGCGTCAGGCGCGCATAATCGGATTCCGCCTTTTTCATGTCGCTGCTGATCTTTTCCGACTCATGCTTCAGCCGCAGGTAGTAGGCGCCGTTGCCGGCCGCGGCGATCAGCAGCACAATCACCAGGATCAGCAGTACGCCCAGGCCACTGCTTTCGCCGCCAGAGACGCTGGCTGCTGCCCGTTTGCCGCCCTTCTTTGTCTTCGGTGCGCCGACCAGGTTGATTCGGATCATAGGTCGTCAAAGCTCCTCAGGGCCAGGCCCACAGCGACCGCCATCTGGCCGGGGTTGTGCTCGATCACTTCGGCTGCCGCCGTCCCGCCCGGACAATCAATCCGCAGGAACGGGTTCAGGTACTCCACCGGCAGCGAAAACTCCCGCCGCAGCGCTTCCATCAGTCCCGGAACGCGGGCCGACCCGCCCGCAATAAAGATCTTCTCGATGTGCTCGCCCGCCGAAGTGGCGCGGAAGAAGTCGAACGTCTTCTGGATTTCCAGCACGATCAGCTCCGTCACCTGTTGCAGGATCGGCGTCTTGGCGTCCTCGCTGACCGTGCCGACCTTCTTACCCAGCTTGAACGCCTCGGCTTCATCGAAGCTGAGGTCCAGTTCCTTCTGCAACGAGTCGGTGTACTGGTGCCCGCCCACGCTCACGTCGCGGGTGAACAGCGGCGTGTTGCCCTTCACGATGTTGATGTTCATCACGCTCGCCCCCAGGTTCAGCAGGGCAGCGGTGGAGCCGGGCGCGGGCTGGTAGTTGTACTCGTAGCAGTTCTGTAAGGCGAACACGTCAATGTCCACGATAGACGGACTCTTGCCCGCCATCGAGAGCACGTTGGTGTAGTTCAGAATCTTGTCCTTCTTCACCGCCTCGCGCTGGAAACCGTGGGGCTGTCCATAATCATGGAATCCACCACCACGTCGGTGGCCAGCGGCTCCGTCCCCAGGTGCGCCACCTGTATCCCTGCCCGTGAGCGTTTCAGTTCGACTGCCTTGATGCTGCTGGAACCGATATCCAGACCCACGATGCTTTTCGCACCACCTAGTCCAAACATGTTTGCCTCTATTGCCCCGCAGCCAGGGCGCGCGCCGATTTTGGCTTCTTTTTCCCGCGCTCTTCGCGCAGCGTGCTCTTCTCATCCATCCACTGGTCCAGCTTCGACTTCTTGAATTTCCAGCGATTGCCGAGCTTGAAGGCGGGAATCTTTTCTTCGTAAACGTACTTGTAGAGCGTGTCGGGACTCACGCCCAGGTACTCGGACGCCTCTTTGATGTTCATGACCTCGCGGGACTCGGCCATATCGCCTACCCTCTTTCCACTGCCACAGAAGTTTGAAACTGCCACGAGCCCGTGTCGCCGGAACTGGGTACCGAAACTGCCGCGCAACTCCCCGCGGCGTGAGGGTCGGAACGGTGCTTGCCATCGCGCGTCAGGCAGCACCGCGTCTCGGGGGGAAATGCAAGCGCAGGTGCGTTATACCAAGCTGCGGCGCAGTGGTGTCAAGGAGTTTGGCCGTTATCTTCCGGTTTCTTTGGTGTTTTTGGGGGTGTACTTGGGGACATGTCCGGTGGTGTTTGCCGTATATCCTGTATTTGGGATACCTAATTACCACAACATACTGTGGTGTTGACGCGTTGGGTTCAAAATCTCGCCCAACCATTACCAAAGTACCGGTTACTGCCCTCTGTCCCTGCTTTTGACCGGGCAGTTCATGGCCTTTAGGTATGTCTTTTCAGGGAGTCGCGAGTGGTAGTGCCGCCCTCCCGGCAGCCGTTCCGGCGGGCCGGCCCCGTCGTGACAGTTCAGGCGCACCCCGCCAGCGACGCAAAGCATCCTCGTTACCGTGCGCCGTCTCCACGATCTCAAGTTGCCGCTGAAAACCGCGCTCGCTGCCGCCCTGGCCATGCTGCTGTACCAGGTTTTGGACCTGCGTCACGGCTACTGGGCGGTGATCTCCGCCATCATCGTGATGCAGTCGAACCTCGGCCGCTCCATGCAGGCCGCCGGCAATCGCCTCGTTGGGACCGCGATCGGTGCGGCCGTCGGCACTGCAATAGTCTGGACAGCGGGAACCAATGTTGCTGCCGTGTTCATTGCTGTTGCGATCACCTTGTGGATTTGTCTTCTCGCCAAGCTCCCGGACGCCATGCGCCTTGCCGGCCTGACTGCCGCCATTGTCATGCTGATCAGGGAAGAGACGCCCTGGCAGGCGGGACTCGCGCGCTTTGCTGACGTGGCGCTCGGTGTGGTGGTGGCGCTGGCTGTCAGCATTCTGTGGCCGTCGCGTGCGAGCACTGACCTGCGCCATGCCCTGGCCCAGACCTTCGCCGATTTGCGCGCGCTCTTTGCCCTGGTGGCAGCCTGCTGCCTGATGCAGCGATGTGATAGTACCGCGCTGGACGCCGCCAAATCGCGAGCCAGCGCGCACTCGCAGCGCAATCGCGAGTTGCTCGCCGACCTCGGACGCGAGCCCGGCGCCGACGACGAAATGCTGCTTTCGCTTTTCCACTTCAGCGAACGCATACGCGATCACGTCTTCGGCATTGATTACTCCGCCCGCGCCATGGTCCACGACCGCTTTTTCCGCCTGCTGGAACCCGAGTTGCGCGCGCTCCTGTCCGATGTCCAAGACAGCTTCGACTTTCTCGCCTCGGAACTGCACGAGCGGCGCACCGCGGAGCCGCCTGCTCTGGAAGCCACGCTGGAGAACATGGAGCGCAGGTTCTCCACCGTCCGCCGCAGCGGGGCCTCGCTGGAGTACACCTCCGACGAACTGCTGCGCTTTTACTCGCTTTTCTACCGCTTGCGCCAACTCGTAAGCGAGCTGACCCGCAGCGCCGAGTGGTTCCAAGTCGTGGAGCGCGCCGCGTGAGCAGCCGGTCGCCACAGGTATAATCGAGTTGGTCCCATGGCTTACACCGTACTCGCGCGCAAATATCGGCCGCAGCGCTTCAGCGATGTCATCGGGCAGGAGCACGTCACCCGTACCCTCAAGAACGCCCTGGAGCAGGGCCGCATCGCCCACGGCTACATCTTCAGCGGCCATCGCGGCATCGGCAAAACCACCGTGGCGCGCATTCTGGCCATGGCCCTGAACTGTCGCTCCGCCGATCGCCCGCTTCCGGAGCCCTGCGGTGTCTGCGATTCGTGTGTCGAAATCCGCGAAAGCCGCGCCGTGGATGTCATTGAGATTGACGCTGCCACCAACCGCGGCATCGACGAGATTCGTGAACTCCGCGAAGCCGCCCGCTACCGCCCCGCGCGCGACCGTTACAAGATCTACATCCTCGACGAAGCTCATCAGATCACCGACGCCGCCTTCAACGCGCTGCTCAAGACGCTGGAAGAGCCGCCCAGCCATATCGTGTTCATGATGGCCACCACGCAGCCCGAGGACATTCCCCAGACCATCCGTTCGCGCTGCCAGCATTTCAGTTTTCACGCCGTCAAGTTCGACGACATCGTCAGCCAGTTGCGTACGGTCGCGGAGCAGGAGCAAATCCAGGCGGATGAAGACGCCCTCGCCATGCTGGCTGAAGCCGGCGACGGCTCGATGCGCGACGCGCTCAGCATCATGGACCAGGCCATCGCCTGTTGTGGCACGCAACTCACCGGCGAAACCGTGCGCCAGTTGGTCGGCACGGTTCCGTCGGAGACGCTGGAACACATGATGGCGGCAGTACAGCGCAATTCCAGTGAAGACGTGCTCCGCCTGGTGGACAAGCTGGTCACTGAAGGTCAGAGCCCCACTCATTTCGCCCGCCAGATGGTGCGCTTCATGCGTAACGCGCTGGTCGCCAAAGTCGCGGGCAACGATTCTCAGGTGTTGCAGATCTCGTCAGACGAGCGCGCCCGCGTCGGCCGGGTTGCCGCCATGTTCAGCGAAGAGGACCTGGCGCGTTTTCTCCAGATTCTGCTGCGTACTCATTCGGAGCTGGGCTACAAGCAGGAACAGCGCTTTCATTTGGAACTGGGTCTGCTGAAGCTGGTGCACGCACAGCGGCTGCTCCCGGTGGAAGAGTTGCTCAGCGCGCAAGCCGCGACTGGCACTACTCGCGGCAACGCCGGCCCGGCCCGCGTCTCCGAAATCCAGCGGACGCCGACCCAGGCTGTGTCGAAATCCGCGCAACCTTCACCGTTCTCAAGTGATGTCGCGCGCAAGACCACGCCGCGCTCCGAAGCGGACAGCGTGCCACAAGCGCGCATGACGGCCGCCGCGGCCGCCCCCGCGCGCCAGCGGAGCGTCGAACCGAGCTCCGCTGTCGCTCCGCCGATCGTCGCGCAGGCAAGCAGCGAAAGCGATCTTCAGGAAGCGGTGACCGCCGCCGCCGAGCAGGCCGGCTACGTTGATTTGGCGAACATGCTTCGCGGCGGCCAGTGGACTGTTACTGGTGGGCAGATCAATGTGCAAGTGCCCGATTCGAGCACTTTGGTGAAGCTTACGCTCAACGAAGAAGGCGAGCGCCTCCTGAACGCCGCCGCGGCTCGCGTGCTTGGCCGTCCCGCGCGTTTCAAAATCACAGGCATGGAGAACGGCAGCGCACGTCCCCCGGCGCCGCGGCCGGTCGCAAACGGAACTCGGACTCGTGTTGCGGACGAACCCGTCATCCAGCGCCTGAAAGAGAAATTTAACGCCGAAATACGTTCGGTTATTGATTATCGCGAGAAGCACTGAATCATTGATTCACTGAGTCATTGATTCCCTGAAACAATGACCCGATGACCCGATGACTAACTGACCCGATGGGTTGTGGAGCGAACGATGGGCTTCGGTGGATTCAATCCGAAACAGTTGCAGGAAATGGTCTCCATGGCGCGGCAGCAATACGAGCAGTTGCAGCGCAAGATGCAGGAGACCATCGTCGAATCATCCGCCGGCGGCGGCAGCGTCACCGTCAAGATGAACGGGCAGAAGCAGGTGCTGTCTATCACTATCGATCCCGACGTGGTCAAATCCGGCGATGTTGAGATGTTGCAGGACCTGGTCACCGCCGCCGTCAATGGCGCCGGTCACAAGGTGGACGAGGCCATGCAGTCGAGCATGGGCGGCATGCTCGGCGGTCTCCAAGGACTGCTGTAGCCTGGTAATTGCGTAATCGCGTAATTTGGTAATTTGGCATGCGCTCCACCATTTACCCGATTACTCAATTATCCGATTACCCGATTCTATGGCTAAGTTTGCCGAGCCCATGGCTCGCCTTATTGACGAACTGAAGAAGCTGCCGGGCATCGGCAGCAAGAGCGCGCAACGGCTTGCCTTTCACATCCTGCGCTCGAGCGACGACGATGCCGAAGCGCTCGCCGCGGCCGTGCGCGACGTCAAGGCCAGCCTGCGCCTCTGCTCCGTCTGCAACAACATCACGGACATAGACCCCTGCGTGTATTGCATTAGCCCTACCCGCAATCAGCGCACGGTTTGCGTCGTCGAGGAACCCACCAACATCGCCGCCATCGAGAAAACGCGCAACTATAGCGGCGTGTACCACGTTCTGCATGGTTCGATTTCGCCGCTTCACGGAGTCGGACCAGAGCAACTGCGTACCGCAAATTTGGTTCGCCGTATTGAGCAGGGAGAAGTAGATGAGGTCATCCTGGCGACGAATCCTACCGTCGAGGGCGAAGCCACGGCCGTCTATGTCGCCGACCTGGTGAAGCGTCCCGGTATTCGCGTCACCCGCATTGCCACCGGCATCCCCGCCGGCAGCGACATCGAATACGCCGACGAAGTCACTATGATGAAAGCCATCGAAGGCCGCCGGGAAATCTAAACAATTTGGTAATCGAGTAATTTGGTAATCGGGTAATTGACTGCGTTGCGGCTACTCGATACCGGTTTGCCCCTGTCCGGCGAGCGCCCGTCATTGCGCCATCGGAAAGGGTATTTGCGTAGTCACCTGGGTTTTTTCAATTACCCAATTACCCAATTACCGAATTACCAAAATGTTCAGGTCCTTAGCTTCGCCAGCAGGTCCTGCGGATGGACGGGTTTCGCGAGGATCTCGAACTCGTGTCCCTGGGCGCGGGCGCTTTCCAGCAGATCGGCCGTGGCGGCCTGGCCGGAAAACAACAGGATTTTGCAGGATGGCAGGAACTCGCGGATGCGAATGGCCGCCTCGATGCCGTTCATGTCAGGCATGATGACGTCGCTGATGATCAGGTCGGGCGCTACGCTGCGAGCGCGCTCCACCGCCCCAAAGCCAGTGTAAACTGCGGAGGCGTCATACCCATGCTGGTTAAGGATGATTGCCAGCGTATCTGCTATCACGCGTTCATCATCCACTACCAGCACCTTGGGCTTCTTCTTATCGGTCATCCGGTTGCGTCTCCTGCCGCTTCCACGCGCCGCAAAGTATTCGATTATAGAGGACCTCGGCCCGTTTTAACACTGTAAGACAAAGTTATGCGCGATAGGATTGCATTGCCGCTGGGCGTGGCTGCAACGGACAGGAACTGCTCTGGGGAAGCGCGCCACGCTCGCCTTGTGGTGGATTGTGCGACGCGTCCCCCTTGCTACAGCAACTTCGCGTCCAATTTGCTGTGGCCCCTCCGCGTCCCGCCAGGGACGCAACGAAAATAGCCCAGGACGGCAGTCCCGGGCCGCACATGTCCCAACCGAGGGCGCGCGTCCCGGCAGGGACGCGGTGGGAGACCAGTGACGAGAGTTAGCGGAGCATCCCGACTCACGCCTCCAGACGAAGCTGATGTGGTCCGCTCAACGGTCTTGCTGTTTGAGCAAGGTCACCTTAGATCCGTCTCGTGCTGCGTGCGCTTCCGATGAATCGCGAACCGCAAGTCTTGCGATCGCGGCCCGCAACATCTTCGGCCACTAAACACCTCGCCGCCATACCTACCGGAGGCTGGCGTATCAGGTGTTGTCCGGATTGCTCCGCTTATTTACCTCTGATTCCTGCGGCTAGAAAGTGTTGCCTGCATTCGCGAGCCGGCCCGCTGGGCTACTGCGCCGCCGCTGCCAGCCATTTGTCGAACCATTGAATAGTTCGTACCACGATATCCCGCCGGTGCTCCGGCTTCTGGATCATGTGTCCCTCGTCCTCATAGATCACGAACTGCACCGGCACCTTGAAAGTCTTCAGCGCGTGCCACCACTCGAACGACTGCGGGGCAGGGCACTCGCCGTCGCGCTCGCCTGCCAGGATCAGCGTGGGTGTCTTGACGTTCTTGACGAAGTTAATGGGCGCGCTTTTTGCGTATACCTGCGGATCGTCGTACACCGAAGCGCCGAAGAACGGGATCATCCACTGGTCAATCGAGTTCTGGCCGTAGTAGCTGAGCCAATTGGCAATTCCCGCCCCGGCCACCGCCGCGCGAAACCGCTGCGTCTGCGTCTCCGCCCACATGGTCATGTAGCCGCCGTAGCTCCAGCCGCGGATCCCCAGCCGCTTTGGATCAACCGGAAGTTCGCGCAGCACCGCTTCCACTCCCGCCAGAATGTCGCGCAGGTCGCCTCCGCCGAAGTCCTTAACGTTCGCCTGTGCAAACTGCGCCCCCTGGCCGAAACTGCCGCGCGGATTTGGACAGAGCACGAAGTATCCCGACGCCGCCAGTGGCGCCTCGCTGGCGGGCCATCCCGCCGTACACGCCGAAGCCGGCCCGCCATGCACGTCAACAATCAGCGGATAACGCTTCGCCGGGTTGTACTTCTGCGGAAACAGCAGCCAGCCCTGCACCCGCGTGCCTTCGCTCTGCCAGTGAACGCTACGCTGCTCGCCCCACAACGGTTTTACCTGGCCATTTTCGCTGGTGATTTGTCTCCACTTTCCTATCGGGCCGGCCCATACTTCCGGCGGACGCTGCGCCGACGACCGTACCATCGCCGACTGCTTGCCATCGCGCGCCAGTGACAGGCTGACCTCCCAGCGATTGGCGGTCAGAACTTCAGGCCCGCTCCATATCTGTTCCAGTTTGCCGGTCGTATCTACCGTCGCCACGCCGGCGTGGCCGTCGGTGATTTCGGTAAACACAATCTGCCCGGGCACCGACCACGACAGCCATGTCGCCGATGCCTGCATCCCAGGCGTGAGATTGCGCACTGTTCCACTGCTCCTTTCCAGCAGGTATACATCCCCGCCGGTCACGCCCTGGTCGCTCATCAAGCCCTCGATGAACGCCACATACTTGCCCTCAGGCGAGATTCGCGGATTCGCAATCTGAAGCTTCGGCTTGTAAATGGACCGCATGTTCCCATCCGGCGTGAGGCTGTAAAGCTGCGCGATCCACCAGCTGTTGTCGCCGTCGCCCGGCGCAGCAATCGCCGCGAACCCGCTCCCGTCGGGCGCCCAGTCGTACTCGTAGACGTACATGTCAGCCGGCGAAATCGCGCGCACCGCCCCGCCCTCCGCGGCAACGACATTCAGCCGCTGCTCATAGATGCGCTCCTCAATCACGCCTACTGCCGGCGTCATCGGTTGCAGCGGGCCGCCCGCGCGCGGCGAATCCTCGATGAACAGAAACGCGAGCTGTTTTCCGTCCGGCGACCAGCTCGGTGTCGTCAGGTATCCCGTCAAATCGGTGATCTTCAGCGGCGTGCCACTGGCAATATCGGCGACGTAGAGTTGCTGTTGCCCCGCCTTGGCTGCGTCCGACAGGAACGCAATCTGCTTCCCGTCGGGCGACCACACGACCTGACTGTTATTGGCATCTTCCGCGATGCTGATCTGGCGCGGCCTGGCGGAACCATTAACGTCAGTCGCGTATATCTGTGTGCCACGTCCACCCGGCTTCCGCTCGACCCAGGCCACGCGCCTGCCGTCAGGTGAAATCGCCGTCTGCGCAAACCAATGCACGGTACTCAGTTCGCGCAGGACTTTGTCAATCGCCGCGGTGTCGGTCGGGTGTTGTGCGCTTGCGGCGACAGGAAGAATCAGCAGACCAAGAACAATGACAGAGCAAATCAGCTTCCGCATGAGAACGAATGTACCACCCTCACGGTAGCGCCGCCGTCCCGGCGGCGGGCCCCATTTCATCCATTTTTCATGTTGGGGTTGCCCCACCCTTGTCGCGACCGGTTTTGGAGCGACAGGGTGGGAACCGGGGACAGGGAAACGGAAAAAGGGCGGACCGAAGTCCGCCCTTCAAGAAACACTCAATCCAGCTTAGTCGTGTGCGGCCGCGCCCGCGGCTCTCCCTTGTGCCTTCTGCTCATCGATCTTCTTGAGCATCGTCGCGTCGTCGCCCCACTTGTAGGACGGCAGACCCAGCTTCGCCGCTTCCGCCGCTTCCGCCTTGCCCAGCAGTTCGACGTCGGCCTTGGTCACCACGCGGATGCCCTTGCCTTCCAGCAGCTTCTGCACCTTCTCAGGAGTGATGTTGCCGCCCTTGTCACTCTGGGTGGCCAGGTATTCCAGCACCTTCGCCGCGCCAGTTTCACCGTCGTTGCGGGCGATGCCCACCAAGCCATCGCTGGCGCGCCGCGCCCAGCCCACCACATAGAAGCCCTTCAGGGGCTCCTTCGTCTGCGGGTCGGACACCTGGAACACGCGCTCTTTCGGGTTCGCGGGATCAGGGATGGTGTTGTATCCATCGGGACCCATCGGCAATCCGACTTTGGGATCGTGTTTGTCGCCGATGGCGAAGATCATCGTATCCACGTCGAGCACTGCGGTCTCGTTCGTCGCCTTCGCGGCCGTGCCCTCGCCCTTGGGAACGAGCAGGTTCTCGGTGACGACCAGCTTCTGGATGCGGCCATCGGGACCGGGAATGATCTCCTTCGGCGACGACAGGAAGCGGAACGTCAGCTTCGGCGGCGTGTGCTTCAGATCGGCCTTCTTGAGGAACGGGAAGGTGGCTTCCGCAACCTTCTCCGGGCTGGCGTCCTGCCCCACAGCGGCGCAGCGCTCTCTCACCCGCTCCAGTTCCTTCAGGAATTCTCCCCGTACCAGGTGCATTTCGACGTGTTCGATTTCTTTCTCGTCGAACTTCGCTTCGAACGGCCCGCGGCGGGCGACGACAATGACTTCCTCAGTGACCCGCTTCGGATTGTCCTGCAGCAGCCAACGCATGATGTCCACTGCTACGTTTCCCATGCCGATGATGGCGATGCGCCTGCCGGTAGAAAAGTCCTGCGAAGAATAGGGCGGAAGGCTGTTATAAAAATACACAAAGTCTTTGGCCGAGTAGACGCCTTTGGCGTTCTCGCCCGGCAATCCGAGCTTGTTGTAGCCCTGGGCGCCGCACGAGAAGACGATGGCGTCCGGGTTCAGCGATTGCAGTTCCTCGATGCTGACGTCGTATTCGGTGCCGACCTTGACGTGGCCGAAGTAGTGCAGATTGGGGTGCGAGAAGACCTTCGCAAACTGCTTGCGGAGGCCCGCTTTCATCTTCTCTTTCACCACGTAAATGCCGTATTCGGCCAGGCCGCCGGGCTTGATATCGCGATTAAATACAATCACTTGGTGTCCGGCCTGGGCGATCTTCTGGGCCGCGAACAACCCCGCGGGGCCGGCGCCCACAACAAACACAGTCTTCACGCGTAGCTCCTCCTGATTCCGGATTGCCTAGGCTGGAAGGCTTGGGCAAACGGGTGGTGACTGGAATAGTACCATCCGCCTGATACAGTCAGTTGTGACGAACAACACACTCAAATTGTGATGTAGATCGCCGGGCTGGCGATTCCGGATGGTCTGCTGGGTTCAGGCTGCCACCGCGCTCTCGGCGGCGCAGTGCCTCAGGAACTCCCGCCCGTACGGCGTCATCCGCACCCGGTGGCTGCCCAGCACTGCCAATTCATTGCGCTCCAGGAACAGCAGCCACTCGGCAAAGCTCGACCCCTCGTACAACTCGGGATAACAGGCAGCGGTGCGCTCATATACCTGCAGCAGCCGGCTATAGCGCATTCCCCGCCCGCCCGCCGCATCGATCAGCAACAACGCCGGAAGCTGAGTGCCCCACAGCACCGCGTGCTCCGGATCGAAGGCCTCGGTCAGGGTCAGCGTGAACGGCCGGGCGGCGGGATCGAAGTGGATCCGCTGCATCAGGCCGTTCTCGCTGGCCGCCGCCACCGCCAGCATGGTCACTATGGCAACCAAGGCCAGCACTGAAGTGACTACGATCATCAGCACTGGCATAATTCACCTCCCAGCTTCCCGCGTCAGAACCAACTCCGCGGCATGCTTGGCGTTTACATAAGTAGATGGGCGCCGCGAACACCAAGGTTTGCGATTGTGGCGTCGGCGCCTGGCGCTCCACATCCGCCCGCCTTTGGCAGATGTGGGTTAACTACACCACCGCTCCCATTGCCTTCACCGCAAACCGTTCCTTCACCCACTTTGCCACTGCCTCAGGGTCCGCAGTATTGATCACTCCGCTGGCCCCCAACGAGTAAAAATATTCCGGCTCAAAGCGTTGCCGGCCGCCTTGCAACACCACGCACGGAGTGGCGGCGCGCGCGCACTGCAGCTCGCGCAGCACCTCGCTGGCGCTGATTTCCGGCGGATGGTCACCCACCAGCAGCAGGTCGAAGTGCCGCGCCTGCGCCAGCTTCAAGGCCTCGGCCACATCCCACGTCGTGGCCGTCTCCACTCCCATGTCTTCCAAAGTCCGCTCCAAGTCCATGAGCACCTGCTCATCGGTGTGCAACAGGAGAATGCGACGATTGCGGTTCATTCCGCCTCCCTTCTTCCGCCTCGCGGCGGACGGGTGCGCACTACTTCACGAGAGTCTTGAATTGGAACGACAATGAAGGAAATTGAAACAGACTTGGAGCAAACGGACAGACGTGGGACGGCGGTCCGAGCGCGAGTCCCGAACTTGTCCAGTGGCGTCACCGACACCCCCTGAACTTTGGTGGGCCTACACTATACTCCCGCGGGCCGCCTCTGCGGTGACTGAAATCACACCGTTTCTCAGACCGGCGTAAAATATGGGCAAGCGCAATTCGTACAGCAAGCCTGGGCCCCGGCCTGGGGGCAATATATGGCTACACTCAAGGAAATTCTCGACCAGAACGTCGCTGAAGCTGCTCCAGAACTTTACGAGCACATCGACCGCAACCGCATCCGCTGCTACTCCTGCGGCCACGAATGCCCCATCCCGGAGGGCCAATCCGGGGTCTGCAAGGTGCGCTACAACCGCGGCGGGATCCTCTATGTGCCGTGGGGCTACGTGGGCGGTGTCCAGTGCGACCCGGTGGAAAAAAAACCGTTTTTCCACGCGTATCCCGGCGCCCTGGCCTACAGCTTCGGCATGTTAGGCTGCGACCTGCATTGTTCCTATTGTCAGAACTGGGTCACCTCGCAGGCCGTGCGCGACCCGCACGCCGTGGCTCCGCCACAGCATGTTGACCCTGACAACATGGTGGCAGAGGCCCTCGAACTCGGTGCCAGGATCATGGTCAGCACCTACAACGAGCCCCTGATCACCTCCGAATGGGCCGTGGAAATCTTCAAGCACGCTCGCCGCTCCGGCCTTGTGACCGGCTTCGTTTCCAATGGCAACGGAACGCCGCAAGTACTCAATTTTTTGAAACCTTGGGTGGATCTCTATAAGGTTGACTTGAAGAGTTTTGACGACCGCCATTACCGCCAGCTCGGTGGCCGCCTCCAGCCCATTCTCGACACCATCCGCCGCCTGCACCAGATGGAGTTCTGGGTGGAAATCGTCACCCTCGTCGTCCCCGGCTTCAACGATTCCGACGACGAGCTCAAGCATATGGCCGAATTCATCGCCAGCGTCTCACCCGACATCCCGTGGCATGTGACCGCGTTTCACCCGGACTACAAAATGACCGATCCGCCTGCAACCCCGGTGGAAACCCTGCTGCGCGCCGCCGAACACGGCAAGCAGGCGGGCCTGCACTTCGTTTACGCCGGCAATCTGCCTGGCGAAGTCGGCGACCTGGAGAACACGCGCTGTCCGTCTTGCCATGAGTTGCTGGTCGAACGTTGGGGCTACTTCATCCGCAATTACCGCCTTACGCCTGACTGCAACTGCCCGCGCTGCGCTACCGCCATCCCCGGCCGCTGGGGAGCAAAGTTTGAAGGGCAGATTGCTTCGCTGCCGTTTTTGCCCCGCCGCGGCACGGCCCGCGACCGCTTGCGGGTGCTGTAGCTGAACTTTTTTCTGCGCTCTCTGGGTTGCCCCACCCTTGTCGCGCGCGACATTCGCGCGACAGGGTGGGACCAAACCTTCGACTGGTGACCACATCTGGCCCGCTTTTGACAGATGTGGGTCTGCGGCGTCCCGCCAGGGACGCTACGAAAAATAGCCCAGGACGAAGTCCTGGGTATGTTGCCAAGCGACACCAAGTCCCGTTAGGGACGGCCGAAAATACGGCCCACCACCTCCTCCTTCATCCGTCCTACACCTGAGTTGCTGTTTTCATCACGCGGCGTATAATTCGCGCGGCATTGATCTGAGGTGCTGACGATGCGAAGAACTGCATGGGGAGTGCTGTTTGCCATCATCTGTCTGACCGGCATTGCGGTTGCAGAGGCACAGCCTCTGCTCCTGCGCCATCCTTCCATTGGTCCAGAACAACTGGTATTCGCTTACGGCGGCGACCTCTGGACGTCCGCCCGCAACGGCGGCGTGGCCCATCCGCTGACCACTGGGCCCGGATACAAAACCGATCCCTTCATCTCGCCCGACGGCAAACTGATCGCCTTCACTGAAAAGTACGACGGCAACTTCGACGTCTACGTCATGCCTGCCGGCGGCGGACCGACGCGCCGCCTGACGTTCCATCCTGCGCGCGACGAAGCCATGGGCTGGACGCCCGACAGCCAGTACATCCTGTTCCGCTCCATGCGCAACAGCAGCACGCGTGGTACCAACCGCCTGTTCGTCGTCAGCGTGAATGGCGGGCTCCCGCGCGAACTTCCGCTGCCCGAAGCAGAGCACGGCTCGTTTTCGCCCGATGGCAAGCACATCGCCTACGTGCCCTTTTGGGTATGGCGTCCGGGTCTCGCTTGGAAGCGGTATCGCGGCGGCCGCACCGCCCGCATATGGATTGCCCGCCTGTCCGATTCGTCCATCGAAAAGATTCCGCAGCAGGACAATTCCAACGACTTCGATCCGCTGTGGATCGGCAACCAGATTTACTTCCTCTCCGACCGTGATCGGCTCGTCACGCTGTTTTCCTACGACATCAACACCAAGCAAGTAAAGCAGGTGCTGCCCGCGACCGGCGACGACATCAAGTGGGCCACCGCCGGCAAAGACGCCATCGTTTACGAGAAGCTCGGACGGCTCTACACGTACGACCTCGCGACCAGAAATACGGCGGAGATTAAAGTTGCGGTCGCCGGCGATCTGCCCAACCTGCGGCCACATTTCCAGAAGGTGGCCGAACGTATCACCAACGCCGACCTTTCGCCCACCGGCGCCCGCGCCGTGTTTGAAGCGCGCGGCGATATTTTCACCGTGCCCGGCGACAAGGGCGACGTGCGCAACCTGACTGGCACGCCGGGCGTCGCCGAGCGCGATCCCGCGTGGTCACCCGACGGCAAGTGGATCGCCTACTTTTCCGACGAGGGCGGCGAGTACGCGCTGCACCTTCGCTCGCAGGACGGTACCGAGGTGAAGAAGACTGCCCTCGGCGACCCGCCGTCGTTCTTCTATTCGCCACGCTGGTCGCCCGACAGCAAGAAGATCGCATACACGGACAAGCGCCTGAACCTGTGGTATCTCACCCTCGCCGACGGCAAGCCTGTGAAGGTGGATACCGACTATTACGAGGCGCCCTTCCGCACGCTCGATCCGTCGTGGTCGCCCGATAGCCAGTGGATCGCCTACACGCGCCGCCTGCCCAGCAACCTGCGCGCGGCGTTCATCTACTCGCTCGAAACCGGCAAAACTTACCAGGTCACCGACGGCATGAGCGACGCCGCCAACGCCATTTTCGACAGCAGCGGCAAGTATCTGTACTTCACCGCCAGCACCGATGCGATACCGCAGGTGGCGTGGTTCAACCTGTCCAGCGTTGGACGCACCATGTCGCGCAACGTGTATGTCATTGTCCTGCGAAAAGATTTGCCCTCTCCGCTGGCTCCGCTGAGCGACGACGAAAAAATCGCCGAAGAGAAACCGGCAGACGCAAAAGACGAAAAGAAAGACCAGAAAAAAACTGAAGCCAAGCCGCCGGTCAAGGTCACAGTTGATTTCGAGGACATTGATCAGCGCACCTTGGCCCTGCCCATCCCGGCGGGGAACTACATCGGCATGGAGGCCGCGCCCGGCGGCATGTTGTACCTTGGCGAATTGCCGCAGGTGCGGCGCCCAGGACCCAACCCCGGCGCTACCATCCACCGCTTCGAACTGGAAGCGCGCAAGGTGAAGAAGCTGCTCGACGGTGTGACCCAGTTCATCGTCTCGGCCGACGGCAAGAAGATGCTCTACCGCACGGGCCAGGGCGAAAAGGCGAAGTGGATGATCGCCAAGACGCCGCCGGCCAGCGCGCCCGGCGAACCCGAGGGCCCTGAACCTCCGAAGGTCCAAGGCCAGCCACTGCGCGCTGACGAGATGCAGGCCTACGTTGATCCCAAGGCCGAGTGGAAGCAGATGTACAACGAAGTCTGGCGCATCCAGCGGGACTTCTTCTACGACCCCAACCTGCACGGGCTGAGCCTGCAATCGGCGCGCAAGCAATACGATCCTTACGTCGAAGCGCTGGCCTCGCGCGAAGATCTCGACTACCTGTTCCACGACATGCTCGGCGAGATGACCGTGGGCCACATGTACATCAATGGCCCGCCGGGACCGCGTCCCGACCAGCCGCGCACCGGCCTGCTCGGCGCCGACTACAGCATCGAGAATGGACGTTACCGGTTCCTCAAAATCTATCGTGGCGAGAATTGGAACCCCGGCCTGCGCGCGCCGCTCACCGAACCTGGCGTGAACGTGCGCGAAGGCGAATACCTGCTGGCCGTTAATGGCCGCGACCTGCAAGGCTCCGACAACATCTTCGAGCTGTTCGTCGGCACGGCAGGGAAGGCGACAGTGCTGAAAGTCGCCGCCGACCCCGCGGGCAAAGACGCGCGCTCGGTCACGGTTGTGCCCGTCGATACCGAGATGAACCTGCGCAACCGCGCATGGATTGACGCCAATCGCCGCAAGGTGGATGAGCTAAGCGGCGGCCGGCTCGCCTACATCTATGTGCCCGACACCTCGGTGGATGGCTACACTTCGTTCAACCGCTACTACATGGCGCAGTCGCACAAAGAAGGCGCGGTCGGCGATCTGCGCCGCCAGCGTGAGTTTCAGATTGCGGTCGTTGGGCAGCCTGGCGA
>JBHGBA010000027.1:0-51908 GCA_041946775.1 Terriglobales bacterium
GAAAACTTTAGCGTGCTTCAGCTTCCGCAACTGCGGCAGCTTGTCTTCGACGAAGGCGCTGGGCGGCCTGGCCACCATCGGCGCCACCGCTCCCTTCGTCGGCCTGTTCGGCACCGTGGTCGGCATTCTGAACGCCTTCCGCGAAATCTCCAACCAAAAGGCCACCGGTTTGGGCGCCGTCGCTGGCGGCATCTCCGAGGCGTTGGTGACCACCGCTATTGGCTTGTTCGTGGCCATCCCGGCGGTGATGATGTTCAACTACCTGACCGGGCGCGTGGAAGCGTTCGATGTGGAGATGGACAACAGCTCCAGCGAGTTGATCGATTACTTCCTGAAGCGGCGCAACGCGGCGGTGCGGCGGTAGTTCGCTCTAGCCTCCTCAGAGCGCGGGCACGGCCTGCCGGGCATGAAGTCTGGCGGGCCGTGCGGACCGCAACCGAGAAGGCGCACCCAGTTCGCGCAGAGAGAGATCGGTATGGGAATCGCGAAGAGAACCATGAATGTCAACTCCACCATCAACGTCACCCCTATGGTGGACGTGATGCTGGTGCTGCTGATCATCTTTATGGTGATTACGCCCATGTTGCAGAAGGGCGTTAGCGTGGATTTGGCGAAAACGAATAATCCTGTCCAGATGCCCGACGCGGACAAAGAAGATTCACTGCTGGTGGCTATAACTCGCGACGGCAAGATCTTCTTCGGTTCGGACCAGATTACTGCGGACCAGCTATCCGCCAAGGTGAAGGACCGCCTGGCCAACAAGGTGGACAAGCGCGTCTTCATTAAGGCCGACGCCCGTACCAAGTACGGCAATGTGGTCGAAGTAGTAGACGATGTCCGGTCCGCGGGCGTGGACCAGTTGGGCCTGTTGACTGAGCAGCGCAAGGTCGGTTCGTTTGCGCCGCCCACGCCGGGCAAATAGAGCAGCAGTGGCGCCCCTCGGCGCCTTGCAGTGAAGAGGGGAATGTTATGGCAATGACGATGGGAGGGCCCGAAGGTGGTCCCACCTCTGACATGAACGTCACTCCGTTGATTGACGTTCTTCTGGTGCTGCTGATCATCTTTATGGTGATCACCCCGCTGACACCCAAAGGGCTCGAAGCCCTGGTGCCGCAGCCGCCGCCGCCCAATCAGCAGCAACAACCCAACCCCACCGACCGCACCATCGTGGTGCAGGTGCTTAGGTCCGGCGGTGGGCAGCCGGCGCTCAAGATCAACCAGGACGACGTGACCTGGGACACGTTGCAGGATCGGCTCAGCGAGATTTTCAAGACCCGCGCCGAAAAGGTCATGTTCGTCAAGGCGGACGATGATCTGCCGTTTGCGGAAGTCGCGCAGGTGATCGACATCGCGCATTCCGCCGGGGTGGACAAGGTGGGCCTGATCACGGCAAAGATCGAGGCAGGCAGCTAGGACAGCAGCGCCGGCCCGGCCGCGGCCCCGCGGGCAAGGCTCGGCGCCGCTGCGCAGCAAGATTTCTACTGGAGAAGCAATCATGAAGAGGAGCGTGCGAGTACTGGCGTTATTGGCAGCTCTGGCAGTGCTGCTGGGCGCGGCGGGCTGTCAGAAGCTGAGGGCCCGCGACCAGTTGAACAAGGGCGTGCAGGCCTTTAAGGGCGCCAAGTACGAAGAGGCGATCGAGCACTTCAAGAACTCGGTGGCGCTGGATCCGACGCTGATGACCGCCAAGCTGTACTTGGCCACCGCCTATGCCCAGCAATACATCCCGGGCGCCGACACACCCGAGAACAACCGCAATGCCGAGCAGGCCATCGCCCAATTCGAGGAAGTGCTCAAGGCCAATCCGCCCACCGAGCAGAAGGTCAACAGCTTGAAGGGCATTGCCTCGCTGTACTTCAACATGAAGCAGCTCGACAAGGCGCGCGAGTACTACCAGAAGATTGTCGAGTTGGATCCCAACGATCCTGAAACCTACTACACTCTGGCGGTGATCGACTGGACCGAAACCTATCAGCCGCGCATGGAAGCCCGCGCCAAGCTGGGCCTGCAGCCGACCGAACCGCTGAAGGACAGAAAGGTCTGCGAGGAACTGCGCGCCATGAACCTGGCCAAAGTCGAGAGCGGCATGAAGAACCTGGAGAGGGCACTTCAGCTTCGTCCGGAGTACGACGACGCCATGGCCTACATGAACCTGATGTATCGCGAAAAGGCGGACATCGAGTGCGGCAATCCGGAAGCCGCGGCCGAAGACCGCCGCATCGCCGATTCCTGGGTGGACAAGACCATGGCCACCAAGAAGGCCAAGGCCGAAAAGCAGCAGACCCCCGGTGGGATCGTCCTCGAGCAGCAGGGCAAGTAGGGACACCGCCTCCTGGTTTTGTGCAGTTCGAAAAGCCTCCCGCCAGGGAGGCTTTTCTGCCATCATCAAACGGGCTTGAATCGCGTTGTTCTCACCGTTGGCGTTCCGCAGCAGCGTCCGCCCGCCTGTGCAGAGGCTGCAATGGCAGTTCTATTCGGCTTCTCTCACAGCCGCGGACTTAACACGGCGATTGCCATCGTCTCGCTCGAAATTTATAGTTCCAGGCCGGCACCTCCTCTTGCAGAGTCGGCGCCGTTGTAACAGCAGTTACCAATCAGTTAATGGCAGTTACTAACCAGTTAGTGACAGGTGGGGGGATTTTACTCCGGCGAAATGGGGATTTTACGGCCGGCGGCGACAACCCGGCGCTGCTGGCTCGTATGCAGGCCGGCCCGGGTCATTCCGTGACGCGCGACGCGTACTCGTCCGCTAGAGTGGGCAGCCTGCCTCCCCGCAGCGGCGGGGAGTTCGAACACCCCGTTTGACCCCCTTTTCACCAGCCCGGTAATATCAAGAATTCCCCTGCGCTGCTGCGCCGTCATCTATGTGCGCCGGGGTAGGAGATCATGCCGCACGAACTGCCCAAAGCTTACGATCCCGCCCAGATTGAGTCGCACTGGGCCCAATACTGGGTGCGCGAAAAACTGTTTCACGTGGAGACGCCGGCGCTGTCCGGTGAAGCCCGCCCGGTATTCACGCTGTTGCTGCCGCCGCCCAACGTGACCGGCCGCCTGCACATGGGACACATGCTCAACCAGACGGAGATGGACATCATCGTCCGCTGGCACCGCATGCGCGGGCGCCTGAGCCTGTGGCTGCCCGGCACCGACCACGCCGGCATCGCCACGCAAATGATGGTCGAGCGGCAACTGGCGAAAGAGGGCAAGAACCGCCGCGACATGGGACGCGAGGCGTTCATCGCGCGCGTGTGGCAGTGGCGCGAGCAGTATGGCGGCGCCATCCTGGAACAGATGAAGCGGCTGGGCGCGTCGGTGGATTGGGGGCGCGAGTACTTCACGATGGACGAGCGGCTGTCGCGCGCGGTGCGCGAGGCATTCGTGCGGCTGTGGGAAGACGGACTGATCTATCGCGGCAATTACATCGTCAACTGGTGCCCGCGCTGCGCGACCGCCATCAGCGACCTGGAGACGATCCACGAAGAGACGCCGGGCAAGCTGTACCAGATTCGCTATCCGGTGATCGGCGCGAACGAATTCATCACGGTGGCGACGACGCGGCCTGAGACCATGCTGGGCGATACGGCGGTGGCGGTGAATCCGCGCGACCCGCGCTACAAGCACCTGCACGGGAAGGCGGTGCGGCTGCCGCTGATGGAGCGCGAGATCCCGATCATCCTGGACGAAGTCGCGCAGCCGGAGTTCGGCACCGGCGCGGTGAAGGTGACGCCGGCGCACGATCCCAACGACTTCCAGGCGGGGCTGAGGAACAAGCTGCCGCAGATCGCCGTCATGGACGAGTACGGGCGCATGAACGAGAACGCCGGGCGTTACGCGGGACTCGACCGCTACGAAGCGCGCGAGCACGTGCTCGGCGACCTGGAGAAGCAGGGCTTCCTGGTGGGCACGAAGGATTACGTGGTCCCGCTGGGCAAGTGTGACCGCTGCAAGACCATCGTGGAGCCGCGGCTTTCCACGCAGTGGTTCGTGGCGGTCAACGCCAAGCCGAAGCAGGGCGGGCTGTCGCTGGCGGCGAAGGCGATCGAGGTGGCGAAGAACGGCGAGGTGCGCTTCGTCCCCGACAATTACCGGCAGATCTATCTCAACTGGATGGAGAACATCCACGACTGGTGCATCTCGCGGCAACTGTGGTGGGGACATCGCATCCCGGCGTGGCATTGCCTGGATTGCAAGCAGATTACCGTGGCGCGTGATGTGCCGGCGAAGTGCGCGAACTGCGGCGGCACGCAACTAGAGCAGGACCCAGACGTGCTGGATACGTGGTTTTCGTCGGGCCTGCTGCCCATGTCGGCGCTGGGCTGGCCGGACAAGACGCGCGACCTGGAGGTGTTCTTCCCGACGACGCTGCTGATCACCGGCTTCGACATCCTGTTTTTCTGGGTGGCGCGCATGATCATGCTGAACGGCCACTTCATGAGCGGGCACCGGCAGGATGAGGCAGTCACCCAGGTTAGCGCCGAAAACCGCGGCGCGAACCTGGGGCACCCGGCGAACTTGGGGCGCCACGACGACTCGGTGCCGTTCCGCAATGTGTACATCCACGGGCTGGTGCGCGATGCCGAGCGGCAGAAGATGTCGAAGACCAAGGGCAACGTGCTCGATCCGATTGAAGTGATTGACCGCTACGGCACGGATGCGACGCGCTTCACGCTGGCGTCAATGGCGTCGCCGGGCACGGACATCGCCTTCAACGAGGCGCGCGTCGAGGGCTATCGCGCGTTTGCCAACAAGATTTGGAACGCGGCGCGGTTCATGTTCATGAACGTGGACAAACTGGCGGAGGCGGGCGTGTGGTCGCTGAAGGACTTCGGCGGCGCCTGTGCGCTCACCGCGAACGGCACGCCGGATTGCGGTCTGCCGGCGTTCCGCGCCGAGACACTGGAGGACCGCTGGATCCTGTCGCGCTTCAACCGCGTGGCGCAGGAGGTGGACCGCGCGCTGACCTCTTATCGCTACGACGAAGCGGCGAACAGCGTGTACAGCTTCTTCTGGGGCGAGTTTTGCGACTGGTACATCGAGCTGGTGAAGCCGCGGATCGTGCCGGAACATCCCGCGGCAACGACGGCGGCTGCGAACCTGGTGACGCTGTTCGAGGCGGCGCTGCGGTTGCTGTCGCCGATCATGCCGTTCATCACCGAGGAGATTTGGCACGCGATTTACGACGGCAAGCCTCCGGTGCGCTCGATTGCGCTAGTGGCGTATCCGACGGCAAACGAATTCCAGATTGACATGGCGGCCGAAACCGAGATGGCGGTGCTGCAAGACCTGATCGTCAGTGTGCGCAATATACGCGCGGAGCTGAAGATCGAGCCGCGGTTGCGGGTGCCGATCCAGGTGCATTCGGACGACGGCGTGCGCGGGCTGGTGGACCAGAACCGCGGCGCCCTGGAGCGGCTGGCGAACGTCGAGCAGGTGGAGTTCGTAGCGCAGTCGCTGGCAAAAGAATCGGGAGCGCGTTCGACGGCGCGGTTCGATGTGCGCGTGGTCTTCGAGCAGAAGATTGACGTGGCGGCCGAGCGCGAGCGGCTCACCAAAGAGCTGACGAAGATCGAAAAGGAAATGGCCAACGCCGAACGCCAGCTTGCGAATGAGCAGTTCCTGGCGAAGGCGCCGGCGCACGTGGTGGAAGGCTTGCGTAAGCGCCTGGGCGAACTGAAGGTGCTGGAGGCGAAGAACCGCAGCGCGTTGGAGGGATTGAAGCCCTAACCACGGATTTACACGGATTTTCACGGATCGAACCAATTTTGATTTTCGAATTTTGAATTTTGATTTGCGCGACCGCGACTTTGTAACACCGGCTGCGCGAGTTCAGCGACAAGTGCGGCCGTCTGGAATCGAAATTCAAACTTCATAAATCAAAATTGTTCTGGTCTGTGGTTTATCTTTTACAGCTATGGACTGGAACAACCGCCACGTAACTGCCATCCTGCAAAATGCGTTGATGGAAGACCGCGCCACGCGCGACGCGACAACGGCGGCGTGCATTGACGCGCAGCAACGGGCCGTGGCCACGGTACTGGCGAAAGCGGACCTGGTACTGGCGGGCATGGGCGCCATGCAGCGCACGCTGGAAATTTTCGCCGAGCTGGCAGGCGGCGTGAGCATGATTCCGGACGTCACCCCGGCCAAGGGAATGTTCGACGGCGTGCGTGTGCCGCGGGGCGAGCAGGTGGCCGTCATCCGCCACAGCGCGCGCGTGCTGCTGTCGTGCGAGCGCGTGATCCTGAACGTGATTCAGCGGCTGAGCGGCATCGCCACCACCACGCGCATGTACGTGGACGAGATTGCGGGGACGAAGGCGCGCATCCTCGATACGCGCAAAACCGTGCCCGGGCTGCGCGTGCTCGATAAATACGCGGTGACCTGCGGCGGCGGGTTCAACCATCGGCTCGACCTGAGCGACGGCGTGCTGATCAAGAACAATCACATTGCGCTGGCGGGAGGCATCAAGGCGGCGCTGGAACGCGCGCTGCGTAATCGTCGCGGCGAACAGCCGATCGAGATCGAAGTGCGCTCACTCCGCGAATTGGAACAGGCGCTGGAGAATGGCGCCGAGGCGGTGTTGCTGGACAATATGACGCCCGACGAGTGTCAGAAGGCCGTGGAGCGCGTGCGGCGGCATACGCGGCGCGTGCCGCTGGAGGCCAGCGGCGGCATCAACCTGCAGAACGTGCGCGCTTACGCGGAAGCGGGCGTGGATTTTATTTCCGTCGGTGCGTTGACCCACTCGGTGCAGGCGGTGGACCTCAGCATGAGGATCATGCCGGCGTAGCATTGGTAATTGAGTGATTTGTAATTGGTAATTTGAACGGGCCCGCCGCCGAGACGGCGGCGCTACATTCGGCGGCTCACTTTCCCATCACCCAGCGCACGTTTGATCCGACGCCGGCCGCGTGGGCGCCGATATCTACGACGGGCGCGAGCCACCAGCCCCACTTGCCTGAGCGGCGGCGGCGATAGCTGAAGTACATGACGGCCGCGTTCACCGGCGTATTGACGGCGTACATGCCGAAGTGCGAGCGCGGCAGCGTGGGGTTCAGTTCTTCGCAGAGGCGGCGCTTGAGGCAGTGCTGCGTCATCTCCACATCGAGCGCGGTAAGGCCGAACACCAATATGCCCAGCGCGATGAATTTCTTGTCCACCAGTTTGCGTTTGGGCGGCAGCGGTTCGGCGATCAGCGGCGAAACCGGGAGCCCCGGCAACGGTGCGCGCACAGCCATGAAGGCGGAGAGATCGGGCGCAGCAAGGGCCTCGTCCCGCACAAATCCCGGCGCGTTGGGGAGTTCCGCGTTGATCACCGCGGTCTGCGCAGGGGCGGCCAAGGCGCACAGTACGAGCGTGGCAAGCGCAAAGGGCTTGATGAATTTCATGGCTGGTTAACGAGGAGTGTACCGGGCAGTAACCGGTCTGGCACTCAGGCGTATGCGGGATGCCGGGACTAAGGACGGCTTAGCTCTCTGTGTCCCCTGCGTCCCCTTGTGGTTGAATGCGCCCAACCCCACGCTCAACCACGAAGGACACGGAGGACACAGGTTGCAGGCAGTTATAGCCAAGTGCGCCGATTTTGCCGATAATCTCCTGCATCAAGACCAGGCCGACAATTCGCGCCACCGACGAACACCTGGGCCGCATTGTGCGGGTGCTGAGCAATCACGCTACCATGGTGGTGAGCGGGACGAAACTGGCCGGCGAGATTGGCGTCAGCCGCTCGGAGGTGTGGCGGCTGGTTGAGCAGTTGCGCGCGCTGGGAGTACAGATTGCCGGCCATCCCTCCACCGGCTACCAACTGCGGGCCGTGCCTGATCTGCTGCTGCCGGAGATCCTTGATCCGCTGGTGAAGGGGACGATGTTTGCCGGGCGCATCCACCATTCGTTTCGCATCGGTTCGACCAACGCCGCCGGCATGAAGGCAGGCCAGGCGGACGCGCCTGAGGGCACGGTGTTCTTCGCCGAGGAGCAGACGGCGGGGCGCGGACGGGGCGGGCATAGCTGGCACTCGGCGCGGTCCGATGGAATCTACGTGTCGGTGCTGCTGCGGCCGCCGCTGTCTCCGGCCGACGTGCTCGCCCTGTCGCTAATGGCGGGCCTGGCCACGGCGGCGGCGGTACCCGAGGTCACCGGGTTGAAGCCCGATTTGCGCTGGCCAAACGACCTCTTACTGGCTCGCGAAGTTCCGAGAGAGAACGGCGTGGCGCTGGAAGAGCGTAAGTTCTGCGGCATCCTGACGGAGTTGAATGCGGAAGCGACGCGCGTGCGCTTTGCCGTGGTCGGCATCGGCATCAATGTGAACCAGCAGAGCTTTCCGCCAGAACTGGAGCATCTGGCGACCTCGCTGCGTATCGAGAGCCGCCGGACGTGGTCGCGGGTGCAACTGGCGGCGGCGCTGCTGAAGTCGCTGGAGCGCGAATACCGCTGCGCCATAGGCCCGGGCGGGCGCGAGCAGTTGTTTCGCCGCTTCGAGGAGGCGTCGTCGTACGTGCGCGGGCGGCGCGTCATGGTGGACGAAGAAGGCGGATACACCGGCGTGACCGCGGGGCTGGATGCGCGCGGCTTTCTGCTGGTGCGCGGCGACGACGGGCGGATGCATACGGTTCTGTCGGGCGGAGTGAGAGCCATCTGATTTTCGATTTGCGAATTTCGATTTACGATTTGCCAGCGGGTCCAATGTTCGGCTCCGATCGGCGTAGTAAATCGAAAATCAACAATCGAAAATCGAAAATGAATTCATGCTTCTCGTAATTGACGTCGGCAATACGAACACGGTGCTGGGAGTGTTCCGGCTGCCGTCGGCGCCCGACTTCGCCGAAGCGCGCGGCGGGCACGAATTGGTCGCGCACTGGCGCGTTTCGACCAACAAGACACAAACCATTGATGAGTACGGGGTGCTGTTCCGCGCCCTGTTTGCCATGGCCAGCCTGGATACCAGCGCCATTAAGGGCATCATTGTTTCGTCAGTCGTGCCGCCGCTGGACGCCACGCTGCGGAGCGTGTGCGAGCGTTACTTCCACACGAAAGCCCTTTTCATCGAGCCGGGGGTGAAGACCGGGATGCCGGTGCAGTACGACAATCCGGCGGAGGTGGGCGCGGACCGGATCGTGAACGGCGTGGCCGCGTTCGAAAAATACGGCGGCCCGTGCGTCGTGGTGGATTTCGGCACGGCCACCACCTTCGATGTAGTGTCGGCCAAGGGGGAATACCTGGGCGGCATGATTGCGCCCGGCATCGGCATTTCGGCGGACGCGCTGTTTGAGCGCACTTCGCGCCTACCCCGGGTGGAGATCCGCAAGCCGAACCGGGTGATCGGGACCAACACCATCGCCAGCCTGCAATCCGGGCTGTATTACGGCTACCTTGGCCTGGTGGATGGCATCCTGGAACGCGTGATCACCGAAATGGGCAAGGACACGCGGGTGGTCGCCACCGGCGGCCTGGGCGAGTTGATCGGCACCGGCTCGAAATACATCACCGCGGTGGATGATCTACTTACGCTCGAGGGGCTGCGCATTATATGGGAGCGCAACCAGGGGCGGCGGCGCGGGGAAACATCCACTACAGAGGTGCGGAGACACGGAGCGAAGCAGCCTAAGGAATAACCGGACATCTCTGCGGCGGGGCCCTGCCCGTCTGCACAAATGAGCATCAAGGTGTCATCCTGGGCGAGGCCGCGCTTTTTGCAGCCGGCTCAAGGGGCCTTTTGTCGGCGATTTTGAACGCTGTGCGGGTTGAAACGCTAGAGCAGATTCACTGAAGGTGTGTCCCTCCTGGATTGTCATTCCGAGCCGCGAAGCGGCGAGGAACCTGCTGTTTCAAAGCGGATCCCTCGCTTCGCTCGGGGTGACAACCTAGACAAACCCCGGGGTACAGCAACATAGGAACTGCTTTAGCTAGGTCCTGTGACTCCGCGCTTGCCCCAACCCGCAAAAGACGCGGGTCGCGAACACCGGCGAGCGCCCCGCTCAGGATGACTCCCACAAGGTCGTAATAATCCAATCGCAGGGATGCTCGCTGTCCGATTCCTCGCACTGCGATATCTGCCGCGCGAGTGCTGCTGCTGTGCCCCGGCGCTTACAGCTAGGAGCTAAAGGCCCAAAGCTCTTCCCGGGCATCACAACACAGCCTCCACAAAAAGTTTTACACTGTTGGGTTCGGGGCCTCACACCGGCGCAGAGGGGGCTGCGCTTGAATTTTCTTTCTTCTGATTGAGGCTTGGTGGTGATCCATGAGCAAGAACTCGTTTGGCAGCCGTGCCACGTTGCGCGTCGGGAACCGTCAGTACGAAATCTACCGCCTCGACGCGCTCGACAAGCAGAACATTTCGACTTCTCATCTGCCCTTCTCGTTACGCATTCTGCTGGAGAACCTGCTGCGCACCGAGGACGGCCGCGGGGTGAAGGCGGACGAAATCCGCAAGCTGGCGGCGTGGGACCCGGCAGCGGGGCCCTCGCAGGAGATTGCGTTTACGCCCAGCCGCGTGCTGTTGCAGGACTTTACCGGCGTGCCGGCGGTGGTGGACCTGGCGGCGATGCGCGATGCCATGCGGCACCTGGGCGGCAACCCGGCACTGATTAATCCGCTGCAACCGGCCGAACTGGTCATAGATCACTCGGTGCAGGTGGATGAGTTCGGTACCCCGTGGGCGTTCAAGGTCAACGCCGACCTGGAGTTCCAGCGTAACAAGGAACGCTACGCCTTCCTGCGCTGGGGACAGACGGCGTTCAAGAACTTCGCCATCGTGCCGCCGGATACAGGTATCGTGCACCAGGTGAATCTTGAATACCTGGCGCGGGTGGTATTCGTGCAGCAGACGAACGGAACCGCGACAGCGTATCCGGACACGCTGGTTGGCACCGACTCGCATACCACAATGATTAATGGCCTGGGCGTGCTGGGCTGGGGTGTGGGCGGCATCGAGGCGGAGGCGGCGATGCTCGGCCAGCCGGTGTCCATGCTGATCCCGCAGGTTGTGGGCGTGAAGCTGACCGGCCGGCTGAAAGAAGGCGCGACTGCAACCGACCTGGTGTTGACAATCACCGAGATGCTGCGCCGCGAGGGCGTGGTCGGCAAGTTCGTCGAGTATTACGGCCCCGGGTTAGCGGGCCTGCCGCTGGCCGATCGCGCCACCATTGCCAATATGTCGCCCGAGTACGGCGCGACCTGCGGCATCTTCCCGATTGATCAGGAAACGCTCGTTTACCTGCGCATGAGCGGCCGCTCCGAGGAACAGGTTGCGCTGGTCGAGGCCTACTCCAAGGAGCAGGGGCTGTTCCACACGGAGACGACGCCCGAGGCGCAATACTCGACCAGTTTGCACCTCGACCTCTCGACGGTAGAACCAAGCATCGCCGGGCCGAAGCGTCCGCAGGACCGCGTGACCCTGAGCCAGGCGAAAGCTGGGTTCGCGGCCGCGCTGCCGAGTCTGCTGCGTCCCGGCAAGACGACACCGGCAAAGCCGATTGGACGCTGGGAAGGCGAAGGTGGCAATCCGACCGCAGTGGGCGTCGAGGACCAGGAAACGCCGTCGGCGGACAAGCCGATGATGGCCGATGTAAAGCGCGCGCTCCGCCACGGCACCGTGGTGATCGCCGCAATCACCAGTTGTACCAACACCAGCAATCCTTCGGTGATGATCGCCGCCGGGCTGGTGGCGAAAAAGGCGGTAGAGCGCGGCATCGCGCCGCCGCCGTGGGTGAAGACTTCGCTGGCGCCGGGCTCGAAAGTCGTGACCGAGTACTACCAGCGTCTTGGGCTGCAACCGTATCTCGACAAGCTGCGCTTCAACCTGGTGGGCTACGGTTGTACCACGTGCATCGGCAACTCCGGCCCGCTGCCGGCCGAGGTTTCCGACGCGATTAACGAAAACGACCTGGTAGTGGCTTCAGTACTCTCCGGGAACCGCAACTTCGAGGGGCGCATTAATTCGGAAGTCCGCGCCAACTACCTGATGTCGCCTCCGCTGGTCGTGGCCTACGGCTTGGCGGGACGCATAGACTTCGATCCCTACACGGAGCCGCTGACCACCGATCGCGATGGACGGCCGGTGTATCTGTCGGACCTTTGGCCTTCCCGGCAGGAACTCCAGGAAGCCATGCAGAAGGCGATGGAACCCGATATGTTCCGCAAGACCTACGCCGATGTCTTCCACGGTGACGAGCGCTGGCGTTCGCTCCAGGTTCCCAGGGGCGAAACGTTCGCCTGGGACCCGAACTCCACTTACGTGCGCCGTCCTCCGTACTTCGAAGGCATGTCGCTGGAACCGCCGGAGCTGACAGAGATCCGCGGCGCGCGCGTGCTGCTGAAACTCGGCGATTCCATTACGACCGACCACATCTCACCCGCAGGCTCGATCAAGAAAGATTCCCCTGCGGGCCGGCACCTGATCGAACACGGCGTTGATCCGAAGGACTTCAACAGCTACGGCTCGCGGCGCGGCAATCATGAAGTAATGGTGCGCGGCACGTTTGCCAACGTGCGCCTGCGCAACAAGCTCGTGCCGGGTGTGGAGGGCGGCTTTACGCGCCACCTGCCGGACGGCGCGCAGATGACGGTGTTTGAGGCCTCGGAGCAGTACAAGGCCGAAGGCGTGCCGCTGATCATTCTGGCCGGCAAGGAGTACGGCTCAGGCTCGTCGCGCGACTGGGCGGCCAAAGGCCCGCGGCTGCTCGGGGTGCGCGCGGTGATCGCCGAGAGCTTTGAGCGCATCCACCGCTCGAACCTGGTGGGCATGGGCATCCTGCCGCTGCAATTCCCGGCCGAGGAGAACTACGACACCCTCGGCCTGACCGGCGAAGAGGTGTACGAGATCACCGGCTTGAAGCAGGTGCTCGACAACTTCAAGGCGGGATCGAAGGTGCATGTAGGGGCGGTGTCGGCAGATGGGGCACGCGTCGAGTTCGATGCTACGCTGCGAATTGATACGCCCCAGGAAGCGCTGTATTACCGCCATGGCGGCATTCTGAATTTCGTGGTCCGGCAGTTGCTGCAAGGAAAGGAAAGGCCGGGGGGCGCCAGTCCCGGGATGAAAACGGTGGCAGACGTCTCCAGCGGGAGTAAGCTGACTTAAAATGGCGAGGCCGAGAATGGTAATCGCCACCAACAGAACTACCAAGGCCCGTTTCATACGCCCTCCTGGAGAGAGGTGATGGCGGGCCAACAGAAAGCCACATACCACACTTGACTCTGCGAGCAGAGAAGAAGTTGCTGGAGGCGGAAAATTGCTGTTCCCGGATTGGGACGGGCTAGCAAGTCCGTCGTGGAGAGACGGACAAGAATTGCAGAATTAAGATTCCAGATTTCAGAATCGGCCATGCCCGCTGTTCCTTTGGATCTGAAATCTGAAATCTCCGTGTCCGCGTTGGAATTTGCGTTCCCAGGACTCACACGAAGCAAGTCATGCGCGCGGGCTTCGATGCTATGCTCGATGAATGGCAAAGCTTCGCGTTGGCGTATTGTTTGGCGGGCGCAGCGGCGAGCACGAGGTATCGCTGCTGTCAGCGGCTTCGGTGATCGAGGCGATTGATAAGAGCAAATATGAGGTGGTGCCGATCGGCATCACCAAAGAAGGCCGCTGGGTGACGGCCACCCATGCCGAGCGGCTGCTGAAGGGCAAAGGCCACGAACCGGAAGGCCGGCATCTGCGCGCCGGCGATCCGCAGACCACCGAAGCTGCAGCCGTGCTGGCCAAGGGCGAATCAGTGCTGGTGCCGCCGGTGCCCGCGCCCGGCCACGCGACGCTGGTCCCCTTCGAGCAGGACGCCGCTGTCCACCGCGGTCCCGAGCGGTTGGACGTTGACATCATCTTTCCCGTCCTCCACGGCACCTTCGGCGAAGACGGCACCATCCAGGGGCTGCTCGAGTTGGCCGGCATCCCCTACGTCGGCGCGGGCGTGCTGGGCTCGGCCGCGGGTATGGACAAGGATGTCATGAAGCGCCTGTTTCGCCAGGCAGGACTGCCGCTGGTGAAACACGTGACGATTCTCCGCCGCGAATGGGAACGGCAGCCGAAGCGCGCACAGAAACAGATCGAAAGTGAGCTGAAATATCCGGTGTTCGTGAAGCCGGCAAACCTGGGCAGCTCGGTGGGCATTACCAAGGCACACGATAGAGAAGAGCTGCCGGCCGCGATCAACGAAGCTGCGCGCTACGACCGCAAGATCATCATCGAGCAGGGCGTGGGCGGCGCGAAGGCGAAGGCGCGCGAGCTGGAGTGCTCGGTGCTCGGCAACGACGATCCCAAGGCGTCCGTCGTCGGCGAAGTGGTGCCCATCAAAGAGTTCTACGATTACGCCGCCAAGTATCTCGACGAGGGCTCCGAGTTGATCATTCCCGCCAAGTTGACCAAAGCGCAGACCCGGCAGGTGCAGGAGATGGCGGTACGCGCCTTTCAGGCGGTGGATTGCGCCGGTCTGGGACGCGTGGATTTTCTCATGGACCCGCGCAGCGAAAAGATCTACGTCAATGAGATCAACACCATGCCCGGGTTCACCTCGATCTCGATGTATCCGAAGCTGTGGGGGGCGTCAGGGCTGGGGTACAAGAAATTGATTGACCGCCTCATCCAGCTTGGCTTCGAACGCCACGAGGAGAAGCTGCGGAACCGGTACACGCGGGAATAACGTTTCCCGTTCCCCGTTTCCCGTTTCCCGTTGCCCGATTGCGATGCCGCGACAGCCCATGACTCCTTGGATTCCTGCGGGCGGGGGCTTACCCGTCTCCCCGTTCAGCGCTCACCGCAGTCCGTTGGTTCGTCCCCTTAGGGACGAGAAAATAGCCCAGGACAGCAGTCCTGGATAGCGGGTCGACGTTCACCCCAAGTCCCGCAGGGACGACACGAAAATAGCCCAGGACGGCAGTCCTGGGTAACGGGTCAACATTCACCCCAAGTCCCGCCAGGGACGGCCGAATGACACCTAGGATGCGGTGGCTGCTGCGGCTTTCTCCGCGCGAGGTGCGGGCCGCGTCAGGCCGTAGCCGGCGAGAACGGAATACAGCGTGTTGCCCAGCGGCAACAGTACCCCGAATAACACCAGCTCACGATACTGCGCCGCGAAACCTTCCGTCGCGTGGTAACGCGGGATGTAAACCGCCAGGGCGACCAGGCTGGTCGACACACCCGCAAGAATCAGCAACAGCAAGGTGCGCGTCTGCCAACGGTCAACCATGACCATCACCGCCACACTGACGCAGAACGCCGCGGCAATCGTCCCCCAGAACGCCAGCAGGCCGATCCAGAGCTGCGGCTCATGGGCGGAGTGCCATTCGGTGGGGGTGGCAAGCAATATGGCCTCGCAGATGAGCGCACCGAGAACGCCGATTAGTTCCGCTCCGGGATAGCCGAGCACGAGCAGCAGAGCGGCCTCCCAGCAGCGCCGCCGCGGCGGCCGGGGCAGCCATCCGGCAGCATGGGAACCGGCATATGCGGCAGCGAGAAACGCAAACAGCACCAGGCCATCGAGGAAGAACAGCAGCGGCAGATACCACCAGGCCAGCGCCAGGCTTACCGCTGCGGCGCACAGACCAGCGAGCAGAAACACGGCGATCACCGGCGCCGCGTGGGGCCTCATCCATCCTCCGTGACAGTGGTGGGCGGATTGTGAACGGAGGAAAGAGGTAAGTCAATTGGAGATTGAAGATTGAACAGAGGCCGCGCAGCGAAATTCTGAAATCTTCAATCAATACGGCGACCACGTCAGCGTTTTATCTTTCTTCTCCACCCACAGTCGCGCCTGCTCCACGCGGTCATTGACGCGTACCACAACAATCACGCCGCTGCCGCCCTTGGGACGGGCGGAGCCAACTACCTTGTAGGTCTTCACCAGGCCCCATTCGCCGCCCGGACCCCAGTCGCGGTAGAAGTCGTCGAAGGGGTACTGCGTGTACTTCTGCGGGTGCTGCTCCCAGGCAGGATCGTTCATCCAGATGCCGTAGGCCTTCTTATAGTCCTGTTGCTGGATGGCGCTGAAGAACTGGTCCACGCGGCGTTCGTAGGTCCAGTTGCGGAAGGTGTAAAGCAGCGCGGCGACAATAATGACCGCGCAGACCACCGCGACGATGATCTGGCGCTTGCGGCGTTCCTTTTCCGGGTTGTACTGCCGGGCGGTGAAGATGGTGGTGGACATGCTAGCTCAGCGCACATTGTAGAACAACCGCGGCGCTACTTCCCGGCCACGACCGCCTCGACAATCTTGTCAATCGTCTCCAGCGCGCGGCGGCTCGGCAGATTGTGGTTGTTCACCATGATGCTGAAGACCACGCGATCGCCTTTGAGCGTAGTCAGGTAACCGGAAAGCGCGTTCACGTGGCCGAGCGAGCCGGTCTTGGCATGGATGCGTCCTTGCACCGCGCCCAGGCGGAAGCGGTTACTGAGCGAACCGTCAACCCCGCCCACCGGCAGGCTTTCCTCGTACAGCGCGCCCCAGGGCTGCTTGTCAATGTAGGTGAGCAGCTTGACGACTGCCTCGGGCGTCACCAGGTTTTGCCGTGAAAGCCCGGAACCGTCATAAAAGACGAACTCGTCTTTCTGGATGCCGGCTTGGGTGAGGAACCCCCGCAGGACTTCCAGTCCACCTTCGATCGTGCCGGCAGTTCCCTTCTCGCGGCCCAGCAGGCGCAGCATCAGTTCGGCGTGCAGGTTCTGGCTGACCTTGTTGATGACCGGCAGGTCTTCCTTGAGCGGCTGCGATTCGTAGCTGCCCAGCACCAAAGGCGGTGTGGCGCGAAGCATCCCTTCATCCCCGCCGCGGGCCGACGCCATGGTAGTGACCGTGATGGTGGAAAGGCTCGCCAGTTCGCTGTGGCGCGCGCGGGTACGGCCGTAAACGACGATGCCGCGCCGCTCCAGCATGTTGCGGAACAATTGCGCGGCGAAATCCGCGGGGTCTTCGATCGAGAGCACCTCGTTGGCGCCAGGATCATCCACCGGGATGTTGCCCCACAGGGTCAGCACGTTGGAGCCCGGCTTGCGTTCCAGGTCAATGCGGCGCGGGCCGGTGCCCGGCGGCGTGGTCAGGATGCGGTTATCAATCCGGTAGTACTCGGGAAACGGGTTGACGTTGACAAACGCGCGCTCGCCCGGCCGGTCGGCGGGCATGATGCTGACGTAGAGGACATTGTCGTTGATGGTCAGCGCCGAGACGGGCGCACCCCAGTCCCACATCAGGTCGTCCTGCGCCCAGCCTTCGCCGTAGCGCTCGAACACGTAGTAGGAATCGTCCGCCACCACGTCGCCGTCAATGTACTTAAGCCCCTTCTGCACCAGTTGATCGGCCAGGCTTTCCAGCACCTGGAGGCCGGGCAGCTTCTGTTCGCGGCGCACGCGATACGGGAGCGTGCTGCCGCTGAGGTTGGGATCGCCCCGGCCCACCAGCACCAGGTCGCCGTTCAGGCGGCCGTATTTATCCACCATGCCGTTGGTCTCGACCGTGGTGCGGAACTTGTGGTCGGGGCCAATCAGCGCCAGAGTGGCGGCGGTGGTGAACAGCTTGGTGTTCGACGCGGGCGTGAACAGGCGGTTTTCGTTGAGCTTGAACAGCGTTTTGCTGGTGGTTAGATCAGCGACCTTGATCCCCCAGAAGGCGCGCGAGACATCAGGGTCGGACAGGATGGTCTCAATGCGTTTGGCGAGCGCCTTGCTTTGCGCCGCGGCAATCTGGGCGGCCAGCAACACAAGCAGCAGCAGTGCGAGAAAACGGGCGCGGCGCATGGAACGAGACCTGCACACGATTGTAGCGCAAAACGGTAGGAAGATGGTCGCACTTGCCGTCGCGCAAAAGCTAACCACGGATTTACACGGATCTACACGGATTGAAAGGATCAGAGCTTTCACATGAAGATTTCAGATCTCAGAATTGAGGTCAGCACGTGCCAATCTGGATTCTGAAGCCTGAGGGTTATTGTCCGTGTGAATCCGTGTAAATCCGTGGTTGGGGTTCGCGTACAATCCGCACATGCGGCCGGAGTTCCAGTGGCGACTGCGTTCCCGGACCATCGGCCTGGGCGGCCGGACCCTGCTGATGGGCGTGCTCAACGTCACGCCGGATTCGTTTTCCGATGGCGGGCTGTACTTCGACCGCTCGCGGGCGGTGGCGCACGGTCTGGAGATGCTGGCCGAAGGCGCGGACATCGTTGACATCGGGGGTGAGTCCACGCGCCCCGGTTCGCAAGTTTCCGAGCGGGCGACGGTCAGCGCCGAGGAAGAGTGCGGCCGGGTGGTGCCCGTAATTGCCGAGATCAAGCGGCAAGCGCCAGGCGCTGTGATCTCTGTGGACACCTACAAGGCGCAAGTGGCGCGCGAGGCGGTGGCCGCCGGCGCCGAGATTGTGAACGACGTCAGCGCCCTGAAATGGGACGCGGCGATGGCGCCGCTGGTGGCCGAACTCGAATGCGGGCTGGTGCTCATGCACACCCGCGGACGGCCCACCGAGTGGCGCAGCCTGCCGCAGGTCGGCGCCGAGATCGTGCAGATCGTTACGGACGAATTGGGCGAATCGGCAGCCGCCGCCGAACGCGCCGGGATCGTAGGCGACAGCATCGTGCTCGACCCGGGATTCGGTTTCGGCAAGAACTTCGCGGAGAACTATCCGCTGCTGGCCCGGCTGGACGAGATGCACCGGCTGGGCTATCCGCTGCTGGTGGGGCCGTCGCGCAAATCATTCATTGGCCGTTCAGTCAGCCGCGAGAGCGAGCCCGCTCCGCCCGAAAAGCGGCTCTATGGCACCTTGGCAAGCGTGACTGCCGCCATTCTGAAGGGCGTGCATATCGTGCGCGTGCACGATGTCGCCCCGGCGCGCGAGGCAGCAGCGGTGGCGGACGAGATACTGAAGGCGGAAGCGGAGTGAGGGGAGAGCATGTATGGCGCGCAACACGCTCGTGTGACAAACATTTTGCTTCGGGTTCCCCACCCTTGTTGCTCGCGGTTTTCGAGCGACAGGGTGGGCAAGACCAGCGGGCCACACAACGCAGTCTTTGTTCTGTGGGCAGTAGAAGCAAACTTTCGACGAGATCTCATTTGGCGAGTGGCCGGACCAAATTCGCAATCTGAGGGTGCCCCGTCCAAGCCCGGTTTTGGCTTGGGCGGGAAAGGGTGATGTCACAGACGTTCGTGGCATCGGGCCCACACTCCCGCATATGGCTTCCGATGCGCCGGTCCAACAGTCACGCCGGTTTCATTTCCGAAGCTTCAATTGTTATCGCCGCCAGCAACTGCTTGACCGGGCAGCGCGGAGCTAGTCCCCCCGCTCAAGCCAAAACCGGGCTTGGACGGGGCACCCCCGCAATGATTGCGCCCGTATTTAGAACAGCTTTTCCGAATCCAGCAGTATCGTCACCGGCCCCTCGTTCACCAATTCGACGTCCATCATTTCCTGGAAGCGGCCGGTCTCGCAGGGCAGGTCTGCGGCGCGGAGTTTGGCCACAAAGTATTCGTACAGCCGACGGGCTTGCTCCGGGCGGGCGGCGGCGTCGAATGACGGGCGCTTGCCGCGACGCACGTCGCCGAACAGCGTGAACTGCGAGACCACCAGCACGCCTCCGCCGATCTCGCCGACTGAGCGGTTCATCTTGCCTTCGTTGTCGTGGAAAATGCGCAGGCCGGCGACCTTCTCGGCCAGGTAGTCGGCGTCGGCTTCCGTGTCGCGCTGCGCCACCCCCAGCAGCACCAGCAAACCAACACCGATCTGGCCGGTGATTTCTTCGTTCACCGTGACCTTGGCCCGGGTGACGCGTTGTACGACAGCCCTCATCAATTTTGATTTTCAATTTTTGAATTTCGATTGGAAAGAGAAAAATCCACCACAGAGGCGCAGAGAAAGGCAAATCACCAATTACAAATTACCAATTACCAATCGCCCGATTGACGCGGCTCTTTCCCGCCCCCTACAATCACCTGCTCTCCACAAATCATTAAGGAGCCACCAAAACATGGCGCATCGCAACCTGGCGACGGCTGTGGCCGCGCTCGCCTGTCTGCTGTGGACGGCAGGCGGCGCGTGGGCGCAGGCCAGTCCGGCCGGCGCAAAAGAACTGGTGATTACCAACGCGCGGATCATGACCGCCAGCCACGGCACGATTCCCAAGGGCAGCATTCATATCAAGAACGGCAAGATCGCCGCCGTCGGTGCGAGCGTCGCAACGCCCGCTGGCGCGGTAGTCATCGACGCCGGCGGCAAGACGGTCACGCCCGGCCTGATTGACTCCCACTCGCATATTGGCCTGGGTGACGACATCAACGAGGCCACCAGCCCCATCGTTCCCCACATGAACATGCAGGACGCCTTCGTTTGGTGGGACAAGAACATCTATCGCGCACTGGCGGGCGGCGTCACCAGCGCGCTGCTGCTGCACGGCTCGGCCGACATGATCGGCGGCGAGTCGGTGATCATCAAGACCAAGTTCGGCCTGGGCCGCGACGAACTGCTCGTGCCCAACGCGCCGCGCATCCTGAAATTCGCCAGCGGCGAGAACCCGAAACGCGTGTTCGGCGGGCGTAACCAGTTGCCCTCCACCCGCATGGGCAATTTTGCCGTGCTGCGCCAGGCGTTGCAGGAGGCACGCGAATACATACGCGACTGGGACCTGTACCAGGAGAAGATCAAGCGCGGCGACAAGGACGCCACCCCGCCCAAGCGCGACCTGAAGCTGGAAGTCCTAGGCGACCTGCTGCGGGGCAAGATCATGGTCCACGCGCACACCTATCGCGCCGACGAATTTCTGACCGAGATGCAGATCGCGAAAGAGTTCGGCTATCCGCTGCGTGCCTTCGTGCATGCGCTCGAAGCCTACAAGGTGTGCGACAAGATTGCCGCCAACAAAGTCGGCATCACTACCTTTGCGGACTGGTGGGGCTACAAGTACGAGGCGTGGGACGCCATCCCCTACAACGCCGTGATGTGCATGCGGCAGGGCGCGGTAGTGGCGATCAACAGCGACTCCGAGGATTATATCCGCCGGCTGAACCAGGAGGCGGCGAAGATGATCCGCTATGGCGGCGTGACCGAGGAAGAGGCCCTGAAGATGGTCACGCTGAATGCCGCGTGGACCATGGGCATTGACGACCGCACCGGCTCGATTGACGCGGGCAAAGACGCCGACCTGGTGATCTGGAGCGGCAATCCGCTGTCGAGCTACGGCATTCCGGAGAAAGTCTTCATTGACGGCGAGTTGTTCTTCGACCGCAACCTGCCCGGCTACGGGCTGCCGCGCTACCGCGGATTGCCCGAAGACGGCGGACTCCCGGGAAAGGAGCTCAACTGAGATGAAGCGCTGCACCGGAGTCACAAGAATCTTCCTCGCCGCATTGCTGATGCCGGGCCTCGCCCTCGCACAAAGCGCAAAGTCGAAAACACCAGTCGCGCCCGCGCCCATCGCCATTAAAGGCGGCAAGCTACTGACCATCACCCACGGCGTGATCGAGAACGGCGTAGTCGTCATCGAGAACGGCAAGATTGCCGCGGTCGGTCCTGCGAGTTCGACCGCGATTCCCAAGAATGCGCGCATGATTGACGCGACCGGGATGACCGTTTATCCCGGCCTGATTGACTCGGAGACGCGGCTTGGGCTGACGGAAATCTCCGCCGATCAGATGACCAACGACCTGGTCGAGACCAGCGACCAGATCATGCCGCACATGCATGTGTACGACGCGTTTCATGCCGAGTCGGCGCTGATCCCGGTCACCCGCACGAATGGCATCACCAATGCCATCGTAGCGCCGTCAAGCCGCGACACGCTGCCGGGACAGGACTCGTTCGTCCAGTTGGCGGGACGCTCGGCCGACGAGATGCTGCTGGTGCGCGATATCGCCCTGCCGCTGAACTTCACCGGCGAGCAGCGCCGCAAGATGGACTGGAGCGGCTCGTCGCCGCGCGGCGGCTCGTATCCGACCACGCGCATGGGCATGGCGGCGCAGTTGCGCCAGGCGTTCCTCGACGCGCAGGAATACCAGCGCAAGCTCACGGAATTCGAAAAGAAGAAAGCCGAATACGACGCCAAGAAAAACAATCCCGACGACCAAGACAAGAAAGACGGCCCACCTACGCCGCCCAAGCGCGACCTGAAGCTGGAAGCGTTGCTGCCGTACCTCGACGGCAAGAAGCCCGTGGTGCTGGCCGCTGTCGAGCCGGGCGATTTGCAAGTGGCGACCAAGCTGGCGCGCGAGTTCAACCTGAAAATCGTCCTGAGCCAGGTCACGGGCTCACAGGCCATCCTGGACGAAATCGCCGCGATGAAAGTGCCGGTCATCGTGGGCCCCATCTGGGAGCTGCCCAAGGACAACCAGCGCTATGACGCGGTTTACAAGCTGCCGGCGGAGCTGCACAAACGCGGCGTGAAGCTGATCTTTGCCTCCTATGACGCGCACAACGCCCGCAACCTGCCGTACGCCGCCGGTTACGCGGTCGCGTGGGGCCTGCCGTACGAGGAAGCGTTGAAGGCGCTCACCATCAATCCCGCCGAGGTCTGGGGCGTGGCCGATCAGTTGGGATCGCTGGACGTGGGGAAGACCGCGAATGTGGTAATCGCGAATGGCGATCCGCTGGACGTGACCACCGATGTGAAGTACGTGTTCATCGCCGGCCGCGAAGTGCCGATGACGAACCGGCAGATGCAGTTGCGCGACGAGTACACTACGGCGCGTTGATTGGATGCCCAGGTTAGCGCCGAACACCACGGCGCGAACCTGGGGCACCCGGGGGGTTGGGCAATCGGGTAATTGAGTAATTGAGTAATCGGGTAATTGAGCCTGGGCGGCGCGACCTTGGGGCGCCTTCCGAAAATGCTCATGAATTTCCGCTGTCATCCTGAAAGCTAGGTTGTTATCCTGAGCGCGGCTCTTGTTGCCGCGCGAAGGACCTATGCATGTCTTTGCAGGCAGGCAAGCTTCTGTGAACCCGCTTCTGCATGAACGCATCAGTGTCACTAAACCGCTTGACGCAAGTCGCGCCGAGAGGACACAATGCGTGATTCGGGGGTGAGAGGATAACTATGCTGGCGTACCTGTTCGTTGTCGTCGCTGTTGCCGTCCGGTTTCTTCCCCATCCGCTGGCGTTCACGCCGGTGGGCGCTGCCCTGCTCTATTTCGGCGCGCGCGCGCCGCGCAAGCACATATGGTTTCCGCTGGCGCTGCTGGCCGCCTCTGATATCTACCTGACGCGGTCTGCTTACGCCTACCCGTTCACCTTGGACCACCTGGCGACCTGGGCGTGGTATGCCGCCGCGTTGTGGATCGGCGGCTTCCTGCGCCAGGATGCGCGGCCGCTGCGCATCGCCGGAGCGTCGCTGGCGTCGTCAGTGACGTTTTTTATCGCCAGCAACTTCGCGGTATGGGCGGTCTGGAACATGTATCCCAGGACGCTCGGCGGTCTGATTCAGTGCTACGTGGCCGCCGTGCCGTTCGCGCGCAACATCCCGGCGGACCTGTTGTTCAGCGCCGTGATGTTCGGCCTGGGCGCGCTACTGGCGCCGCAGCCGGCAGAAGATCTCGGGCGGACCGCCGCGGCGTAGTCAGCCGCATTCTCGCGTTTTTCACCGAGGCTGGAGTGAGTTGTCGTCGCTCCAGCCTTGTTGTGTCTTCGGCGTACGGCAAACCCGGGCCGCCGCCGGGATGGCGGCGCTACGCTACTCAGACATTTCGGCGGCGCGCGTATTGCGGCGGAGCCTGTGGGCGATCAGGATGGCGGCAATCAGGGCGGCGATTCCAGCAAACAGCAACACTGGGTGGCGCCGGAAAGCGTTGTTGAAGAAGTAGATAATGCCCGGTCCGAACTGGACCGTTAGCCAGGCGAGCACCCCAAATCGCACCGCGCGTCCCACGAGCAGCGTCAGCAGGAACTCACCCAGGCGCATCTCGAAGGCCCCGGCCGAGAGCACGACGACTTTGAACGGGAAAGGCGGGGGCAGCAAGGCTGGAATCGCCAACGTCAGTACCGGGTGCTCCTCGAAGTCGGCGCGCACCTTCTCGAACTTGGCCGGGGTCATGCGCCGCTGAATCAGTACCTCGCCGCCGGCGCGCCCGACGAAATACAGCACGAGCGATCCGAGCGCCGAGCCCACCGCAGCAAGCAGCACGTACAGCCAGGCATATTTGGTGCTGGCGTACACGTACGTGACCACCACGGCATCCACCGCCCCGGGCAGCGGCAGGCCGGCGCCATCCATCGCCGCCATAACGAACACGCCCCACGGCCCGAGCGATTGCAGCAACGCCCACAGGCTGTCTCTATATTTCGCCAGTGTCTTCAAGGGACAAAAAATCATTGTACGTTATGCCTTTCCGGGACTCGGCCCTGGTCCGGAAATTCGCGCCAGAACTGCACCTGGCGGGCCGAGCAGCGTAGTTGCATTTCCGTTTGCACGTATGTGGAGCGGGCAATCTCGCCCGGTAAAAAGGGCATCTACGCACGTTAGAAGAGGCGCTACAAACAGCAGCGAGAGTAACGGCCCGCGCGGTGGCGCCATCGGAGCATTGATGAAGATAACGGTGGTTGGTTCCGGCTACGTCGGCCTGGTGGCCGGCGCATGTTTTGCCGAAATTGGGCACGAAGTCATTCTGGTTGACAACGATCCCGTCAAGCTCGCTGCTTTGCAGCGCGGCGAAGTTCCCATCCACGAGCAGTTCCTGCCCGAGTTGCTGGCGCGCAATCGAGGCGAAAAATTGCAGTTCACCGGCGATCTCCAAGGCGCGGTGCAGGCCAGCGACGCGGTTTTCATCGCCGTTGGCACCCCGCCCACGGAGGACGGCGAGGCCGACCTGTCGTACGTCGAGTCGGTGGCGCGCGGCATCGCCGGCTCCATCAACAGCTACAAAGTCGTGGTCGAGAAGAGCACCGTCCCGGTGTACACCAGCACCTGGATCCGCAAGATCATGCTGCTCGATGGCGCCCCGGCAGAGTTGTTCGATGTCGCCTCCAATCCTGAGTTCCTGCGCGAGGGCACAGCGGTCACCGATTTTCTCTATCCCGACCGCATCGTGCTCGGCGCCGACACCGAGCATTGCGCCGGCGTGCTGCGGGAGTGCTACCAACCACTGTTCAGCGGCGAGTATTACCGGCGCAGCGACGCCATCCCCAGGCCGGACAGCGCGCACGTGCCGCCGCCCGTGATTCGCACCAGCGCCAAGAGCGCCGAGCTGATTAAGCACGCCTCGAACGCATTCCTGGCCATGAAGATTTCGTTCATCAACGCGGTGGCATCTATCTGCGAATCCGTGGGCGCCAACGTGGAGCAGGTAGTCGAGGGCATCGGATCGGATTCACGCATCGGTCCCAAGTTCCTGGGCCCCGGCATTGGCTACGGCGGCTCTTGCTTTCCTAAAGACCTGATGGCGTTTCGCGCCGTGGCGCGCGACTGCGGCTACGATTTCCGCCTGCTCGATGAGGTGATACGCATCAACGAGGAGCAGCGCCAGCGCTTCCTGCGCAAAGTGCGCAAAGCGCTGTGGACGCTCAAGGGCAAGCGGCTGGCGGTTCTGGGCCTGTCTTTCAAAGGGGGCACAGACGACATGCGCGAATCGCCGGCAGTGTCCATTGTCCGCTCGCTGCTGAAGGAAGGCTCGCAGATCGTGGCGTATGATCCGGCGGCCAACGCACACGCCGCGCAAGAGCTGCCGGCCATCACCTATGCCAGCAGCCCTTACGAGGCGGCGCGCGGCGCCGACGCGCTATTGATCCTGACCGACTGGGAAGAATTCGCGTCGCTCGACCTCGATCGCATCCACGATTCCCTGCGATACCCGATCGTGATTGATGGGCGCAACCTGTTCGATCCCGCGGAAATGGCGGAGCGCGGCCTGATTTACTTCAGTGTGGGCCGCCCCGATGCCATCCCGGAAAAGCGTGCAGCGCTGACGTTGAAAGCAGCGTAAGACTGTAAGTAAATGATGTTCCCCTACTTCCAATTTTTTGGTGGTAGCACAAATGGGCTCCCTATCGTCGCGCGATATTACTCTTTCTGTGGTTGTTCCGATTTACAACGAAGAAGAGGTGGTGGATGCTCTTCATGCAGCGCTGGTTGATGCCCTGGATTCAACCGGCGAGTCGTGGGAAATCGTTTACGTCAACGACGGCAGCTCGGATACCTCGCTCGAGCGCCTTCTCCGCATCCAGTCGCAGGATTCACGCGTAGCTGTCCTGGAACTTTCACGCAACTGGGGACACCAGCCCGCGCTTACCGCCGGATTGAAACATGCGCGGGGCCACGCCGTGGTGCTCATGGACGGTGATTTCCAGGACCCGCCCAACGTCATTCCGAAATTCGTGCAGGCGTGGCGCGGCGGCGCTCAAGTCGTCGTCGCACAGCGGCGGACCCGCAAAGAACACGGCTTTCGCACCTGGGCGTACCCGCTGTTCTACAGATTCCTGAGCTTCTTGTCCGACTATCCGATTCCGCTGAACGCGGGCATCTTCGGCCTGCTCGACCGGCAGGTCGCGGACGCCATCAACGCGCTCGGCGAGAACAACCGCTATTTGCCCGGACTGCGCGCCTGGGTGGGCTTTCGCACTGCAATGGTTTACTACGACCGCGGCGATCGCTCCGCCGGCGAACCCAAGCAAACCTTCTGGAGGCTGTTCAAGTACGCTCTGGACGCAATCTTCGGCTTCAGCTACAAGCCGCTGCGGTTGAGCTTGGTGCTCGGTCTCTCAACCGCAAGCGTCGCCTTCCTCTATGGGTTGTTCCTGCTAATCACGCGTTTGGCGGGTTGGCAACTGATGGGCCCGCTGGTCTATGGATACACCAGCACCATGGTCACCGTGCTGTTCATGGGCGGCGTGCAGTTGACCTGCATCGGCCTGCTTGGCGAGTACATCGGCCGAATCTACGATGAGGTAAAACACCGGCCGCTGTTCCTGGTGAAGCAGGTGCATCGCATCAGTGTGCGTCAACTGGCGGCAGGGGCCGATAGCGCTGAAGCCAGCCAGGTGGCGGCATAACTCTTTCTCTGTGTCCTCCGTGCCCTTTCTCGTGAAAGGGTCTTTACCACAGGGACGCAGAGGAGACAGTCTTAATTCTCCACCGTGAGCGTCGCCGTCGCTGACTGCTGCAGGCCGCCGCTGGTTCCCGTCACGGTGATGATGTAGGTTCCGCTAGCTAGCGCTGCTTTGCTGCTGGACTGCCGCGTTGGTAGTTGGCCGCCGCCGCATGCCGCGAGCAGTCCCAGAAATGCCAGCAATGACCACATACCCCAGTATTTCAGCCCCCGCCGCTTCCTCGCCCAGGCAAACAGCGCGACACCCGCCAGCGGCTGGCACAACGCCAGCAAAACCATTCTTTGCTGAAGCCGGGACACAGAATTCCTTTGTATGCTCAGTTGCGCCGTAACCGGTCCGTCCGAGGGCGTGATGGTGGAAGGCGAAAAATTGCAGGACGCTCCCGACGGCAGTCCCGAACAGGAAAGGGCGATGGCTTGGCGGAAGCCGAATTGCGGCGCCGCACTGACCGAGTAACTGGCCGCTCGGGTGCCCCTCATCCGCGGGTTCACCATGCTGATGGTCAGCGTGAAACCGCTGACCTGCACGGCAGCCGTCGTCCTGGCCGTTTGCCCGGCGCTGTCGGTTACGGTTGCGCTCACGGTGTAGCTGCCCATCTGGGTATAGGTGTGGGCAGCGGTCGGGCCACTGCTCACCGTGCCGTCACCAAAGTCAATGCTGGACGACAAACCCGACCCGGCTGGGCCTGCGGTCGAAGCGGTTACCGCCAGCGGCGCACTGCCGAAAGTCGGCGTCACGTCTAACGCGATTATTGGCGGCGCCGGCTTCACCACCAGTGTCGCCGCCCCCGACATATGGTTGGCAAACGACGGCTTGCCCACCGCCTTAACGTACAGGCTGTAGTTGCCCTCGGCTAGATCAAACTGCGTCAGGTCGAGCGAACGAATACCGGGGGAAGCCTCGGCCAGCGGCATAAGGTTCTGGCCATCGGTCGAGATGAACACTGTGTAGTGGTGCAACGTGTTCTCATTGCCGGTGATCGTCCAATTCAGTGCCGTGCCGGAAACATTGGCGCTGATGGTTACGCAGTTATCAATGCCGCTCTCGATCGAGGTGCCTTCCTCGTAGTCGTTCCAGGTGACGATCTGCATGGACTCGAGTTGATTGTTCGCGCTGTAGAACTTGCGGACTTCGTTCCACGTGTTGAGCCATACCTGCCCGCACTGCTGGCTCATGATGCGGTTCAGCGACCAGGTGGCGGCGGTGTCGTTGAACCCTTTATAGGTCGCGCCAAACGTATGCTGCGACACGTAGTTGCGCGCCTGCGAGTAAAAGTAATCCAGGTAGGACTGCTTCCAATCGAGCGGGTCGCTGGTGTTGATCATCACCCAGGCGAAGCCGCCGTCGCTGGTTGGGATGTTGAACCCGCTGGCGTTCTCAAAGATGAACAGCGGATTGCCCGGCACCGCGCCTTCCACGTAGCTCCAGTTGATGGCGTAGTCCTCGACCCCGAAGAAGAAAATTACCGGCCGGCCGTTCAGCTTCATATAGGCGGGCGACACGCCGTAGGTATTGACGATGTAGGTGAGGTCGCTGATCAATTGCGCGTTTACGTCACACCCGGGCGTGGCGGCGCAGGGCTTCAGCGCGCCCTTGTCTTCCATGATGGCGAACTTGAAAGGATGGCCCGGCAGCGACTCGGCATACTGCTTCAAATAGAGCGTGGCCCCGTTGTCCCAGGTATGCGCCGTACCATACCAGTCAACTATGGTGCCAGTGATGCCGCGGCTCAGGTGATCGTCCACCTGGCGCTTCACTTGGTCGTAGTTGTTGGACTGGTAACCCACTTGGATGTGGTTCGAGGGGCCGAACCAGAACATGATGTTGCTATAAATCTGCGTGGTCGAGCCTGGGTAGAGCAGCGTGCGGTGGTCCACTTTGCTGACGTTGCCGGCGCCGAGATTGCCATTGGTGGAGGTCGTCCAGGTGTCGGCCGCACTTGTATTGTTGGCCGTTTCCGCCGCCAAGGTTGTGGTCGGTTTGATTTCCAGCGTGGCGGCAAAGGCCGGCGCGGCTAGCATGACCAGCATGATCGCTCGAATACAGCGCACTTCTCCCTCCCACGGGTTGGTGAGAAAAACAGAAGTGCCGTCATTGTGAGACTCTGGCGGGAGAAGAAGCTATCCGGTTTACGTCCGATTGCGTAAATAGGCACGTGCGATAGGCGGTATTACGTCGTTGGTTAATCGTGCGCGGTGTTTAACGGAAGGCACGAAGATCCGCGTCCGCGCAGCGGACGCGACGAACATAGCCCGGCACGCAGCGGGCCCGGAGCGAAGCGCAGGGCCGCAAGTGCCGGGGCAGCGCGCCACTGGGGGACCGGGAAGCCGCTCTAGCTTTCCCGCGTCTTGATCCAGATCGGCGTGCCCACAAAGCCGAATGCCTTGCGAATCTGGTTTTCCAGGAAGCGCTGGTAGGAGAAGTGCAGCTTCACATCGCGGTCGGTGAACAGGATGAAGGTCGGTGGCGCCGTGGCCGCCTGGGTCATGTAGTAGGTTCTGACGCGCTTCGATATGGGGACTGACGCCCGCTCGAAATCCACGGTCTTGAGGAAGCGGTTGATCTCCCCGGTTGAAATGCGCTTGCACCGCTCGCGCGCCACCAACTCGATTTCGCGATTGATCTTGCCCACGTTCTTGCCCGTGGTGGCGGAGACGAACACCATGGGCGCGTAGTTGAGAAACTTCAGTGCGGCGCGCGCCTGCCGTTCGAACAGCTTGGCATCCGCAGGGCGCTTGCCGTCGCGGCGTGCCGGGCCGACCAGGTCCCATTTGTTGATGACGACAATGCTGGACCGCCCACTCTCGTGGGCGTAGCCGGCGATGGTCGCATCCAGCGCGGTGACGCCCTCGGTAGCGTCAATGATGATCAGCGCAATGTCGGCGGCTTCCAGGTGCTTGCGCGCCATCACTACCGAGAGCTTTTCCGCCATCAGCTTCGTCTTGCCCTTGCGCCGGATGCCGGCTGTGTCAATGTAGCGAAACTTCATGCCGTCGCGTTGGACCACTTCGTCCACCGCATCGCGGGTGGTGCCCGCAATGGGTGAGACAATCGCACGCCCGGTCCCGGTAAGCTGGTTGAGCAGGGTAGACTTGCCCACATTCGGCCGGCCAATGATGGCGATCTTGATTTCTTTTTGCTTATCTTCTGGTTCTTTGTCTTCCTCTGTGCCCTCTGCGCTAACCCCTGCGCCCTCTGCGGTAATGCCTTGCTCGGGCAGCGCCGGCAAAATCGCATCCAGCAACTCCGCTACGCCTTCGCCGTGTTCGGCTGAAATCGGGTAGAGGTTGGGTATGCCGAGGCGGTGAAATTCCTCAGCAAAAGCCTGCATCTTCGGCGCGTCCACCTTGTTGACGGCAAGGAACAGCGGCTTGCCAGTGCGGCGGAGCAGTCGCGCCAGTTCCATATCGGGGGCGGCCAGTTCGGTGCGCGCATCCACGACCATGACGATGGCGTCCGCCTCATCCAGCGCAACCTTCGCCTGGTCGAAGATGGCCGCCGGGATCAGTTCCTTTACTTCCGGGATGATGCCGCCCGTATCCACCACGCGCAGCCGCCGCCCGCGCCATTCTGCCTCGCCGTACAGCCGATCGCGCGTGATGCCGGGTTCGTCGCCCACAATGGCCCGTCGCCGCCGAATCAGCCGGTTGAAAAGCGTGGACTTACCGACATTCGGCCGCCCGACAATGGCGATCGTGGGCAGCGGGGTTGTGCCTGGTGCGCTGGTGGTTGCGACGATGTTGCTGGACGCTTGGTTCTTCAAGTGGTATCCGCGCCGGTCCCTGAAATCCGCGTAAATCCGCGGTGAATGGGGCGTTCTCCCGTATTATAAAGAGATTCGTGTCCCCCACTCCCCAACCCGCGCGCCCCGAAGCGCTCGACCATTCGCTGCACAGTTTCTTCGGCCCTGGCGGGCTGCTTGCGCGCACGCATCCGGCCTACGAATTCCGTCGCGGACAGTTGCAGATGGCAGCCGCGGTCGAGCAGGCCCTGGCCGAGAAACGCCACCTGATCGTCGAGGCGGGTACGGGGACCGGCAAAACGCTCGCCTACTTGGTGCCGGTGCTGCGCTCGGGCAAGCGCGTCATCATCTCGACGGCCACCAAGGCGCTCCAGGAACAGCTTTTCTACAAGGACATCCCCTTCCTGGAACGCGCGCTGTTTCCCGACGGCGACCAGAAGCTGCGCGTCTGTTACATGAAAGGGCGAGCGAATTACCTGTGCCGCAAGAAGCTGTATGAGCTGGTGAACCAGCCGGTCCTCACCGGCCTGGAAGAAGTCGAACAATACCGCGCCATCCTTGAGTGGGAAAAGAACACCGAGACCGGTGACCGCGCCGAGCTCACCACCATTCCCGAGAGCAGCCGCCTGTGGGACAAGCTGGACGCGCGCGCCGACGCCTGCATCGGCCAGAAGTGCAGCGAGTTCGGACGCTGCTTCATCACCGAGATGCGCCGCCGCGCCGCCGAGTCGGACATCATCATCGTTAACCACCATCTGTTCTTTGCCGATCTTGCCGTACGCCGCGCGGCAACGGAAGAAGTGCCCGATGCCGGCGTGCTGCCTGACGCGGCAGCAGTGATCTTCGATGAGGCCCACGAACTGGAGGACGTGGCCAGCAGCTACTTCGGCGTGTCGGTCAGCAATCTGCGCTTCGAGGAGATCGTTCGCGACATCGAAGCGCTGCTGCGCAAGAAGCAGATTGACGGGCGCCGCCTGCTCGCTTCCGGCGGCCACCTGCGCGAGCGCGCGCAATATTTCTTTTCGCTGCTGCCGCCCGGCGAAGGCCGCTTCGAGTTTCGCGCGCGTGCCGAGTTCCTGGAAGAGCACGGCCAGGCGTATAACCACCTGGTGCGCGCCCTCGACCGGCTCAAAGCCGACTTGCAGGCGCTGAAGGAAAAGCCCGACGCAGTTTACAACCTGCTCCGCCGCTGCGATGAACTGAAGGTGCAACTGTCGTTTCTGCTCGAGTCCAACGACCGCAACACGGTGTACTGGATCGAGCGCCGCGGCGAAGTGGCCAAGAGACGCAAGAAAGACGATCACGCCGCCAGCCGTTTCGTCTTCCTACAGGCGACGCCCATTGACGTGTCACAAGTCCTGAACAAGCTGGTGTTCGAGCAGCTCGACACCGCCGTGCTTACCTCCGCGACACTGGCCGTCAGCGGGGGCTTCGACTACGTGAAGCACCGGCTAGGCGTGCAGCAGGCGCGCGAGCTGGTGGTGCCCTCGCACTTCGATTACAAAAAGCAGGCGCTGCTGTACGTTCCGCCCGACATGCCCGACCCGCGCTCGCCGGATTACGCGCGCCGCGCCGCCGAGAAAATCCGCCGTGTCATCGAAATCAGTCAGGGACGCGCCTTTTGCCTCTTCACCAGCTACTCGCAGATGCACGACCTTTACGAACGCCTGCTGGGCGACATCCCCTTTCCTGTGCTCATTCAGGGACAGGCGCCAAAGAGCGCGCTGCTCGAGGAATTTCGCACTACGCCGAATTGCGTGCTGTTTGCCACCGCGTCCTTCTGGCAGGGCGTGGACGTGCAGGGCGAGCAACTAAGCTGCGTCATCATTGACCGCCTGCCGTTCGCCGTGCCCAACGATCCGGTGGTCGCCGCGCGGGTGCGCGCCATCAACGCCGACGGCGGTAACGCCTTCTACGAATACCAGGTCCCCGCCGCCGTGATCTCATTGAAACAGGGTTTCGGTCGGCTGATCCGTTCGCTCAACGACCGCGGCGTGCTCGTGCTGCTCGACAACCGCGTCTTAAAGATGCCCTACGGCCGCGTGTTCCTCAACAGCCTGCCGCCTTACTGCCGGACCAGCGAAATCGCGGAAGTCGAGAAGTTCTTCTCATCCGGCAATCGGGTAATCCGGTGATCCGGTAATCGGGTGGTCCGGTGAACTGGCGAACCGAATAGCGGTTAGAGAAGGTATGTCCTTTTAGAGGACCGGCCAAAGAAGGCGCCGCCCCTCCGGGCGGGGATTCTGTTTTGGCTGGTGACCCAGCACTTCCTCGCCCCTCCGGGGCTCGGGCGTGCTGGGCTATTACTCGTGGCGTCCGCTTCGCGGACGCCTGCCATGAGCAGGGTACAGCTTCCAATCACGCGCTCTAATTCAGTCGTTCGGCATGGGGGCGGATCGCCAGTTCACCGAATCACCCGATCACCGGCTGGTCACCCGATTCCCAGGTACCGGTCGATCCACTCCTTCACCTTCTGCCGGGCCGGGTCGTTCTCCTCGAAGCGCACACCGAGCAGGCCGCCCTTGTGCCAGCGGACTGTCGCCGTCAGGCGCAGCTTGTCCGATTTTGGCAGGACGAATTCCACATTCACCGGCGCGCCCACGGTGAGGGCCGGTGCTTCAATGGAAATGCCGCCGCCACTTAGCTCCACCGACTGTCCCTGGATTTTCCGCCCCTCGCAGGCAATCGCTACCGGCGTGGCCAGCGGGATTCGCACATAACGGCGGAATTCGTGCACGACCAGCAGGTGCGTGGCGCGGACCACGCGCAGCGCGGCGCGTTTATCAATGGGCTCATCCAGAATGGCGTTGACGCCAAAACGCGAATAGCGCAGGGCCTGGGCCGTGCTGTTCGCCAGCCCGTAAACCACCATACGAAAGTTGGCGGGGGCCCGCCGAATGATCTCCAGCACACGCTCGGCGCTACCGTCCAGGCGCAGCGCGCAGGCGTCGAACTTCTGCACCGACAGCCGTTGGGCGTCGCTCACCTCGAGCGCCGTCGTCATGATGCCAAATTGATGAAAGCACTCGGTGAGCACCGCAGAAGTGGTTTCGTCGAGTCCGATAAGGGCCGCGCGGGCCATTTTGCGCGTCAGTGCCGGCGCGTTCGCCGGCTGATTGGTCGTGTTGTTTTGGGATCTCATGGCACGTGCAGCAGCCGATTCTCTCCGCCTGCGCCGCCGTTGGCAAGCCAATTTTTCCTTTAGGTACAATAGATGGTCAACCATCCCTCTGACATGGCGCCAGGCGGGGGTCCAAGAGGACAGAATGTTTGAAGTCAGTGTGGAAGATACCTTTGCTGCCGGGCACGCGCTGCGCGGTTATCGCGGTAAGTGCGAAAACCCGCACGGCCATAACTACAAGGTGCGCGTGACACTGGCCGGCGAGACCCTCGACGCCATCGGGCTGCTGTACGATTTCAAGGACCTGAAGCTGGTGATGAACGAAGTCATAGATCGCCTGGACCACCAGTTCCTAAACGACATTGATCCTTTCCGGCAGCAGAACCCCTCGGCCGAAAACATGGCCCGCTACTTCTACGACGAGATCAGCGCCCGCCTGGGCGCCACCACCGATGGGCGCGTCCGCGTGAAGCAGATTAAGCTGTGGGAAACCGACACCACCACAGCGGTGTATTACGAGTGAGCACGGCAGTGAGTCATTGATTCAGTGACTCACTGAATCATTGATTCAGTCATGCAGATCACCGAGATCTTCCGCTCCATCCAGGGCGAGTCATCCTACGCCGGGCTGCCGTGCATCTTCGTGCGTCTGACCGGGTGCAATCTGCGCTGCTCGTGGTGCGACAGTGAGTACACCTTCACCGGCGGCAGGCGCATGGACCTGGATGAAGTGATGGCCGAGGTTCATCGCCTCACGCCGCACAACTCGTCTCGTGACCCCCGCGCGGGTTGCGGTCCCCGCGGTTCTTGTCATCCTGAGCGGAGCGGACCTGCTGTTGGCCCGCGCAGCGAAGGACCTGCTGTATCACATCATCCACTGATCGAGATCACTGGCGGCGAGCCCATGCTCCAGGAGCGCGAAGTCGTCCCGCTCATGGAACGATTGCTGGCCGAGGGTTACACCGTGCTGCTGGAGACCAGCGGCGAGCGCCCGCTGGAGCGTGTTCCCGCCGAGGTCGTTAAGATCGTGGACGTGAAGTGTCCCGGCTCGGGCGAAGGCGATTCGTTCCGTATTGAGAACCTTCAGGCCCTCATGCCGCATGACGAAGTGAAATTCGTCATCGCCGGCCGCGCCGACTACGAATTCGCGCGTGACTTTCTGCGCCGGCATCAACTCGCAGATCGTGTCGCTTCCGTGATCTTCTCGCCTGCGTTCGCAAAAACCGCCTCGGGCGCGCGCGACGTCTCTCATTGCCTGCTCGACCCGCGCGACTTGGCCGAATGGATTCTCGCCGACGCACTTCGCGTCCGCCTCGGGCTGCAAATCCACAAATTCATCTGGGACCCGGCGCTGAAAGGCGTCTGACCGAGTTCCCCCCACAGTTGTTCACGCTGAAACAGGCTGGCGAAGTTCTGCAACCGAACGCGGCAAATTCTCATCCCAACCTCCTGCCAAACCGACCTACAGCCGCGTGCGGCGACTGTCCCCCAGTTCCTCTAACCGGCACACCCGCGAAGGAGTAATGATGAGCAACCAGGCCATGTTTTCCCCTGAGGCGAATCCGCGCACGATCATGCAGGCGGCCTTCGGCTTTGCCACTACCCAGGCGATGGTCAGCGCCATCGAACTCGACTTGTTTACGCACATCGACGAAGGAAGGCGTACGGTGCTCGAACTGGCGCAAGCCATCGGCGGCGCCGAACGTGGTGTGCGCATCCTGCTGAACGCGCTCACCGCAATTGGCATGCTCACCAAGCAGGAGGACCGCTATGCGCTCACCGAAACGGCGCGCGTTTATCTGTCGCGCAAGGGCCCACGCTACATGGGCGCGGTGGTGCTGCATATGCGGGAGATCGAGCGCAACTGGATGGAACTCACCGGCGTCGTGCGCACCGGCCGCCCGCCTGTCGACGTCGAGGGCGAACAGGACCGCGGCGAGTTCTTCGCACGCTTCGTCGAAGGTCTCTATGGGTTGAACGTTGAGGCCGCCGAGACTGCGGCGCGCGAGATGCTCAAACACGTGCCGCGCGGCGGGCCGGTGCGGGTGCTGGACGTCGGCGCGGGTTCCGGCGTCTGGGGATTCGCCTTTGCGCGGCTCGACCCCAACGTGCAGGTCACGGTGGCCGATTGGCCCTCCGTTGTTGATGGCGTGACCAAACGCATCGCCGAGCGCGAGGGCATCAGCGCGCGCGTCAACTACCTGCCGGGCAGCCTCCGCGAGACCGATTTCGGCGAGGCGCGCTACGACGTAGTCACCGTCGGCCACGTCTGTCACTCGGAGGGCGAGCGGCACTCGCGCGAGCTGCTGGCGAAGGTCCGCCGCGCGCTGAAACCCGGAGGCCAACTGCTCATCGTGGACTGGCCCGCCGACGAGCAGCGCGCCGAGGCCACCTTCCCGCTGCTGTTCGCCGTCAACATGCTGGTGCACACCGAGGAAGGCGACACGTTCACCGTGGCCCAGTACCGGCAGTGGCTCGATGAAGCCGGGTTTGAAGACGTGAACGTCCGCGAAGCCGCCTCGGCCTCGATGATCATCGCTCGCAGCCGCGCGGTGAAGGAAAAAGCCGCGTAATTTGGTGATTAGTGATTTGCGACTTGTGATTCGGCCCGGCGTCACCGCCGTGGCCAGCTTTTTTCTCAGCCGCCGCGACCGTGCAAATCCGTGGCCAACCGGTTTTACTGGATCAACGTACCGTTTTCCTCGTCCTCTCCCTCCGGCGGGATGACCACGGCCGCGGCCACGCGGTCGCCCGGATCGAGCGACAGCAACCGCACGCCCTGCGTGGCGCGCCCGGCTTCGCGCACCTGGTCAGTCGGGATGCGGATGATCTGCCCGTACTGGCTGATCACCATGCCTTCCGAATCCTCGCTCACCAGCAGGATGCTCACCACTTTGCCGTTGCGTGCGGTGGTCTTCACGTTGATCACGCCTTTGCCGCCGCGCGTTTGCAGGCGGTATTCATCCACCGGCGTGCGCTTGCCGTAGCCGTTTTCGGTGACGGTCAGGATCATATCGGCCACCGGCTTTTCGGTCTCACCGTTCTTCGCGCCGGCTTTCCCGTTCTTGCCGTTGCGCTTCATGCTGCCGTCAGGGCCCGCCGCCGGGACGGCGGCGCTACGTTTCGGCGTGACCGCCATGCCGACGATGTAGTCGCCTGCCTCCAGGTCCATGCCGCGCACCCCGCCGGCATTGCGGCCCATCGGGCGTACGCCGCCGTTCTTGCCCTCTTCGTATCTCTCCTCGAACCGGATCGCCATACCGTCGTGACTCGCGAGGAAGATGATGTCGTCGCCGCTGGTGATCGCAGCCGATACCAGCTCATCGTTCTTGTCGAGATTGATGGCGATAATTCCGCGCGACATCACGTTGGAAAAGTCCACCAGCGGCGTCTTCTTGACCGTGCCCTTGCGCGTGGCAAAAAAGACATAGCAGTTCTCGTCTTCCAGATTGCGCACGGCGAGCATGGCGCGCACGGTCTCGCCGGGTTGCAGCGCCACCAGGTTGCCGATGTGTTTGCCCTTGCCGGCCGCGCCCACGTCGGGGATTTCGTACACCTTCAGCCAGTACACACGCCCGGTGTTGGTGAACACGAGGATGTAGTCGTGCGTCGAGGCCATGTAGAGGCGCTCGACGAAATCGTCTTCGCGCGTCGCCATGCCGCGCCGTCCGCTGCCGCCGCGCCGCTGCGCGCGATAAGTGGAAACCGCGGTGCGCTTCAGGTAGCCGTTGTGGCTGACGGTAACCGCCATCTGTTCGTCCGCGATCAGGTCTTCCAGCTTGATTTCGGCGGCTTCATCCAGGATCTCCGTGCGGCGCGCGTCGCCGTACTGCTTGCGGATTTCTTCCAGCTCTTTGACGATCACCTGCCGCAGCTTCTTCTCGCTGCCCAGGATGGCTTCGTACTCGGCAATGCGCTCGCGGATTTCCTTCAACTCGTTCAGGATTTCATCAATGGACAACCGCGTCAGCCGGTGCAACTGCAACTCGAGGATGGCGTCGGCCTGGCGCGTGTCGAACGGCTTCTCCGGCCGCTTGCCGGGAAATGTAACGTTGTTGCGGCGTCCCTGGACGTTGACCTCGATGGACTTGCCGCCGAAGTAGGCGACCAGGTTGTCGCGTGCGGCGGTGCGGTTTTCGCTGCCGCGGATGATGGCGATCACGTCGTCAATCCGGTCCAGCGCAAGCTGGTAGCCTTCCAGGATGTGTTCGCGCTCGCGCGCCTTGTTCAGCAGAAACGCTGTGCGGCGGCGCACCACGTCAGTGCGGTGGTCAATGAAGTACTGGATCGCCTGCACCAGCCCCATCTCCACCGGTCGCCCGTTGGCCACTGCCAGGAAGATCATGCTGAACGATTCCTGCATCTGCGTGTGCTTGTAGAGCTGGTTCAGCACGATCTCGGGCTGCGCGCCGCGCTTCAACTCGATGACGATGCGCATGCCCTCACGGTCGCTTTCGTCCCGGATGTCGCCGATGTCGTCAATGGTCTTGTCGTTGACCAGATCGGCGATGCGCTTGATGAGCGTGGTCTTGTTGACCTGGTAAGGAATTTCGGTGACGATAATCGCCTGTTTTTCCTTTGTGAGGTTTTCCACCGCGGCACGGGCGCGCATCAGGAAGCGTCCGCGGCCCGTGGCATAAGCGTCGCGAATGCCTTTCTTGCCGTAGATAAAACCGCAGGTCGGAAAATCCGGCCCCTGCACGTGTTTGAGCACGTCGTCGAGTACGGCGTGCGGATTGTTCACCACCTCGATGCAGGCGTTCACGATCTCCGTCAGATTATGCGGCGGAATGTTGGTGGCCATCCCAACAGCGATACCGTTAACGCCATTCACCAGCAGGTTGGGCACCCGCGTGGGCAGCACGACTGGTTCGGCGGTGGTGTTGTCGAAGTTCTCGACGAAGTCCACCGTCTCCTTGTCAATGTCGGCCAGCAGTTCTTCCGCGATCGCGGTCATGCGGCACTCGGTGTACCGGTAGGCCGCGGGCGGATCGCCGTCCACCGAGCCGAAGTTTCCTTGCCCATCCACCAGCGGATAACGCAGCGAGAACGGCTGCGCCATGCGCACCAGCGCGTCGTAAAGCGCGGTATCGCCGTGCGGATGGTACTTGCCCAGACACTCGCCCACCACCTTGGCGCACTTCACGTGCTTCTTGTTGTGCAGCAGGCCCATGTCGTGCATGGCGTAAAGAATGCGACGGTGCACGGGTTTCAGGCCGTCGCGCACATCGGGGAGAGCGCGGCCGATAATGACCGACATGGCGTAGTCCAGGTAGGACCGCCGCATCTCCTCTTCAATGTTGATGGGCTGCAAGTTCGCCGCGCCGGTGGGACCACCGCCGTCACTACTGGGAGGCGTCAATGGAAGCTGCTGGTTTGGATCGTCAGGCATTTATCACCAGTTGCGGACTTAAGATTCTAGATTTGGGTTTGAACCGCCCGCCTGTTCGATGAACTTGTGAGTTGTCATCCCGAGTGCCACATGGACCTGCGGTCCACCCAAGAAGATGAAAACTCGCTCCAATTCAGCCCCGAGTGGGGCGGCCGAAATTAGCCCAGGACGGAAGTCCTGGGATAGCAGCGAATTAATCACGTGAGCCCCGGAGGGGCGGCACGAATGGCGCCGCGTTTTCGACGGAGAGCGCGGCCCGCTTTTGCCGCGCGAAGTCGAGGGACGTTGTCGTTGGTCCTGAGACGCGCAAATCCCCCATCTCAAATCCTCCAGTCCCAAATTCCTAATTCACTCTGGCGCGTAAGACTCCTGTTCCGCAGGGCTCTTCAGGGGCCGGCGGAGTCAACCTAAGTCTTTGCATTTACAGGAAGTTAGACGCCAGAATCGCACCCTGAATTATACCACGTTGGCGGGGTGCCCTGCTGCTGAACCACCGCAATGCCTGCGCCAAACTGATTGACTTGCGCCAACGCGCTGCGCTGCCGCGGCTGACGTTTGCTGGATGACCCTGCCGCTCCCTGTCTCCGTGCCTCTTTTGGCGGCTGCCATGGGGCACGCTTGCATCTTGATGTCCCGCTGCGATAATCTCCGCCCGCGGAGCCACTGTCCTCGGGCAGGCCGGTGCTGACAACTGATCGATGAACGTCGCACTCTTTGGTGGGACCTTTGATCCCGTGCACCTGGGGCACGTGGCGGTGGCGCGCGCCGCCGCCGGGCGCTTTCAGTTGAAGCGCGTGTACTTTGTCCCCGCCTATATTCCACCCCACAAACTGGCGCAACCCGTCACCGCCTTCGGCCATCGCTATGCCATGGTGGCACTGGCCACCGCCGGCGAGAAGGCCTTCATTCCCTCGCTGCTGGAAGGCCCGGAACAGCGGCCGGCCCACGGCGCTAATTACTCCATTGACACCGTCCGCCGCCTGCGCCAGATGCTGGGCAAGAGCGACCGCCTGTTCTTCCTGATCGGCATTGATGCATTTCTCGAAATCGCCACCTGGCGCGAACCGGAAGCGCTGCTGCGCGAGACGGAGTTCATTGTGGTGGGCCGGCCGGGGTTTTCGCTGGCCGATGTCGGTGCGGCGTTGCCCGAAGCGTTGCGCCCTTCAGCCGGCGTGACCAACGTCATGCGCAAGCAGCCGGCGCAAGGCGATATCGTGCTGCCTGGGGCGACCATTCACCTGCTGGAAAACGTGGTGGAGAGAGTTTCCGCCACCCAGATTCGCGCGGCCGCCGCCAGGGGCCGGCCGCTCGACAAGCTCGTCGGCCCGGCCGTCGCGGAGTACATACGCAAACAGGGACTCTATCGCGGTGTCGCGAGCGCCCGCGGTCCCAAGCACGGTTTGCAGTTGGTTTCCGGCGGCAAGAGCGCTGGCGGCCGTTGAACCTTCAGTTGCTCCGCAAGGTTAGCTGCAAACTGCAAACCGCAAACTGCAACAATCGTGAAACACGAGGAGCGATGGCGACCAGGAAAAAGCAAAGCGAACTGAAACAGCAAGTGGCGGCGGCCTTCACCGCCTGCCAGGAAAAGAAGGCCGAGCGCATCTCCATTCTCCAGTTGGACAAAGCCCACGGCGGCTTCACCGACTATTTCCTCATCTGCTCGGGTAGCAACCCGCGGCAGATTCAGGCCATCTCGGATGAAGTAGAGCAGAGACTCTCAAAGACGACCGGCGCGCGTCCCGCTCACATCGAGGGTTATACGCAGGCCGAGTGGGTGCTGCTGGACTACGTGGACTTCGTGGTGCACGTGTTTTCCGAAAAGGCGCGCCAGTTCTATGACCTGGAGCGGTTGTGGAAGTCGGCAAAACGCCTGGAGCTTTCCGACCTGAAGAGCGGCGTAACCAGGAAACGCGCGGTGACCCCACGCCCCGCGGCATCGCCCCGCAAGACGCGGGCACGCAAGACGCCGGCGAGCTGAGTGCGGCCGCTCCTCGCCGCGAGCCGCTGCCCCTGGCCCTGGTTTCGTGGGTGGCTGCCGATCCGGTCTCCAAACGCCTGCTCGACCAAGTCCGCTCCCTCGCGTCCGGCCTCTCTACCGTGCTGCTGCGCGGCGAAAGCGGTGTCGGCAAGAAACATCTGGCACAAATACTTCACTGCCTCGGTCCTTATGCCGATGAGCCGTTCATGTGCCTGCCATGCGGCGGCGCGCCTGCCGAGTCGCTCGAGACGGAGTTGTTTGGTTACGAGCCGGGGGCGTTCCCTGGGGGGACGCAGACGCGGCGAGGCCGGCTGGAACTGGCGCGCGCTGGGACGCTGGTGCTGGAGGAAGTGGCCGCGTTCTCGATGGCCACGCAGGCGAAGTTCTTGCGCGCCATCGAACAGCGCAGCTTCTTGCGGCTCGGTTCCACCCGTGCCATCCCGATCGAAGCGCGCCTCGTTGCCCTGACCTCCGTTGACCTGGAACGCGCGGTGACTCGCCGCACCTTTCGCGAAGATCTGTACTTCCGCCTGAATGTCGTGTCCGTCCTCGTAGCGCCGTTGCGGGAGCGGCGCGGCGACGTGCTTCCGCTGGCTGACTACTTCCTGCGCCACTTCGCCGAAGTCCATCGCAAGCCTTACCTCACCTTCGAGGCGGGTGCGCTTGCGGCCCTACAGGCGTATTCGTATCCCGGCAACGTGCGCGAACTGCGGCAAATCGTCGAACGCGCCGTGTTGAACGGCACTGCGCCGGAGATCCTTCCTCAGGACTTGCCGGCCTGCGTCCGCGAGGCGCTGCCGAGTCTCTTCCGCAAAATGTCACTGGAGGAACTGGAGCGGAAATACATCGCCGAAGTGCTCGACTTCACGCGCGGCAAGAAGACCCAGGCGGCGCGTATCCTCGGCATCAGCCGCAAGACGTTGCTGGAAAAGCGCAAGCGCTACGGGATTGCGTAGCCGCTACAAGCAACTAGCAACAATGTAGCGCCGCCGTCTCGGCGGCGGGCCCCCGGTTCTGTGTCCCCTGTGTCCGCCGTGGTGAACTGCTGTCCCGTACGCGAAAGGCCGCGAAACCGCTTGCTGCTAGTTGCTTGTTGCCAGCCGCTTATTGCTTGCTGCTGGCTGTCGCGTCTGCTCAAATACCCGCGTGAAACTGAAAGTCTGCTGGATCGGCAGGACCAAAGAAGCCGCGATCAGCGCCCTCACCAGCGAGTACCTCAAGCGGCTTACGTGCTATGTGCCGGCCGAAGCTCAGGAACTGCGCAGCGAGAAGGCCCTGCTGGAGTTGATCGCGCGAGAACGTAGTCGTCCCGTGGTGGCGCTGCTCGATGCGCGCGGGCGGCAGATGACATCGCAGGAGTTTGCAGAGTTCCTGCGGCGCCAGCAGGACCAGGGCACGCAGACGCTGCTGTTCGCCGTCGGCCCGCCGGATGGTTGGAGCGAGCAGACACTCAAGGCGGCGACGCACACGCTGTCGCTGGGGAGGATGACCCTGGCGCACGAGATCGCGCGCGTAGTGCTGCTGGAGCAGATTTACCGCGGCTTTACCATCCTGGCCGGACATCCCTACCACACCGCGCACTAGCGATTGGTAATTGGTAATTTTGTAATTTGCGAAGTAAGAAGCGTCGGCTTCGGTACAATCCTTGGGGCAGGCACAATCGGCAACGGTCGTTGATGACAAGCTGCCGAAGTACATCACGGATAAGATCGTCGAGCACTTCCATCCGCGGCGCATCATCCTGTCCGGCAGCCATGCTCGCGGCGAGGCGCGATTGACATGAACGGCATACGACGTGGCTTGATCATCGTGAATACCGGGCCCGGCAAGGGCAAGACCACCGCCGCCATGGGCACCGCGCTGCGCGCCGTGGGCCAGGGCCTGCGCGTGCTGATGCTGCAATTCCTGAAAGGCTCGTGGCATTACGGGGAACTCGACGCGGTCAAGGCGTTCGGCGAGAAGTTTGTGATGAAGCAGATGGGACGCGGCTTCGTAAAGGTCGGCGGCGCCGAACCCGCACCAGAAGACATCCGCATGGTCGAGGAAGCCTGGGCCGAGGCGGAAAAGGCCGTGCTCGGCGGGCAATGGGACCTGGTGATTCTGGACGAGATCAACTACGCCATCAGCTACGGCATGCTCGACGTCAACAAGGTTGCCTCTGCCCTGCGGCGAAAACCTGAGATGCTGCATGTGATCTTGACGGGACGCAACGCGCACCCCACAATCGTTGAGTTGGCCGATACGGTCACCGAAATGCGTCAGGTCAAACACGCCTACGAGAAGGGCGTCATGGCGCAGCGGGGGATTGAGTACTGAACCATTCACAGTTTGCAGTTCGCAGTTTGTAGCCAAACCAGGCTGCACACCGCGTGAGCTGCAAACTGTAAACTGCAAACTGAGAGCTGATAATGTCCTGGTTCCGGCGTCAATCCGCGGCAGTAGATGCCTCCGGCGAAAAGAAGGTCAAGACTGAAGGCCTGTGGGTAAAGTGTGAGGCCTGCCGCAAGGTCATTTGGAAAAAGGACCTCGACGCCAACTTCAACGTCTGCCACCACTGCGGCCGTCATTTCCGCATCGACGCGCGCACGCGTCTCGCCCAACTGTTCGACGACGGCAAGTACGAAATCTTCGACAGCGGCCTGAGCTCGACCGATCCGCTGAAGTTCACCGACCTGAAGCCTTATAGTGACCGTCTGCGCAAGGCGCAGAAGGACACTGGCTACAAAGATGCCATCGTCAACGCCAAGGGCCTGATCGGCGGACGTCCGGCAATCGCCAGCGTACTGGAGTACAACTTTATCGGCGGCTCCATGGGCGCCGTCTTGGGTGAAGTGATCACCCGCGCCATCGAGCGCTGCCTCAAAGAACGCGTGCCGCTCATCATCGTGTCTGCTTCCGGCGGCGCGCGCATGATGGAAGGGGCCATCAGCCTGATGCAGATGGCGAAGATTTCCGCCGCACTCGCCAAGCTGGACAGCGCCCGCATTCCGTACATTTCCGTGCTGACCGATCCCACGACGGGCGGCGTCACTGCGTCGTTTGCCATGCTGGGCGATCTGAACATCGCCGAACCCGGCGCGCTCATCGGCTTTGCCGGGCCAAGAGTCATAGAGCAGACCATCCGCCAGAAACTGCCGGAGCAGTTCCAGCGCAGCGAATTCCTCCTGGAAAAGGGGATGCTCGACGCCGTGGTCGAGCGCAGGGACCTGAAGGCCTACATCGTGCGCGCGCTGGAATTCATGGCCACACCGACAGCGGCGTCAGCCGCGACAGAATGAATTCCATTACGAAATCATGCCGCAAGCTGGGAAGAACTGACTCCATTCCCTGGTTTGCTTCGGCCCCGAGGCTTCAATAAACTGAGATTTTCCGTGCTGTTGCGACTCGCAATCAGCACTTGGCGTCGCGTTATGTGGCGCTGAAGTGAAGGACCAGCCATGCCCGACATGATCAGAGTAAAGCTCCCCGACGGCAGCGAACAGCAAGTGCCCAGGAGGACTACCCCGCTGGAGATCGCGCAGTCCATCAGTCCGCGCCTGGCCTCGGCCGCGCTGGTGGCCAAAGTTGCGCCGCTCGACGGCGCGCAGGCTGCCGGACAGGGCGCCCCTGCCGCTGCCGCCACCGAGCAAGACCAACTGGTGGACCTGCGGCGTCCGCTGGAGCACGACGCCGAACTGCGCATCCTGACCGAAAAGGACCCCGAGGCGCTGGAAGTGTACCGTCACTCGTCGGCGCACCTGATGGCCGCCGCCGTGCTCGAGCTGTTTCCCGAGACCAAGCTCGGCCACGGTCCCGCCACCCAGGATGGCTTCTTTTATGACTTCTACCGCGAGAAGGCGTTCACCCCCGAGGACCTGGAGAAAATCGAGAAGAAGATGCAGGAGATCGTGCAGCGCGACGAGCCTTACGCGCGCGAATTCCTGCCGCGCGAAGAGAGCCTGGAGCGCTTCAAGCGCGAAGGCGATTTCATGAAGTGCCACTTCATCGAGCAATTCACCAAACCGGGCGAGCAGGTTTCGATCTACAAGACCGGCAAGTTCACCGACTTCTGCCGCGGGCCGCACATCCCATCAACCGGCAGAATCAAGGCTTTCAAGCTGCTCAACATCGCCGGCGCGTACTGGCTAGGCGACGAAAAAAACCCGCAATTGCAGCGCATCTACGGCACGTCGTTCTTCTCCCGGAAAGAGCTGGACGAATACCTGCACAAGCTGGAAGAGGCCAAGAAGCGCGACCATCGCGTGCTGGGCAAGCAGCTTGACCTGTTCTCCATCCAGGAGCTCGCCGGTCCGGGGCTGATCTTCTGGCATCCCAAGGGCGGCATCATCCGCAAGGTGATGGAAGACTGGATGCGCGAGCAGTACCTCAAACACGGCTATTCCCTGGTGTACACGCCGCACGTGGCGCGCAGGCAACTGTTCTACACCTCGGGGCACGAGGGCTTCTACGCGCAGAACTTTTTCGACGTGATGGAGCTCGATGATGCCGAATACCGGCTCAAGCCGATGAATTGCCCCGGACACATCCTGATCTACAAAGACGCGCTGCGCTCCTATCGCGATCTGCCCGTCCGTTTGGGCGAACTCGGCACGGTCTATCGCTACGAGCGTTCCGGCGTGATGCACGGCCTCATGCGCGTGCGCGGCTTCACCCAGGACGACGCCCACATCTTCTGCACTCCCGAACAGATCGAGGGCGAAGTGGAAGGCTGTCTTGATTTCGCGCTGGAAGTGCTCAGGGATTTCGGCTTTGACCAGTACCAGGTCGAACTCTCCACCTGGAATCCCGACGACCGCGCGAGCTTCGTCGGCAGCCAAGAGCTCTGGGAGCAGGCGATCGCTTCGCTGGAGAGCGTGCTCAAGAAGCGCAACATCCCGTTCAAGACCATCCCGGGCGAAGCGGCGTTTTACGGACCGAAAATTGACGTCAAGCTGGTGGACGCCATCGGCCGCCTATGGCAGCTTTCGACCGTGCAGTTTGACTTCAACCTGCCGCAGCGCTTCGAGCTGGAGTACGTCGGCGAAGACGGCCAGCGCCATCAGCCGCTGATGGTCCACCGCGCGCTTTTCGGCTCCATGGAACGCTTCTTTGGTGTGCTGATCGAGCACTACGCGGGCGCCTTCCCGGTGTGGCTATCACCGGTGCAGGCGGTCGTCATCCCCATCAGCGAGCGCCACGTGGAGTACGCCAGCAAAGTCGGCGAACAATTGAAAGAGGCCGGCGTGCGCTTTGAGGTGGACGCGCGCAACGAAAAGATGAACGCCAAGATCCGCGAGCACGCGCTCCAGAAGGTGCCGTTCCTGCTGATCGTAGGGGATAAAGAAGCCGCAGCCGGCGCCGTCAACGTCCGCACCCGTGGGAAAGAAAAAACCGAAACTGTGCCGCTAAAGGAATTCCTCGGCCGCATCGTGAAGCTAATCGAGCAGAAGGCAGCGACGTTGTAACCGCAGTTTCCGGTTTCCGCTTGGGCGGCCGCGTGGCCGCCCATCACTTTTTGGTGCGCTTCCGCTTCTCTGGCGGAAACGTGATCCAAACGTCGCCGCTCCGGCCGAGCATCGCGACAAAGGGAGGAGTTCGAGAAGCGTAGATGCGATGCATGGCGGGGATCGCCCTCGTGAGAATGGTTGCCATTTCGGTGGCGCTCAGGCTGCCACGCGTGGATTCCAACAAATAACCAATATGGGAACTTCGTTAAATTGCAAATTACAAATTACCAATTACCAATCCCGGGCGGACTACAATAACTCTATGGCCGACAACACCAAGCGTGCGAATCACCTCAAGGAAGGTGAAGCGCCCGGGCCGCGCTGGCACCAGCACTGGATCTGGCCGCTGGGCTTGGCCCTGGCTGGCATCGGCAGCGCGGCGGCTTTCATGTTGCGCGGCTGCTGGCACACCCGCATGAGCTGGCCGCTGCGTTACAACGACGAGTTCTCTTACCAGGCCTGCACCAGTTGCGGCATCAAGCGCCTCTACGACCCCAAGCGGTTCCAGGCCTACGGCCCTTACGGCTACGACATAGACGAGCTGATCGCCCGCGAACGGGGCATGCGCCTGCGCCGCATCCGCCAGCAACAGGAACAGGCGGAGAAGCGCCGCCGCCAAGCGTCCGGTCAGGACTGAATCACCATGGACGCGCCCCGGCTCCACACTGCGCGCCTGCTCCTGCGCCTGCCGCAGCCCGGCGACCTGGACCAGCTCGTCACTCTCGCCGGCGCCCGCGAAGTGGCCGCCACCACCCTGCGTATTCCACATCCCTACACCCGCGCCGACGGCGAGCAGTTCATCGCCACCGCCCAGCAGGAACTTCAGCGCGGCACCGCTGTGATGCTGGTCATGACCGAGAACGGCGAATTGCGCGGCGGCATCGGCCTGCACCTCGGCCCGGCCCACCAGCACGCGGAGCTTGGCTTCTGGGTGGGCGTACCCTGCTGGGCGAAAGGCCATTGCACGGAAGCCGCGCGCGCCGTCCTGGAACACGGTTTCGGCGCCCTGAAGCTGCGCCGCATCTTTGCCCGCCACATGAAGGAGAACGCCGCCTCCGGGCGCGTGCTGCAAAAGCTCGGCATGCGATGTGAGGGCTGTTTGCGCGAGCACGTCCTGAAATGGGGCGTATTCCACGTTGTGTTGCTCTACGGCATCCTTGCCGAAGAATTCGCTCGTTGGTAAACGAAAACCGAATTTCTGCGGTTGCCCCACCCTTGTCGCGCGTGCCTTTCGCGCAACAGGGTGGGAACCGAAAACGATATCATTGTCCCTGTGCCGCCCACCCTCGAACAGCGCGTCTTGCGATACATCCGGCAGCATCGGCTGCTGCGCGCGGGCGATCGTGTCGGCATCGCCGTTTCCGGCGGCGCCGATTCCGTTGCGCTGTTGCGCTTGGCGCTGGATTTGCGCGGCGAGTTGGGCGTGGTGCTATCGGCTGTTCACTTCAACCACCGCATTCGCGGCGCCGCGGCCGACGCCGACGAGCAGTTCGTGCGCGACCTGGCCGCGCAGCACGGGCTGGAATTTCACTCGGCCTCGGGTGACTCTCCCGCCTGCGCTGCCGAGCGCAGCCTCAGCCTGGAAACTGCCGCCCGTGAACTGCGGTACGGGTTCTTTCGTGATTTGCTCACCTTCGGCGGGTTGACGAAAATTGCCACCGCACACACGCTCGACGACCAGGCGGAGACCGTACTGATGCGAATCTTGCGTGGCACATGGACGCGGGGACTGGCGGGAATTTACCCCTCGTTTCCGGTCACGGCCCCAGATGATGCCGAGAAACTCTATGACGGAGCGGTTTCGAAAGGGCGCGGCTTCAGCCGCGCCGAACAGGCCTCAAGTCTGAATCTTTGTCATTCCGAGCGGGCTTCAGCCCGCGAGGAATCTGCTGCTGTCGTGCGGCCATTGCTCGAGATTCGCCGCTGCGAGTTGCAGGAATACTTGCGTGCGCTCGGCCAGCCCTGGCGCGAGGACGCGACCAACCTGGACATCAACCACTCGCGCAACCGGGTACGCCACCGCCTGCTCCCGTTGTTGGAGCGCGAGTTCAATCCGGCAGTCTGCCAGGTGCTGGCCGATATGGCCGAAATGGCCCGCGCCGAAGAGGTGTTCTGGCAAGCCGAACTTGCCCGCACCGGCGCCGACGTCACACCCGAGCAGCCGGGCACGTTTAGCGCCTCCTTACTTGCCGCACTGCCCACCGCCCTCGCCCGCCGCCTGATCCGCGCTGAAGCCGCCGCGTTCGGCTTGCGCCTCGAGTTTCGCCATGTCGAGGAACTCCGCGCCCTGGCCACCGCGCCCATCGGCACGCAATGCGAGCTGCCTGACGGCTGGCTGGCCGAGCGGCAACGGGAGCACATCGTGTTTCGCAGCTCCGCCGCCGCGCCGCGCGATTACGAATACGCGCTGCCCATCCCCGGTTCCACTGCGGTGCCCGAACTCGGGGCGGTGGTGCGCGCGTCAGTTATTCCCCTGAGCGGCGACTACCCAAGGTATAATCGAAAGTTGTTGCTGAATCCCCTTGCGCTCGGAGCCGAAGTACGGGTGCGCAATTGGCGCCCCGGCGATCGTTTCTGGCCGGCGCACACCAAGTCTCCCCGGAAAGTGAAGGAGTTATTGCAACAACGCCACATCACCGGAACCGAGCGGGCGCTGTGGCCGGTGGTGGCGCGCGGTGACCAACTGCTCTGGGTCCGAGGGTTCCCCGTGCCAGAGGAGTTTGCGGCCCAAGGGCCCGAAGGAATCCTCATTGATTTGGTGATTGAATGATTGTGTGATTGAGTGATTGGCTGTTTGAAAGGCCCGGCCCCAATCACTCAATCACCCAATCACCCAATCACTCAATTCCGGAGACACGTTTGGCTGAAAACGAACGGGTAGTTCTCAGCGCAGAACAGATCGAGAAGCGGGTGCGCGAACTGGCGCGCCAGATCGCCCACGATTTCCACGGCGATGTCCTCCACGTCGTCACCGTGGTTGATAGCGGCTTCGTCTTCATGGCCGATCTGGTCCGCATGCTCGACTGCGACGTGGTGTGCCATTTCATCCGGCCTGACTTTACCGAGATAGGCAATACCACCGAGATTTTTTACAGTCCCGAGCCGGACGTGAACGGCGCCGACGTGCTGCTGGTCGAGACGCTGATCCAGTCGGGTGTCACCAGCGAGTTTCTCATGCGCAACTTGCTTGCCCGGGGAGCGGCGCGGGTCAAGCTAGTGACGCTGTTGGACCGCCAGGCAGCGCGGCGCGTCTCGTTGCAGCCCGATTATTTCGGTTTCCTGATCGACGAGCCGTTTGTGTTCGGTTATGGACTGGGTGATCCGCGGCTGGGGCGCAATCTGCCCTATATTGCCAGCCGGGCAGGCGCCGCCGGCACGACGATCTGACCGCGCCCCGAGGTTACCGAAGTTTACTGTTCCCAAACTAGGCAAGTACCTGTGGATGGAACGGGTTACAATCGAGATGTTGGGCCGCATTAGTTGCATTGAAATTCGCCTGCTCGGCATCTAACCCAGTGAGGCGAGAGGGTCGTTGGCGTTTTCAAACGAAAGGCGCTGAACGGCCCAGGCTACAGGAGCAATAAGTGAATTCCACTTTCAAGACGATCGTCTTCTGGCTGGTCATCGTGCTGTCCGGCGTCCTGCTCTGGCAGGTCGTCAAGGCGGGTGGCGCCGGAGCGAAAGAACGCGAGATCAACTTCTCGGAATTCATGTCGCAGGTGAACCAGGGGAACGTCGCCGACGTTACCATCATCGGCACGGAAGTCCGTGGCAAGTTCCGCAATGATAAAGCGTCGTTCCATACCACAGTTCCGGCCAATTATCCCGACATGTTCAAGACGCTCCAGGACAAGGGCGTCAACATTACCGTCAAGGACGTGCAGAACTCCGGCCTCTCGAGCTGGCTCATCCAGCTCGCGCCCCTGATCTTGCTGGCCGCGCTCTGGTTCATCATGATTCGCCAGATGCAAACCGGCGGCAATAAGGCCCTGAGCTTTGGCAAATCCAAGGCCCGCCTGCTCTCCATGCAGCAGAAGAAGGTGACCTTCAAGGACGTCGCCGGAGTGGACGAGGCCAAGGAAGAGCTGCGCGAGATCATCGAGTTCCTGCGCGAAGCGCAGAAGTTTCAGAAGCTCGGCGGACGCATCCCCAAGGGCGTGCTGCTGGTCGGGCCGCCGGGAACGGGGAAGACCCTGCTGGCCCGCGCCGTGGCCGGCGAAGCCAACGTGCCGTTCTTCTCGATTTCCGGCTCCGATTTCGTTGAGATGTTCGTCGGTGTAGGCGCCAGCCGGGTGCGCGACTTGTTTGAACAGGGCAAAAAGAACGCGCCCTGCATCATCTTCATTGACGAAATTGACGCCGTCGGCCGTCACCGCGGCGCCGGCCTCGGCGGCGGGCACGATGAGCGCGAGCAGACGCTCAACCAGTTGCTGGTTGAGATGGACGGCTTTGAGTCCAACGAAGGCGTCATCCTGATTGCCGCCACCAACCGCCCGGACGTGCTCGATCCGGCGCTGCTGCGTCCCGGCCGCTTCGACCGCCGCGTAGTGGTGCCGCGTCCTGACGTCAAGGGCCGTGAGGAAATCCTGCGTGTTCACACTCGCAAGATTCCTATCGGCGACGATGTGGACCTCTCCGTGCTGGCCCGCGGCACGCCCGGCTTCTCCGGCGCCGACTTGGCCAACATGGTCAACGAGGCCGCGCTCAATGCCGCGCGCCACAACCGCAAGACCGTCACCATGTACGACTGCGAACTGGCCAAGGACAAAGTCCTGATGGGCGCCGAGCGCAAGTCCATGGTGATGTCCGACGAGGAAAAGCGCCTCACCGCCTTCCATGAGGGTGGGCACGCGCTGGTGGCCGCGCTGCTGAAGAACAGCGACCCGCTGCACAAGGTGACCATCATCCCGCGCGGCATGGCGCTGGGCGTCACCATGCAGTTGCCGGTGGACGACAAGCACACCTACTCGCGCGAGTACCTCGAAACCCGCCTGGCCATCATGATGGGCGGACGCGCTGCCGAGCAGGTCGCGCTCAACACCATGACCACCGGCGCCGGCAACGACATCGAGCAGGCCACCGACCTCGCCCGCAAGATGGTTTGCGAGTTCGGTATGAGCACGCTCGGTCCGCTGACCTTCGGCAAGAAGGAAGAGCAGATCTTCCTCGGCCGCGAGATCGCCCAGCACCGCGACT
>JBHGBA010000028.1:0-48463 GCA_041946775.1 Terriglobales bacterium
GATGGTGTAACGGCCGTTCACATCGACGACTACATTTTGCGTCTCCAGCCACAGCGGCGCGCCGCCCGACTGGTCTTGGTAGAGGGCGAAGGTAACGGCAGTGGTGCCTTGCCCGTTGGGGACCGTGCCCGAAAACTTGATCAGGCGAGGAGTGGGACTGTTATCGGCGCCGGCCGGCGGCGCCGCTACAGCAGCCAGACACATCGACAACACAAGGGCAACGACAAGGCACACCTGTTTGCACTTCATCTGCTGCTCCTTCCGCGACGCGGAATAGAGTGCTGTCCGCGCCAGGCGCGTGGTTTGTGGAGGCCGAAATTGCAAATGCGAAAGCTGGAGTAATCAGCAGATTCTAGGCGCGAGTAGTGGAAAATGCGTCAGGAAAACGCGGAAGAACCGAAGTCAATTCCCGAAATGGGATATTGGTGATTGCGCTCCGGCTCAAAACTGCTGGCAGGACGCGGCATTTCCAGGCACAGCAGGAACCAGGACGGGACGAAGTGGCGCGCAAAGTCCCGGCACAGCCCCGGCCAGAGCGGCTGCGCTGCGTTGCCGATTAGGAAGGCGTTCCAGTCGTCTTTCCCTTCTTGCCGCCGGACTTCCCGCCCGCCGCGGCTGCGCCGCAGGTATCCGAGATGTGGGTCATCTTGGTGGCATTGAACGTGGCCCCGGGCTTCTCCCACTCGCCGCTCAGCTTGACCTTGTGACCGACATGGGCGGAAAGGTCTTCGGAGCTCTTCACTTCGACACCATTCTTGTACTTGCTGTTGGTGAGCGTGTAGCCGCTGCCGTCGGCGCTCCTCGCCAGGCAGCCGGTCAGTTTGTGCTGCGCGCCACTGGCGGCGTGTTCCCTGGCTTCGCCGGCGGCGTGCTCCTTGCTTTCGGCGGCGCCAGTTTCGCTGGCCATCGCGCCGCTCTTCTTCGATTTCTTTGTCGTCTTGGTCGTGGACTCTGTGGTCTGCGTCGTGGAGCTACTTGTGCCCTGTGCCAGCGCGCTGAAACTGAACGCCAGCAGCACAGCTACAAGCAATGCGAGTTTCTTCATGGTTGCTCTCCTTGGCATCGGTTCTGTGTTGGAGCAGAGGCTCGCAAATCATAGATGCCGGCAAATGCGCAGCAGGTTGGTACAGAGCAGACGCGACTTCGCGCAAGCCACCTTTGCCCATTGCAGGACGCTGGGCGAAAGTCCAAAATACGCATTTCTGCTGCCACGCCATCCTCAGGCGCCACCATGAATACTGTCGAACTGGACCGTGTCTCGAAGAGCTACGGCGATTTCACCGCCGTTAATCAGCTTTCTTTCTCTATCGGCCAGGGCGAGATCTATGGCCTGCTGGGGCCCAACGGCGCCGGCAAGACGAGCACGCTGCGCATGATGATCGGCATCAGCATGCCCGATTCCGGCGCAGTCACGCTCTTCGGCGAGACGTTTTGCCGCAAGCATCTCGACCGCGTCGGTTATCTGCCGGAAGAGCGCGGCCTCTACCGCAAGATGAAGTTGCTCGAGCAATTGATTTTCATGGCGGGACTGAAAGGCGTCAGCGCGCGCGATGCCGCTCGCAAAGCCGAAGCGTGGTGTGAGCGCCTCGAGCTGCGCGACTGGATGCACAAGAAGGTCGAGGAACTTTCCAAGGGCATGCAGCAAAAGGTGCAATTTATCGCCACGCTGTTGCACGGGCCCGACCTGATCATCATGGACGAGCCGTTTTCCGGCCTCGATCCCGCCAACACGGTCGTGCTCAAGGACGTGCTGCTGGAACTGAAAAATGCGGGCAAGACCATTTTGTTCTCGACCCACCGCATGGACCAGGTGGAGAAACTGTGCGACGACATCTGCCTGATCAACCATGGCGAGGCGGTGCTGCAGGGCGACTTGCGGCAGATCAAGGCAAGCTACGGCCGGCGCAACGTGCAGATGGAGTACGAGGGCAATCCCGGTTTCTTGCAAGAGCCCTCGCTGGTGCAGGCGTACAACGATTACGGCAACTATGTCGAGATCAAGCTGGCCGCCGGCGCCGACGCACAGGATTTGCTGAAGCGCGCCAGCAGCATGGCGCGGCTCAACCGGTTCGAACTGATGGAGCCTTCGCTGGAAGAGATTTTCATTGACGTGGTGCGCAAGTCGGCAAATGCACGCGGCGAAAAAGCTGGGAGGGCCAATGCGTAACCTGCTGCTGGTCACGCGGCGCGAGTACCTGGGGCGCGTGCGCACACGCTCGTTCATTATTTCCACCATTGCCTTGCCGGTGCTGCTGGCGGCCGCTATGCTCCTGCCGCAGAAGTTCGCCACCATGAAGTCGCAGCGCCCACGGCACATCGTCGTGGTCGCGGCCACGGCGGAGTTGGGCGAAGCAGTCAAGCGCCATCTGCTTTCCGACCCGGGCAGAATGGGTGTGACATACACGGTGGACGTGGCGACCGAAACCAGCGACGCCCAGCGCAAGCGCCTGACCGAGCAAGTGGCCGCCAGCGAAATCGACGGCTATTTGTGGATGCCCGCCGAGGCCATCGCCCAGCGCAAGATCACCTACAGCGGTCGCGAGGTCAGCGACTTCATGGATGTAGGCGCCATCAAGATGGCCGTAACCTACGCCTGGATGGAGCAGCAGATGGTGGCGCGCGGCATCGATCCGGAAGCCACCAAGGACCTTTTGCGCGACGTGAAGGTCGAAACGCTGCGCGTGCAGCGCGGCAAAGAGACCCGCACCAGTACCGCCGCCGGCTTCCTCACCAGCTTCATCATGGTCATGCTGCTCTACACCACGCTGCTGCTGTATGGCATGGCGGTCATGCGCGCCGTAATCGAGGAAAAGACCTCGCGCGTAATGGAGGTGCTGCTGTCATCCGCGACCGCGCGCGACTTGATGACCGGCAAAATTCTTGGCGTGGGCGCGGCCGGACTGACGCAGGTCCTGATCTGGATCATCGTCGCCGGCCTGTTCGTCTTGCCGGCCGCGGCGTCCGGCGCTATGCAGGATCTCTCCATCTCGCCGCTGGCCATCGGCTCGTTCGCGGTGTTCTTCCTGTTGGGCTACCTGCTTTACAGCGCCATCTATGCCGCGATCGGTGCAATGGTGAATTCCGAGCAGGAAGGGCAGCAGTTGGCGGTCGCCGGCATGTTCCCGCTGATCATCGCGATTTCCCTGATGATGCTGGTGCTGCGCCAGCCGAACGCGCCGGCCTCGGTGTGGTTGTCCATGGTGCCATTCTTCACGCCCATCCTGATGCACTTGCGAATTGCCGTGTATCCGCCGCCGCTGTGGCAGATCGCGCTCTCCATCGTGCTGCTGGCGCTGACCGTGTGGGGCATGACCGCGCTCTGCGGGCGCATTTACCGCGTCGGCATTCTCATGTATGGCAAACGGCCCACGCTGCCGGAAGTGATGAAGTGGCTGAAGTACGCGAAAGTGTAACAAGGGGCACCGGGGCCCGCCGCCGGGACGGCGGCGCTACAACTTCCCGCCGGGACGGCGGCGCTACTGTGAAAGTCCGCTTGTAGAATAAAGGCGTGAGCACTCCCGCGCCCACAACTGCCGCCGAACAGTCGCGTCCCACGGAAGGCACATTCACGCTGGGCCAGCGGATAGCGCTGTTCTTCATCACCTGGGCGGCATTTCTCGCCATCCGGCTCATCGGGCCGACGCTGCGCTTCGAGGTCTCCATTGAAGACGGCGGCCCGCCGTTGGAACGCATGCATCCTGCGATCAAAGTCTTTTGGCACCGCTGCGTGTTTCCTGCCACGTGGTGGTATCGCAAGCGCGGCATCCACGTGATGACCAGCAGCAGCTTCGACGGCGAATACATTGCGCGCATCATCGAGAAATTCGGCTTCGGCGCGGTGCGCGGCTCGAGCACGCGCGGCGCCGTGCGGGCGTTGCTCGGCATGCACAAGATCATCGAGCAGGACAACTCGGTAGCGTTCACCATTGACGGTCCGAAGGGCCCGGCGTATGTCGCAAAACCCGGACCGGTACTGCTGGCGCGCAATACCGGCGTGCCCATCTACTGCTTCCACATCGCGGTCGCGCGCGCCTGGGTGCTGAACTCGTGGGACCGCTTCATCGTGCCCAAGCCGTTCTCCCGGGCGGTACTGCGCGTCGGCAAGCTGATCGCAGTGCCGCGCGACGCCACCAGCGAGCAGATACAGAGCTTCCACGAGCAGATGCAGGCCACGCTCGACCGCATCCGCATCGCGGCGGAAGAGCGGATGGTAGAGGTGGCGGGGAAGAATGCGTAGCTGCTCACCCAGCACTTCTTCGCCCCTCCGGGGCTCAGGCGTGCTGGGCTACTCTCGTGGCGTCCGCTCCGCGGACGCCTGCCACTACAAGGTACAGCTTCCAGGAACCCGCTCTAATCTGCAAACTGCAAACTGTAGACTGCAAACTCTCGTCCCAATTGCCAATCAGCCACACGTGAGGTAAGCTGCCTACTCGGCTCGCGTGACGGGAAGCGGGTGAGAAGCCCGCGCTGCCGCGCAACTGTAAGCGAGGACAACTGACGGTCGCCACTGTCATCCCGATGGGAAGGCGATCGTCGCTGTTTGGACCACGGTCCTTACTCGCCAAGCCAGGAGACCGGCGCGAACCGCATACCACCGAACCGCCTTTCGCGTGTAAAGGAGGAGTGCCATGCGCCGTATTGTCGTCTCCGTCGTTGTTCTAGTGTCTTCCTGCCTGGCTGCTGAACTCAAAATCAAGGTTGTGGATCCGCAAAACGCCGCCGTCCCGCACGCCCGCGTCGCCGTGTACCGCGCGGGACAAACGACGCCGCTTGCTGTGGCAAGCACTTCGGGTGAGGGACGGGCCGAAGTCCGCGCGCTGATGCAGGATTCCGAATATCGCGTGGAAGTTTTCGCGTCGGGCTTTGCGCCGCGCCAACTGGTGGTCCGGGCCGGCGAAGGTGACGCCCTTGTCACCACCGAGCTTCGTCTCGCGGCCCCGGGCGAAACCGTCGAGGTCAGCGCCACGCTGACGCCGCTGCCTTCAGACGAATCCGCCGCTGAGGTCAGTTCGCTGAACACCGCGCAGCTCACCACCATGATGCCAACTTCGGCCGCCGAGACGCTGCGCTTCCTCCCCGGAGCCGTAGTGGCCGACGCCGGGCGGCGCGGCGGATTGTCGTCGCTGTTCGTGCGCGGAGGTGAGTCGCGTTACACGAAAGTCCTCGTGGACGGCGTTCCCGTCAACGATCCCGGCGGCACCTTCGACTTCGGCGCCTGGCCCGCCGACCACCTCGACCGGCTGGAATTTGTGCGCGGCGCAGAGTCCACCCTCTATGGTTCCGACGCAATGACCGGCGTGGTCGAGATGTGGTCGCGCACCGGCACAACGCGCACGCCCGAATTCCGCTTCGGCGCTGACGGAGGCACGTTTTCGAGCGCGCACGGTTACGCGTCGGTCGCCGGGGCGCGCGGCCGGTTCGACTACAACCTTTTCGGCGATCAGTTCAACAGCGAAGGACAGGGCGTCAATGACGCCTACTCGAATTCGGCGCAGGGCGGCAACCTGGGCGTGGCGCTGTCGCCGCGTGCCTTCCTCCGCTTCCGCGCGCGCCATTCCAACAGCCGCAGCGGCGTGCAATCGTTCTGGAATTTCAACGGCCGCCCGCTGGTTCCTCCCGACACCGATCAGAGCGCGCGCCAGAACAATTTCCTTGCCAGCGCGGAATTCACCTTGGCCGCGCCCAACCGCTGGCAGCATCGCTTCACCGGCTTCGAGTACAACCACCAGCGGCATAACGTGGACAACGTCATGGATCTGGGGCGCGAAACGTCGGCGTTCGGCTTTGCGTTCAATTTCGACACCCCTTTCAACACCCTCGCGAATATTAATCGCGCCGGCCTGGACTACCAGGGCGAGTACTGGGCGCGATCCTGGGCGCGCAGCGTTTTCGGCTACCACTTTGAGGACGAGAACGGCTGGATCGGCGATCCCGAAAAAGCGAAGCTTGCGCCAGCACAGGGCGGCGCGCCGATGACCCATGGTTTGCGCCGCAACCACGCGGTATTCGGACAGCAGATCATCACCTGGGGACGGCTATCGGCGGTCGGCGGCGCGCGTTTCGAGCACAACGAGACCTTTGGTAACCGCGTTGTGCCGCGCGTTGCAACCAGTCTGCTGGTGGCGCGCGGCGGCGAGTTCCTGAGCGGCACCCGGCTGCGATTCGTTTACGCGGAAGGGATTAAAGAGCCGCGGCTGGAAGAATCGTTTGCGAACGACGCGTTCACCATTCCCAACCCGAACCTGAAAGCCGAAGAGAACCGCTCGTTTGAAGCCGGCCTGCTACAGAATTTCTTCGCCGGCAAGCACCGCCTGGCCGCCACTTACTTTCACAACCTGTTCCGCAACCAGATTGACTACGCGATGAATCCGGAGACGTTCGTCGGCCAGTACGTCAACGTGAACCGCGCGCTGGCGCACGGCGCGGAAGTCGCATGGCATAGCCGCCCCTGGTCGCACCTGTCGCTGGATGTCGCCTATACCTACACCTCGACGCAAATCCTGAATGCGCCGTTCGCGTTTGACCCGCTGCTCGACGCGGGCCGCCCGCTGATTCGCCGTCCCAAGCACGCCGGCTCGCTGCTGGCCACATGGATTACATCGCGCTGGGGAGCGAGCGTGGGCGTGGTCGCCATTGGCCGCCGAGGCGACTCCGATTTCCTCGGCCTGCAGCCGTCCGTCACCTATGCCGCCGGTTACGGGCGCATGGACCTTGGCATCTGGCGCGCGCTCACGCCGCGTCTCACTGCCTACGCGAACATCGGCAACCTGCTCAACCGGCATTACGAAGCTGTGGCCGGCTACCCCGCGCTGCGCTTCAACATCCGTGCCGGGATGCGGGTCCGCGTGGGAGGCGAGTGAAGGAATTGAAGATTGAAAACTGAAGACTTGGGGATTTCAGACCGGCGAAGTAACTCGGAAGTGCTCAGCGCCCAGCGGAAAACGGGGAACGGTTCTCACGGAAAACGGAAAACGGAGAACGGAAAACGTTCTTCTCGGGAAACGGGAAACCGGAAACGGGAAACAGTTCTACCCCACCATTGACTTCGGCAGGTAGGTGTAGTCGGCAATCGCCGCAGCCACCCGCGCGGGGTGCGTCTTGGTCGCTTCGAGCACGCGCACCACGCGCGCCTGGCACAGCACGTCGGCGGCACTGTCGCCGCAGATCTCTGCGGGCATATGGAAGATCAGTTCGATTTCCGTGCCGATGGGCAGGGGATTGTCGCCTACCGTGAACAGCAGGCCGGAGCGGCTGATGTTCTCGCTGCGGCCTTCGCACCACCCGCCGACCGCGCCCTTCTCGCGGAACTGTACCGGCGACTCGACCTTCAGCCGGCGATCCCGCGGATGCCAGCCGTTCTTGCCACTGCACTTGCGCACCGGTTTCCGCCCGGTCGCCTCGGGGTCTTCGACGGTTTGCTCGATGCGGGTGGTACGGCGCATGGCGTGCCAGTCATACTGATATTTCACGCCGCATTCCAGGCAGACCTGGTAGTAATCGCCGTCGTCGGCGCGCCGCGGCCAGGAGAACTGGTGGCGACAGGTAAACCATATCCGTTCAAGTAACGTGTTCGCCATGCACTGCGTATTCTGCTCCATTTTCCGGGAATTTGGAGGTTACGAAAGGGATACACGCGCTTACTACTGGTAATCACGGAAGGCAGATTTCGCCGCGCGCAGTCGAGGGACCTTGTGTTTGACTTCGCGCGACTGGACTTCTGTTGGCGCGACGCCTCCCGCCCAGTCCGCGCCCTGCTAAAATCTTGCCGTGGGTGAGATGGGAAAGATCCTGGTTTTGCTCGGCGGCGTGCTGGTGCTGATCGGTGTGCTGCTGATCATCGGCGGGCGTCTCCAACTGCCCATCGGCCGCTTGCCCGGCGATATCGTCTATCGCGGCAAGAACACGACCTTCTACTTCCCGCTGGTGACCTCCATCCTGCTGAGCATTGTGCTCTCGCTGATCCTGTACCTGATCGGCAGATTCAGCCGCTGACGGCTATCGGCTGTCGGCACTCGGCTATCGGCTGTCGGCAAATCCCGGCGACTTACGCGCCTCTAGTGTTGTCATCCCGAGCGAAGCGAGGAATCTGCTTTTCATCGGCGGTGAGAACACAGCAGATTCCTCGCCGCGCAAAGCCGGCGCGGCCCGGATGACAAGACCACTGCGTGTTGCACATTATTCCGCATCCATTCGGGGCCGAGAACCGACCACCGACACCCGACAGCCGACAGCCGATAGCCGCGCGTCCAGTGCTAAACTGCGCTCGTGGCGGACACCTTTCAACTGGGGCTGAATTTCGCGCCGCCGCGCCGGGTGTGGACGGTGGCGGAACTGGTGAGCGACGTCCGCACGCGCGTCGAGCGCGAGTACACCGACATCTTCGTCGAAGGCGAAATCTCCAACTTCCGCCCGGCCGATTCCGGTCACCTCTATTTCACCCTGAAGGACGGCGGCGCGCAGATCCGCGTGGTGATGTTCCGCTCGCAGGCCCGCATCCTGCGCTTCAAGCCGGAAAACGGCATGCAGATCATCGCGCGCGGGCGTGTCACCGTCTATGAGACGCGCGGCGAGTTGCAGCTTTCCGCCGAGTACCTGGAGCCGCGGGGCGCGGGCGCGCTGCAAATCGCCTTCGAACAATTGAAGAACAAGCTGGGCGCCGAAGGCCTGTTCGACGCGGCGCGCAAGAAACCGCTCCCCTCGCTGCCGCGGGCGATTGGCATCGTGACCTCGCCGCGCGGCGCCGCCATTCAGGACATTCTCAACATCCTGCGCCGCCGTCATGAATCGGTGAACGTACTGATCTATCCGGCGCAGGTGCAGGGCGAGGCCGCGCCCGCCGAGGTCAGCGCCGGCGTCCGCTACTTCAATCGCGCGCGCTCGGTGGACGTCATTATTGTGGCCCGCGGCGGCGGTTCGCTCGAAGACCTGGCGGCCTTCAACGACGAAGCGCTGGCGCGCACCATCGCGGCTTCCAACCTCCCGGTCATTTCGGCCGTGGGACACGAGACCGACTTCACCATCTGTGACTTCGTGGCCGACCTGCGCGCACCTACGCCCTCCGCTGCGGCCGAGCTGGTGGTGCGTTCCAAGCACGACTTCGAGGAGCACCTCGCCAGCCTGCGCCAGCGGCTGTCGCGCGCCGCCCGCTACCAGTTGCTGCGGGCGCGGCAGTCGCTGACGCAACTGGCACAGCATGGCGCGTTCGCCCGCATGCGCGAGTTGATCAACCGCCGCCAGCAGCGCGTGGACGACCTGGTGTATCGCCTCGCGCATGCCGAACGCCAGGCGCTAGGCAGGTTCCGCCAGCAACTTGACGCGGCAACCATGCGCTTGCGGCACCAGGACCCGCGGCGCCAGTTGGCGGAGGTGCGGCGCGATCTCCAGGCGCACACGGAAAAGCTCGCCGCGGCGATGAATGCCGTGCTGCTGCGCCGCCGCGGCGAACTCGGCCGGCTCACCAGCAGCCTGAACGCACTCTCGCCTTTGAACGTGCTGGAGCGCGGCTATGCCCTGGTGTTCGACAGCACCGGCAAGCTGGTTAAAGACGCTGCGCAGGTCAACGCGGGCGACGAGATTCGCGCGCGCCTGTCCCGCGGCGAAATCAGGGCCAAGGTCACCGAATCAGCGAAAGAGTGAAATTGGTGATTTGGTGAAGTTTGATTTGGTGAAGTAAGAATTGGTGGAGTTCGACTTGGGCGGCGAACCTTGGACCTCTGGACTTCGACAGGTGAAATTCCTTTGCGAAACGTGGATGTGCGGGGTGCGTGATGACCTTACTTCACCAGATCACACTTCCCCAAATCACCAATTGACTCACTGATCCAGTATTTTGAAAATGCTTCCCGGCCTGCCCTTGGGTCCGTCCTGCTCCACCGCCCGCAGGACGAAGTTGGCAAACGCTTCCGGCGCCTCTTCCGGCAGGAAATGCGCAGCGCCGGGGACAAACACCGGCTCGCGCGCATTCTTCAGGCTATCGCGAAGCAGGTAAGCGGGCAGTTTCCCTAACGCCCGGTCTTCGGCGCCGAAGACAATATGCGCGGGCGCAGTGATGTTCTTCAGTCCCGCGTGGATTTCATCGAGCTTGGCGGTGGTTTCGCCGTCCGGGTCATAGAACATCTGGGAAAAGGCGCGCAGCGCGACGCGCGAACCCGGCTCACGGAACGGAAAGGTGTACGCCTCCAGCGCCAAGTCGTTCAGCGGACGCGCCGTGCGCGTGGCGAACATGGAGTGCATGGTCAGGTTGAGCAGCGAGTCCAGCCAGGCGCCAAACTTTCCTTTTCCCGCCAGCCGCACCCCCAACGGCTGTTGGGCATGGCGCGGGCGCGGCAGATTTGGTCCCCAGGTGCTCGCCATCACCAGCCGCGCCACGTTCTGGGGAAACCGCACCGCGTAGCCCAAGCCAATCGGCCCGCCCGCCCCGGTCATCACCAGCGATACATTACGCAATGCAAGCGCTTCGATCAGCCGCGTGAGGTTAGAGATGTGCTGGGCCAGCGTGTGGTAGTTCGCGACCGCCGGTTTGTCGGACAGTCCAAAACCGATGGTATCCGGCGCAATCACGCGATACTTCCCGCGCAACCGCGCAATGAGATCACGATAAAGAAATGACCAGGTCGGATTGCCGTGCAGCAGCAGGAACACTGGGGCGCCGGGCGGGCCCTCATCCACCAGGCTCATCTTCCAGGGGCCAAGCTGTAAATGGCGGATACGATAAGGGTATAGCTCCTGCAACCATTCCGGCAGCTCGGGAACTCGGGGGTCGGTCGCCATGCTGAAGTTCTCGATTCTAAACGGCTGCCCGGTGCGGTCCGCATCGCCCGCGTCGTGCTCTGCTTCCAATGGCCACACTGTCCCCGGTTGCTCCTCAGGGCCGATTACATTTCTGGAACTCACATTTCATCTGATGAATCCCGCAGAGCGCCGGATGCCGGTTCTGGGCCCGCGTTTTTTCAATGCGTGGTATCGAAATGCAAAACCATGCATGCCGCCGGCGAGGCGTTCAACTGCATTACAATGAAACTGGCGGTGTCGCACCACCGCTCAAGTACACCCTATGCCCTTTGCCGTGTCCATTCTGATTGGCCGCTGGCCGGAACTGTCGGTATTAAGCATCATCGACATCGTTCTGGTGGCCGTGTTGATCTACCAGTTTCTGGTACTGATCAAGGGCACGCGCGCCGCGCCGATGCTGGCGGGCGTAGGGGCGTTGGCGCTGGCTATCTGGGCTGCGCGCGTGGTGGACCTGCGCACCGTCAACTGGCTCATCGGGACACTGCTTCCCTATGCGATTTTTGCCCTGATTGTCGTGTTTGCTGTCGAGATCAGGCAGGCCTTGGCGAGGCTGGGCCGCAAGTTGACGTTCTCGCGGCTCAGTCCCGCCTCCGCATCGGAGGCGTACGACGACATCGTGCTGGCCGCCAACCTGTTTTCGCAGAACCAGACAGGTGCGCTCATTGTGATCGAGCGCGATATCGGCCTGCGCACTTACATCGAAAGCGGCGTGCCGCTGGACGCGCGGCTTTCCTACGATCTTCTGGCCACGCTTTTCCGTCCCAGCGCGCCGCTGCACGACGGCGCCGTGATTGTGCAAAAAGACCGTATCGCCGCCGCCGCCTGCTTTCTGCCGCTCTCGATGAATCCGGCGCTCTCGATGCAACTGGGCACGCGGCACCGCGCCGGCATCGGTATCACCGAGGAGACCGACGCGATCGCCGTCATCGTCTCGGAAGAAACCGGCGCCATCAGTCTCGCGGTCGGCGGCAACATCGAACGTGATCTGACGGTTGAGTACTTGCGCGAGCGCCTGAGTGAGCTGTTGCGCCGTTACGTGCCGCCCGCCACGCTGCCCACACCCATTGCCGGCACAGAAGACAACATCGCCTCGCAGGCGGAGCGGCGCTCATGATCACCTTCTTGCGAAAACACGTGTTCCACAACCTCCTGCTGAAGGTGTTCTCGCTACTGGTGGCGGTGCTGATGTGGATGGCCGTGGCCCGCGACCCGATTGCCGAGGTCGCTGTCACCGTGCCGATCGAGTTCCAGCACGTCCCCGAGAATCTCGAGATCAGTTCCGAACGCATCCCCGAAGTGCAGATTCGCGTGCGCGGGCCGGGCCACATGGTGCGCAGCCTGGCGCAGTCGGAAGTGCACGCCGTGCTGAATCTGTCGGACGCGCATCCGGGCGAGCACACCTATGATCTGGCGGGGCCGCAAATTCGCGTGCCGCGCGAAGTCGAGGTGGTACAGGTCGTACCCACGCAATTGCACCTGACCTTCGACCGGCGCGCCACCAAGGAAGTGCCGGTAAAACCGCGCGTTATCGGACTGTACGCCGCCGGGCCGCGCACCGACATCACGGTGGAGCCGGCCTCGGCGCTGCTGATCGGGCCTGAAAAACGCGTGCAGAGCATCGAGTCGGCGTACACTGACGCGGTGGATGCCGCCGGCGTGGTGGGCAAGGCGAGCTTCTCCGGCATCCATGTCTATGTCACCGACCCGCTGGTCCGGGTAGCGCGGCCGCAGGCGGTCAGCGTCACGGTGAGCCAGGAGCCGGCCGCGGCCACGCAGCGTCCGGCTGGCTCCAGTCATCACTGAGGTTTCAGGGTTGAGAAAACTGTTCGGTACCGACGGCATCCGCGGCATCGCGGGTGAGTACCCGCTGGACGAGCGCACCATCTTTGTGATCGGCCGCGCGCTCGGCCATCACCTGCTGAAGAGCTACGCCGCGCCGCGCGTGGTAATCGGGCAGGACACCCGCGAATCCAGCCAGTGGATCGCCAATGCCATCGCCCGTGGGCTGACAGCACATGGCGTAAACGTAGCCAGCGCCGGCGTGCTCACCACGCCTGGGATCGCCTGCCTGGCGCGTACCCAGGGATTCGCTGCCGGCGTCGTGGTCTCAGCCTCGCATAACCCCTGGCGCGATAACGGAATCAAGATTTTCGCCTCCGACGGCTACAAGCTGCCGGACGAAGTGGAATTGGAGATCGAGCACGAGATCTTCAGTCACCTCAACAGACCTGCGTCCGACCCAGCCAGGGCCGCGCCGCTTGGCCGCTCGCTGTTGCCGGGCGACCGCCGACTGGCGGAAGCCTACATGGATTGGCTGGCCGGCAACATTGCGGGCGCCGATATCACCCGCATCAAGGCAATCGTGGACTGCGCCAACGGCGCCGCCACGCCCATTGCCCACGAAGTCTTCCGCCGCTGCGGCGTCGAGGCCACGTTCATCCACGACGAACCGGATGGCCGCAACATCAACGACCATTGCGGCGCCCTCTATCCGGAGGTCGTCGCCGCAGCGCTGCGTCGCGGCAACAGCGAAAGCCGCAAGCCACGTTACGCGCTGGGCATCACCTTCGACGGCGATGCCGATCGCGCGCTGTTTGCCGACGACGAAGGCAACGTGGTCAACGGCGACGCGATTCTCCTGCTGGCGGCCCGCAGCCTGCAACAGCGCGGGCAACTGTCCTCCAATCTCGTTGTCGCCACCACGATGTCTAACATGGGTCTGGAGATCGCCTTGCGCGATTCCGGCATCCGTCTTCTGCGCGCGCCGGTGGGCGACAAATATGTGCTGGAGGAGATGCGGCGCAGCGGCGCCGTACTGGGCGGCGAACAGTCGGGCCACATCATCTTCCGGGACGGCGACGCCACCACCGGCGACGGTCTGCTGACGGCGCTGCGCGTCATGGCCAAGATGGCCTGGGCGGGACGCGGGCTGCGCGAGCTTACCGCCGATCTCCGGGTGTTCCCGCAGATCATCCAGAACGTCCGCGTGCGCGAGAAGAAGCCGCTGGAAGAAGTGCCCGCAGTGGCCGCGGCCATTCGCGCCGCCGAAAGTGAGCTTGACGGCAACGGACGCATCGTGGTGCGATACTCCGGCACCGAGCCGCTGGCGCGCGTCATGGTCGAGGCCGGGGACGAGAACAAGATGAAGCGGCTGGCCGACAGCATCGCCGAGGCAATCCGGAAGGCGCTAGGAAGCTAGCGTTCCTGACCGATTTACGATTTTCGATTTACGATTTCTGATTACCTCGGATGTGCTTCTATGGCTTTCCATCCAAAATCGAAAATCAAGAATCGAAAATGATCGTCGTCTCGCCCCACGATCGCGTATTCGTCCTCACCGGCGCGGGCATCAGCGCCGAGAGCGGCATCCCCACCTTTCGCGACGCGGGCGGCATCTGGGCGAAGTACAAGCCCGAAAAGGTGGCCACGCCGGCGGCGTTCGACGCTGACGCCAAGCTGGTGTGGCAGTTCTACGGCTCGCGGCGCAAGAATGCCGCCGGCGTCGAGCCAAACCCGGCGCACTTCGCCCTGGCGTGGCTGGAACAACAGCTTGGCGATCGGCTGCTGGTCTGCACGCAGAACGTGGACCAACTGCACGAAAAGGCAGGCTCGCGACGGGTGATCCACATGCACGGCGAGTTGATGAAGAGCCGCTGCGAACGCTGCGACCGCCCGCCGTTCCACGACGAAACTGCCTACGATGAAGTGCCGCGCTGCGGCTGCGGCGGTCGCATCCGCCCGCACGTCTGCTGGTTCGGCGAAATGCCCTACCAGCTCGATGCAGTCTTTGAGGCCCTGGAGCGCTGCTCCGTGTTTGTGGCCGTCGGCAGCTCCGGGACAGTCGAGCCCGCGGCCAGCTTCGCCCTGTGGGCGGGCCGCAGCAATTCCGGCTACGCGCGCAAGTATTACGTCGGCGCCGAAGGGCCCGCCAACCGCATCTTCTTCGACCAGGTCTTCATCGGCAAAGCGGGCGAGTTGCTCCCCGCCCTGTTTCGCGTCGGTGGGTAGCGCCGCCGCCGGTTTTGTAGCGCCGCCGTCCCGGCGGCGGGCCCCGCTTTTCTCTGCGTTCTCTGTGACCTCCGCGTCCTCTGCGGTTGGCCCGTCTTTGTTTATAATTCGATGTTCTGTGTCCGGCGCAAACCCCGCCGCCCGGCGCGACTCTAGAATCGAGGCAGACAGATGGCGCAGATGGCATCCATTCCCGCACTCAAGGACACTTTCGGCCAGCTCCGCGTCCGCATGGACAAAGCGGTCGAGGACTTCCGCAGCGAAGTGGCGGGCTTGCGCACCGGGCGCGCCAACGTCCACATGCTCGACAGCGTGCATGTGGACGCCTACGGCTCGCAGATGCCGCTGAACCAGGTGGCCACCGTACACGCCGCCGAACCACAGATGATCACCGTGCAGCCGTGGGACCCCAGCCTGATGGGCGCCGTCGAGAAGGCCATTCGCGCCGCCGACCTCGGGCTCAATCCCATGAACGACGGCAAGATCATCCGCGTGCCCGTGCCGCCGCTGACCGAAGAGCGCCGCAAGGAGATGGTCAAACATCTTCACAAGGCACTCGAGGAGCACCGCACCGCCGTCCGCAATGTCCGCCGCGAAGGCGTGGACACCATCAAGAAGAGCACCAAAGACAAAAAGATCACCGAGGACGACGAGAAGCGCGCGCTCGACGAACTGCAAAGGCTCACCGACGACGAAATCAAGAAGATGGAAGAGATGAGCAAGGTGAAAGAGAAGGAGATCATGCAGGTATAGTTGGCAGTTGCTAGTTGTCAGTTGCCAGTTGTCAGTTGCCAGATGGGGCGCGCGGCGGCGCGCCTTTTGCTTTGTGGCGCTGCGGCAATACCCAGCGCCGCCGTCCCCGGCGGCGGGCCCCGCTGCTGTGTAGCGCCGCCGTCCCCGGCGGCGGGCCCCGCTTCCATTTAGGATCGAGGATTTGGGATTGTTGTGTTCTCCGTAAATCCCACATCCCAAATCACTAAGTCACAGCGCCATGTGACATAATCAAATTATGAAGTCCGTGATTCATGCTGCCTGCCCGCACGACTGTCCGGACGCTTGCGGGGTGCTGATAACGGTCGAAGACGGCCGGGCGGTGAAAATCCAGGGAGACCCGGCGCACCCCATCACGCGCGGGTTCCTGTGCGCCAAGGTTGCCAAGTACCTCGACCGCGTCTATTCGCCCGACCGCGTGTTGTGGCCGCTGAAGCGGGTGAAGCCCAAGGGAGCAACCGCAAGGTCCTTCGACTCCGCTCGGCAAAATCAGCCTCGCTCCGCTCAGGATGACAGGATTGCAGGTAGCGCGCCCGCTCCCGATGCCAGCGGCGGCTTTGTTCGCATTTCCTGGGACGAGGCGCTGGACACCATCGCCTCGCGCTTTCGCCAGATCATCAGCGAGTTCGGCGGCGAGGCCATCCTGCCCTACTCTTACGGCGGCACGCTGGCGGTGCTCAGCAATGCTTCGCTCGACCGCCTGTTCTTTCATCGTCTGGGCGCGTCGCGGCTGGACCGCACCATCTGTTCGGAAGCCGGCGGCGAGGGCCTGAAGTCCGTCATCGGCGCGAAACTCGGCACCGGGCCGGAACAGTTTCGTCACTCGAAACTGATCATCGCCTGGGGCGCGAACATTCACGGCAACAACGTTCACCTGTGGCCGTTCATTGAAGAAGCGCGGCGCGCCGGCGCCAAGCTGGTGGTCATTGACCCCTACCGCACGCGCACTGCCGCCTGCGCCGACTGGTATCTGCCGATCAACCCAGGGACCGATGTTGCACTCGCGCTGGGCATGATGCACGTCATCATTGACGAAGACCTCTATGACCACGATTACGTGACACGCTACACCCTCGGCTTCGGCGCGCTGTGCGACCGCGTGCGCGAGTACACCCCGGAGCAGGTGGCGCGCTGGACGGGAATCGGCGCCGGTGACATCCGCCGGCTTGCGCGCGAATATGCCACCGTCCGTCCCGCTGCGATTCGCCTGAACTACGGTGTGCAGCGCGGCGAAAACGGCGGTATGGCAGTGCGCGCCATCGCCATGCTGCCGTGCATCACCGCCTCCTGGAAGGAAATCGGCGGTGGCTTGCAGCTTTCGACCAGCGGCGGCTTCCCGCTGAATCGCGCGGCACTCACCGGCGCGGAGCCGTCCACGCGGATCATCAACATGATTGAGCTGGGCCGCGAACTCGAAGAGCGCGCCGATCCGCCGATCAAGGCGCTGTACGTGTACAACTCCAACCCGGCGGCGGTGTGTCCCGACCACAACCGGGTGGTGCGCGGACTGGCGCGGCCCGATCTGTTCACCGTGGTGCACGACCAGTTCCTGACCGATACCTGCGACTACGCCGACATTGTCCTGCCCGCCACCACCTTCTTCGAACACAAAGACCTGCAAGCCTCGTACGGCCACTACTACCTGCAAATTTCGCAACCGGCGATTGCCCCGCTCGGCGAATGCCGCAGTAATCTCGATACCTTCCGCGCGCTCGCGGCACGCATGGGCTTCGACGACCCGCAGTTCCAGCAACCGGTGGACGATTTGATCGAAACCGCCCTCAGCGCCCATCACCCGTGGCTCGACGGAATCACCCGCGAACGCCTCGAGCGCGAAGGACACGTGCGGATGAATTTTCGATTCCCGGTTTCCGATTCTCGAGGTTCGGATCACGGAGCGACCGATTCCGGGCAAATCGAAAATCGAGAATCAACAATCGAAAATGATTTCTTCCTCCCCTTTGCCCACGGCAATTTCCCCACGCCCAGCGGCAAGGCCGAGCTTTACAGCGAACGCCTGGCGCGCATGGGCCTGGATCCGGTGGCGGCGTTCGTGCCGCCAGTGGAGTCGCGGCACAGCTCCGCCTGGAATGGCAGCGGGCCAAAGTATCCCCTGGAACTACTGGCGCGCAAGGCCGATAACTTTCTCAACTCCACCTTCTGCAATCTGCCCGCGCATCAACAGATGGAATGCCGCGGACTGCTCGACCTCGACCGCCCCGATGCGGAATCGCGCGGCATCCGTGACGGCGACCTGGTGCGCGTCTTCAACGATCGCGGCGAAATCCATTTGCGCGCTCGCGTCGGCGCAAACGGAAACGGCAGGGTACGCGCTGGTGTGGTGGCGGCAATACTCGATTGGGCCAAGCTTTCGCCCGACGGCCGCAACATCAACGTACTGACCTCCGAGCGGCTGTCCGACCTCGGCGGCGGACCGACCTTTTACTCCACCCTGGTGGAAGTGGAAAAAGTCGCGGATTTGTAATTTGGTAATTTGTAAAGTACGACGGCGCTCTCAGCTCGGCTGTCGGCCCTCGGCGATCGGCCGCTGGTTGTCGGCGATCGGCCAGAGACGCTGGGTATGCCGCCGCAGTGATTTTGTCATTCCGGGCCGCGCCCGGTTTTCGCGCGGCGAGGAATCTGCTGTATTGTAGAAACACACGAAAAGCAGATTTCTCGCTTCGTTCGGAATGACAACCCTAAAAGGCACGTAAGTTCGCGATTTGCTGACAGCCGAAAGCTGACAGCCGAAAACCGAGAGCCGATAACAGACAGCCGGCAGCCAACAGCGCCGTTGACTTACAAATTACAATTTGCAAATTACCCATGCCCATCACCACTATCTTCTTCGATGTCGGCGGCACCTTGCTGTATCCCGACATGGGCCGCATGCTGGCGCCGCTGCTGGCGCGCGTGCAGCCGACCGCCGAGCAACTGGCAGCCGCCGACCGCGCCGCCAAGTATTCCTGTCCGCTGAATGGCGATGATGGTCCCGCCGCGTCCGCTCTGCCGTTGAAGGCGACCAACAAGGGCCACTGGCAGGTCTTCTTCGAGACCCTGCTGGCCGAGGTGGGGCATCACGAACTGCTCACCGAGTTGGCGGCGCGGGCGAGCGATTCCAGCTACTGGACGCTGGTGGACCCCGCTGCCCCCGCTGCTCTGGCGGCGCTCCAGCGCGATTACAAGCTGGCGGTGATCAGCAACGCCGACGGCCGCATCCGCGAGGTGCTCGCCCGCGCTGGTCTGGCCGGCTACTTTGACCAGATCACCGACTCCGGCTTGGTGGGCTACGAAAAGCCGCACCCGCGCATCTTCCAGGCGGCGCTTGAGGCGACCGGCAGCAACCCTAATGAGGGCCTCTACATCGGCGATATATATGCCATCGACTACCGCGGGGCCACTGCCGCCGGGATGCACGCGGTGTTGATCGATCCCGCTGGCGTGTATCGCGATTGGGACGCCCCGCGCATCGCGTCGTTGCGCGAGTTGCCGGCGTGGGTCGCCCGCCGATAAGACGCCCCCCGCGCTCCAACACAAGAGAAACTGCCATTGACTCTGGGGTTATCTACCGCAAAGAGTGCGGCTTTGAAAGGGCGGCGGCTTCAGCCGCGCCGCTCAGGCATTGTGCACAGCGGCTTCAGCCGCTGAAGGTAGGTAGTCCATGCAACCGGTTGCTTCCGAGCTGTCCGCAGCCACATGGGAGGCAAGCGGCGTTGATATTGGGACAATGATCGTCCCTCAGCCGCTAAGGCGGCGAGGAGGTCGCATCGCGGGCGGTGCGGCTGAAGCCGCGCCCTTTCAATGCGCGTATTCACGCTGCCCCCAGATGCAGCTCACTATGAGCTGCGGGGATCGGTGCTAAGTAGCTGATGTCTCCGATGTTGCTCCTGTATAATCACGTTTTCCGCCACTTTGAATTCTCTGAGGTCGTCCTATTAACGCGTTGAAGGGTAGTTCTGTGGCGCCTGTGGGGGTCGCTTCGTCTCTGGTCGCGAAGCGCCGGTGTGCTCGTTTCCTCTTTCTGCTCAGCGCGTTGCTGCTGCTCTGGTGCCTGGTCGCGCCGGCGCAGGAGAGCGCTCCCGTGGGGCAGGAGAACGTCCCCAACGTCATCGCCGAGATCCGGCCGCGCGGCAACCGCCGCATCCCGGCCGAGACCATCCGCGCGCGCATCTTCACCCGCCCGGGTGACGTTTACGACCAGGCCGCCCTGGAACGCGATTTCAACTCCCTGTGGAACACCGGCTACTTCGACGACCTCCGCTTCGAGCGCGAAGCCACCGATAAGGGTTGGATCATCTACGTTTACGTCCGCGAAAAGCCCACCATTCGCGAAATCCACTACGAAGGCCTGAGTTCGATCTCCCAATCGGACGTGCTCGACCGCTTCAAGGAACGCAAGGTGGGCCTGACGCAGGAATCGCAGTACGACCCGACCAAAGTTAAGAAAGCCGAAGTTACGCTGAAGGAACTGCTGGCCGAGCATGGCCGCCAGTTCGCCACCATCCGCACCGAGATCCGCCAGATTCCCCCGGCGGCGGTGGGCATAACGTTTGTCGTCAAGGAAGGCCCCAAGGTCAAGGTCGGCAAGATTCGCTTTGAGGGCAATAAGAACGTCGGTTCGCGATACCTGCGGCGCGCCATGAAGAACTTGCGGCCCATCGGCATTCCGCATTCCATCTTCCTGGAAAACATCTTCTCCAAGACCTACGACGCCACCAAGCTCAGCGAAGACGCCGAGCGCGTACGCATGGCCTACCAGCAAAAGGGCTATTTCAAGGCGCTGGTGGGCGATCCCAAGACCAACATCCGCGACACCGGCGGCTTCCACATTCCGCTGATCCAGAAGGGCCGCGGCAAGGCCGTGGACATCACCATCCCGATCGAGGAAGGCGAGCGCTATCGCCTAAAGGAAATCACCTTCACCGGCAACAAGGCGATCACCAACACCAAATTCCTGCGCTCCATCTTCCCCATGAAGGACGGTGAGATCTTCAACACCGACCTGGTGCGCAAGGGCCTCGAGTCGCTGCGCAAAGCCTACGGCGAACTCGGCTACATCAATTTCACGCCGGTTCCCGACACGCAGATCGACGACGAGCACAAGCTGATCACGCTGAAGATTGACCTCGACGAAGGCAAGCCGTACTATGTGCGCCGCATCGAGTTCCAGGGCAATACCACCACGCGCGACAAGGTCATCCGCCGCGAACTGGCCGTCGAGGAAGGCAACGTCTACAACAGCCGCCTCTGGGAGCTCAGCCTGCTCCGCCTGAATCAACTCAACTACTTTGAGCCGCTCAAGCCGGAGCAGGATTCCGACATCAAGCAGAACAACCAGGAAGGCACGGTTGATATCACCCTCAAGGTCAAGGAGAAGGGCAAGAACTCCATCGGCCTGACTGGCGGCGTCAGCGGATTGGCAGGTTCCTTCATCGGCATCAACTACGAGACCAACAACTTCCTCGGCTTGGGCGAAACCCTTACCGTCTCGGCCAACATCGGCAATGTGGAACGCAACCTGATGTTCGGCTTTACCGAGCCCTATGCCTTTGACCGGCCGCTGCAGCTCGGGTTCACCATCTTCACCAGCAAGTACAACTTCAACCAGGCCCGGCAGACGGAACTGCTGACCGGCCAGACGCTGAACCTGCCGCAGAACGTGCTGCAAAGCTTGCAGAACTTCAGCCAGTCCACGACTGGCTTCACCCTCTCGGCCAGCTATCCGCTGCGGCGCTCGTTCAAGCGCGTCGGCCTGACCTATTCGTTCGACAATTCCTCGCTGACCACCTTCAGCACCGCCTCCCAACAGTATTTCGAGTTCCTGGCCTTCCGCAGCATTTCCGGGCCGAGCGCGTTGCAGGGCATCGTCACCAGCAAGGTCATTCCCAGTTTCTCCTACAACACCATCGACCACCCGATGCGCCCGCGTACCGGGCAGAGCTTCTACTTGGGCGCGGAAATCGCCGGCCTTGGCGGCAATGTCAAGATGCTCCGCCCGATTGCCGAATATAAGCGATTCATCCCGATGAAGATTCTGCGGCCGCAGCGGAACCCGAACGATGGCCACCAGACCCTCGGCTTCCGCATTCAGGGATCGTTCCTCACCGGCTACGGCGGCGTGGTCGCCCCGCCGTTCGCCCGCTTCTACATGGGCGGCGACAACGATGTCCGCGGCTTCGACGTCCGCTCCATCACGCCATACACGTTCATCACCAACCGCGTGGACTTCGCGCTGGTCACCCCGGGCGGCCAGCAGGTGCCGATTGATCCGACTAATCCCCGGCGCGGCAACATCACAGTGCCCCTCCCGGTGCAACAGATCGTCTTTACCGGCGGCGATACCAGCCTGGTAGGCAACATCGAATATCGCATCCCTATCGCCGGGCCGGTGGTGCTGGCCATCTTCAACGACATCGGCCTCAACGCCGCCGCGCGCCAGTCGCAGTTGCGCCTGAGCAGCCAGCAAATTAACGACCTCAACAGGGACCCGTTCGGCTGTCCCATCATCGGCGCCGATTTCAGATGTGCCGGCGGCTCCACCATCACCGTATCGCCGGACCTGAAGCCGATCGGCGGCACTAACTGGGTGCCGCGCATGTCCACCGGCCTGGAAGTGCAGGTGATGATGCCGGTGATCAATGCGCCGTTCCGCCTGTACTGGGCCTACAACCCGCTGCGGCTGGACACCACTACGCCCACGCCGATCCCGATCACGCGCGACATGTTCCCGCCGTGCCCCGGCGTGAATTGCGATGCCGGCGAATTCAGTTACCAGCAGGCGATCGCCACCTTTGCGCCCTTCTACGTGCTGCGCGAGCCGCGCAAGACCTTCCGGTTCAGCGTGAGCACGACGTTCTAGAGGCAGTAGCCAGTACTCAGTACCCAGTTTCCGCCGCCAAAACCGCACCTGGGTACTGAGTACTGGCTACTGGCTACTGCTGTTCAATTGACGCTACTCTGACGCGCAACCTATAATTAAGCGCATCAGCGACCCTGAACCCATTGTCCCGCTGTTCCGGGGCGGCATTCTGTCCCGAAAAAATTTGCGAAATCTCGAGGGATTTCCAAGGAGTTCGAGCGAACCACATGACACGTAAGCTGGTAACCATCATTTTTGCCGTCTTCGTCCTCGGCCTGGCCGCGCTGGCGCAGGCCCCGGCGGCCCCGGCGACGCCCCCTACTACTGGTGCCGCTCCCGCGACGACTGGCCCCGCCCCAACGAAGATCGGCATCGTCAACATTCAGGCGGCCATTATGGCCACCAACGAAGGACAGCGCGACTTCCAGGCACTGGAAAAGAAGTTCGAGCCCAAGCGCAACGAGCTGCAGGCGCAGAGCGGCGAACTCGAAAAGCTAAAGAACCAGTTGCAGACCCAGGGCGACAAGCTGAACGACACCGCCCGCGCCGACCTGGTGAAGAACATCGAGGCCAAGCAGAAGACCTTGCAGCGCGCCTTTGAGGATGCCCAGGCGGACTGGACCAGCCAGCAGAACGAGATCGCCAACCGCATCGGTCAGAAGATGCTGGAAGTGCTGGAAAAGTACGCCACCTCGAATGCCTACGCCGTGGTGCTTGACGTCAGCACGCAGCAGAGCCCGGTGCTGTGGGCCAGCGCCGCCACCAACATCACCAAGCCGCTCGTGGATGCCTACAACGCGCAGTCGGGTGTGCCCGCTCCGGCCACCACCGCTGCGGCCCCGGCGAAGCCCGCCGCGCCTCCGGCCACGAACAAGAAGCCGTAACGCCGGCCACTACCTTCGACACGAGCCGCTCCCGGGATGGGGCGGCTTTTGTTTTGCGAACAAGTCCGGTTGCCCGTCCTTGTCGCGCATGCCTTCCGCCCGACAGGGTGGGGGTCCTAACTCACACCCGGAAGGGGTATCCGCTCTCCCGTTGTGTGACAGGATGCGACCCATCCGTTCATCGAAGCAACTCGTCCACAATCGCCTCAACGTGAATCTCCGTCGTGTCGAGTAACTCGATGTCCGCCTCGGAGTCGCGCAAGAGAAGCGGAAGCTCTGTTCCCGCCAGGATTATGGCTTCCGCGCCGTCTTCGGCTTTCAACCGACGCGCGATCCGGAGTATCTCCACACGGGTCTCGGGCAGGAACGTGCCGTGCAAAAGCTCACCAAGGTATTTCTGGTGAATGAAATCCTGTTCTGAATCTGTCGGTCGGACAACGACGATCGCTGCTCGCTGGAATTCATCCGGGTAAAAGCTCGCTTGCATGGTGAACCGGGTGCCAAGCAGACCGACAGTTTTCAGCCCGAGCCCCTCGGCGCGATCGCACGCTGCCCGCACGATGCTGAGCAGAGGAATCGCCGACCGCCGCTGGACCTCGTCGAACACGATGTGGGGAGTGTTGGCGGAAAAGAAGCCGAACGTTGCGCCGGCGCGTGCCAGGCTCTCGATCCCCGCCGCGAGATAATCCGCTAGTTCGCCGGGCCGCCCTGTGTCCACCAACCGGATGCCCTTTGCCAGATCGAGGCTGTTGATGATCAGGCTGGGGTAGCTCCCGTCTGGGTTGCGGGCGCGGTAACGCGCGATGATCAGGCGGTAGTAGTCCACTGTGGACTCCGGTCCGAGGCCGCCGATCATTCCTGCGATTTTCATCTGGAATGGCTCACTTGTCCGTTTGCGGTTTGGGCCGGCTGCCGTCGAATTGCGCCACGATCTCGGGTGGCACCGGCGGCGGACCGTCCGGGATATAGGGCTTGTACACCTGGCCTTTCACTTTGGAATCGAATTCGGCGCGAATGGCCTGGCGCATGTTGGCGTCGGCGAACAGGTCCACCATGGTGGCGGCCAGGACCTTCGCCGCGTACAGCATGCCCTTGTGGCCGATGGACATGCCTCCGGTCGCGACCACTGGCCAGGCGTGCCAGGGCGCGTCTTTAGGCGAGGTGGTGACGGACACGTGCAGCGTGGGCACGACCCAACTTACGTCGCCCACATCCGTGGAGCCGCCCTTCGGTTCACCCGGATGTTCTTCGAAGGGCTTGATGGCGGTGACCAGACCCGCGGGCTCGACATTCGTGGCCTGCTGAATCGTCTTGGCGAACTGCTGCTCCTCGGGCGTGAACTCCAGCGGCCCCAGCCAGATCATGTTGGCGTGAATCAATCGCTCGCCCGTCATGTTCACATTCATCTCGTAGTCGCCCGTCTGAATCGTGAACTTCTCTTCAACTCCAGCCATGAGGGCGGCGCCTTTGGCGATGTCTCTCACGCGGGCGAGAACGGTTTCCACGCCGGTGCGTTTGGAGTCGCGTGCCCACATCCAGACTTTCGCGTACTCGGGGACGACGTTGGGGACGTCACCGGCCTTGAGGATGACGTAATGCATGCGCACGGTGTGCCGGACGTGCTCGCGCAGTCCGTTGACTCCGTTGACGAAGAACTCGGCGGCATGTACGGCGCTGCGGCCGTTCCACGGATCGTAGGCGGCGTGCGCGGCCTTGCCCTTGAACTCGACGATGAAATCCACCAGCGCCTGCGAACCGTCGGTGTCGGCGGCGTTCTCGTCGGCCGGATGCCAGGCGAGCATGATGTCCACGTCGTCGAAGACGCCGTCGCGCGCCATGTAGATCTTGCCGCCGATGGCTTCTTCCGCGGGCGTGCCGAAGAACTTGACCGTGCCCTTCAGCTTGCCTTCGGCGATGAGCTGCTTCACCGCTGTGGCGGCGCCAATGCTGGCCGCGCCGAACAGGTTGTGTCCACAGCCGTGACCAGGCGCACCGGCTACCAGCGGCTCCTTGGTGGGTTGTGCTTTTTGCGAGACGCCGGGAAGCGCGTCGTATTCGCCCAGGATGCCGATGACCGGACGGCCTTCGCCGTAGGTGGCAACAAAGGCGGTGGGCATGCCGGCGGCGCCGCGCTGCACTTTGAAGCCCTGCTTCTCGGCGTAATCGGCAATCTCGCGCGAGGACTTCACCTCGCGCAGCGCGGTTTCGGCGTAGGCCCAGATCTTGTCGCTGAGGCCGCTAAGCTCGCCGCGGTGCTGGTCAAGCCAGGCGACGGCGGCCTTCTTGTTGGCGATCACATCGGGTGACTGTGCAGTGCTGGAAGGCCGGGGCGCGGACGTTTTCGCGGGCTGTTGCGCGGCGGTGAAAGATGGAAGCAGGGACAGGGCGAGCAGGGGGGCGGCAATTCGCAAACTCATAGCCGAATAATGTAACTGAAAAGCGAGATGGATGGGATGGCACGCCCTGCCGACCGCGTATCAGTCGCCTTCGGTGACCGCCGCGCCAGCGAGCGATGGACTGCGCTGATTGGCCACCACTGCGGCTGACAGCATGGGCGTCCACTGGTCGCGCACTGCCACAAACGCGGCCCACTCGCGTTTAGGCACCGGGTGGGTCGGCGGCAGTTGAATCCGTTCAAAGTTGACGAAGCGTCCGTTCCGCCGCAGGCGAAAATCGAGATGCGGACCGGTCGCCAGGCCGGTGGCGCCGACCAGCCCGATGCGTTGGCCCTGCTCGGCGTTCTGACCGCGCCGAACCAGGCGGCGCGATAAGTGCATGTAATAGCTGCTGTACCCGTTCGCGTGGGTTCCGTGCGATCTTCGCATCTGACCGGAGCAAGCCTGGATATTTCCAAACGCTTCATGTCACCCGAGGGCCGGCGTTGGGTGAGAGATGTGCTGTACTCACTCCGAGAAAAAGGCTATCTCTACGCTATCGAGGAATTCGAGCAGCCGGCATTTCACGTGATGGTGTACCGGAGCTACCCGCATTACGTGAAGCGACTGTCCCGCAAGACGCCGCCCAAAACCGCAAAATCGCCACGGACTGGCGGCTTGCGCCACACACGCACGGCCCCGGATACGCGGTTAGATCAAGCTCAGTAAGCAACACGGATCTACACGGACCAATTCCTCCCCGTGTAAATCCGTGTTTGTCCGAGTTTAGGTTTTGCCGCCGTGGTTAGGTTTTAGGACGCCGCCCGGCTGCTTTTCCCGGTGTGCCGCGCGTGGCGGCTTTGGCCTTGCGCAGTTCTTCCGCCATGTGCTTGATCTCGGTCAGGTCCCGCTGCATCTCGCTCCAGCCGTACCACAGCGCGTAATCGGGCGACGCATGGAACGTCCCCTGGAAGGCCCGCATGCGGTGCTCCAGGAACATCACGAACAACTTCTGCTCGATCACCGTAGGCGCGTCGTGGAAGGTCAGCAAGTCGGGGAAGGGGTAGGCATAGCTTTTCGGCTTGGGCAAAATGCCGTCGGTGTAGAGCGCCGCGACCGTGCGGATCGCCTCGGCCATCAGGTGGTCGGCGTTCTTGATCATCTGGTCGCCCAGCTCGAGTTGCGTTCGCGCGAAGTTGATCGAGTGGCACTGGTTACACGTCTTCAGCGCCTTGTCGCGTTCCGCCTGGAAGGATTCCGCGGTCAGCCGCGCGATGTCCGCCGCTTTGACCGCATCAAGCCGCGCCGTCGGCTTGCCGGCCGGATCGAGCACGCCCAGCGCCTGAAGGATAGTCACCTGGTCGGCCTTCCACTGCGGGTCCTCGGGCAGCGGCAGGCGCACGGCGAGGAAACCCCACGCGGTGCGCACTTCGTGGTTGCCGCCCTGCATGTGGCAGTCCTGGCAGGTAGGCGCCGCCGCCGTATCGGTCTGAATGCGCAACTGCTTCAGGTCATGGCGCACGCCGTGTTTCGACGAGCTGTACATCTCCCACTGCGGATGGTCGAAACCCATGTGGCAGGTCTGGCACGCCTGCGGCTGGCGCGCCTCTTGTACCGAAAAGGTGTGGCGCGTGTGGCAGGCGTCGCAGGAGGCGATGCCGAACTGGTTTTGCGACTTGCGCAGCTCGGCGATTTCTTTTTCGGTCTTCAGGCCGATCTTGTGGCAGCCGCCGCAGCCTTTCATGCCTTCAATCAGCGCCATCGGCTGCCAGTGGATGGTGGGCATGGCTTCCATCGCTGCCCAGGCCATGGCGTGCTTGCCTTTCTTGAACTGCGCGACTTGCTGGTCATGACATTGCGCGCAGGTGTCTGGCGTGGGAATCTTGGCTTGCAGAAAATCGGTTTCCGTCTTGTGCTGATCACCGTGGCAGGTGTCGCAACCGATGCCGCCGGTGCTGTGCTTGCTCTGTTTCCAGTCGGTAACAATGCCGGGAGTTCTGCGGGTGTGGCAATCGACGCAGGCGGTGAAGGTCTGGGCCGCCCACGCGGATGCAGCGGGCGCCATTGCGGCAAGCGCCACTGCGATGAAACGCATGCGATGACTCATAAGATCAACTCCGTGGTTTCGGCGACGCGCGCCATTGAGAAAGTCGATGAATCAGGGCCCGACGGCTTGCACCGGGAACAGCAGAAGGCGCCCGGGGCGAGCCGAGTCTAAATGTGACGTAAGCCGATGCCTGTGACCAAAGTCATCGCGCGCCCGCGGATGGCGGGCGCAGCGGGTTAGCAAAACTGTGGACGGTTTACTGTCTGCAGTTTGCAGCCAGGCGTACACGCGGTAGCTGCAAACTGCAAACTGAGAATTACGCCAGTCCAGCCCAGGCGGCGCCCGCCAGTTTCAGCAAGACGAACCAGCACAGCACCACCACAATCGCAGTCGAACGCTTGACCTTGCCCTGCACGGAGAAGCCGGTCCCCAGCAAGGCAACAATCCACAGGGAGAAGATGTCCAGTCCCGTAGCCAGCGTGTAGAGAAACTTGTGACTGGTATCGGGAGACATGATCCAGGCGGCCAGATTGCTGGCCACCGGATTGCGCGCGTTAAAGCCTTCGGGGTCAACGAACATCAGGGAAAAGATTGCCAATAATGTGCTTAGGAGTGTCGGCAGGAAGCTGTACACCGTTATAGCCAACGCCACCTTGAATGGCACACGCGTGCCCAGGCCGAAGTTGAAGGTCGCCATCAGCACCGCGGCGATCAGCAGGAACACGACCAGGCCCATGACCGGCGCGCCGTAGGCGAAGACTCGGGCGATGGTCATGCCCACCTTGAGCGCCTGCTCGCGCTGCTCCGGCGACATCTTTTCCATCTGCTGGGCGGAGCGCGGACTGCGCGCCATCTCCTGCTGCGCGATCTGCTCCATCCCAATCTTGACATCCATGGTGTACACGAACCCGATGGTCAAAATCGCCGTCAGCAGCCATGCCATCCACCAACTGGCATTGCGATGCAGGCCGCTGAAGACCTTGCTGGGAGCAACGAAGGTGTTGACGATCCGCGCCGGTTGCGACATCACTTCTTCTGGCACAGCGGGAACAGTGGCAGGCAAAGCAGCGTTCATCGTTCCCCCTCGGGACATCGCTCTGGATGCGTTCTGCCGCGCGATTCTATCGCGTGACACCAGCGAGGTAAAGCGGCGGACCTGATGCGCTCCGGCATATCGCACAATATTGGCATCCAAAAGCTGCTGCTCTGAATCTAGTTAGCAACTGCCGAACTGCTCGATCTTCCGCATGGGTCTCTGTGGACGGCGCATTTGGGGGGCCGGAATCGAGCGCGGTGGCCAGGAATGCGCTCCCGGGGGGAGGTACCGTGTCGGTGTCCACATCAACTGCATCAGCGTCGTTATCTGCTTCGTCGCATCGTTCCGGCCCGACGTCGTCATCGGTCCGGCCAGCCAATCAGGAGGTCACGCCGGCAGGCGCGGCACGCCGCAAGCCTGCGTTGTTCTGTGAGCACTGTTCCAGCCACACGCAGTTCCTGCATATTTCCGAAGCAATTGAACTGGTGGGAGTCAGCCGCTCGACTATCTATTACTGGATGGACCGGAGCTGGATCCATTGGAAGGTGCTGCCCAGCGGCCGCCGCTTGATTTGCGCGCAGTCACTGGTGCGGCATCCGGCACGCACCGCTTAGGTCAGTCTTCCATTGCTGGTGACAATCGCCGCCCGGCCGCGTGACTTGGTGAAGTGTGATCTGGTGAAGTGTTGAACGTCATTGTGCGCCGCACGTCAAGTCAACTTCACTAAATTTGCCTTCACCGAATCACCAATTGATATGTCGCTGGTGACTCGCACCTCAGAAACCTTGGAAGTTCTCTACTGCCGGTGGTTGTGGAGATTGTTGCGCGGATGCGCGTCCGGCACGCTGATGATGCAGCCGTTGGCTGCGTCGCACTCGGCGTGCTCGAACTGGATCGTGGTGTGATAAATACTGAACTGTTCGCGCAGCATGCGCTGCACGCTCCTCAGGATGGCCTGGGTCTCCGAGAGCGGGATGTCGGCGATCGCAATGTGACAGGAAAGCGCGTGAGTATTTGAGCCAATACTCCAGACGTGCAAATCGTGCACCCCGTTCACCCCTCCTACGCTTTCCAGTTGCCGGCGGATGTGCTGCATCTCGAGGCCCGCGGGCGTGCCTTCGAGCAGGATGTTCAGCGTCTCGCGAATTATGCCGAACGCAGACCACAGGATCAGCGCGCCGATGCCGAACGAAAGCGCCGGGTCAATCCACTGTTGACCCGTCACGAGAATGCCCCAGCCGCCCACGATCACTGCGGCGGTGGAGAGCGTGTCGCCGATCTCATGTAGCAGAACGCTGCGCAGGTTGACGTCCTCGCGGCTGGACCGCCATACCAGCGCGGCGATGGCGGCGTTCATCACCACTCCCCCGGCGGCCACGCCAATCATCAACTTCGGCTGCACGGCGACCGGCGAGTACAACCGTTCGGCCGCCTCATAAAACACGTAAAACGCGAATGCCACCAGGGTGACCGAGTTGATGAAGGCCGCGATCACGCCGGCGCGGTCGTAGCCGTAGGTCTTGGTGGTCGTCGGCGGGCGCGATTGCAGGTACACCGCCAGCAGCGACAAGCCGAGCGCGAGGAAATCGGAAACATTGTGGCCGGCTTCGGAAAGCAACGCCAGGCTGCGGGCACGCAGGCCGGTAATCACCAGCAGGACGATGTAGGCCAGCGTGACCAGCAGCGAAATACGCAGGACTCGCCCCGGATTGTGGGCGTCGGCGTGTCCGAGGTGAGCCATGCCAGAAGTTTACGTTCGCCGGCAGTTACCGTTCAACCCGCGTGAAGTTCTCAGTAGCCAGTACTCAAGTACCCAGTACCCAGTTCTCAGTACCCGGCACCCCGCAACTCCACCAGAGTCCCTCGTGTGGCGGTTGGCTTGCATCCGACAACGTAAAAGGCGGGTGCCTGCTCGCGCCTGAGTTGCAGACGAACCAAGAGCGGGTACGTGGGAGTAAAGCTATGACGACATACGTGAGATGGATGATAGTGCTGGTGGCGCTGAGCACATTGGCGGTGGCCCAGGGACGTCCGACCGGCGGGCAACAGCAGCCGGGGATGCCCGGGCCTGGTATGTCGCAGCCGGGAATGCCGCCAGGTGGATCGCCGCCGATGGACGCGTCGAGCACAAGCGGCATGGGGCAGGATGAACAACCGCAGTTCCCGCAGCAACCGAAAGTTGACGACGCGGCCTTGGAACGCCAAGTACACGAACAGCTTGCCACTCGCGCCGAACTCGCAAACGTTGAAGTCAGCGCGAAGGACGGCGAGGTAAAGCTCGAAGGCAGCGTTCCTGCAAAAGAAGATCGCAAAGAGGCCAAGAAGCTGGCGCGGTCGGTTCCCGGGGTCCGCTGGGTAAAGGACAAGCTGAAAGTCAATCCCAATGCGGGCGCGGCTGCAACCAGCACTGCCGGCGCCGGAGCTACGGGACAGATGAACACCGGCGGCACGACCGGTGCGGCCACTGCGGGTGGCGCGACCACCAGTGCTGCGACCACCTGGACCGCGGAATCACAGAATCCGCGCAGCCCGGTGGCGAGCAGTCCCAGCCAGCGCGGCAGCGAGGCCACAAGCGGTGCGGCGTTGGGCAAGTCGCCTTGTGTCTGTTCGCCTCAGGGCGCCGCCGCGCCCACGCCGCCGCTGCCCGGAGCGCAGGGGTCGGCAGGAACAGCAGGCACTGCCACGTCGTCGGCCACAGCCGCAACTGGCACGCCAGGCGCGGTGCGTTCAGCCCAGAGCACACCAGGAACCGCGCAAACGGGGACCGCAACAACCGAGAGCACTGCGCCCGGTATGACTCAGCCGCAGGCGCCGGCCTGCGCGTGTCCACCGGAAACGCCGACCAGCGCGCCAACCGCGGGCGGCGTTGCGGGCACGAGCACGACCGCTCCAGCCACCGCGGCCGGCGCGCATCCGGGCACGCCGCCGGAGGCCATCGCTCAAACCCAGTCGGAAACCGGAGCGCAGCAGGGTACCACAACGGAAACCGCGCCGCAGACGCCAAGGTCAGAGATAGCGTCCGGCGACGTTGCCGGCCAAATACAGACGGCGCTGCGCAATGAACCCACGCTGGTCAACGAAGACATACGGGTGAGCGCCAGCGACGACGAAATCACGCTGAGCGGATCGGTGTCCGACGGTGACCGCAGAGACACCGCCAAGCGCATCGCCGACTCTTATGCCGGAAGCCGCAAGGTGGTGGACCGGTTGAAGGTTGGCGAGAAGTAGTCGTTTCCCGTTCCCCGTTTCCGGTTTCCCATTGCCGTGCTGCGGGCCGATGTTTCCTATCCTGCGACATCGGCTGCTCCACCCAACGGGAAACGGGGAAGGGGCAACGGGAAACGTCTATCGTCCCGCCGCAGTCAGGCGAAAAAGCGTCCCGCGTTCCAGATCGAGCAGCTTGCGCTTGGTCTCCAGTCCGCCACCGTAGCCGGTCAATTTGCCGTTGGTGCCGACCACCCGATGGCAAGGCACGATGATCGCGATCGGGTTGTCGTGGTTCGCCATGCCAACGGCGCGGGCAGCGTGGGGGCGTCCGATGGCGCGCGCGAGCTCGGCGTACGAGCGGGTCTCGCCGTAGGGAATCCGAAGCAGCGCGCGCCAACAAGTCTGCTGAAACTCCGTCCCCCGCAAATCGAGCGGCAGGGTGAACTCGGTGCGCCGCGCGGCGAAATATTCTTCGAGCTGCTCGCGGCAGTCGCGTGTCGCCTCCGGAGACTCCTTCAAGTCCACATTACCGGCAACCCGCGGCAGGTTCGCGCCGAATTCCACGCGCAACACGCCATGCTCCGACACGACCAGTCTCAGCGGTCCGACAGGCGACGCCATCGTGGAGTAACAGAGGGTCTCCATGGGAGCAGAGGATATCACTTGTGAACGCTTGATGCTGGATCGGGAGGGACCGTCGCCGCGCCCTTGCAGAACCGCGCGTGCGCAAGCTGCCACTGGGCAATCACGATGGGGCTGCGACTAAACGCGCGCGTGCCGCACGCTTCGCATTCCACGCGGCCGGCCTGGCCGTCGTGGTGGAAGCCCTTCATCACAGCTTCGGACTGCGCCTTATCGGCGGCCTGCGGGGCAGGCATAGGGGCCCCCCTGTCGCTGGGCGCGCGTAACTTGGTCCCAAGGCTGGCACTGCCAACTTGCGCGCACACGCGCGTGCACGACGGAGCAATTCAAGTTGACGGAGTAGCCGCCCGCAGTCTGGGACAACTCGGTTGCGTTTGCAAGGAAAAAAGGAAACTATTTCCGATGCGGTGGATTGCGGCGCTCCCGTCTCGGCGAGCGCCGATGCACGCGAATCGCAAACATGTTGCGGTCGGCGCGCGCCAGGGTGCGCTCCAGCTTTTCGCCGTCTTCCCGCGTGGCCCATCCCATGGAAAACGAGATCGGCGCCTGCGAACGCCCGGCTCGCTGCAAGCGGCGGGCGACGGCAGCGGTCGCGTCCGGATCGCTGCCGCGCAGCAGAATGGCGAACTCGTCGCCTCCCATGCGTACCACCCCTTCCTCACTGCGGGCGTGGCGAATGAGCAGTCGGCTTACCTTGACCAGCAGTTCATCGCCGGCATGGTGGCCGTGGCGGTCGTTGTAGGCCTTAAAGTGGTCGAGGTCAAGGGCGATGCAGCCCCAGCCGACCTCCGACGCGCGCTGTTCGAACTCACTCAGCCAGCGCCGGTTGTAGCAGCCGGTGAGCGGATCTCGAATACTCTGCTCAATCAGTTGCATTTCCAGCCGCTTGCGCTCGGTGATGTCCACCAGGATGCCGCGGTAGAGCGTTTCGCCGGTCAGCGGATCGCGGCAGACATATGCGGTATCAATCACCGTGCGCACCTGGCCATCGGACCGGCGGATTTTCAGTTCGAATTCGCGCACCGAACCGTACTGGTCAAGCAGGGCCAATTCGCGCTCCCGCTCGGCCGGGTCCACCAGCAGGTCGGTTGCCTGATAGCGCCAGAGCTCTTGGACGGAGCTCATGCCGAACATTTCCAGGAATGCGGGGTTTGCGTCCAGAATGCGACCGTCGGCGCTGGTGATGTAGATGCCCTCTTTGAGGCCCAACACCAGTTCACGCAAGCTGTCGGGATCATTAAGGCTGGAGAAGCACGGGGCCACGGTGGCTCGTCGGCTTGCCTCCACGTTGCCTCCTCGCGGCAGAGTGCTACCGGGGGAGAACCCTATTATGACGCCAGAGTGGCGGGCCGGGGCACGGGGAAAGACTTCCGTAATCAGAGACCAGTGCCAAAACGGGACTGACGGATGCTGAGCACCAGGTCGTACAGGACCCGAAATCCGCGCCTCAATTGCTCCACCCGGATGCGTTCGTTATCGCCGTGTTCCGTGCCGCCTTCATCGCGAGTCGTGGCATAGGGACTGAACCCGTAACACACCATGCCCAGCGGACGGTAGCGCTGGCTCTCGTTGTAGCCGCTGGCCAGACGTGGCAGCACGGGGGCGTTGGGGAAATAGCGTGCGGCCACCCGCCGGATCGCGGCGAACAGCTCGCTGTCTATGGGCGAAGAATTGGCCCGGACGAAGCCATCCAGCGGCTCAATTGTGACGTTCGGGTCGGCCACAACCTGGCGCATGGTTTCCAGGAAGGCTTGCGGATCCACACCGGGCAGCAAACGCACATCCAGATGGGCCCAGGCTTCACTGGGAATGACGTTGGTTTGTTGTGAACCGCCCATCATGGTCAGCGAAATAGTGTCGCGCAGCAGGTAATTGAGCGAATCGTCGTCCTCGACAGACTCGCGAAACGACTTGTCTTGCAACGCCTGCCGGATATTTCGGAATTGTGCGGCGCGGTCCCCAGACTGATAGGGTGCGACCTCCCGCAGCAGCTCGGCGACCAGCGGCTGCACTTGGGGTTCAGGACGGTAATTCAGGATCCGATCCAGCGCGCGCAGCAGGCGGTTGGGGGCCGAATCCTCGATGGGCCGTGAGCCATGGCCGGGCTGACCGTGGGCCACCACGCGTAACCAGAGCGGCGCTTTCTCCGCCACGCTGACGCCCACATAGCGTGTTTGGCCTTCTTCTTCCACGTTATCGCCGCCTTCCGTGATCAGGTATTCGGCGTTGCCCAGCAGTTCGCGCTGGTTGGCGATCATCCAGTCGGTTCCGGTGGCCTCGACCTCCTCGTCGGCCGTGGCAAGAAAGATGACATCGCGGTCCATGGCGGGCCGCTCGCGCTTGAGCATCACCATGACCATGAGTTGCGCCAGACCCTCATTCTTCATGTCTTCGGCCCCGCGGCCATACATCGCGCCGTCCACAGTGGCGCCGCTGAAGGGCGGCGCAACCCATTTGGCCGGGTTGCTGGAGACCACATCCATGTGGTTCAGCAGGATGATCGGGCGCTTCGCGGCGCGCCGAGCCGGAATGCGCGCCCAGATATTCGCCCGGCCGGGGGCGTACACGAACATGCGGTTTTCGATGCCTTCCTGGTCGAAAATCCGTTTGAACCACCCCGCAGCTTGGATTTCGTTCCCCGGTGGGTTGGTCGTGTCAATCCGGAGATACTCCTGCATCCAGCGCACCGCCAGGTCCTGGTAGCGCCGCATTCGCGCTTCGGGAATGGCGTCGGACGGCATCGCTGGCAACCTGCCAGTTTGGCCCTTCACGCTGGTGGCGGTGGTGTCGTCGAACGGAGCCGCCTGAACTTGCTCAACTCTGAAGGTGTGGGAACCGGGAGCGAAGCTGAGTGCGATGGTGAACACTGCGCTGATGAACAGCTTACGGAAACCCTGCATGGCCCTGGCTTTCGTCGGCGGCGCCTGCCGGCCGATGACGAGTAAGACGCGCAAATGCTCCGCCAGGGTACTTACAAAATTACCGGGCGAGCAGTCCTTTCCTACGCGGTGGATGTGGGCACGACCACGCCTGATTGTTTGAAATCAGCAATTTGAAAGCGCGTCGAGTTTTGGCACGCGACGTGATTACACCCAGCGCAGGGAGTGTGCCAGGTTTCGCAGTCGGGTGTTCCCTGTTTGCCGCTCCCGATGAGTTTAGGGGCCAGTCCCCGTGGTATCGGTTCGTTAGAAGCCGGGGGACACGGGGTTCCCAGGAGGAAATTGGCATGAAATCTCGAACCTGGATTGCGCTGCCACTCGCCGCCGCGCTCATGGCGCCGGTCTATGCGCAGCAGGACACAAACACCACACAAGACCAGGACCCGCCGGCGGCCATCCAAACCGCGCCTGCGCCTCCCAGCCAGACCACGGCTGAGCAGAGCACGGCTGACCAGGGCATGAGCGCGCGTCAGCCGCTACAGGCGGAGCGGAAAGAGGGTTTCTGGGGCAAGCTGAACCCGTTTGCGCGCAAGAAGTACGTGCAACGGCAGATGCAGCCGATCCGGGACCGGGTGAACGAGCTGGACGAGCTGACCACAGCCAACGCCAAGTCCATCCGCGATGTGGATGCGCGCGCCACTGAAGGCATCCGCCTGGCGGCAGCCCGGGCCGAGCAGGCCGATCAGCGCGCGGCCCAGGCGGGCACTACCGCTCAGCAGGCGCAGCAGACCGCGCAGCAGGCCAGCACCCGCTTGCAGACCGTATCTGCGGTGGTCGGCAGCATTGATCAGTTTCAGCCGGTCACGCAGGCCGAAATCCGGCTGCGCCCCGGCCAGATCGTCCTGAGCAAGAGGGCCAAGGAAGCCCTTGATCAGATGGCCGGGCAGGCCAAGGGACAGAATGGCTATATCTTCGAAGTACAGGGCTTCTCCCCCGGACGCGGACAGGCGGCGATCGAAAATTCCAACCGCATGGCACAGTCGGTAGTACGCTACCTGGTGCTCAACCACGACATCCCGGTGTACCGGATCTACCTGCTCGGCATGGGCAATGCTCCCGTGCAGGCCAGCGCCGAATCTGGCGCCCCGCGCCGCACCAGCCGCGGCGGGCGGGTGGAAGTCAGCCTGTTGAAGAACGGCGTTGACCAGCTCAACAACCAGGCTGCCACCGCTGCTCCGACCACGCAGGGCGGCATGGCCGGCACGACCACCGCGCAACCGGTGGACCAGCAGCAGGCCCCGGCGACCAATATGCAACAACAGACCACGGCGAATCCGGCGGCACAGCAGACGCCGCCTCCACAGCAGTAACTGACGGGCTCATCCCTCCCCCAGAGGTGCCCCTTGGCGCCTCCTGTGACAAGCAGGAGGCGCTCTTTTGTGCCGCGCTGATACGGCAGTTTGCGGCTTCCGTCACGGACGCAACGCCCACCAAGCCGTCGAAGGCGCGAAGCTGCGTTGCGGAAGGCAAGCGCTGGGTCGTGGATCTGGACTTGGAGAAGTTCTTCGACCTTGTTAACACGAGTTCTGATGGCGCGGGTGGGGCGCAAGGTGAAGGACAAGTGCGTGATGAAACTCATCTGCTCTCCAAGTGAGTGCGCCCCGCCGTGCGCACCGAAAAAAGAGAGCGGCTTAGTGCCGCTCTCCTTTCGTGTCTGCGTTGCTTCCAGATACTACGCAGCGCGCGCGGGATATGCCGTTGCTGCCTGGGGGGCCGGCTTTTCCAGCGAGCCGATGGGCAGCACCGTCCGTCCGTAAGCCTCATTCAGGATAATCGCCGCCATCAGGTACCAAGCCGTGCCCGCGCAGAAAATGCCTTCCCAGCCGGCAATTCGCCCGACCAGGGGATTTCCGGTCCACGCATGGACATCCAGCAGACCGAAAAGGATCAGCAGCGTGGTGAAGACCCACACCAGGGCCTTGCTGTGCCTGAAGGTAGCGATCCAAAGCACGAATGTGAAAATCGTCCAGGCGACGAGTGTCACCAGTAGCCATCCTTTGGTCGCGTTCGGAGAGATCCATTGGTTCATTTCCATCAGCACCATGCTCGCGAGCGCAATCCAGAATGCGCCGTAAGAGCCAAAGGCCGTCATCCCGAACGTGTTCCCGGTCCGAAATTCCAGAAAGCCCGCAACCAACTGTGCGAGCCCACCGTAGAAGAGGCCCAGGGGCAATGCCGCACCGATATCCACCAGGCCGGCGTTGTGGATGTTCAGGACAAATGTGGTCAGCGCGAAGCCACCCAGGCCCAGGGGTGCTGGGTTGGCCACCTTCGGCGGCGTGAAATACAACATCTGGCGTTCCTCTGCCATGTTCTCACCCCTTTCTCGCCGGCTCAGGGCCGACGGTGTGGGCATATCATATCACGATCTACTCGTGATACGATATGTTTTCGAGAAAATGACCATTAGGAGGCGGGTCATGCCGGCAGTCGGACTTCGCCGCGCACCGGTAGCGGAAGCAGGGCCGCCATCCGACCTCATCACTACGCTTGCCCTGAAGGCAGAGGCCCTCCTGGGCTACTCCTGGCTCCGCAAGAGTCTCGGCATTGAATTGAGATCGCTCGCGCACACGCTGAAAGAACTCGGAATCGAGCCTTTCTGCGCCGATGACGTAAAGCGATACAAGGCGGACAAGGCCCGCCAGGTCGAGGCCGAAATATGGGCTGAGTTCAAGGACCGCGCGCGCAAGGAGGGTCACGGTCTCGGGATGCTGACCGGGAGGTCTGGTTCGCGCCCGGTGGCGCACGGTGTCCCTGGGCGACCACGACGGACAGGTGCCGGAATACGTCCTGTCCCGAGCCGTCGCCATCAAAGAAAAATTGCCCGCGGCCAACTTCGAGCTGGACCAGCTTCGCGTGGAAAAGGAATATGACCCGTTCCTCGTCGTCTCCTGCGGCAGGGAGCGGTTTTACATTGATGTGTGGGAGGAGCCCAACTTTGAAAGAGAACGCCTGTAGGTTGTTTGGGGCTGGATCAGCAGCTAACTGAGGAACTCCAATCCGAGGGCCGGAAAACTGCGGCCCGGCAAAGGTCCATGTGGGGCTGCCGGAAATCGTCGCCTTGAAAGAAATTCAAGGATGCGTAAGCACGCCATCTTCGCCCCAACTCAGCCGCAATTGTTTGCATCGGGCGGCAACTTGCTTCCGCTGCGCATCTATACCCGCAGCTTTGTTATCAGGGTCTTACAGGCGAAGCTGAGTAGCCTTGGCGTATGAAGGCATCCAGCGCCGTCGCGCAGCTATTTTGATTTCCCGCGTTGCCGGGCGGCGCTGATGTAGAATCACGGAAGCTCACTGCGAGACACTACTTTGATCGAGCTGGCGCCTTCGATACTGTCCGCCGACTTCGCCCGTCTGGCCGACCAGGTGCGCCAGGCCGAAGCCGGCGGAGCTACACTGTTGCACGTGGACGTGATGGACGGGCACTTTGTCCCAAACATCACCATCGGCCCGCCGGTGGTCGCCTCGCTGCGCAAGGCGACCGGCCTGCCGCTGGACGTGCACCTGATGATCGAGGACCCAGACGCATTCATTCCGGCGTTCATTGACGCCGGCGCCGACTGGATTTCCGTGCACCAGGAAGCGTGCGTGCATCTGCACCGCACGCTGGAGCTGGTCCGCAGCAAGGGTGCACAGGTGGGGGTCGCGCTAAATCCGGCCACCCCGATGAACACGCTGACCGAGGTCGCCGACATGCTCGATTTCGTGCTGGTAATGTCGGTGAACCCAGGATTCGGCGGGCAGAAGTTCATTCCGCGGGCACTGGAAAAGATCCGCCATCTGGGCACGATGCGCAACGCCAAGGGCGGCAGGTTCCGCATCGAGGTGGATGGCGGCATCACCGAAGAGACCATCGCATCCGTCGTGCACGCCGGGGCCGAGGTGCTGGTAGCTGGAAACGCGGTGTTCGGGAAGGGTGATCCCAAGGCCAACGTGGCCCGCCTGCTGAAGGCCGCCATGGAGGCAGTGCTGCTGAAGGCGTAGCTAGGAAAGCAGTGTACCCACTACTCAGTACCCAGTTTTCGCGGCCGAAGCCGCGATGGCGCAACTGGCAACTGGGTGCTGAGTACTGGGTACTGGCCAGGGTCTCAGGTTCCTGTAAACTGATAAGTACCGTTTTGTGAAGGGTGGCCCGCTCAAGCCGGCTTGAGTGGGGTAGTTTTGCGGAGGATGGTTGCGCGGCCAGGGAGAACGTGCAGGCCCGCGCAGTCGTGAGTTACGCGCACAAGTGTCCCAGAGGTACGCAATGCAACGTCGCTTGCTCGTAGTTTTGCTGGTGGCCATGATGGTCGCCGCACTGGCCGCGTGCCACAACAAGAAAGTCCGGAATCCCATCGCCGACCTGGATTCCAAGCAGCCGGACAAAGTCCTGTTCGACCGTGCCATGGAAGCGATGAAGCGCAACAAGTTCGACGTGGCGCGCATGAGCTTGCAGACGCTCATCAACACCTATCCAGACTCGGAGTTCGTGGCGCGCGCCAAACTGTCGGTGGGCGATAGCTGGTACGCGGAAGGCGGTTCGGCCGCGCTGGCCCAGGCCGAGGCCGAATACAAGGACTTCATCACCTTTTTCCCCAATATGCCGGAAGCGGCGGAAGCGCAGATGAAGATCGCCAACATCGAGTACCAGCAGATGGAGAAGCCGGACCGCGACTTCACCCACGCCAAGCGCGCCGAAGACGAATACCGGCAGGTCATCCTCCAGTTCCCCGACAGCAAACTGGTCCCGCAGGCGAAAGAACGCTTGCGCGAGGTGCAGGAAGTGCTGGCGGAGCGCGAGTTCCGCATCGGCCGCTTCTATTACCTGCGGGAGTCGTGGGCGGCGGCCATGGCGCGGCTGCAATCACTCGTTGACGCGTATCCGCTTTACAGCGGCGCCGACGAAGCGCTGTTCCTGCTGGGCGACACCTACCAGCGGCAGGCCGAACTGGTTCGTGCCACCAAGATTCCGGACGAGAGAAAACAACCCCTGCTCAAAGACCTGGACCAGAAAGCGGCGGACGCATTCTCGCGCATCATCACACGCTATCCGGTGACCGATCGCGCGGAAGACGCGAAGAGCCGGTTGCAGGCGATGAACCGTCCAATACCAACGCCCACGCCGGAAGCGATTGCGCTCAACAAGCAGGAAGAAGAGAGCCGCCTGCAAAAGGGCCTCTTCGGCCGGGCGATGATGAATTTCCGCAAGCGGCCCGATGTTTCGCTGGCGGCGCGCGTGGGCGAGCCTACGCTGGTTGATCCGCGGCCGGTCAGCGCGCCCGATATCGTGAAGCAGCAAGTGAGTGTGCTGTCGGGTACCGGCACGGGCAAGGTCACGGTGGAAACCCTGGGCAGCGGATCACCGCCGCCGAACCAGCCGGTGCCGCGGTCCGATGCCGAGACAAAGCCGGACGACACGGGCGTTCCCGAGCTCACGCCCATGACTTCCGGCGAAGGCGACGCCACCGCGCCGGCGAATAACTCGAATTCCGGCGATCCGAACGCCCCGGCGGCCGCTCCGGCGCAGGTGAACGAAGCGGCGCAATCCGACGATGCTAAGGCGGAAACCAGCAGCTCCGACAGCGATAAGAACGAAAACAAGAACAACAGCAAATCGCAGAGTTCGTCGAAGCAGAAGAAGAAAAGCGGGCTGCGAAAGCTCATGCCGTTTTAGTAGCCAGTACCCAGTAGTCAGTACCCAGTTGAGCGCGGACCTGATCTGCGGGTCCGCGTTTTTCTTGAGAGGCAGTCGCCAGTACTCAGTACCCAGTACCCGGAACAACAGCACTGCGTTTTGTTCAAACACCCGTGAACAGAATCCATGAATCGAGCATCCCGCTTCTCATCGGCACGGAGAACCGGCTACTGAGTACTGAGTACTGGCTACTGGGTACTGAGTACTGGCTACTATTTACTGCTTTCGTAACTTGAACGCCGTCCCAGACGCGCCAAAACTGTTACTGTACCCGGGACCGATGTCATTGACTTGACGGCGCGGACACAGTAACGTTCCGGCTGAGTCCCTGTGCAAAGGAAGACACACCGTGGCGCTGAAGATCCTGATCGCCGACGACAGCATGATCGCCCAGAACATGGGCAAGAAGATCCTCAGTGATGCCGGCTACGAGGTGTTGGCCGTCAGCAACGGCGCCGCCGCGGTCAAGAAACTGGCGGAGGCGCACCCCGACATCATTCTGCTGGACGTGTACATGCCCGGCTACAGCGGGCTGGAAGTATGCGAGCGGGTGAAGAGTTCGCCGGAAACGGCGCGTATTCCGGTGCTGTTGACCGTGGGGAAGCTGGAACCGTTCCGTCCGGAAGACGGCATGAAGGCCAAGGCCGACGGCCTGATCATTAAGCCGTTTGAAGCCACCGATCTGCTCACAGTTGTGGGGAAACTGGCGGAACGGGTACAAGCGGCCCCGGCGGCTCCCAGGAAGCCCGCTGCGGCGATTGCCGAGCCCGAGCCCCAAACGGCCGAACCGGAAAGCCGCCAGATGCACATGCCGTCCGAATTGGCCGCTGCCCCGGCGATGATGGAAGAATTCGTCGTCGAGCCGACGCCGGCGAGCGCGCCGATGGACGTGCCACCTGCCCCGGCGTTCACGGTGGAACACGAGCCAGTTGCGCAACCGGAGCCCGCACCGGCGACCGCGGCGGAAGCGATCAACTTGCAGCCTTTCATGCCCGAGCCTGAAGACGCTGCCGAAGCTGCTGAGGTCATGCAAGCGCAGCCGCTGGAGGCAACGCCCGCTCAGCCCGCAGGATTGCCCTCGCTGGAAATACGTTTTGAAGTCGCTCCCGCGCCCGATCTTGAGTTCGCTTCCGCGCCCAAGGAGACGCCGGAATACATCCCTCCGGACGAGAAATTGGTGACCGACCGCACCGAGATCATCACGCCGACCATCCCGCTGCCCGTGGATGATTCATTCGTGGTGGTGGAAGAACCGCCAGAGCTGGCGGTGTTTGATGGCCATCAACCGGAGCAGGCGGATCACCATTCCGAGGCGCGCGTGGCCGACGCGCTGGAGGCGTTCGAGAAGGCGGCAGCGATCCCCGAGGAACGGCCCAAAGTGGTCCCTGACGTCGTGCTCGAGCCGGTGGTGATGGAACCCGAAGCCGCCGAGACCGAACAGCCCGTTTCGTTCCTCGATGCGGCCTTGCGCGATGAGACGCCGCAGGCGCGGGCAGCCGCGGCGAGTGTTGTACCGTCGAAGCCGCCGACCTGTTATCGCGCGCCGCTGGGCAAGACCAGCTTCGACGACAATCTCGGCCGCGCGCTGGAGTCCATGCTGGCCGATGCCGTCACCGCGCAGAACCAGAAGCCGCCCGCGGAAGTGCCGCGTAGCCTCGACGACATTGACGAGGCGCTTGGGCTCCTGCCGGGGCCGCCGTTGGAAGAAGCTGAGGAAGCTGAGGCCGAGCAGGAAATCGTAATCCCACCAAAGGAAGAGCGCGTAAACGTCAGCTTCGGTCCTGACGTAGGCGATGCGAAGGAGATTGTTGGGCCGCCGCAGCCGGTAAAGCCCGAGCCGGTCGCGCAGGTGACGCCGGTCAAGGCCACGCCGCTAAGCGTGCCGCCGGTTCAGCCGGTCGAGATCCATCCCGTCGCGGCGGTACCTGCCCCTGGCCCGGGGGAAGCAAAGCCCTCGGTCAGCCGCGAGCAGGCAATCGCATCGGTGGACAAGGCGCTGGACACGGTGAACCGCGCCATTGCCAAACAGATCGTGGACCGCGTGCTGGAACGCGTGCGGCCGGAGTTGGTGGAGGAAGTGGTGCGTCTGCTGAAGCAGGGCTGAGAACAGGCAAGAAAACGAACCACGGATTTCCACGGATGTTCACGGATTAGGAGCTAATCCGTGCTTGTCCGTGGAAGTCCGTGGTTTGCGCTTGAAAGGTACGGTCATGTTTAGCGGAACACGTGCCTGACGTTGTCGCCGGCAAAGATCAGTGCGCTGAGCAGGTGCACGCCGCCTTCAGCGATTCGGTAATGCTGCTCGGTGCGGGTGACTTTCTCCGTCAGCGGTTCCAGGGTGCAGTTGACGCGGTATTCCGGCGCCTTCGAACCGGCCTTGAAGATCATGATGTGCTTGCCGGCCTCTTCGACGTGGGTCACCTTGTAGTTTCCGGCCGGAATCAGCACGTCGCCGATCTTGGTGTCCGCGCTAAACATGATCTCCTTTTGTCCCGGGGCTTTCGCGGCCAGCGCGACCGCGGCGGCCACCACCAGCAATACGAGTATGAGTGCAATACGACGTTTCATAGGGCCTCCCAAGTTGTGGTTGAGTACGAACAAACAGACTAGTGTCGGCGCTGGGCGGCGGGCGGTTCAGTGAGTGCGGTCACAATGACGCGTGCGCGAGTTAAGGAGGAGGAAGCGAAACTTGGAAGTGGCCGAACGACGCGGTGTCGTGACCGCCGATCACACTAGTGCGTCATCGCTAATGACAGGCAACGGCGGATCGAAGAAGACCTGCAGATTCGACAAGCCACAGGCAGAAAAAGGGCGGCCCTCAACGACCGCCCTTGACCTGAGGACTGCAAACCGGTCAGCAACGCCGCATTCGGCGCAGGCGCAGGGCAAATCCCGCCAGCGCCGGCGCCAACAGCACAATCGTGGCGGGCTCGGGAACCGGAGCTCCGGTAATCGGATTGCCGAAGCCGTCGGAAAGCTCGAGGCGCACCAGTTGCGGAGGGTTTTGGGCGCCGAACAACTGGGGGTAGCTGAAGGTGAAGAGTGTGAATCCTGTGGCCGACTGCATGCCCGCGAGTGCGCTGACATCCAACAGCGACACGAATTGCACCGTTAGCGTGCTAGTACTCCAGTTCAGCCAGAAATTGCCGATACCCTCCCAAAGCGCGGGATCTCCGAGATATGCCGTCCCAAACGTCAGCGAGTCCAAGCCGATAACGCCTGGGAGGTAGAGATCCAGATCGAATCCACCGACAACTGTTCCGATGGGGATGTTCTGTACATTCACGGCCCACTCATTGGGATTACCCGTAGGCGTGATCGCAATGAACACCGAGTCAGCCCGAGCGGCCACGGAACCCATCAGCAGAACAAGCATTACGACCGCCAGGAACATCGCTGCCTTTTTCATTTCGTCCCCCTCGCCTCTGCCTAAATGGCACAGTTGGTTTTGCTGCAAGCCAAGACGCACTTGCGCGCGTCGTAAATGGTGATCTTTCCGTCGCCGTCAGCGTCCCGCGGATCCGTGGATCCCGTCGCGGTTTGCCCAATCGTCGAGAAGATCAAGTTGATGTCCAAGCGGTTCACCGCGCCGTCGTTGTTGACGTCGCAGACGGCAGCCGTACGCTTGCTGAGGGCCAAGTTAGTGAAGACCGGCGACTGTCCGGTCGTATTCGGATACAGGGTGGTGCGGATTTCCAGGAACCGGCCCACCTGCGCGAACTGCACCCCGTTGCTGACCGGGATGAACTCCTGGTTGCCCAGATCAGCAGTCGTATCCGCCGCGCGCACCTCGACGAGAACGCTGGCGCCGGCGGGCACCGCCGCGCCTGCTTCGGTGTTCCACACCAGCTTGCCCCAGGGCGTCGCCGCAGCGCCGCTGTCGTACGTGACGACCCAGGCGCCCCGCGGCGCGGTATTTGCCAGGTTGATCACGCCCGTCATGTCACTGTAGTTGTAAGGATACGCACCTCCCCCCAATCCGACTGTCAGGTCCACGGCGCCCTTGCCGTCCGCTCCCGCATTCGGGTCGATGCGCATAACATTCGAGGAATTGTAGTTCGTAACCCAGACCTTTCCGTTCGAGTCCACGGTGACGCCGGTCGGGTGGTCACCCACGCCGATCGTCTTGATCAAGTTCCCGTTGTTGTCCAGTCGGATCACATAGTTGGCATAGCTGCTCGCCACCCAAACGTTGTTGTCGGCGGGAGTGACCGCCACGCCGCGATTGCCGCTGCCCAAACCGTATTTCGGGAATCCGGCAACAAATGTACCGTCGGGATTGAACTTGGCAACGGCGTTACTCGTCCACAGTCCGTTCCATACGTAGCCGTTCACGTCAGGGGCCAGACCGTACGAGTTGCCGATGTTGATACAAGTCTGGGTATTGGTTGCGGGATCGTAGCGCAACAGGTGACCATCCGAGAGCCCGGCGGACCAGATGACGCCATTCCTGTCGGTGAAGCCGCCATACCCGCCGCAGTTCTGATGGAACGTTTTGCCGGGCATGATGGCGCCCGTGTCGCCATTCAGCAGGTCGAAGTACTGGTTGCTTACGCTATAGGGATAGCCGCCCACCCACACATTGTTGTTCTTGTCCACGGAGACATGGCGGTCGTTGTAGCCGGTGGTGCGCTGGTAGATCAGGATGCACTCGTCGTCGGCATCCTGCACCAGGGCCTTGGCTCCTCCGGCGCCGTCCGTGACATTAGGCCAACCAAGAATGTTGCCGAGCCCGTGTGATGTCCTGATCAGCCCGTCACTGTTCCGGTCGCGGCAGGTGCTATAGGTGAAGGGAGGCTGCAGGTACTGTCCCAGTGGATTGGGGGCGCCGTCGGAAAGGACGCGTGTACCACCGATGATCAGGCCGATCTTGGTGACCGAACCGCGATTACGGCAACTGCCGACGACATCTAATTCAGGGTTGCAGAACCAGCCGGATTCATCGCGATTGGTGACCCAGATATTTCCGAACAGATCGGTCGTAGTGCGGGACGGGTTTTTGGCGTAACCGCTGGGCGAGGTCCAGTATTCGCCCACGATCGCGCCGGTGTCGGTGTTGATGCGAATCATCGTGCCCCGGCCTGATGCGGCCACCCCGATGAACGGGAAGGTGGAGGCCACGGCATTGATCCGGAGCTGGTCCGCAATGTTGTGGTTCAAATTGACGAGAATGCCTTGGTCGAAATCGGCATTCAAGGTCCAGGTCTTGTCCTGTGCGGCAACTGGCGGCGCCAGCGCGAGCAGCAGTATGAACAGCGCGATCACTACCGCAGAAACCGCTTTCCGCATTTGTCCTCCCTGCGCCGCGCGTAGCGGCAGCGTGTGTTGGGCACACCGGAAGGCTGGATTAGCAAGCAATGCGAGCGGGGGAGTACCGATTGCCGTTAATGACCAGTTCGTCCGATTGCTATACGACGAAACCAAGGTCCCATTAATCGGATTGAGAGACACCCGTAGAAATCGTTGCCTAAGGGGGGAAACGCCACAAGCTTGAGTCGCGGGGCGATACTTTGCAACAGGAAAACGCGCTTGGATCACTTGCGCGTTGTCAAAATGGGATTAACGCGGGAGACGCGGTGTGCAAGACCTTGCACACACGGTGGAGTTGGCCGCGCATGAATGCGGGCCAATGAGTGCGGTCACGGACATGAGGCAGGGATGTGGGCGGCGCACCTGTGCGGACCCGAGCCACGCGCACTTGTGGATTCCGTGATTTGCGATTTGTGATTGAGAACAGCCTGCGGATGCGGTGGTGTTCAATCACAAGTCACAATTACTAAATCACAAATCAATCTCGCTCTATTTCTTGTCACCTAGTTTCTTCTCGCCCGATACCGTAACGCTGGTCTTGCTCTCGGCATGGGCGCGGATGGCGCCGGTGTCGTCCATTTCCGAGTCGGTCATGGGACAGTTCGCCGGGGGCGTGAGCAGGGCGGCGGCGGGTTTGGCCTGGCTGAACTGTTTCACCTCGAACTTGGTCCCTTCGCCCTCCGCTCCCGGACCTTCCATTTTCACCACGAAGTTTCCGGGGTCAGCCAGCCAGACGCGCGTGACCTTGGCGGCACTCGACGCCTTCGCCGGAGCGAACTCCTCCAGCCGGGCAGGAATTCCGTTGACGCTTTCCGACCTGACCACGGTGCGTTTCATGTCGGGGCCGGTCTTCGTCCTCGGCAACATGGCGAGTCCGCCGGTCACCGGATCGGAACTGGCGGGGGCGCGCGATCCTAGATAGCGTCCGGCGGAACAACTGCCCTCGCCCGACCAGCCGATCCAATAGACCTTGTGCGCGGCGAAGTCGAACAGCGTGGTCATGCGTGCCGGGCCGAAGCTGGTTTCAACCCGCTCGCGGGGACCGTCGCGATAGACGGTAATGGTCATCTTCACGCCCGACCCCTCGGCTTCGGCCGAAAGCGTATAGGTCTGCGGCGACTGCGCGGAAACCGTGGCGGCCAACAGCAACACACATCCCACGAACAACGCGGACCTGGGCTTCATTCGAGTGTCCTCTGCTGAAGATTTGTTGCACTGCGGGGCCCACAGCTTCGACTGCCTCGGAAAGTCGCTGCCGCGTGCGATGACTGCTCTGTCGCTCGCGGCGGGCGCGAGTGGCGTTGAATACGTGTCGCAATACTACCACTGTCAGGGATGTGCGCGGTCTGTACCCACCCGAAGGGGCACCCCCCTCCCCTCCCACTCCACGAGGTAAGTGGTTGACCAGCAACAGCTTACGCGAAACGTGCCGCGCAAAATATTGAAAACTATGCTGGTTTAAGTAGCCGGATTTTCAATATTTTGGCGGTTTCGGCGCAAAATCTAGATGTCAAAGAACTTAGGTATCAAAATATTGAGCCGCAAGCACTTAGCTCTGCGGCTCGGCAGAGGCGGTACGCCCCTGAGAGGAACATAGTCGAGCGGGGCGAAATAGCGCAACAAAAAAGTGAAAAACGGCGGTGACGTAAGTGCTGAATTGGGCTGCGCGCGCCGGTGTTAGCCGTAGCACGACACGCCAAAGCCCAACCAAAGACCGGGCTTGATCGGGGCACTCCTCGGGACCATTCGTTTGACCGGGCCACCCGCCGGCTTTGTCTTTTCGGCGCGAAGTTTGCAACTTCCCCATTCAAGCAAAATCGGCTTGAATGGGCCACCGGCCATCGGCTATGTGGTGATGCCGGAGCACGTGCATCTGCTGGTGAGCGAACCGGAGCGCGGCCTGCTGGCGACGGCGATCCA
>JBHGBA010000029.1:0-47687 GCA_041946775.1 Terriglobales bacterium
GTGGGCAGTGAAGGGCTCGAACCTTCGACCTCGTGCTTGTAAGGCACGCGCTCTAACCAACTGAGCTAACCGCCCTCCGTACGCCCACGAAGCGAGGGCCCGCTTCAGTTCGCAGTTTACATGACGCGAGTTTTGCGGGTCAAACTTCGCCGTCGTGCGGCAAAGATGGCTGGCGGGCGCGTGCCGACAACGCGGCGAATGCGTGCAAGCGGCCTGGATTCTGTGTCATACACGCCCGAAGCGGTGCCGAAATGGGCGTCGCCCGGGACCGAAATTTTGCTGTATGGACATCTTTTTATTACTCCGTGGAAACCAATTAAACAGTCCTGAGGCGATGCGAGCTAGACGTGTGGCTGGGGGACTACAATGCCCGTTCCTTGAATTCCAGGGCGCCGGGGGCTTTATGAAGGCAATCCTCTTCGTTGACGATCACGAGGTACTCGCTCGCCTGAGCTGCGAAATCCTCGAGATGCAAGGCTACCGCGCCGTTTGCGCCTACAACGCCGCCGAGGCCCTGGAAAAATTCGACAAGGAAAAGTTCGACATCCTGGTGACCGACTGGAAAATGGAGGGCATGAACGGCGTCGAATTGGCCAAGAAGGTCCACACCAAGGACCCGCAGATCCCGGTCATCATAGTCACCGGCTATTCCCCAACGGACATTGGCAAAGACATTGACGCGGTGCTGCCCAAGACCGAACTCTTCCCTACTCTGCTTGAGAAGATCAAGCTCTTCCTGCGCGAACGAGAGACCGAGGACGTTACGCCCGCCGCCAGCGCCTGAAAAATCGCCTGTCATAATAACGCTGCTGCCGCCGCGCGCAGCAATGTAGTTCGTCCAATTCTGTACCTGCTAGACTGGCTGCCGGTGCGGAAACTCATCATCAACGCGGACGATTTCGGTTTGACGCCCGGCGTAAACCGCGGCATCGCCGAGTGCTGCATTCAGGGAGTGGTAACGTCAACAACCCTGATGGCCAATGCACCCGGGTTCGCAGATGCAGTCGAAAGCCTTGAAGCCGCTGCCGAAAACACGCGGCCGGGCATCGGTTGCCACGTAGTGCTGGTGGACGGCGTGCCGCTTCTGCCGCCAGAGCGCGTATCCACGCTGGTGGCAAACGGAGCCGGCCAATTCCGCAGCAGCTTGCTCGACTTCGCGCGCGCGGCCATGCGCGGGCGGATTTCGCCGGATGAGATCGCAGCCGAAGCGACCGCGCAGATGCGCAAGGCGCTCGATGCCGGTCTGCGCTTGTCGCACTTCGATACCCACAAGCACGTACACCTGTTCCCTGCCGTGCTGAAGCCGCTGCTGCGGGCCGCGCGCGCTTGCGGCGTTCGCGCCGTGCGCAACCCGTTTGCGCCCATCAAGCCGCTGGCCTTTGCCCATCTGCTCCGCCGTCCGCGCCTGTGGAAGCGTTATTCGGAAGTGAAGCTGCTTCGCGGATGGGCAGAGTCCTTCCGTCGCGCAGTTGAGAGCGCCGGGATGGTCACCACCGACGGTACCTTCGGCATCGTGTCCACCGGCGCCCTGGATCTGCCACTGTTTCGCGCCATCGTGGGCTGCGTCCCCGAAGGCACCTGGGAATTCTGCTGTCATCCGGGCTACAACGACGCCGAACTTGACTCGGTCCGCACGCGTCTGCGCCAGTCGCGCGATCGCGAACGCGCGGTGCTGACCTCGGCGGCAGCACGCGAAATCCTGGCACAGCACGGTATCGAGCTGATCACATACTGGGACTTGCAGTGAATCGTTCGCGGGTAGCGGCAATCTAAGAGGTAACGCAGTCGCCGCACAACTGCCAGAAGCAGGCAGATGTGGGGCGCCATCGCAGTGTAAGAGGAACCAGGGGACACGAGTGAAGATCGGAATAACCTGCTATCCGACCTATGGCGGCAGCGGCGTAGTCGCCACCGAGTTAGGCATCGAGCTGGCCCAGCGGGGCCACGAAGTCCACTTCATCACGTACAGCCCGCCGTTTCGCTTGCACGGCACCCAGGAACCAAATATTCACTATCACGAAGTGGAAGTGTCGAACTATCCCCTGTTCGACTATCCACCGTACGATCTCGCCCTGGCCACGCGCATGGCCGAGGTGGCGGAGATTTATGAACTCGACCTGCTGCACGTTCACTACGCCATCCCGCATTCGGTCTCGGCGCTGCTGGCGCGGCAGATGCTGGAAAAGTTCAATCGCCGCCGGTTGCCGTTCGTGACTACGCTGCACGGCACCGACATTACTCTGGTCGGCGCCGACCGCTCCTATCTGCCGATCACCCGCTTCTCTATTGAGCAGAGCGACGGCGTGACTGCCATCTCGCACTACCTGCGCGAGCGCACCATCCAGGAGTTCGAAATTCGCCATCCCATTCAGGTGATCTGGAATTTCGTAAATTGCGACATCTACCAGCGCGACATTGGCGCCAAGCGCCGCCGCCTGGAGTTCGCCAACGAAGACGAACGCCTGCTGGTGCACCTGTCGAATTTCCGCCCGGTAAAGCGCCTCACTGACGTGATTGAAATCTTCGACCGCGTGCAGCAGAAGGTTCCGGCGAAGCTGCTGTTGATCGGCGACGGCCCCGACCGCTCCAAGGCCGAGTGGCTGGCGTTCAAAAAAGGCATCCACAAGTCTGTCATCTTCATGGGCAAGCAGGACCGCGTACACGAAAAACTGGCGATGGCCGACGTGATGCTGCTGCCCAGCCAGCTGGAATCTTTCGGCTTGGCCGCGCTGGAGGCCATGGCGTGCGAAGTGGTGCCCATCGCTACGCGTGTGGGCGGAGTTCCCGAGGTGATTGATCACGGCGAGAACGGCTTCCTCGCCGAAGTGGGCGATGTGGATGCGATGGCCGCCTATGCCGTCGAATTGCTCGGGGATGAGTCACGCCTGCGCGCCATGGGCAAGGCTTGCCGCAAACACGCCCGTGCCCGCTTCTGCGCGAGCAACATCATTCCGGAGTACGAGAAATACTACCAGTGCATTCTCGGCCGGTCGTAGCCGGAACCGGCGCCGCCAGCGGGTCAGGGGCGTCCAGTCTCCAGTCGAGAACTGGTTTGAGACCTGCTTCACGAAGCTTCGGTAAGTAAATCGGTGCGCTGTACGAATTCGCCTTGAACTGGCGCGCTGCGGTGGGTTTCGAATAGCCTCCGGGCGTGGTCGCACAGTTCAGGGTGAAGAGGCACCCGCCGCCCCTTGCCAGCTCCAAGCAGAGGTTCCACTCCTCTCGCGTGCTGATGAAGGCCCGGGTTTCCGGCGAGAAGATGTTGTGCAGAGCCACCGCCGCCATGAACTCGCGGTCGGATGGGATGAAATCCGATTCATGGAGCACTGCGCCCGGCGCATGCTTCAGCCTGGGAATGCCCAGAATGGCCGCCCCGCGCCCGTATCTCTGCTGGAGATATTCTTCGTGGAGCAGGAGCATGGCCCAGTCGTGCCTCCAATCCGCCAATCCCGACAACACACCCATGCCGATGTGCCGCATGCCGGCGGAAAGCATTCGTTCGTAACAATCGAGGCGGTACTCGATTGAGGTCTTCTTCCTCTTCCCAGGATGAAGCATTGCATATCGTGAGGCGTCGTACGTCTCCTGCCAAACGACAGAGAATGACACGCCGGCATCCACCAGACGGCGATAGTCAGATTCTTCCAGCGATTCCGCGTTCAGACCAACGATGCCACCCCCGTGCCTTTCGAGCACCTCAGAAACCACTTCGACGTGGCGGCACATGGCATCGGTGGTCACGCCAGGGTCGCTCGCATACACCAGTTCCAGCGCCCGCAAACCGAACTGTTCGACGACGAAAGCGGCTTCACGCGCAAGCTCCGCGTCGCTCAAGCGCTTCCGCTGTATCGCAATCCCGGAATTGCCGGCGCGATAGTTGCAGTACAAACACTGCTCGGCGCAGATGCTGGTGACGTAAATCGGCACGACGATGTAAGCCTGGCCGGCATAGAGCGCCCTCTTTGCCTCTTCCGATCGCGCCAGCAGCTCCGCATCCAAAGCACCACCACATCCGAGATCTTCCGACCACAGCAAAGGCACAAGTTCTCGTGCAGAACTCCGCGACCCGCTCGGGCAGGCGTCGCGGCGCGACAACTCAAGTACCTCCTGTCGTATTGCTTGGTAATAGTTGGCGAACAAAGGTTCTCCTTACAAAACAGCTTCTGCGGACACGAACTTGTCCGGGAGGAAGTTGTAATTCGCAAAAGCCGTGTTCCTGAATGGTAACTCACCCAATTGCTGCTTAGAAACATGGAACGTGAACTTCCAGCGCGTTTGCAGCAGCAACTGGGAACCACGCCTGCGCATCTAGAGGCGGTTGGGCAGCGCAACCCCTTAGCCAGCCCGCGCTCCCCCTCGCGGAGGTCCTCAGTGGACGAACGCGAACTCGCAACCGGCGCCTCAGCCGCAACTTACACCTTTCGCATCCACCACTGGAACCATCGGCCGCAGCCAAGGAGGCTTCGTGATGGCCACATTGCGCGCTCCCGTTCCTGCTCCCTACGAGGACCTGAACCCTTTTAACATCGCCATGCGGCAGTTCAATATCGCTGCCGAACACCTCGGCCTCGAACCCGGATTGCGCGAAGTCCTGCGACGCCCGCGGCGTGCGCTGACTTTATCGTTGCCCGTCAAGATGGACGACGGCAGTATCCGCGTGTTCGAAGGTTTCCGCGTGCAGCACAACAGCTCGCGCGGGCCGTGCAAGGGCGGCATTCGCTACCACCCCAACGTTACGTTCGACGAGGTGAAAGCGCTGGCCTCGTGGATGACCTGGAAGTGCGCTACGGTGAACATCCCGTTTGGCGGCGCGAAGGGAGGCATCATCTGCGATCCTCACAAGCTCTCGAAAGACGAACTGGAGCGGCTGACGCGGCGTTACGCGTACGAAATTTCGCCCTTTATCGGCCCGGAATCTGACATTCCCGCGCCGGACGTCTATACCGATTCGCAGGTGATGGCGTGGATTTTCGACACCTACAGCATGACGCAGGGACACACTGCGCCCGGCGTCGTTACCGGCAAGCCCACGTTCCTGGGCGGCTCGCACGGGCGAAATGAAGCAACGGCGCGCGGCTGCGTGTTCGTCATCCGCGCCGCTTGTCAGGTCCGGGGCATTGACCTGAAGCAGGCAACCGCTGCCATCCAGGGCTTTGGAAACGCGGGCAGTATCACCGCCGAGTTGCTCGCAAACGAAGGCGTGACGGTCGTTGCCGTGAGCGACTCCAAGGGCGGAGTGTTCCGCAAGCAGGGCCTCGATGTGCGGGAGTTAATAGCCTACAAGGCCAGGACCGGTAGCGTGGTCGGGCTTTCCGGCGCCAAGCCTCTGCGCAACGAGGAAGTGCTCGAAGTCCCTTGCGACATTCTTGTGCCCGCCGCGCTTGAAAACCAGATCACGCTCGAGAACGCCGAGCGCATACAGGCGCGAATCGTTGCGGAGGCGGCAAATGGACCGACTACCCCGGACGCCGACACCGTGCTTCACCAGCGCGACATCATGGTGCTGCCCGATGTGCTTGCCAACGCCGGCGGCGTCACCGTTTCCTACTTCGAATGGGTGCAGGACCTGCAGGAACTGTTCTGGGAAGAGGATGATGTGAACCATCGTCTCGAGAAGATCATGCTGCGCAGCTTCGACGACGTGTACCGGACGGCGGAGAAGCACCGGGTGAACATGCGCACCGGCGCATATGTCCTCGCCATTGACCGCGTGGCGCAAGCCACCAGAATCCGCGGCATCTGGCCGTAAGGCGATCGATTCGGAAGGAATTCGACTAACGCAACCTGGTGGAACGCATGTAGTTTGCTGCGGGCGCAGCCGCGGTAAGGCCGGCCGCCGGAGCGCCCTCCACCGACTGTAAGACGGGAACGCGCAGGCGGATCAGCGTGCCTTCTCCGGTGCGGCTGTCCATGGTCATGCCGGCGGTATCGCCGTAGAGCACTTTCAGGCGCTCCATGACGTTCGCCATGCCGATCCCAGTGCCGCCCAGTCCCGTCGGTGCTTCCAGCATGTTTGCCGCGCCCATGCCTACGCCGTCGTCTTCCACTTCCACAACAAGCGTGCCGCGCTCCAGACGGCTGCGCAGGTAAATGCTGCCGCCGCCAATCTTCGGCGCCAGTCCGTGCTTGATGGAGTTTTCGATCAGCGGCTGCAGCATCATGCTGGGTACCAGCACATCGAGCGACGCGGGATCGAGTTCCTTGATCACTTTCAATTTGTCGCGTCCGAAGCGAACGACCTCGATGTCGAGATAGTCGTCAATGAAGGTGATCTCGTCCTGCAAGGGCACGAATGCGTCAGTCTTCCGCAGAAGCCGCCGCAGGATGTTGGCCAGCTTCACGATCAACTCGCGCGCGGTGTCCGGGTCGCGCCGCACCAGCGACGACACTGAATTTAGGGTGTTGAACAGGAAGTGCGGATTGATCTGGCTTTGCAGGGCTTCCATGCGCGCCTGCAATAGCGCCCGTTCCTGTTCTTCCAGCTTCATCTCCATGCGCACGTTATTGAATATCTTGAGCGGAATGGCGACGCACATGATCGTGGTGGCGTAGATCGCCAGCCGGACGCCCCACTGCGCGCTGTCGAGCGAGAAGAAATACTGCGGAAAGGCTCGCCCCAGTTCCAGGCGAACGAAACTGAGCAGCAGCAACACCAAAAAGAACGCGGTTTGCCAGTCCAGCCGCGGCCGCCGCACGTTGCGCCGTATCCAGCGATAGACGCTCAGGTCAACAAATGGCGTGAACGTCCATATGGCCTCTTTGTCGTTGGCGATATTGCGCAGCACGCCGGCGACGAGACCCGCAATAGCATTAAACGGGAAATTGAGGAACTCGCCATGCACCACGGAGGGAATGGAGATCAGGATGCCCGCCGCGACTCCGGAGAAACGCCCGGCGATCACCCCAATCAGCACCGTCGCTTCGAACGACAGGTCGGCGGCGAGGAAATTGTGCACGCTGCCGCGAACCATCACTCCCAGCGCAAACGGGAACCCTGTGAACAGGACGAGATACAGCTTTTCCTGGAGGGTGCGATCTTCGCGAAAGAGATTGTTCTTGAAAACCTTGGAACGCACCAGCGCACTGGCCACGGCGGCGGCCACACCGAGCTTCACCAGCAGGGTGACGAGTATGAGTCGCTGGTCCATTCGTGGTTTCTGGAGCTCGTTTCAAAAATAATCCTGGGAAGAGCACGGCGTCGGCCGTGCCGCCCGGACCCGCCACTCATGCGGCTTTAGCCGCTCAGGGGCGACGCCAGATCATTAGAAAGCCGATTTTCGAAACACGCTCTCTAGTTTCTAGTTTCTAGTTTCTAGTTTCTGGTTTCCAGTTTCAAGTCGGGAACCCAGCAACGAATTCATACGGATCAACACGGACCGGGCCCAAATATCCTTCACGCCCCGCGCCCTTTGCGTGCTTGCATTCTGCTTTTCAGCTTCTCACCCGCTCCGCTGCTGTCCTGATCGCGCCCTCAAGATCGCTTCCCGCGGGCGCACCGCCCTGCGCCATGTCGCGCGTACCGCCACCACGTCCGCCGGCGGCCGCCATGGCTTCTTTCATCAGCGCGGACATATCATGCGCGCCGCCACTGCTCTGGGCAAATACCAGTGCCGGCTGCGCGCCGCCGCATCCCAGTAATGCTACAACTGGGGATGACGCCGCCAACTTCTGCGCCACCAACTTGATGAATGCCAGATCGCGGTCGGCGACCACGCGCGTCACCAAGCGCTGACCATCTTGCATCGGCGTTTCGCGCAGCAACTTCTCCGCTTCCCGTTCAGCCAATTCCTCCAGCAACCGTTTGCGCTCGCGCTGCGCCGCTTTGATCTCTTCCAGCGTCTTGCGCGCCTGCTGCGCCACTTCCCATATGTGCGTCGAGAACACGGCGGCTGCTTCGGTCAGCGCGGCAAAATCGGTGCGCGCGGTGCGGACCGCCCGCTCGCCGCAGACAAACTCCACGCGCACGCCCTGCTTAACTTTCTCCGTTTTGCGCAGCAGGATCGGCCCGATCTGGCCGGTACGGCTCACGTGCGTGCCGCCGCAGGCGTTCAGGTCAAAGCCATCGATGTCAATCAGTCGCAACTCGCCCGCGACATCCGGCGGAATCTTGCGCACGCCCATCGTCCGCGCCTCGTCCACGGTGGCGAAGCGAATCGTCACCGGACGGTCTTCCATGACTACACGGTTCACCAGTTCCTCCGCTTGCCGCACCTGCGCGTCCGTGACGTTCTTCGTGTCTAGATCGATCGTGCAGCTTTCGTCGCCCATGTGGAATGAGACGGTCTGGAAGGCAAATAATTCCACCAATGCCGCCGACAGAACGTGCTGCCCTGTATGCTGCTGCATGTGGTCGCGCCGCCGCGCCACGTTGATGGCCCCGTGTACAACTACAGGTTTGTCATCCCGAGCGAAGCGAGGGATCTGCTGTTCGCCAGATTCGACCACGTGCAACACTTCCCCATTCTCGTCTTCGATAACTTCGACCACCTTCAGCCTTGTACCGTCCTCAAACACGAGCGAACCGGTGTCAAAGACTTGTCCGCCGCTGGTTGGATAGAACGCACTGCGGTCCAGCACCAGCGCGCGACGCCCATCGAACTCGCGCACACCCATCACGCCGGCGTCAAATTCAGAGAGAAAGGAATCGGTGTAATAGAGACGTTCAGTCACGGTAAAAGAGTAAATGACAATCAGGCTCTCGGCTTTCGGTCCTCGGCCATCGGCAGCCGGCTGCGCGCAGCCTAGTACTGAGGCAACGGCAACAAACACGAGCGCAAAGGACCCGAAGGGCGCAAAGGACACAAAGGCAGCCGACAACCGATAGCCTAGTACGGCTGAATAATCCCTCCCAACGCCCTTGCCTTCGGCTGCTCCTGTTTCTTCCCTGCCGCGGCAATCACGTCAATGTACTTCAGCCCCGAGCCGGTATTGAACAGCACTACCTTGTCTTCTGGCCGCAGGAACCCCGACGCGATCAGCCGCCGATAGCACGCCAGCGAGGCCGCGCCTTCGGGCGCCGCAAACACGCCCTCCACGCTCGCCCAATGGCGCAACGCATCCATGATCTCGTCGTCACTGACCGCCACGGCCGTGCCGCCGCTCTGCCTCAGGATGTCCAGGATGAGGTAATCAGCATATGCCTTGGGAACCCGCAGCCCGGCGGCGATGGTGTGCGCATTCGTCCACACTTCCGACACCGCCTCGCCTTCATCCCATGCTTTAGGAATAGGCGCGCAACCCGTTGATTGCACGGCAACCATCTTCGGACGCCTCGTTCCCGGCATCAGCCAGCCAAGCTGCTCCATCTCCTCGAACGCCTTCCACATCCCGATCAGCCCGACGCCGCCGCCCGTGGGGTAAATGACCACATCCGGCAGCGTCCAGTTCATCTGCTCGGCGATCTCGTACCCCATGGTCTTCTTGCCCTCGACTCGGAACGGCTCCTTCAGTGTCGAGATATCGAACCAGCCTTCCGCCTGCTTGCGTTCGCCGAGCAGGCGCGCGCAGTCGCTGATCAAGCCATCAACTAGTGTGACGTGCGCGCCATAGGTCTGGCACTCAACCAGGTTGGCCTGCGGCACGTCTTTGGGCACAAAGATGTGCGCCTCGATGCCGGCGGCCGCCGCGTACGCCGCCAGTGCGCTGGCCGCGTTCCCGGCCGAGGGTATTGCGAGCTTCTTCAACCCGTATGCACGTGCCATGGTCACCGCCATGCACAGGCCACGCGCCTTAAACGATCCGGTCGGGTTCAGCCCTTCTTCTTTTATCAGGACATTGGGGTTCTCGCGGCTGCGCAGCATCGGCGTGAAGCCTTCGCCCAGCGTGACGGGGTCGGCATCAGGCAGGACATCGGAGTACCGCCACATGGACGCCGGACGCGTGGCGAGCGGCGCGCGGCTCGTCGTCTTGCGCAGCGCTAACATGTCGTAGCGCACGTTAAGCGAGCCGGTGCATTTGGGGCATACGGTACGCGGCTCATCCGCGCCGAGCGGCTCACCGCAGCGGGTGCATTCCAGGAACGAAATCTTAGCCATGAGGGAACGAGTGTAAATCGCGCAGGTAGCTGGGAGCTAGTAGCTGATAGCTAGACATCTGGGTGCTGTCCACTGCTATTACAGCTTACTTCTGAGCAAGCTGATCACATCATCAGCAGTAATGACGCCCGTCAGCCGGCCCTGCTCATCGACGACCGGCAGCGTCAGCAGATTGTACTTGTCGAACGTGTCCGCCACTTCTTTTTCGCTCGCGCCCGCGGGAACCGAGATGACCGGATCGGCGCTGAGCGAAACCAGCGGAGTTCCGGGGGCAGCGAGCACCAATTTCGGCAGCGGCACGGCGCCGACCAGCAGATCGTTGTCGCCGACCAGGTAAACGGTACTGACCGTCTCGATGCCGCCTTCGAAATTGCGCAGCGCCTCAATGGCGTCTTCCACCCTTGCGTCGGGGCCGAGCGCGATGTAGTCGGTCGTCATCCGGCCGGCGGCGGTGTCCTCGCGGAACTCCAGCAACTCCTCCACTTCGGCGCGCTCCTCCGGTTCCATCTCGCCTAGGATTTCCTCGGAGCGCTCCGGCGGCAGGTCGCCCAGCAAGTCGGCTGCCGCATCCGGATCCATTTCCTCGACGATGTCCGCCGCGCGGTCGGAATCCAGCGACTGGATAATGGACTGCTGCACCCGCGGAGTCACTTCCTCCAGCGCTTCGGCGGCAACTTCTTCGTCCAGCGTCTCGAATACCGCTTCGCGCTCGGCGGGCGTGAGTTCCTCGACGATGTCGGCGATGTCCGCCGGGTGCAGCTTGGCCAGGCGTTCGTGGGAGATTTTCAGCCGGACGCGGCGTGCCGGATCGGTTTCGATCAGGTCCACGAATTCCCAGGGGATCGGTTTCTCGGGGATCTTCGCCAGCAGCTTGCGCAGCGTGTTCAGCGGCACTAGCCCCATCAAGAGCCGGCGCACCGCCCCGCGCGAGCCGATGTCCACCGCGCCGACTCTGAGCGTCGTGTAATGGTTGCTCTTGTCTTCCAGGAGATCAACGTCGTTGACCCGCACGACCTTGCGACCGTGCACGTCGATGATCTGCTGGTCCAGCAGGTCGCGGCCCAGAAGCAGCATGCCCTCTGCGCTGGCGTAAGGCGGCCAATCCGCCTGCGGGGTGAGAGTGCGCACTCCGCCGTTTGCGGAATCAACTGCCTTGGCGGACACCAGGCGGTCACCCGCCTTGGTGCGGACGACGACCGCGGTGACGTGGTTGGGGTCGTCCTGCGGGCACAGCGCCACCTCGCGCACTCGCCCCACGTGCGTGCCGGTCGAGTCATACACCGGCGCGCCCAGCAGCTCCGTCAGTGCGAGCGTCAGGGCCATCGCTTTGCAGGATACCGTGTCGCCTTGCGACTTTCTACTTTTGACTGCGCTGCAAGCAACGACAGCGCACCGGCACAGGCAGTGGTTTGACTTTGCCCGAGCGCCAGTAGCAAACTACCAGATTCCTGACGACGGGACTGTCCAGTTTCGTGGAGCAGGAGGCGGGGCGTCCGCCCGCGCAACCGAAGGGGTAGGACGTGGGTGCTAAGCGTACTGGCCCAATGACCGAAAACCGACTCAGCTACACGCTGGACTCGACGCTGGAAAGCGTGAACCAGGCCGAAACCGTGGCGGAGCAGTTCGCCGCCTTGGCCGGGTTCAGCGGCGACGACGTGCAAGAGATCGCCATGGCAGTGCGCGAGGCTACCATCAACGCCGTGCTGCACGGCAACAAATACAGTCCTGATAAGAAGGTTTACCTTACCTTCGAGCGCCTGGCCGACAAAATGATGGTCACGGTGCGCGACGAAGGTCCCGGGTTCGACGTCGAGAGCGTTCCCGACCCCCTCGCGCCGGAGAACCTGCTGAAGCAATCGGGCCGCGGCATTTTCCTTATCCGCACCTACATGGACGAGGTCCGCTATCACAAGCGCGACCCCGGCACGGAGATGGTCTTGATAAAACGTATGCGCGGCGCCAGCGCCGACGCCAAGGAGAAGGCAACGTCATGATGAAAGTCAATTCGCGCCAGGTAAACGGGGTGACCATTGTTGATCTGAGCGGCCGAATCACCCTGGGTGAAGGCAGCGTGATCCTGAAGGACACGGTCCGCGACCTGGTGAGCAAGGGGCAGAAACGCATTCTGTTGAACCTGGGCGATGTGACCTACATCGACAGCTCCGGGATCGGCGAGTTAGTCAGCGCCTACACCACCGTCAAGAACCAGGGCGGCGAACTGAAGCTGCTCAACCTCACCAAGAAGGTCCACGACCTGCTCCAGATCACCAAGCTGTACACCGTGTTCGACGTGAAGGACGACGAGGCCGCCGCCGTCGCTTCCTTCGGCAAATAGCCGGGCACTGCCCGACGCCGGCGTGCTGCCTTGCGCGCCGGCGTTGGCGGGCGCCTGACTTCCTGCTTTGCTTCCGCCCTTCCCCGCATTACCCTATGTCCAGCCAGTCATATTGAAGATGCGAATAGCGAAACTGCTCCTCTTCACCCTCGTTCTAAGCTGCGTCGCCGCGGCCGAGTGTGTTCCTTTTGAACAGGCGCGCAGCAAAATCGGGGCGACCACCTGCGTCACCGGCAAAGTGCTGAAGGTGGCCGAGAGCCGCAGCGGAAATCTGTTTCTCGATTTCTGCAAAAACTACCGCGAATGTCCCTTCACGGTTTTCGTTCCCCGGAAGAGTTTGCGGGACGTGGGTAACGTACGCCTGCTCGAAGGCAAGGTCGTCGAGATTCACGGGCGAATCCGCGAATACGCCGGCCGCGCCGAGATCATCCTGAACGACATCGGCCAACTGAAGGGCGACTCGGGCAGGATACCGCCCCTCCCGAAAGACTACGACGCGCAACGCAAAGGCGGTTTTAGCGCCGGCAGCTACAGCGGCGCCAAGTCACGTCGCGGCGGTACCAGCGACCTGCCGCCGCTGCCGGCGGAACCGAAGCAGCCGGAGTAAGCCCGACCCGCGTGTCGCCTATGATAGACATTCACTGCCACATCTTGCCCGGCGTGGACGATGGTCCCAAGTCGTGGGAAGCCGCCCTGGAGATGTGCCGCATTGCCCAGGCCGACGGCATAACCCACATCGTCGCCAGCCCGCACGCCAACGATCAGTACGATTACCACCGGCAGAAGCATCTGCGCGTTTTGCAGCAGTTGCGGCGCCGGATTGACCCTTCGTTGATGCTGACCCTGGCTTGTGACTTCCACTTTTCCGCTGAAAACCTGCAGCGTCTGCGCAGACATCCCTCCGAGTTCACCATTGGCAGCACGCCCTACCTCTTGGTCGAACTGAGCAATTACGCCCTCCCGGCGAAGTTCGAAGCGAGAATCGCGGACTTGATCAATACCGGCATCACTCCGGTGATCACCCATCCCGAACGCAATCCGCTCGTGCAGCAGCGCCCGCAACAAGTGCTGCGCTGGGTGGCCAGTGGCGCAGTCGTGCAGGTAACTGCGGACGCGTTCACCGGCCGCTGGGGAACAATGGCGCAAGATCTTTCGTTCTGGCTGCTCGAGCAAAACGCAGTGCATGTGATTGCCAGCGACGCTCACGATCCCGTGGACCGTCTTCCGTTGTTATCGCCGGCGCGAAAGATCGTGGCCGAACACAAAGGGCAGGACATCGCAACGGCCTTGGTGTGCGGCAATCCGCAGGCCATCGTCAACGGCGAAGCGCTACCCTACTTCCCCCGTCCGCGCATCTAGACCGATTCCACCGTAGCTGTATCCCTTGCGTCTGTCATCCCGAGCGACGCGCGGCCGGTTTCGCCGCGCGGAGTCGAGCGACCTTGTGTTTGGATTCCTCAGAAAAGGGACACACCTTCTGTGAAAACGCTTTAGCGTCCCGCTATTCTGAATTGACACCCCGGTCGAACGCAGTACAACATGGCGGCGTGCATCCCTATTTCCCGCCCGAACTGGAGCTTGTGTTGTCGTGTGCCTGCGTAGGCCCCGATTCAGGCGCGATCGAGCGCCAGCAGCGCGCCTGTGCCGCCGTGCGGAACTGGGATGCCGCCCTGACATCTGTATCGCGCCACAGCGTCACGCCACTCGTGTTTCAGAATCTGACACGGCATTGCAGCGAAGCCATTCCCGCACCGATATTGAGCGAACTGCGCGACCGGGCTGAGGCAAATACGGTTCGTAACTTGAGGCTGACTCGCGCACTGCTGGAACTGCTCGACCGTCTCCAGGACGCAGGCATCAGTGCAATCCCGTATAAGGGTCCCACGCTGGCGGTGACCGCGTACGGCGATATCAGCCTGCGCGAATTTGTGGACCTCGACCTGCTCGTGCCGGGCGCCGATATGTTGCGCGCTCGCGACGTACTCCTGGCTGACGGCTGGACGCCCGAATATCGCATGACCGCGCAACAGGGAACCTCGTACCTGCGGCACGCCTGCGAATATAACTTTTATCGCGAGGACACAGCCTTGGAGCTGCACTGGCAGATTGCGCCGCCGCATATGAGCGTCGCGTTTCACATGGACGGCCTCTGGCAGCGCGCCAGGAGTATTCAGATCTCAGGACGACACGTTCCCGTGCTGTGCAATGAAGACCTGCTGCTCGTGCTGGCGGTACACGGCGCCAAACACCTGTGGTCCAGTGTGCGATGGCTGTGCGACGTCGCCCAGACGGGCCGCACCGCGACCTCGCTCGACTGGGATGCGATATGCGTTCGCGCACGTCAGATCGGCGCTGCGCGCATTCTGCACGTCGCCTTGCACCTGGCACATACGCTGCTCGGCGCCACCATCCCGCGGCGCGTTCTCGCCGATGCCGACAGCACGGTGCCCCGGATTTGCACGCGACTGATGCGGAATCTCGTTGGCCCGCCGCGCCGTACCCCGCTCAGGGACCATTTTGCCGCCGTACACATGCGCGAGCATTGGCGCGACCGCGTGCGTTACGTGTGGCGCGTCGGCAAGGCGCCCGGCCCGCTGGTCGAAGCCGGCGGCCACACGCGCCCTCGCTCCCGGTTTGTACGGTTACTTAACTACTTTGCGGTGCGCGGGTAGAGAGAGACCCTTGGACGCGATTCGCTTCGACCACGTCAGCAAGATCTATGGACCGCGCGGCCGAATCGCCGACTGGTGGCGGCAGGAACACAGCGCCGAATGCCGCGCGCTCGAGGACATCAGCATTACTGCCCAGACCGGACGAGTCTTGGTCCTGCTGGGGCCCAACGGGAGCGGAAAAACTACCTTCCTGAAGTTGATCTCCACGATGCTGCTGCCGAACGCCGGCAGTGTGCTGGTCAATGGCGCCAACACGTTGCGTGAGGGGCGGCTGGTACGGTCCAACGTGGCATTCGCCGTCGCCAGCGAGCGGTCCTTCTTCCCCCGCCTGACGGTACGCGAAAACCTCGACTTCTTCGCGGCGCTCGACAACGTCCCGCGACGCCAGCGTGCAGGCGTGATCGAGCATGCCCTGGAGCTCACCGAATTGCAGCGGGTCGTGCAAACGCTGGTCATGAAGCTGTCGAGCGGCATGTATCAGCGGCTCGCCTTGGCGCGTGCGCTTTGCAAACGCGCATCGGTGCTCCTGCTGGATGAGCCGACTCGCAGCCTCGATCCCGCCGCATCGGAACACGTCTGGACGCTGCTACGCCGCTGCGCACAATATGGCAATACCGTCGTGCTGGCCACGCACAACTTCGCCGAAGCGGTCGCCGTCGGCGATTCGGTTGCCCTGCTGCATCAGGGCAGGCTGATTGAACATCGGCCCATCGCCGGCGATTCCACGCAGCTTCGGGATTTATATTTCGCCGCCATCGGCGGCGTTACAGCCGTTGGCCCGGCCACAGGGGCAGTCCGATGAACTTACCTTCGCTGCTCGACAAAGCGATCGTGATTGCGCGGCGTGATGTGTTGACCGCCGTGCGCTATCGCCGCGCGCTGTGGCTGCAAATGGGTCGGCTGTTGCTGGAAGTTGCCGGCCCGTTCTTTCTCGCCCGCGCCGTGGGGCCGGCGTTTCGTCCGGACGGCATCGGCTACTACGAATTCCTGCTCGCCGGCACAGCCTTCTTCGGATTCTTGCTGACCGTGGCGTACAGCATGGTTTCAACTGTGCAGGAAGCGCAGGTCACCGGCGCCATGGAAATCCTGATGACCACGCCGACTCCGGGCCTTGTGACCGTGCTGCTGACGGCATTCTCCGAACTGCTCAGTAGCCTGGCCTGGCTGATGGTCACCCTGGCCGCAGGTCTCATCTTGTTTGGGGTGCATTTGCCGCACGCCAATTGGGGCGCGGCCATCGCCGTCCTGGTGCTGGCCACACTCGCCTGCGCGCCCATTGGGGTTCTTGCGGCAGCTCTGCAAGTCACGATTCAGCGCGGCTCGATCATCGTGGGATTGCTGGGTTCGCTTGGCACGCTGCTGTCCGGCACGATGTTCCCTGTTTCTGTTCTCCCGCCTCCGTTGCGCGCGACATCGTCCCTGCTGCCTTTCACCCACGCACTGACCGGCTTGCGAATGGCCCTCTTTCAAGGCGATGACGCGCTATTACTGAGATCCATGGAAGCGCTGGCCCTGTTCGCCCTGGTACTGCTGCCATTGTCCGTGCTCGTATTCTCGCTGGCCTTGCGCCGCGCGCGTCTCGAAGGAACGCTCTCCTTCTACTGACCAACCAAAAATGCTGCCCGCGGGTAACCGCGAGCAGCATGAGTTTTTCTGGCCCAAGTTTCAACGGTCACTGCGCCGTACCGACCAGGTAAACCGACTGGACGCTCGGGATCGCGTTGTCCCTCACGTTCAGTATGGCATTCCTGGTGCCAGCAGGAGTCCCTGCCGCAGGTGCGAACACAACAGTAACCGAGCAGCTCGCACCCGGTGCCAGGCTACCGCCATTCGCGCAGGGAGCAGCCGGCGTCACTACGAACTGGGTGGGATTCGTACCCGACAGTGTAAATGCGCCAGTCGCGACAAACGTGAGCGCCGCATTTCCATTGTTCGTTACGGTCACCGTCTTCGGAGCCGAAAGCTGGCCGCGCGGTACCGACCCGAAGTTAATCGAGGTCGGCGAAACCGCCGCAATAGGCCCCATACCCGTGCCGGTCAGCAAGATCGTTTGCGGGCTCGTAGGATCCGCATCGGCGATCGATATCGTCGCTGATCGCGCACCGATTGCCCTAGGCCTGAACAGCACCGTGATCTGGCAGCTCGCGCCGGCCGCTAGCGTCCCGCCCGCAGGGCAATTGTTGCTCTGCAGGAAGTCCGCTGCATTGGCGCCGCCAAGAGTCACGCTGGTCATCGCCACGGGCGCCGCGCCGACGTTAGTCACGATGGCCGCCTGAGTGGGACTCGAACTAGCCAGAGCGACGTTCCCAAACGCCAGCGAGGTCGGGTTCACCCTAATGGCACCAGCCATCTGGCTGACCCCAGCCGAGGTAGACGTCAGGAAATCGGCGTTACCACCGTAGGTCGCCGTAAGCGTCCTCACTCCAGCAGTTGCGAACGTCAGCGTGCAGCTACCACCAGCCACAGTACTGGTACAAGTTTCACCCGTACTGGCGCTGACGGTCACGGTACCCGCTGGCGCACCACCGAACTGCGGAGTTACCGCAAACGCCACGATCACAACCTGACCGACGAGTGCGGGATTCGGCAGGTTCGACGTGATCACGATCGTCGTGCCCGCCTTGTTCACCGTCACCACACCAGCCACGTAGCTGATGGTGTAATTGGCGGCTGCCGCACCCGCGCAGGAACTAAGATAGCTTCCCACTGGGCTGGATGAAGTCGCCGTGGTCGAGCAGACCGGCTGACTGCTGAGAACCGCGGAAGTTTCGCCCAGCACAAACCCACTGAAGATGGGCGTGATGGCCGGCACCGGCCCGCCGTACGTCATACTGGCACTGCTGGCCGTGATGGTCACCGGCGCCCGGCTTACCGCGAGCGTGCCGGTCGCTGAGCTGGCTCCAAACGTCCCTTGGGCGGCATAGTTCGCGTCCAAGTTGTGGCTGCCCGCGGCCAGGCCCGGCAGATTAAACGTCGCCGAGCCACCTGCGAGCGTTTGACTCACGGCAGCCCCGCCATCCACCGCCAGCGTCACATTGCCCGTTACCGTCCCGAATGTCGAAGTGACGCTTACCGTCACCACCCCATTCTGGCCATACGTGATGCTCGGGGCGTTGATCGCCGTGGTGGTGGGTGCAATTGCGCCCAGCGGCACGGGTCCGGCTATGGCGGAGTCAACCGTCAACTGCGGATAACCCGTTACGGTACTGCCAACCGTGTTCGAGGCAAATACCTGGTACCCATAGGTGTTGCCAGTCACGATCCCAGTATCGGTGTAGGTTACCGTGGAGCCCGCCGTCGGCCCAGTTGTTGATTGCAGCGTCGCGACGGTTGTGAACGGTCCATTATTCACAGACCTCTGAACGGTAAAGCTGCTCTCGGTCAGGGAGTTGTCCGTCCACGAAACATTGGCCTGCGTTCCGCCCGGTTGGAGTCCCACGCTCAGGTTCGTGGGCGCTTCGGGTGGAACCGCCGCTATCAGGGCACGCATCATATCGTTCTCTTCGTGCCCCAGGAGATGGCAGTGCCAGACGTACTCCCAGCCGAAGTTCTCCACTGCGTTCTGGATGCCCGGCTGAATCGGGTTTCCATTCGGGTCCACATTCGTGAAGAGCAAGGTGGAACCGAGCGGTAACTGGGGCGCCAGCGGCCGGAAGCTGTTGGGAATCGCGAACGGGATATTGTTGAGCTTCACCGGCCGCACCGCTACGATGATGTCTTCCAGAGGATTCATCCTGACGGTGTCCTTGAAGCCCAGTTCGTTGGGATCGGGTCCGCGAATCGCGCCGTCCCAGCCGACCCGGTTTACGATCTGCACGTTGAACATGTGGAAGTGAACCGCATGAGTGTCCACGCCGTTGTGCGTGATCTTCCACAGTTGTGTGCCATCGCCCGGGTCGCCCACAACCTTCACGGTGAACGGATCGGTCACCGCCACCAGTTCGGTCGCCGGATCGTTGTACGACTGGATGATAGACGTCTGGTTGGTCACGTTGGTGTGCTTGATTTCAACGCCCAGCAGCGCGTTCATGCGGCCGTAATCCATCTGGAAATCCTCGATGATGGACTTCGGCTCGAATTGCAGCGTCACCGGAGCGTTGCCCGCCACAGGCGTGAAGGTCAGTTGTGCGTCCTGGATGCGCGCTAGGTTGACCCCCGGAACATCCGTCGTTGCCGGGTTGACCCCTGGCACCGCAGCGTACGCCGCCTGCGGCACGATAATGGTGTCCTGCGTGGCGGAGAACACTTGTGGCAATTTGGTCTGCAGCGTGCTAAGGATGGTTGGGTTGACGTAATCGGGCGTACCCGCACCGCCACTCCCCGCTACCCGAATCTGCATGACGGTTCGGGTATTGGGGCCGTAACCCGGCTGGGGCGTGGGTGCGCCACCCGTGTCAGTCATGTCCGGGGCCCCGGTGAAGTAATCGAGGCGCGGATCGGCCGCCGGTACGGGCGCGGGCGCGTCGTTGTACAGAATCAACGTCTGCCCGGCGAAAGGCGTGAAATCAACAATCACGTCGGCCCGCTCCGCCGGACCCAGGAACAGCGACTTCTGCAGAACGTTCCCAACCGTAATGTCACGCCTATTCATCACGTAGTGGACGGGCTGGTTTCGGATCACTGCCGGAGCCGGCAGAATGCCGCCTTCTGTCCCAATCTGGATCCAGGCCGGACCGCGGGTTGCCGGATCCGGGACTCCGCCCACGCGGTCGTCAAACGGATTCGGTAGCGCGCCGTCATACCACCAGGCGGGGAACGGGGCGGCTGTGTTTTGCGTCGTGTTGAAGGGAACCATCTTCACTTCGGTGCAATTGGCCGCAGGCACGCCCCCGTTGCACAACACCGTACCCGTCGTACCGGCAGTCGTCGCTGTGGTATTGTCGGCGGCTACCCATAGCGACAGGTTGAAGAACCGGTCATTTCCCACACTGAGGATGCGGAAACGCACCGGCCCTGCGGGCACAGTTAAGTACGGATACGCCATGCCGTTGACCACCGGCGTGTCCATGAACGCCTCTGGCACGTTAGACGGGTTCGGCGTTCCCGGCATGAACGGCGGCTCGCAGTAGGTAACGGCCGAGTTGCACGTCGGATCGAAATACGGGTTTGGCGCCTCACCATAAGTTAGCCCCGTGAACGGCGGCCAGAACCACGGACCATAGTCCCACCGGCCCATCGGGTTGGCGCCTGTCACGTCGTAGGGGTTCTGGTTGGGCATGTAAACGTGGGGGAACCAGAGGTTTCCGGCGCCGCCCCACTTGGCGACATCCCAGGTAGGATCGGTCTTCCACGTTCCAGTTCCCGGCACCGTTACCACGCCATTAGAAACCGTTGGTGGCGTGCCCCAGACGAATGTCTTGTCCTGAATGACCAAAGGAATGTCCGCCATGGCGGGAATGCCGGGCGTGTTTCCATTGGTCAGGTTACGTTCGGCCGGATCCACCAACAGATAGCCGGCAGCCTCGCCCGCGTACACATTCAGGCGCGTAATGCCGGAGGCATGGTCGTGGTAGAACATCAAGCGGCCGCTCTGCTGGTTGGTGTAGTAGAACGTCTGCACGCCCTGTGGAGGATTGGGCCCGCCATCAGGCATGTCCGGAACGTTGTACACGCTCACGCCATGTGGATAATTTGGATTCTCCCCAGCGGGCGTGATCCACTGATGGGTCGTGCCGTCGCTGATCCACGGGGTTGTGCCGCCATGCAAATGCAGCGTGCCCCGGTTTTGCGGGAAGCACAACGTCGGATCAGCTTTGCAGACCTGGTCAGGCGGCGTCGCTGGGTAATTCGCCCAGGCCGCCGGTAGCGGTCCCGGGCCAGCGCCCATTATGGTCGTGTCCACCGGAATAAACAGGTCGCCAGCACTTCCCGTGGGCAGCTTGTTACGGAACGTGACACGGATAGGGACACCGCTCTGGGCCACGATTACCGGCCCCAGATAACTGATGGGCGCCACATCCTGGCCGGTGTTCGGGTTGACCTGCACATATCCACGCAATTTGGTTGGGGGGAGGCTCGAGTGCATTTGCTGGGTGTACTCACGCAGTTCGATCTCGTAGCAGTCAACCGTCAGACCCGAATAGGTACAGGGAAAAGGCGTCGCGATTGTCAGGTTCGGCAGTGGGTCAACGAACTTTCTTATACCCCCGAACTTGATCGGACCGTTGCACACCGCCGGATTGGTTGGCACGGTGGCATCGGCGAGTCCGGCACAATCGGTGTTTCCGTAGCAATCGGTGACTGCCGCGTCCGAACAGCTACGCAGCGGCAGTGGGCTGTTGGCGTAGTTGGCGTAGACACCGAAATAGTCTGGTGTGCCGCCAGGCAGCGGTATCTGGCCGGGCGCCTGGCTCAAGGCCAGCGTGCTCAGCAGTAGCAGCAAGGCGAAAAATGATAGCTTCTTCATTTTTTCACCTCGCGTTTAACAGTTCGAGCGTTCTGTGCCGCCGCAGCGAAGCGTGCCTGCATACGACTGGCAGCCGCCTTGCGCTGCGCTTGCGTTATGCTCCGCATGGGCATTACTTTGTGGCGTCGGCGGGCGGCATCGACGATGATTCTTGCACCTGACGCCGGGTCTGTTGTCGTTTTCACCTGCGCGCCGGCCTGCCCAACCCAGCAAAGGGCGATGGTCAGCAAGACCAGCCTCATGAACCTGAGAACTGAGCGTCGACTCATTTCACTCTCCTTGTCGGTCCGGCCGGAGTCGTCCTGGCTTGTGGCGCCGCCCTAGACAGCAAGTCTCCCTGCACGCCGTGGGGCGCGTACTCGCGCCACGATTGCCATCCCTGGGTCGGACCGCGCAGGGACAACCGTGGCCGCGAATCCTAGTTGCGGTGGACTTCCTTGTTGTGGAATTCGAGCAGTTGGAGTGAGATGAGCTTCGTACCGCCCTGGACTACCAATACCCGTAACGAAGCGAGGTCCCCCACACCCGCCTGCCGGTAATGTGTGTCGCGCTGCCCTGGGATGTAGCTGACACTGGCGAAATGTTCAGGGTTGCTCGTGGTGTGACTATCCTGCCACATCCCCGGAGGGCCTGCCTTTCCACCTGGCCTGAGGATCACCCTTGAACATCCCGATTAAGTAGATTCAGAGTAGATGCGCAAACGTTGTTCCCTCAGCGCCAAGATAGTGCGACCTCATTCCCGAAATGGTCAGGGGCGAAGTTTGTCGCATGCTCGTGTAGCAATCACGCACGTGAAAGTCGAAAATGGACCGTCGTGGCACGATAAAATCGCTTTGCTCAACTTCATGGCCGACATGCTGGCGGAATCCGGCCGCTTGCGCCTTGGGATCGTGATCCGCCCGTTCGCCCCTACGCGCCTGGCCTTTGCAAATTACAAATTACCAATTACAAATACCGCATGGTCACCCTCGACGACATCCGCCTGGCGCAGCACCGGCTACGCGGTGTGGCGTTTCACACCCCGCTGATCTTCTGTCCCCACGCCCACGCCGGCCGCCAACTCTGGTTCAAGCCGGAGAGCCTGCAACCCATTGGCGCATTCAAGCTGCGTGGCGCCTACAACAAGATTGCGTCCCTCACCGATGCGGAGCGTCGCCGTGGCGTCATTACCTACTCCAGCGGGAACCATGCTCAAGGCGTGGCGTACGCGGCCAAAGCGATGGGCGTGAAAGCTGTAATCGTGATGCCGCGCAATGCTCCGCAGACCAAGATTGACGGCACCCGCGCGCACGGCGCCGAGATTGTCTTCGTCGGCCCAACCAGCAGCGAACGCCAGGCCAAGGCGGAAGCACTGGCGCGCGAGCACGGTTACCTGATCGTCCCGCCATATAACGATGAAAAGATCATCGCCGGTCAGGGTACCGTGGGCCTGGAGATTGTCACTGATATGCCCGACGTTGATCTGGTTCTCGTGCCGGTCGGCGGTGGCGGGCTGATCAGCGGTACGGCAGCGGCAATTAAGCTGAGCAATCCGCGCGTAAAGGTCGTCGGAGTTGAGCCGGAACTGGCCGCCGATGCCCAGGCGAGTTTCCGCGCGGGCAAAATCATCGAGTGGACGGGCGAGCAGACCTCGCGCACCCTCGCCGACGGCCTGCGTACCCAGCGCGTGGGCGAGATTAATTTTGAGCACATTCGCCGCTACGTGGATGACATCGTGACCGTCAGCGAAGGTGAAATCCGCGACGCCGTGCGCCGCATCGTGTTGAATGCCAAACTTGTCGCCGAACCTAGCGGAGCAGTGACCTTCGCCGCCTTCCTATTTCACGCTGCGGAACTGACGCCGGCCAAACGCACGGTCGCAGTCATCAGTGGCGGCAATCTGGAAGCGCAGTTGCTCGCCGAAATCCTGCGCGGCGAACCGGTCACGGCGTACAGCAGCGCCAGCCACCCCTAACCAGCGCAGCATCACCCCTGCCATTTTCGCCATTGCCGGGCGAGGGAGTAGAATCTTCGGTTCGTTTCGCTGTACCAAATGTCAGTCTCAACGTCTAACCATCGCCCTTGGGAGGTGCATGGCACACATGGATCGTCTGCTGAGAGTCGCAGTCGCAGTACTCATACTGGCCTCGCTGGCTGCGGCGCAAGCCAAGCCCGCGCCCGGCAAAGCGGCCAAAGTCTTTCCCTATCCGATCCACGCTCGCGTCCTGCCGAACGGCCTGCACGTGGTGATCATCCCCACGCCCGAATTCAAGGACATGGTCACCTTCGCGACCGCGGTGTTCGCCGGCTCGCGCAACGAGACCGAACGCGGCAAGACCGGCCTGGCCCACCTGTTCGAGCATGTCATGTTCCTGCACGAATACGGCGGCGCGAAGGATGGTTATCAGGAACACATCCGCGCCCTGGGTGCGCACAATAACGCCTTCACCAGCTACGACATCACCTTTTATCATCCGACCACCTTTACTTCGAACCTCATCGGTCCCGTCAAACGGATGGACGGCAATCATCCCGGCCTGATCGAACTCGAATCCGCGCGCTTCAAAAACCTGACCATCAGCCGCAAAGATTTCGAGGTGGAAGCCGGCGCCGTGCTCGGCGAGTACCGCCGCATCTTCTCTGATCCCAGCGAGAAGATGATCGAGGTGCTCTCGGAGAAAGCATTCCCGACGCACCCCTATGGGCACACGGTCATCGGCTACCTTGAGGATGTCGAAAAGATGCCGCAGGCGTGGGACGCGGCCTGGGAGTTCTACCGTAATTACTACCAGCCCAACTCGCTGGCTCTGGTGATCGTCGGCGACGTCAAGCCCGAGCAGTTGATGCCGCAGATCGAGAAGGTCTATAGCGAGTGGAAACCGGCTGCAGTTCCCAGGATTCCGCCCGAAAAGGAACCTGCGGGCGAAGTCAAAGTCCACGTCCCGTGGGAGGCCGATGTTTCCCCGCGCGTCATGGCCGGCTACCGCACGCCGGCGGCCGTACCAGGCAATGCGGAAACCGCTGTCGGCATGATCATCGGCGAACTGCTGGTGTCGCGCTCGGCCCCGCTTTTCCAGAAGCTGCGCTATCAGAAGCAGACGGTCACAGACCTGAATATGTACTCCGACCCCATCTCGACCGATCCGCAATGGCTGCTGCTCGACACCGAACTCATGCTCGACCGCTTCCGCAAGGACGGCACGGCGTACATCAACGATGTCCAGAATGATCTGGTCGCCGGGCTCGAGGACCTGAAGAACTTTTCCAAGCGTCCAGACGCGGCCAAAACTTTGGAAGTCGTGAAGGGCCGCCTGCGCAACGATCTGCTCGCCGGGCTCGATTCGACGCGCAGCATCGCCACCTCGTTTGCCATTTACTACCGCTTCAACCGCGATCCTGAGGTGTTCGACAAGTCCATGGCCGCCATCCAGGCACTTACGCCCGCCGACATCGACGCCTACGCCCGCAAGTACTTCACCCAGAACCGCCGCGTCATCGCAACCTTGTGGCGCGATCAGGCGCAGCCGGCCGCGAAACAGCAGGAGGTGAAGTAATGAAAAGCGTGATCAAGTTTCACTTCTCGGTTTTGCTCGTGCTTCTGCTTGGCAGCTTGGCTGTCGCGCAAACGAAAGGCGCCGGGATGGCGCCCAAAGTCGTCACCGTCACTTCGCCTTCTCCGCTGTACCACGTACAGGTGATGGTTCGAACCGGTTCGGCCAGCGATCCTGCCGGCAAGGAAGGCCTGACGAACCTGGTAGCGCGCGCCATGCTCGAAGGCGGGTTCGGCGATCCCAAGAATCCCGTCACCAAGGAGCGGCTCGCCGAAATCACACGTCCTTGGGGCTCCGCCGCGCTGCCGATGGTGCGCGTTGACAAACAGGCCACCACCTTCCGCATGACAGTCCCGAAAGACGTGTGGCCGCAGTTCGTCAACACCATCCTGAAGCCCATGATGACCCAGCCGCTGTTCCAGGCCAACGAGATCGAGCGCCTGCGCAAGGAAGCGCTCACCGCCATCCAGTCGCGCCTGCGCCTCGAGCAGCAGGAGATGCTCGGCCTGGAGGCGGTCGAAAGCTACATCTTCGCCGGCACACGCTTCCAACACGTCGCGGGCGGCACAGTGCAGGGACTGAATGCCATTACCCGCGATGACCTCCAGAATCACTTCCGCACTTATTTCACCGGCGGCAACATGATAATTGCCGCCAGCTTCACCGATGCGGCGGCGCTCGATCTGCTCAAGTCCGCCGTGCCTCAGGGGGGCGGCAGCGCTCAGCCGGAGATTGGCATGCCGCAGAAGATCGCCGGCCGCGAGTTGTTGATCGTCACCCAGCCTAACGCCATTGCAACGGGTATCCACTTCGGCTTTCCCATTCCCGTGAAGCGTGGTGACCCGGACTATTGGCCGCTGTTCGTCGCCAACACTTGGTTGGGCACCCATCGCGACGACTTCTCGCACCTCTACCAGGTCATCCGCGCCGACCGCGGCTACAACTACGGCGACTACTCCTATATCGAGTACCTCGCCGCCCGGCCGTTCTCGATGTTCCCGCCACCCACCACGCCGCGTTCCCAGCAGTACTTCAGCGTCTGGATAAGGCCGGTCGCCGACAAATACGCCCACTTTGTTCTTAAGGCCGCCACCTACGAAGTGGACCAGTTCGTCCGTAATGGCCTGACACCGGAGCAGGTCGAAGCGGCCAAGATCAAGGCGCGCACTCTGTATCTAAACTACGCCGAGAACACCATGCGGCAACTTGGCTATCGCCTCGACGACGTGTTCTACGGCATGGAAGACCGCGGCTACCTGAATGAAATGCTCAAAAACGTGGACGCGGTCACGCCCGACCAGGTCAACGCCGCTATCCGCAAGCACCTGCAAACGGCGAACCTGCGCTACGTAATCACTACCAACGAGAAGTTTGCGGAAAAGCTCGCCGACGACATCGCCAGCAACACGAATTGCACACCCAAGACACTCGAGGAGTACCACATCACCGAACCGGTGCCGCCCGGGAAGCAGAAACTACTCGAGCAGGACAAACAGTGGATCGCCTACCCGCTGAACATCAAGCGGAGCGACATTCGTATCGTCAAGGCCGAGCAGATGTTTGAGACCGCCGCTGTGCCCGGCATCACCCCGGCTGCGGCACAAGGAGCAACGCCGTGAATACCCCGCCCTGCGCGTTTCCGTTGATGACGCGCGTTTTGCTCATCGTCGTCCTTTGCCTCGCCTCGACCGCGGCGTACGCGGTCGAGCGCGGGGTGCTGGTGCGCGATGCGAATGTGTATCTTTCTCCGGATGCGACCTCGACCAAGCTGATCACCTTCCCGCGCGGCACGGAACTGATCATCCTGGAACGCGCCACCAGCCCCTGGATCAACGTCGAGCCGATGGGCACGGGGCCGTCGCTCGATCCCATCGCTACTGACCGGATCAAACCCGTTACCGGCTGGATGCAGGACAAAGGCCTGGTGCGCGCGTCCACTCCCAATGGTGACCAAGTGCTCTTTGGTGAGGCGTCCAGCTCCGAAGCCGAGGCCACCCGCCGCCGCGGTCGCAAGGGCGCCGCCAACGATGCCTATCGCCTCTATCGCATGACCGCCGAATACTTTCCCGGCTCACCCTTGGCCGGCGAAGCCTTGTATCGCGCTGCCGACATTCGCTGGCAACTGGAGCGCGCCGAGGTGCTCTCACGCCCTTCCGCCAAGCACGTCGATCCCTATATGCGCGCCCAGATTGAGGAAGAACTGATGCGGCGCGTCATCAAAAAGTACCCGAAGACGAAGTGGGCCGACTTGGCCGCTTTTCGACTGATTGATAACAAGCTGTGCGGCGACTGGCAGGGCGAGGCCAAGTGTCCCGAGAAGGAAGCCGACATATACGAGAAATATGTCGCCGAGCATCCGCAGTCACCCGTGGCGGCGGAGGCGCTCTACCAGGCGGCGTGGCGCGAGGCCGCACTGGTCTCCATCTACAAGAACGCTGGCGACAACGATAAATCGGCCGAAGCCAAATCGAAGGCCCTGCAACTCGTGCAGCGCATCACGGCCAATTACCAGAACGACTGGGCCCACCGCGCTCGCGCCCTCGGCTTCCTGCTCGAACAAGGGATCCCGACCTTCGGGCCCGGAAGCGAGTGAACACATCTGGTGATTTGGCGATCGGGTGATCGGATGATCGGGTGATCCGGTGATCGGGTGGTCTTACGGCCTGGGCCCGTGGTGCGACTTGACTAATCCCCCATTTCATAAATCTTCTGCCCCGGATACTTACAACACTAAAATCACGCAGTCCGCACTTCACCCGATCACCCGATCACCGGATCGCCAGATCACCCGATCACCCCTTTGGTGTTCACTTCACAAATCACACTTCACCAAATCACCAATTCTGGTGGTAATCTCACTTCAGCATTGCCAAACCACATCGTTGTGCAGCCGCCATCGGAGGCATATTGAACGAGTATCTGCTTTCCCTGTTGCTGGGGATCATCGAGGGCTTGACCGAATTCCTGCCGGTCTCATCAACTGCCCACCTTCGAGTCGCCGAAGCTTTGCTGGGCGTCAGCCTCTCCAGCGGATACTGGAAGATGTACACCATCGTGATTCAACTGGGTGCAATTCTGTGCCTGCCCATCTATTTTCGGCGGCGGATTGCCGAGTTCATCGCTACTTTCCCCCGAGGCCGCAACGGCCGCCACACAATCATCACGCACCCTCTGGGCCTGACCCTGATCGCGTTTTTCTTCACCGCCATCCCTTCCGTGCTGCTGACCAAGCGCATCGGCAAGAACCTCGAAAGCCTCTACGTGATGGCCATTTCGCTGATCGTGGGCGGCGTCATCATGTGGATCGTGGACGCTCTGTTCGGCTCCACGCGCAGCATTTCGGTACGCGCCTTGGGCGCAACCGCCACCGGACCCGTCGAAGTCATGGTTCCCGCCGAGGCCGAGCATAAAACCGATGACATGGAAGAAATGTCGCTCGGACAGGCCGTCTGGATCGGCTTGTGTCAGGTGGCCGCGGCCGTGTTTCCGGGGACCTCGCGTTCCATGGCCACCATCGCCGGCGGTCAACTCGCGGGCATGTCGCGCAAAGCTGCCCTGGAGTTTTCGTTCTTTCTCTCCATACCCACCATGGCCGCCGCCACCGGCTATGACTTCATCAAGTCGCTACGCCACGCGCAGAGTGGCGCCGAACTCGGCGTGGCCCCGCATGACCTGCACGGCTGGATCGTCCTGGCCATCGGGTTCGTCGTCTCGTTCGTGGTGGCTTACGCAGTGGTCGCGTGGTTCATGAACTGGGTGCGCACCCGCGGCTTCGCGGCGTTCGCCATCTACCGCATACTCGCCGGATGCGCCCTGCTCTGGTGGGTCATGCGGTAGTCCCCCGCCGTCTCGGCGGCGGGCGGGTGCCCCAGGTTCGCGCCGCGGGGTTCGGCGCTAACCTGGGCGGCAGTTCTCTGACAATACCTTTCCCATCAACAACGCATCCAAGCTGCCCTCGTAATAACGCGGAATCGTCTTCAGAACGCTGTATCCCAGGCGCTTATAAAACGCGATCGCAGGATGATTGTTCACCGCGGTTTCCAGGTAAACCGTATCGCAGCCCGCCTGTTGCAGGCGGCGCTCGGCTTCGTCCATCAGGCGCGAACCGACGCCCGTGCGCCGCACGCGGCTGTGCACGTCCAGCGTGATGATGTGCCCCACCTTGCGCTGCGGCTCAGCTTCGCTATCGCGCGCCCGCAGCGCACGCCACTCCGCCACCAGAAACGCGGCAATGAACGGCGCCGACTGCGCTGTGTCCTCCTCCACGACCAGCGTGAACGCGTTGCGCCGCCGGATGTAGTGCATCAGCTCGAACCGCGAATATGCGATTCCCGGCGCGAAGCACGACTGGTCCAGCCGCCACAGCTCTTCGAAATCTTCCAGGCGGTACTCACGGATACGCACCACGTCAGTTTACTGAATCACTGGTCCGCTGAGTGATCGAGCCACCGCAGGAGTATGAACGGCTCTAGCGGGTGAGAGCAGCACGTGCGCCCCGGTCGATAGCGTTCGCCTGCTCGGGGATGCCGGCACGCAGATACGCCTCGGCGAGATGGCGGCGTATTTCCGCCAGCAGTTGCGGAGTAGAGTTTTCCGGCTTCGATGCCAGCGCCGCCGCGTTCTTCAACACGCTAATGGCCTCGGAATATTCCCGGCGACGCAGACGCACCACGCCCACCGTGTCCAGCACCGCCGGATTTTCCGGCGCCTGCGCCCGCGCTTTTTCCGCCAGCTCCAGCGCTCGGTCGAGGCTGGTCCCCTGCTGGGCGTACAGCCAGGCGAGATTATTGGCGGCGACACCAGTCTGGTCACCGGCGCGCACCGCGCTTTCATACTGCGCAATTGCGCCCTTCACGTCGCGGCGTCTCTCGGCGGAGACCCCCGAAAGCAGCGCGGCAGTTTTCCCGCCGATGCGCGACGCCGAGGCCAGCGCCGCCTCGAAGTCCCCGCGTTCCGCAAACATCCCTGCCAGGATGACGGCGGCCGTGCTGCGGCGCCGGTCCATGGCCAGCGCCCGCCGCAAACAACGTTCCGCATCTGCCGGCCAACCGTGCTCCGCGTACAAACGCCCGGCAATTTCCATCAACGTAGCCGAACGCGGCGGCTTTTCGGCCACCCTCTCCAGCCGTTGGACCATCGGTCGGCTGATCTTTCCCCGCCGATAAATCCGAACCAGTCCCTCAATTGCCTCGTGCGAATGCGGATCCAGCAGCACGGCTTGCTGATAACGCTCCAGCGCCTCGCCGATGTTGCCCTGTTCCAATGCGATCTGCCCCAGCAGAATGCGCGGTACTGCCGAACTGCTGTCCACCGCCGCAGCCCGGCTGGCGATGACCGCCGCGGCGGCGACGCGACGCTGGCGCAACAGCGCTTCCGCGTAGATGGTCAGCGCGCGCATGTTCGCCGGTTCCTCGCGCACCGTGGGCACGACGTACTGCTCGGCGCCGGCTGCATCCTGCATGCGTAGTGCCTGCTGCGCCAGCGCCAGTCGTGCCGGCGCAAACGAACTGTCCTGCTGCACCGCCTCGAGCCACGCAGTACGCGCTTGCGCCATATCGCCGGAGCGGTGATACGCAACCCCCAAGACGTAGTGCGACGCTGCCGAATCAGGCGCCAGGGAAACTGCGCCCTGCGCCTGATTGACCGCTTCGACCACGTCATCCTCGGCCATGGCGATTTCTGACTCGAGAATGGCTATCGTTGCCGGATCGAGTTCACTGCGGAACTGCTCGAGGTGCATGCGCGCCACCGCAGTGGCGCTCGCGTCGTCATGACCGCGGGCCAGTTCCAGGTCGGCCTCCACGATGCGTGCCGCCAGAGCGGCTCGCGCCCCGGCAATTTCCGGCGAAGGCGCATCCCACGCGCGCCGCGGTTGCAACGCCGCCGAGCGCATCGCCGTCAGGTAGCTATCCAGCGCGCTTGGGACCTTCCCCGCCAACAACTGGAAATCCGGGAGCGCAGTCGGCAGCCGCGGACGCATGCGGTCCACCTCGCGCAACACCTGCTCGGCTTCCGCCAGGCGTGCGGCACGCTCCAGGAACTGCGCCAGCCGCAATCCGGTCTCCGGCGTCTTCTCGCGGTTCGCCGCCTCACGGTAGGCCTGTTCGGCGGCTGTGGCGTTCCCTTCCTGCTCCTCCAGCCTGCCCAGCGCCATCAGCGGCAATGCGCTACCCGGGTGCGCTCCAGAGACCTTCTTCAGGACCGCGCGGGCTTCGTCAACCCGGTCCTGCCGGTTGTAAATGTCGGCCAGAGCAATCGCGATGTTGATCCGGCTCGGATCGCCTTCCAGCACGGTTTTGAACGCCGCTTCAGCGACGCCGTCCTGCCCCGCCGCTGCCGAAGCTGCCCCCAGCAGCGCGAGTGCTTCGGCGTCCTTGAACCCCGACTTAAGGACGGCAGCGGCTTGTTCGCTGGCCCCGTCCAGCGCTCCGCCGGCCAGCATGATCTCACCCACTCGCAGGCGCGCCGCCATGTTGCTGCCGTCGAGTTCCACCGCCCGCTGATAATTCGCATAGGCTTCTCCCGGACGCCCCATGCTCCACAGGCATTCCCCCAGGCGGTACAAGGTCTGCGAGCGGTCCTGCTTGTCTTCTGCAGGAATGTGCTGCAACGCCCGAACATAAAGCTGGCAGGCTGCCTGGGTTTTGCCCTGCTGCTCAAGCCGGCTGGCGAGCGCGAATTCCCAACGTCCCACCGACGAACAGCCGGCCAGGATGGTGCCAAGGAAAAAAATTGCCGATAGTTGCGCGCTTCGTGCTCGCGTCATCGTGAATAGCCGCACGCTTTGGATTAAGCGTTCCCCAAAAGGATGACCTTTATTACGCGGCAGTTGTGCGGAGCAGCAACAAGCAACGAGCAATCAGCAGCGAGCAGCTACAGAAGCAACGGGACCGTTCGAGAGCAGCGGTGTGCGTTCTTCCGCTGCCGGCCTGATCGTCGCTTATTGGTTCATATAGCTGCTTGCTGCTTGTGCTAATTGCTTGTTGCTAGCTGCCGGCCGCTTGCCGCTGCTGCTTCAACTGCCCGCACGCCGCGTAAATATCGCGGCCGCGCGGACGCCGGATAAAAGTGGAAATGCCGGCATTGATCAGTGTCTGCTGGAAGTTGAGGATTCGCTCTTCCGAAGGTGTGCCGAACGGAATCTCCGGCCCGGGATTCAGCGCGATCAGGTTTACCTTGGCGCGCAGGCCCCGCAACAGGCGCGCGACCTCTGTGGCGTTTTCCCGCATATCGTTCACGCCGTCGAGAAGCACATACTCGAATGTCAGGCGTTCCCGAGGGCGCAGCGGGAATTCCCGCGCCGCGGCCAGTAAGCTCCTCAAGTTCCACTTGCGGTTTATGGGCATAAGCTGCGCACGCTGCTGGTCGTTAGAGGCGTTTAGCGAGATGGCCAGTTTGGGGCGCACCGGTTCTTTTCCGAAGTCGTAAATGCGAGGCACGATACCTGCGGTCGAAACCGTCATGCGCGACTCGGGGATGCCGGCACCTTCCACCAGCAGCCGCACCGCTTTCATGAAATTGTCGTAGTTCAGGAACGGTTCGCCCATGCCCATAAACACCAGGTTGATCCGGTCGCAACCCGGCATCGCCGAGCGATCGTTGAGCACGGCAATAATCTGCCCGACGATTTCACCCGCGGTCAGGCTGCGCTTTACGCCGAGCAGCGCTGTCATGCAGAACTGGCAATTCACCGCGCAGCCCACCTGGCTGGAAACGCAGATGGTCGCGCGATCGAATTCACCCTCAAAACCGTCCTCCGGATTTGTCATCCCGTCTATGACGACGTTGCCGCGCGGAGTCAAGGGACCTTCTGGTTCTACGATATCTCGTGTCATCCCGACCGAGTCCGTTCCGCCTTTGAACGGGCGAGTCGAGCGACCTTGCGGTTCTGTATCGCCCCGTTCTCCGCCATCCCCGTCCGGCATCCACACGGTCTCAACCAGCTCTCCATCGCCAAGCGCCATCAGATAGCGGATGGTTCCATCTTGCGACTCGAAGCGCTGTTCGATCCGCGGCACGCCCACGGTGTACGATTCACTCAGCTTCTGGCGCAGCTCAAGCGGCAGCGTGGTCACCTGATCCGGCGATTGCAGGCGCTGCCGGTATACGGCTTCGAAGAGTTGCCGGGCCCGGTACGAGGGCTCCCCTAACTGCGCAAATATGGCCCTAAGTTCTTGAATATTAAGGCCTAATAGTTCAAATTGCCTATCCACCGGCATGCATCCAATTACCTGGAACATTTAGATTCAGGGCAAATCCCCAACGAACCACCTCGGAACGGTACGACCCTTGGATCGGCTTGCCATAGCCTGGGTGTAGTCCCAAGCACTGTCGCCATGTGTATGATAGTTTCTTGCCGCGGGACACACTCGCTTCGCCAGTCCGGGCATCTCACCCGGCGTGGCTTCCGTCTCTGGGATTTTGAACAAGGGGAGGACATCATGGTTGACGAAGTTCGCAACGTGCGGCGCACCGTCCTCCCTAATGGCCTGACCGTCCTCTCCGAGGAAATGCCGCACATTCGTTCCGTCTCTATCGGCATATGGGTCAAGACCGGCTCCCGTCATGAAGATCCGGAAGTCAACGGCATCACCCACTTTATCGAGCACATGGTCTTCAAAGGCACCCGTTACCGCAGTGCCGAGGACATCGCCCGCCAGGTTGACTCCATCGGCGGCAACATGGACGCCTTCACTGCTAAGGAGTGTATCTGCTTCAACGTCAAAGTCTTGGACGAGCATGTTCCTGTTGCACTTGAAGTCCTGAGCGACCTCGTTCTTAATCCAGTTTTCGACCGCAACGAGATCGTACGCGAACGCGGGGTTATCCTGGAAGAGATCAAAATGGATGAGGACAGCCCAGATTACCTCGTCCACGAAATCTTCATTCAGAACTTCTGGAAAGACCATCCGCTGGGCAAGCCCATACTCGGCACCAAGGAAACTGTCCGCCGCTTCGAGCAGCCCACGGTGCTCGATTATTGGACCCGCCGCTTCTACCCCGGAAATCTGATTGTCTGCGCCGCGGGACACCTACAGCACGACCGCTTTGTGGACCAGGTGTGCCGGCATTTCGAAGAGCTCCCCGCCATACAGAACGGCTTCCAGGAGGCGCCGCCCAAGACCGTTGCCCGCATCATCATGCGCAACAAGAAATCCCTCGAGCAGGTGCAGATTTGCCTGGGCGTCCCGTCGCACCCCATAACTCACGAAAAGCGCTACGGTTCGTACGTGCTGAACACGCTGCTGGGTGGCGGCATGAGTTCGCGGCTTTTTCAGAATGTGCGCGAACGGCAGGGCCTCTCTTACGCCATTTACAGCGAACTGAATCCTTATCGCGACACCGGTTGCCTGTCAGTCTATGCGGGTACTTCGCGCGAAGCGGCGCCGAAAGTTGTGCAGTCTATCGTGAAGGAATTCCGCAGGCTCAAAACCGAGCCGATACCGCCCGATGAACTGCAACGCGCCAAAGACCAACTGAAAGGCAGCTTGATGTTGAGCCTGGAGTCCAGCACGGCGCGCATGTCGAACCTTGCCCGGCAGGAGATGTACTTCGGCCATTTCATTGGACTGGACGAAATCATTGACTCTATCCAAGCTGTCACCAGCGAAGGTCTCATGCAAATGGCAAATGAGCTCTTTCGCACTGACGCAATCGCGGTCACCGTGCTGGGAAACCTGAACGGATTCAAAATGACGCGCGACCAGCTTGCCTGCTGACCAACGCGAAAACCAGAAGACGTACGTCTAAGCCAAAGGACGGAGTGTCACTACCTTAGAGGAGGCCAATGCGCAGGCATCCGTCGCTCCAAACTGCAAACTGACAACTGTGAACTGGTTACTTTGGTTTACCAAAAGGGGGCAACGGCTTTTGACAAATTTTGTTAATCTCACTAGCATCAGAGGCAGAGCTGGCGGGCAAGGAGTTCGTCGGCACGGATCTCTCGGTTTCTAAATTGTTGATTACCCTGCGTCTTGCCCCGACTGGTTCCATTCCTGGTGCGCGCTCCCTTCCGTGGCATGCCAAGTGCATTATGTCCGGCCGTGGGTTGTCCTATGCGAGATTCGAGAGATTCCTCTAGAGGGAGAGAAGAAATGCGGAAGCAAAAAGGTTTTTCGTTAATCGAGCTGTTGATCGTCGTGGCGATCATCCTGATCATCGCCGCCATCGCTATCCCGAACTTGCTGCGGTCGCGTATTGCGGCCAATGAAGCTTCGGCCGTGGGCACCGTCCGTACCGTCACCACCGCTCAGGTCACTTATATGTCCGCCTACTACACCGTTGGCTACGCTGACACGCTGGCTAAGCTTGGCCCGAAGGCCGCGCCCTGCGACGCTACCGGCGCCTGCTTGATTGACGGCGTGGTCGGCTGCGCTGCGCAGCCCTGCCGTAAGAGCGGCTACATGTTCGAACTGGCCGCAGCCGCGATTGCCCCTGCCACAGTTCCGAACACTTACGTGATCAGCGCCTACCCAGAAGTGAAGGGCACGACGGGTGAGCGCGTGTTCTGCTCAGTGGAAGATGGCGTAGTCCGCTCCGACCCGGCAGCCGCCGGTGGCGGTCCTATCGCCCACGATACCTGCGGCGACAACGCCGGCACGTGGGTTCCGATCAACCAGTAATTCACGGGGGAATTTTTTAGGCGAAGTACCTGGGGGAGGGTACGAAGCCGGGGAAGCGCAAAGTACCGCGCTTCCCTTTTTCCGTTTTCACCATCGCCGCCAATGCGTAGGCCGGTTCGGCGCCCCAGATCCGGCGCCTTCGGCTGATTGGCGTCTGCCGGGGCGTTTACCCTTGCGGTTACCGGCTGCGGATTGCCGTGCGGCACGTTTTCTGCTTCGATAGAATAAGTCAGCCCCCACATTGACCTGCTTCGGCAGATGGGGTTACCCGCGAACCATGGCCGCGATAGAAACCTTTGGTTTAGAAAAAACATACCTGGTCGGCTTCTGGCGCAAGACCCCGAAACACGCTCTGCGCCCGCTGACGCTTGCCGTGGACGACGGTGAGATCTTCGGCTATCTCGGCCCCAACGGCGCCGGCAAGACCACTACCCTGAAACTGCTGATGGGGCTGGTATTCCCTTCCCGCGGTTCTGCCCGCATCCTGGGAATGGAGATCGGCGATCCGCGCATGAAGGCCCAGATCGGCTATTTGCCCGAACAGCCATATTTCTATGATTACCTGACCGCCCCCGAGTTGCTGGACTACTACGCCGCGCTGTCCGGGGTTGCCGCTCGCGAACGCCGCCGACGTGTTACTGACGTGCTCGCGCGCGTCGGGCTCTCCGATGTGGGCCGGTTGCAACTGCGGAAGTTCTCCAAGGGCATGTTGCAGCGTGTCGGCATTGCGCAAGCCATCATTCACGATCCCCGAGTGATTTTCCTGGATGAACCTATGTCGGGCCTGGATCCGGTGGGTCGTCGCGAAGTGCGCGACCTGATTCAAGGTCTGAAAGACGAAGGCAAAACGATCTTCTTCTCCACCCACATCCTGTCGGACGCAGAAGCGCTTTGTGACCGGGTGGCGGTCTTGAATAAGGGCGAGTTGCGCGGCATCGGCGTGGTTGCCGAACTGGCTTCGCAGATGACCGGCAAAATTGAAGTCATGTTTCAGGGCGAAGCGGCCCTTCCCGCCATGAAGGCGTTGCGGGGCGACATCCATGTGGCCGGCGAAACGATTCGCGCTGTGCTCGACGAAAAGGAACTCGACGCCGCCATCGATGCCTTGCGCCGTAGCCGCGCCCGTCTGATATCTGTTACCCCTATCCGCGCCACCCTGGAGGACTACTTCGTGGCTCAGGTTGGCGCCGAGGCAACTACTCCCGCCGCGGCGGAGGTGAACTCATGAGTACGGCTGCCAATAGTCTCCCGCCGATCCAGTGGGCCGGCAGTCGCATCCGGGCGATTGCGTTTAACACCTTTCGCGAGGCGGTGCGTGACCGCGTTCTCTACAACCTGATCGTCTTCGCCCTGCTACTGGTCGGTGCGGCGTTGCTGTTCGGGCAAATCTCTGTTGGTATCGAGCGGCAAGTGCTGATCAACCTGGGGCTGGCCGCGATCTCCCTGTTCGGAATCGTGATCGCCATCTTCATCGGCATTGGCCTGGTTTCCAAGGAGATCGAAAAACGCACGCTGTATACCGTGCTTTCCCGCCCCGTGCGGCGCTGGGAATTCATTCTGGGCAAGTTCTGCGGCCTGGTGGGCACGTTGCTGGTCAACACCTTCTTCATGGCCGTCGGCTTTTTCGCCGCGCTGCTGTACCTGGCACATAAATTTCAACGTGTCGACGGCTGGCTGTTGGTGGCGATCTGCTTCATCGTGCTTCAGTTCGTTGTCGTCACCGCACTGGCGCTGCTGTTCTCATCTTTTTCGTCGCCCTTGCTGGCCACGGTGTTTTCCTTCGCTATGTTCGTCATCGGGACCTTTGCGGAGGACCTGCGCGGCTTCGCCGCGATGACCAGCGGAGCCGTACGCCTCCTGATCACCGGCATTGCGTACCTGGTGCCTAACTTCGCTGCGTTTAACGTGATTGCGCAGGTCGCCCACGAGCAACCCATCGCGCCTGCGCTTGTGCTCCACAACACGCTTTATGCCCTGTTGTACGCGTCGGCCGCCATTGCAGGAGCGGTGTTGATTTTTGAGCGCAGAAACTTGAAATAGTGGTTAGTGGGTCATTGCACGGGACACAAACAATCAGGTGAACGACTTCGGCAACCGGATTCGTAAGTTTATGAAAAGCTGAGGCGGCGGCAATTGTTCCACGTGGAACAATTCAGCTTAGCGGTTAACCCTTAGTGACGAGTCGTATGTTCTTGGTAAACACAACCGGAAACTAGAAACCGGAAAGTGGAAACTGGGTTTGAGAGCTTCGAAGCGCATCACGGCTGTGTTCGCGGTCATCTTGGTGACATCTCTGGGGCTGTCGGCGCTCGTGTTGCGGCGGATTGACCAACTGCGCGCCGGGATGACGCTCCAGGAAGTCCTGTATATCCCCTCGGCCAACACCGTCAAACGCCTGAGCCTGGGCTATACCGGGTTGATGGCCGATATTTACTGGACGCGTGTCGTCCAGTATTTCGGCGGGAAACACCTGGTGCGCTCGATGGAATACAAGCTCCTCGGCCCGCTGCTCGACATCACCACCGAACTCGACCCGCACCTGCTGATCGCCTACCAGTTCGGCTCCATCTTCCTGTCGCAGGCGCCGCCGGAGGGCGCCGGCGACCCGCAGAAGGCGGTAGAGCTGGTTGAGAAGGGTATCCGGGCAAATCCGGATCAGTGGCGTCTGTATTTCAGCCTCGGCTTCATTTACTACACGGAATTGAAGGATTACGCGGCAGCCCGGCGTGCCTTCGAGCGCGGCTCGCAGGTTCCCGGAGCGCACAAGGCGCTCAAGGTGCTGGCGGCCTCCATGGCGCAGCATGCAGGGGAGACCCAAGTATCGGAGTACCTCTGGGCACAGATCTACAACACCATCGACGACAAGATGATCCGCGAGACGGCGCTGGCGCACCTGCGCGCCCTGGAGTCCGACCGCACAGTGGCGCAAATCGAAGCCGGCTTGGAATCCTATAAACGCGCCTACGGCAGGTACCCGGCGAGCTGGCATGAATTTCGGGCCGCCGGTTGGCGGGGCAAACTGGTTGACCCCGTGGGCAATCTGTATCTATTGAAGCCGGACGGGTGTGTTGAGGTGCAGGATCCTGACCAACTGCCTTTTATCACGCGGGGATTACCCCCAGGGCGGCAGCCCGATATCATGGGACCGGTCAACGAGCAGCAATCCCCAGGAGCCGTTCCGGAATCTAAGCTATAGACGTCCCTGCTCTTTGCTGTGTAGCGAGGCCCGGGGCCCCACCGGCCCAAGTGACTGCACTGTGACCACTCGAACAATACGAATATTTTTCCCTGCTGCGCTGACAGCAATCATTGCAGCTTGCTGTGGCGTGGCGCTCGCCCAGCACGACGTTCAGGCGGTCGCAAAGCGTGTAGATGCGCACTACAACCGGCTCCGCACGCTGGAGGCCGATTTCGTTGAGACCTACACGGGCGTGGGCGTCACTCGCACCGAATCGGGAACGCTGGTGTTGAAGCGTCCGGGACGGATGCGCTGGGACTACCGCGAGCCGCGCGAAAAGCTGTTCATCACTGACGGCAAGACAGCGTGGTTCTACATTCCCGGCGAACGGCAGGCGCAGAAGATTCCTCTCAAAAAACTGGACGATCTGCGTTCTCCGATTGCATACCTGCTGGGGCGGACCCGGCTGGAAAAGGAGTTTTCGGGCCTTTCGCTCGCGCCCGATGTGCAGCCGCAAGCGCCCGGCAACGTCGTTCTGAGGGGCGTCCCCCGGCACATGGGCGGCATTACGCAGGTGCTGATGGAGGTAGAACCCGAGGGTGCCTTCAGGCGCATCGTAGTCGAACTGGAAGACGGCAGTGTGACCAGCTTCGAGTTCTCCCGCCAGCGGGAGAACGCAGCCGTTTCGGACCAGCGGTTCCGGTTTGTTCCCCCACCCGGAGTCGAAACGGTGGAGACTGAGAGCATCGGCGACTAAGGTGCAGGTACTTTCCTGGGCAACCTCCGTCTAGCGTAGTGGGCGGGCCCGGAACCAGAGGAGTACCTGAGGCGACATACTCGGCGTACCGGAAAACACAAGCTTTTGGTATAACTTACGTCGCGGAAACTTGTTAGACTGAAGTTTCCGCAGAATACGCAATCTCTCCGGCGGGATCCCCTGCGCGGAACTCGTGCGGGGCAGGGTAAATGGCTGAATTCGTAATCAAAGTGGCCGACGAGCGCGGCATGGTAACCGAGCAGATTGAAAGTGCGCGCTCTGAGGCGGAGGTGCGCGATCGCCTCGGCGCGCAGGGTCTGCTCGTGGTTTCGGTCAAGCCGCGGGGCCTGTTCGTGGGCGGTAAGCTCTCGCTGCCGAAGCGGCATAAGGTCAAGCTGGCGCAGTTCGTGGTTTTCAATCAGCAACTGGTAACGCTGGTGCGCGCCGGTCTGCCCATCCTGAACTCGCTTGACCTTCTGGTGAAACAGCAGAAAGACGAGTTCTTCCGCAAGCTGCTGCTCGACGTGCGCACGCGCGTGAAGGCCGGCGAACTGCTGTCGGAGGCCTTCGAACACCAAGGTGTGCTGCCCAGGCTGTACACGACCACGCTGCTGGCCGGCGAGAAGAGCGGCAACCTCGAAGAGGTGCTGAACCGCTACGTGCACTTCCAGCGTCTGGCGCTGACCTTCCGCAAGAAGCTGCAGGCATCGCTGATTTACCCGACGCTGCTGGTGGGCATGGTGATCGTCATGCTCACGTTCCTGGTGACCTTCGTGGTGCCGCGCTTTGCGGAACTGTATTCGCAACTGGGGGCGCAACTGCCGGCCATGACGAAGTTCATGCTGTCGGTGGGCATGGCGGCGCAGAAATACTTCATTGTTTTCCTCGCCGCAGTGGTCGTTTTGGTATTTAGCATCTGGCGCTGGATGCGTACGGAGAATGGCGCGCGTTACATTGACCGCATTCGCCTTGCACTGCCGCTGGTGGGGAACATCTGGAAGAAGTACCAGGTGGCGATGTTCACCCGCATGATGTCCACGCTCCTGTCGGGCGGCCTGCCGCTGGTGCCGGCGCTGGAGACGGCCGGGAGCTCGATCCAGAGCAGCTCGATTGCCACCGCGATCTTGCGTGCCAGCCAAGCGGTACGGGAAGGCCGGCCGCTTTCCCGCAGCCTGGAGGAGAGCGGGGAGTTCCCTGAGCTGGCGATTGAGATGATTGAGGTGGGCGAGTCCACCGGCGCGCTGCCGCAGATGTTGAGCTCGGTAGCGGAGTTCTTTGAAGAAGACGTGGAAACCGCCTTGTCGGCGGCGCTGGCACTGATCGAACCGGCGATTTTGATTTTCATGGCCCTGGTGGTCGGATTCGTGCTGATCTCGCTCTACCTGCCGATTTTCAAGCTGGGAGCGAGCGGCGCATTGCACTGATTGCGGAATTGGGTAATCGGGTAGTTGAGTAATTGAACGCGCCGAAAATTACGGCACCGAGGCGGAGCGGCGGGCCCCGGAAAAGCAGGGTCCTTGCGGCTTCGGAATGACAAAGATTGGATTTGTTTGGCGCGGCCAAAATCCGCGCGAAAGATCGAAAAGGTTTTATGGGAAACGGCAACAGCTTCAATCACAATCACACCCCGATTTTCGTGAACGGCGCAACCGCCGCAGCGGCGGCCATGACCGACACGCCGGCAGAAGAAGAGGCACGCGCGCGCGATCTGGCGCGGCGTTACCACTGCGAGTACCTCGACCTGCGCAGTTACCACCTGGAGCCCGCGCTGTTGCGCCGCGTCCCGGTAGAGCTGATGTTCCGCTACAACTTTGTCCCCCTGGAAGAGCGCGACGGACGGCTGGTGATCGCCATTGCCGACCCCAGCCAGCTCATGATGGTGGACGAAATCGCGCTGTTGCTGGGCAAGCGCATCAAGACCAAGGTCGCCACGCTGTCGCAGATCAGCGACATCCTGAAGAAGACCGAGCAGTCACAGCGCGTCCTGGAAGAGGCCAGCGAGGCCTTTGCGCTCGACGTGATTCGCGAGGACGAAGGCGCCGCCGACGAGCAGATTTCCATTGACCGGCTCACCGCCGAGAGCGACATCAGCCCCATCATCAAGCTGGTGGACACCACCATCTTCACCGCCCTGGAGCGGCGCGCCAGCGACATCCACATCGAGACGGGAGACGACTCCGTGCAGGTGAAATACCGCATTGACGGCGTGCTGCAACCTGCGATGGCGCCGATTGCCAAGGAACACCATTCCACCATCATTTCGCGCATCAAGGTCATGTCCGAGCTGGACATTGCCGAGCGCCGCGTGCCGCAGGACGGCCGCTTCCGCGTCAAGTACAAGAACCGCGCCATCGACTTCCGCGTGTCCGTCATGCCCAGCATCCACGGCGAAGATGCCGTGCTCCGCGTGCTCGACAAGGAGTCAATGAGCGAGAAGTTCCACAAGCTCAACCTGGACGTGGTGGGCTTCGACGACGTGGACTTGAAGCGCTTCCGCCGCTACATTGCCGAGCCTTATGGGATGGTCCTGGTCACCGGCCCTACCGGCTCCGGTAAGACGACCACGCTCTACGCGGCGCTGAACGAGATCAAGACCGACGAGGACAAGATCATCACCATCGAAGACCCGGTGGAATACCAGATCCGCGGCGTGACGCAGATCCCGGTCAATGAGAAGAAAGGTCTGACGTTTGCCCGCGGCCTGCGCTCCATCCTGCGCCATGACCCGGACAAGATCATGGTGGGCGAAATCCGCGACCGCGAGACAGCGGAAATCGCCATCCAGTCGGCGCTGACCGGCCACCTGGTGTTCACCACGGTCCACGCCAACAACGTGGTGGACGTCATCGGCCGTTTCCTGCACATGGGCATCGAGCCGTACAATTTCGTTTCGGCGCTCAACTGCGTTCTGGCGCAGCGGCTGGTGCGCGTGATTTGCGAGTACTGCAAGAAGACCGTTTATTACAACGATAACGTGCTCGATGCCAGCGGCCTCGATCCCAATGTCTGGAGAGACGTGCCATTTTACGAAGGCGAAGGCTGCATCGAATGCGCCGGCACCGGGTTCCGGGGACGCACGGCAATCCACGAGTTGCTGGAACTGAGCGACCGGGTCCGCGAAATGATCCTGGGCAAGCGTCCCAGTTCGGAAATCCGCAAGGCGGCCAAAGAAGAAGGCATGCGCTTCCTGCGCGAGTCTGCGATTGCGAAAGTGAAATCCGGCACGACCACGTTGAAGGAAATCAACAAGGTGACCTTCATCGAGACCATGCGATAGAGAACCAGAATGGTGTTTGGCAGAAATAAACGTCCGCGACTGGCGTGCGAGCTCACGGCAACCCGTGTGGCCGTGGCGCGCGCCACCGATGGGACCATCGACAGCACGGCGGTGCGTATGCTGCCGCCCGGCGTGGTCAATCCACACCTGGTCACAGCGAACATTGCCAACCGCGACGTGACGCGTACCGCGATTAGCGAAGCGATGGCCGTCGTTGGCGGGCGCAGGCGCGACGTGATCGTAGTTCTGCCCGACGGTGCCTGTCGCGTCGTTCTGCTGGATTTCGACATGCTGCCGGACAAGCGCGATGATGCCGAGGCGGTGGTGCGGTTTCGTCTCAAGAAGTCGCTGCCCTTCGACGTGGAAAAGGCGCGCGTGTCTTATGACCCGCAGCCCACGGCTGAAGGCAAACTGAGTGTGGTTGCGGCCGTCACCCTGAATTCGGTGCTCGAAGAATACGAGTCAGTGCTGCGGGAAGCCGGCTACACGCCGGGCATGGTCATCCCGTCCATGCTGGCGTCGCTGGGGCAGGTGGACGGCAACGTTCCGACGCTGGTCATCAAGATTGACCCGGTCACTACCAGCTTCGCCATCGTGGACAATGGCCGGCTGCTGCTGGTGCGCACGCTGGACAATCCCGGGGGAGTCGCACCCGAAGGTGCGCAGTTGGCCGAAGACGTCTATCCGTCGTTGGTGTTCTTCCAGGACACCTACGGGACCAAGGTGCAGAAGATACTTGTCGGTGGGCTAGACTCACTGGATGGCTTGAATGCCAGCCTGGCCGAGATGGTCGGGCTGCGGGCGCAGGAGCTGGTCAGCACCGCAGTCATGGGCCCGAATGCAGGTCCACAACGGGCGCTGCTGGGTGCGGTGGTCGGCGCCTTGCTGGCGTAACGCGAATTACGAAGAGCACAAAGACTGAATGCGTTTTAACATCAATCTCGCTTCCCAGCCGTACCAGGACGTGCACCGTTTCGTGGTGCGCTGGGGACTCGCCCTGATGGCGGTCGCGCTGCTGAGTGCCGGGCTGGTTTATGCCGCCACCAGCGCGCTGATGTCGTGGCGCGTCACGGCACGCGAAGCCAAGTATCTGCGCCAGCAGATCGCGGAGCGCAACCAGCAGAAAGCGCAAGTCGAGGCATTTCTGAACAGGGCGGAGAACCGCGACACGCGCGACCGTTCGCAGTTCGTCAACCTGCTGATCGCACGAAAGGCGTTCTCCTGGACGGAGGTGTTCAGCGACCTTGAAGAGGTTGTCCCGCGCCGGCTGCATGTCACCACCATCAAGCCCGAAGTCACCGATGATGGGCAGCTTCAGGTAAGGCTCACGGTGGCCGGTCCGGCCCGCGACGAGGCAGTCGAACTTGTGCGGCGACTGGAGGCGTCTCCCCACTTCAGCGATGCCCAGGTGCTGTCGGAGCAGCAGACGCAGGAAGGCAATACCGAAATCGTGCGCTTCGACATCAGCGCGATCTATATCCCGAGCTTTGCGCGTACCCCGGAACAGCCGAAGAAGTCTGCCGAGAAAGCGGCTGCACAGCCGCAAACGGAGGCCCGCAATGTCGGACATTAAACAGACACGCCGACGCTTCAAGGTCGTCTTGACCATCCTGTTGTGCCTGGACGTAGCCGCGGTGGCAATACTGGTTTCGCCGATCGGACGGGCTTCGCGCGCTGGACGCGCCGAAGTGGAGCGGCTCTGGCAGGAACTGCGCGCCAAAGATCGCGAGGTCCTGCCCCTGCGTGGCATCGACGCAAAAGTTATCGAGGCCGACCAGCAGATCCAGAATTTCTATGAGACGCGGTTGCCGGCAAGCTATGCAGCCATTGCCGAGAAGATCGGCAAGCTTGCCGCCGCGAATGGCGTGGACGTTGCGGCCATCCAATATTCGACGAAGCCGGCGGGCATTGAAGGACTGGACCGGGTCAGTATGCAGCTCGCGTTGAGTGGCGATTATCTCCAGCAGATCAAGTTGATCAACGCCATCGAGCGCGATAAGACGTTCTTCCTGGTGGCCGGCGTGAATTTGCAGGAAGTGGGAAGGAGCGCGGGTACGGTACGGCTGCAACTTGATCTGGAAACCTATTTGAAGCCGGCCGCCTGAGGCCGGCGATTGACGTGGGGAACCATGAAAGTCGGCGCAGAAAACAAGACGAAAGCCATCAGCGCCATCGCGCTGCTGGCGATAGGAATTGCGCTCGGGCTGAACGCATTGAGGCCCACAACGCGGCCGTCCGCCCCGGCCGCGAATGCCGCGGGCGCCGGCAGTCAGAAGCGCCCCGCGAAAACGCAGCGCACGGCAGGAGAGACGACAAAGTACGTGGCCGCAACGCTGTCGCCGACGCTGGACCCGCGTTTACGCCTCGACCTGCTGAAGTCGAGCGAGAACGTGAATTACGAGGGCAGCGGGCGCAACATCTTCCGCGAGGGGTCTGAGCCTATTCCGACGCCCAAGGGGCCTGGGCTGCTCGATGACAAACCGCAAGCGCCCGTCTGGCAGCCGCCGGTACCGCCGCCACCGCCGCCGATTGACGTTAAATTCTTTGGCTGGGCAAGCCGCCCGGGCGAGCCGAAAGCCATCTTCCTGAGCCGGGGTGACAGCGTGTTCGTGGCGCACGAAGGCGACATCGTGGCGCGCCGCTACCGCGTGGTGAAGATCAACAGTAACAACGTCGAGATCGAGGATGTGCTGAGTAACAACCGGCAGAGCATTCCGCTGACGCAAGGGTGATCGCGCCATCGGGACATCGGGTCATCGGGACATTTGTAATTGGTAATTGGTAAGTTTTCGGCGTTCGGCTCGATTTCGGCGTTGTTCAAATTGCAAACTAGCAATTACAAGTTACCAATCAGTAGCAGGTTATGTACGTTGGCAATTTCCACTATCGCGCGCGCGGCAATCGGCAGCAGGGATACATGCTGCTGTTCATCGTGCTGCTGCTTGCGCTGGTAGTGATTGCGCTGGCGGCGGAGGCGCCCCGAATGGCGCAGCAAATCCGCCGGGACAAAGAACAGGAACTGATCCACCGGGGGGCGCAGTACGCACGCGCCATCAAGAAGTACTACCGGAAATTCGGTTCCTACCCGGTGCGGATTGAGCAACTGGAGGACACGAACCACCTGCGCTTTCTGCGTAAACGCTACAAGGACCCAATGACCGGAGAAGACTTTCGCCTGCTGCATTTCGGCGAGGTCAGTCTCGCACCCAAAGCGCCGGGCATGGGCACAGGGCCGGGGGTGCTTCCGGGCACGTCTGGCTCGCCGCAGCAGGCGGTCGGGCCGGACAGCCAGCGGGCGTCGCAGCGAAGCAGTCCGGCTTCCAGTGGGTTCACGACCCTTGCCCAGATGGGCGCCACCGGGCCGACGATGGGTGGCGGACCCATTATCGGCGTCGCCAGCACCAGCGACAAACAGTCGCTGCATGTCTTCAACGAGAAGGACCACTATAACGAGTGGGAATTCATCTATGACCCGACGACCGACCGGGGCGGATTGATCACCGGCCCCTACAACGGCATACCCAAGTTCGCCGGCCAGGGCGTGATACCCGGCGCAGTTTCCCCCGGACAAATGCAGCCCGCACCTTTCGGGCAGTCGCCGCAATCACAGTTCGGACAGCAACCTGGGCCGCGCCGGTAACACCTCGTTTCCGGTTTCCCGTTTCCGGTTTCCCGTTGCCGTGGTGATGGCGCGGCAGGTGCGTACACCGACAAAAAGCCCGGCATCGCCGGGCTTTTGAAATTGCTGGGAACTGGCCTTAGACGCTGAACGACGAGCCGCAGCCGCAGGTGCGCTGGGCATTGGGGTTCTCGAACTTGAAACCGGCGCCTTCGATGGTTTCCACGTAGTCCACGGTCGCGCCTTGCAGGTACATGGCGCTGGTGCCGTCCACGAAAACCTTCAGGCCGTCCACTTCGAACGTCTTGTCCATCATGCCGGCGGTGTTCTCGAAGGCCATGGAGTACGAGAAGCCGGAGCAGCCTCCTCCGACGACGCCCACACGCAAGCCGGCGGGAACGGGGTTCTGCTGCGCCATGATCTCCTTGATCTTCTTGATTGCGTTCGGCGTAAAGGTAACCGGCGCGGTCTTTGGGGTGACATCTGGGGTGGTTGCCATTCTCTTCTCCTGACAGGAAAGTCCTGATTATAGCAGAGCCGCTGCCGGGGCAGTACCGGCCCTCAAAGTTAGATGAGCCGGCTGCCGTGGGGGTCGCACTTACCCTACATGCCTCAACTCGCCTCCAACGGCACCGAAAGAATTGGTTGAACTCAGGACCGGAGGTATAATGCGCGGCAGAGGGGCCCTGTTCGCAGACTGGGTCTTTTGACTGTTTCCGAGGTGGCGTATGTCTTTGACCGCGCTGCTGATTGTCTGGGGCGCAATAACGGCGGCCTTGGTCGTGCTGCTTATCTACCGCAGCACCCTGAGCATGCAGGAAGACGATCAGCTTTTCCTCGATGAATCCGAATCCCACATGCAGAAGGAGCAGGCACTGATTCTGAAGCGCCTGGAAAAATTGCAATGGCCGCTGCGGTTTTTGGGCGCCGCGTCCGGCCTGCTGATTCTGGTGATCTTCGGCATTTGGCTGTGGCAGGGACTCAACCAGATGTAAGTTTGCGGAACCTGCATGGATTACGTCGCGAACGTCTGCGCGGACGTTAGCGAGTCCAGTTCGTGTGTGCGCCTAACTGATTTTGCTCATGAGGCGGCGCACCTCTCACCTTAGGGCGTTTTCACAAGGTGTATCCCTTTTCTGAGAATCCAAACACAAGGTCCCGCGAGGCCGCGCAGCAAAACCGGCCGCGCGTCGCTCTCTCGAAAGGCCACCGCAGACGAAAGCTCCAACGCAAAGGACACAAAGTGCGCAGAGGGCG
>JBHGBA010000003.1:0-182963 GCA_041946775.1 Terriglobales bacterium
GGATCCGGGCGGCACGGCTGAAGCCGTGCCCTTCCCAGCATTATTTTTGAAACGAGCTCTAGCTGACCATTGATTCGCGCAGCCACTGCAGCTCGCCACTGAGCATTTCGACTACCTGGAAACACAGCGAAACGTCCGCTGCAAGCACCTTGCGCACGAGCGCATTGTCGGCAAACCGCACCGCGGTGTCATCGAGCGCAACCGCGGTCAGGCTGTACTCAGTGCCGCGGACGGTGGCAGGTAATCCCAGAAGACTGCCCGGTTCGGCGATCCATGTGGCGGCGCCGCCGCCCACCGAGAGCTGTACTCTGCCGCTCTCGATCAGGAACACGCCCTTGACCGAATCACCACGGCGGAATAGAACTTCGCCGGTGCTGATCATCTGCGGCGTGCCAAGCTGCCTGATTGCCCTCCCCAATTCCTCAGGGGCGCGAAATGTCTGACGAGAGACTGCTGTTGTTCCCCACATGGAACTGAGCATATTGGCTCACATACAGCGGGGCTGTGACCAAAATCACAAAGCCCTGTTCCACGCTGGCTACTTGCCCGCCCAGCACGCGGCGCGCTTGCCGAGAAAGGCCGAAATGCCTTCCTGGGCGTCGGCGGCCAGGGCGTTCATGCTCATCACTTCTTTCGCGTAAGCGTAGGCCTTGGGCTGGTCGAGATCGATCTGAGTGTAATAGGCCTGCTTGCCGATAGCGAGAGTCAGCGGGCTGGCAGCCGCGATGTGGTTGGCGAGCTTGCGGGTTTCTTCTTTCAGTTGCGACGCCGGGACAACGGCATTTACCAGGCCCCACTCCATCGCCGTGCGCGCCGGGACCATTTCGCCAGTCAGCAGCATTTGCAGCGCACGCTTGCGTCCGATAGCGCGGCTCAATGCAACCATCGGTGTCGTGCAGAACAGCCCGATCTTCACGCCGGGGGTAGCAAACGCGGCTTCCTCCACGGCAATCGCCAGGTCGCAGGTGGCCACCAGTTGGCATCCGGCGGCGGTGGCGATCCCCTGTACCTCGGCGATAACGGGCTGCGGAATGGACTGGATCTTCTCCATTAATTCCACGCACACGTCGAAGGTGCGGCGCTGGGCGTTGATGTCGCCGCCCACTATCTCGCTCAGATCGTGTCCCGAGCTGAACACTTTACCTTCCGCGGCGAGTATCGCGGCGCGCAGTTCGCGGTTGCGGCCAAGTTGGTCGAAGCAGTCGATGAGCTCCCGCATCAACTGCAGCGAGAGCGCGTTGCGGCGGTTCGGGCGGTCCAGCGTGATTATGCCAATCGGGCCTTCGGTACTGAAAAGCACATTCTCGTAAGCCATGGTTGATCTCCTGGCTGTGTGTCGGTCGTCCCCACGCCGGTCCCGGGGGAACGCGGACCGGTCACTCGCCGCATTGTAACGGACGCCAGGAACGCTTTCCCAGTTAGATGATCTTGCCGGCAGCGATGTCAGCGACAAGTTGTCGGTCGGCCTCGAGGAAATCGTAATCGGGAAGTTCAGCGGGAAGCGCCCAGCGGATGTCGCGGAAAATGCGGTTCTCGACTGTCCCTTGGAACTTGCGGACCACAAAGAAGCGCAGTTCGACGGCGCCGCCGTTGGGATAACGGTGCTTGATGTTGGCCACCTCTTCGCCAATGTGCGCGTCGATGCCGAGTTCCTCGTCAAGTTCGCGGCGGAGCGCTTCGCGCGGCTGCTCGCCGGTCTCGATCTTGCCGCCGGGAAATTCCCATTTGAGCGGCATGGACTGGTGCCTGGTGCGCTGGCATATGAGCAGGCGATCATCGGATAGGATCAGCGCGGCCACAACCTGTTTCATGCGGCGGGAGACTGCCTTCCTGGGACTCGGGCCGCGCGATGGGGGCGCAAGCACCGGCATACGGCAGACTACCAAGTTTCGCCAGGACATTGCTCCAGGAATTTTCCGACCAGTTGGGCACAGTGCTCGGCTAGTTGGCGGTCCTCGGGCCCGAAGGCAGCCGGGAAGTGGCTGTCAATGTCCAGTCCCCGACCACAGCTCCGCGCAACTGGAACTGATGAACTAGCGAACTGACGAGCGGGCGATCGGGCGATCCGGTGACCGGAACGGGTAACGGGAGCCGGGGGACGGGAAACGGAGAGAGGTCATTCCAAACGCCGCAGGCCCGGCGCGACTGGGAAGATGTCCGGGTGGAGGGCCGCGGCCAGGGCGCGCAGGCCATCAAGCAGAATGGGAGAAGGAGTGGTGAGGAGTTCGTCGCGTATGGCAAACACGCGGCGCGCGCGGATGGCGCGCAGCTCAGTCCAGTTGCGTTCACGGACGAGTTTCGCCAGTGGCACGCGGTCTCCCGCGCCGCACCAGGCACAGATCATTACGTCGGGGTCGGCAGCAGCCACTTCATCGGCACTGGTCTGCGTGGCGGGTGCGCCGAAAAATTCGCCGCCGGCGGCTTCCACGAGTTCGGCAACCCATCGCTGCGAACGCAGCATGGGCTTGCCCCACTCCTCGCAATAGACGCGTGGGCGCGGGGCGGAACGGGCGCGGTTGCGAACCGAAGCGATGGCCGCCCGCATACAGGCAATCACCTGCTGGCCGGTGTCGTGGCGGTCGAAAATGTTTGCGAGCAGTGCGATATCGCCGTAGATGTCCGCCAGCGTGCGTGGCGCAAGCGCCACGAAGCGAATGCCGGCCTTGAGGATTTCGGCGATGGCTTCCACCTGGTAAGGCACGGCGGCGATCACGAGATCAGGTCGCGCGGCGATGATCTGGCCGGCTTGTGCCGTCCAGGAATCCTCGACGAGCAAGCGCCCGGCCCCGGCAGGGCAGACGGTGACGCAGTGGCGTGTGGCGGCCACGACGCGATCGAGCAGGCCGAGGCGAGCGAGAATGTCGGTTGCGCTGGGCTGGAGCGACACCACGCGAGCCGGCAGGCTCGCTTCATGATTTGTGATCCCGGAGGGAAAACGGTCCATCCTGCCTTTCCCAAATTGGACACTTTAGGACATTACTAGGAAACCCGCCAAGAACTGCCATAGATTGACACGTCACATCTGATTGTGACAACGTTTGCGCGATGTATTCGCGCCAGGTCCTTGAGCACTTCCAGAACACGCGCAATGTTGGCGAGCTACCGGACGCGGATGCTTATGTGCGAGTGGACAATCCGGCCTGCGGCGACGTGCTGCAACTGTCTATCAAGCTCAAGCGCGGGCGCATCTCGGAAGCCAAGTTTCGGGCGCGCGGATGTGTGTGCGCCATCGCCTGCGGGTCACAGTTGACGGAGATGATCGGGGACCTCACGCCCGCGCAGGCGCAGTCCTTGCGCTGCGAGGACTTGGTGAAAGCACTCGGCGGACTGCCGGACACGTCCATGCACGCGGCCGCGCTGGCCATGGAGGCACTGACCCTCGCACTGAGACAAATCGCAGGCCAACAGCGGACTTAGCGCGGATTGAATATTGAAAATTGAACATTGAAGATTCAGGCGATATTGCGGAGAGATACGGGGGCTTCATCCTGAAAATTTTCAATATTCAATCCGTGCTAGATCCGTTGTTGGTCCTACTTCACGCCCAGCAATTCCACATCGAAGATCAGGGTTGAATTGGGTGGAATGACGCCGGGAACCCCGCGCGCGCCGTAGCCGAGTTCGGGCGGGATACGGAGCTGGCGCTTGCCGCCGGCCTTCATGCCGGCCACGCCCTCGTCCCAACCCTTGATGACCTGCCCGGCGCCCAGCGAGAACTGGAAGGGCTGCTTGCCGACGGAACTGTCAAACATCTTGCCGTTGGTGAGCCAACCGGAGTAGTTGACGGTGGCCGTCTTGCCTTTGGTGGCTTCCGCGCCGGTTCCTTGCTTGATGTCCCAATACTCGAGGCCGCCGGGCAGCTTTTTCGGCGCACCTTCGACCTTGGTGGGGCCAGTCTGCGCAAAGGCGAGCGCGGCGATCAGACACAGCGAGCAAACCGCAATCAAACGTTTCACGTGAGCTCCTTTTTGGTGGCGACGTAGAAGCATACCAAAAACAATCGCATGATCGGGTGATCCGGTGATCTGACGATCTGATGAACTGTGAACTGGTGAACTGATGAACTGGTGAACTGGTGAACTGGAACTGATTCTCAAGTTGCCTTTGCGGCCTTCGCGTTGAGGCTTTGATTCGCTTAAGCTCAACTACCTGTTGGCGCCGATGGCCTATGGCTTCGTGCCGATTGGGTAATAGACCGGCCAATTATGCTGGTGCGCGATGGCTAGCAGCTCCGGGTTGGGGTTCACGGCGTAGGGATGCCGCGAGAGCAGAAGCATGGCCGCGTCGTGGATCGAGTTGCCGAACGCCACGTCCGGGATGCGGTTGATGCGGTCGTGGATGGCCCGCGCTTTATCAGGGCCGGTAGGGACGCGTTGTAACACGCCGGTTGCGGTCCCGCCGACGCTGTAAACGCAAGCTGCGAGCACGTGCTCTTCGGGGATGCCAAAGTGGCGCACGCCTGCACAGACTACCCAATCGTTGGTGGACGACACGGCCCATAGTTCGCACCCGGCATCGCGCAGGCGATGCGTCAGCTCCTGCATCTCCGGGAAAATTGCGGAGGTGAACTTGCGCGTAAAGAACTCGTCGGCGGCCCGTTCCAGATCAGCGGTCCGCAAGCCTTCGTGGATCGTAACCATTTCGCCGCAGATCGCTTCCTCGCTGACCTTGCCGTCCAGATAATCGCGGTAACGCGGGCGGATCCAGGCAGCGACGGGTTCGGGCAGCAGGCCCTGGTCCAGCTCCCAGTAAAGAAACTCGGCGCCACTGTCGCCAGCCCAGAGGGTGCCGTCGCAATCGAACACGGCGAGGCGCGGCTGCAGGGCGACGACAGCGGCAACGAAGTCGCTGGCGGCGGGCGTGAGCGAAACCGTGGGCCCAGCGTGGGTCATTCGGCGATCCGGTTATAGTCCTCGGGAGTGTCTATGTTCTCGATGGTAAATCGGTCGTCCACTGTAATGTAACCGATGTGTTGCCGGTTTTCATGCTCGATGTCGCGCGCGGTGGCGGTGACCGGCCCATTCAGGAACGCGGTTATCATTTCGCGGCCGGCAACGATGGGGTGTCCATGGCGGCCGGCGTGTTCGGGCACGATCGTCCAGATGCCTTCGGGCGACCGCTCATACGCGCGGCGCAAGGCAGTGATGGTATCGGGCGCGGCGGGGGGACGATCCACCAGGGCAATGATTGCGGCATCGCGCCCGCGGTTGAGCACCTCCTGAAGTCCGACCTGAAGCGAGCTGAACTGGCCGCGCTCGGGATCCGGATTTACCAGCAGGAAGGCGCCACTGGCATCCACCAGCGGCTTCAGCGCGGCAGCATTTGCGCCGGCCACGACGAGCACGAAATCGGTGTACGGCGTCAAGGCGTCGATATGCGCGGTCAGGAAAGTGCGGCCTCGCCATGGCAGCAGCGCCTTATCACGGCCCATCCGTGATGACGCTCCAGCGGCGAGAACGACCCCGGCAAAACTGGGGGCGCGAGTCATGACAAGAAGTTAGCAGTTGTCAGTTGTCGGTTGCCAGCGGATTTCAACCGGCAAACGGGCGAACGGGGGAACTGGGGGGCCGGTGAACTGGCGAACAGGTGAACTGTCTGCTATTTCTCGGCTTTTTCGGCATCCGCGAGCTGCCGCAAGTAACGCATGTGGGGCAGAGCGGCATCGGCGTGGCGGCGCAAGGCAATCATCTCGGCCACGATGGCGACGGCGATCTCTTCCGGTGTCGTTGCGCCAATGTCGAGTCCGACCGGCGCGTGCACGCGACCGAACTTTTCCGGTGCGATGCCTTCTCTCTCCAACTCGCGGTAGATGGTAATCACCTTGCGCTTGGAGCCGATCATCCCGATGTAGCGCGCGGGAGTATCGACGGCCCAGCGCAGCACGCGCATGTCGTCGCGGTGCCCGCGGGTGACGATCACCATGAAAGCTGTCTCGGGTGGCGCCAGTTGCGCCGCGACGCGCTCGAAGTCGTCGGCGAAGATGTCGCGCGCTTCAGGGAAGCGTTCACGGTTGGCGTAGGCCTCGCGGTCGTCAATGACGATCACGTCGAAGCCGGCGATGCGCGCAACCTTGTACACGTTGAGCGCGACATGGCCGGCGCCGAACAGGTAGAGCAGGGGCGCAGGGAGCACAGGTTCCACAAAGATGTCGAGTGTACCGCCGCAGACCAGCCCGGTATCGTACTTCGGGTTCTGGTTGAGATTGAAGGTGAGGGTGCGCGGCTCTTCCTGCTCCATGACTTCACGCGCCGCCTGCCAGACCTCGGCCTCGACGCAGCCACCTCCGATTGTGCCGACAATCGAGCCATCGTCGCGCACCAACATCTTCGCCGTCTGAAACGAGGGGATGGAGCCGCGTACATTGACGATCGTGGCCAACGCGGCACGGCGTCCTTCGCGGCGCAGACGCACGATTTCTTCGTAGATATCCATAGTCGGAAGAATTATTGGATGCGGCGGGGATGAAAGTCAAAGCGGCAAGGGACCTGTGATTTAGTGATTTGTGATTTGCGATTGAGAATCTCTGGAAAAACCGGGTTCAATCACAAATCACTAAATCGCTAATCGCAAATTCTCTGTGCCTCTGTGGTGGATTTCTTGCGCGGCGTGTAAGATTTCTCGCCGTAAGGAGAACGAAATGAAAGCGATTCGATTCCACGAATTTGGAGGGCCCGAGGTATTGAAATATGAAGACGTGCCGGAGCCGGAGCTGCGCAAAGACCATGTGCTGGTGCGGGTGCGCGCGTGCGCGCTGAACCACCTGGATCTCTGGGTGCGCAAGGGCCTGCCCGGGATCAAACTGCCGCACATCAACGGCAGCGATGTCGCCGGCGACGTGGCCGGGACGGGCGAATACATCACCGACCTGAAGGAAGGCCAGCGTGTGCTGCTGGCGCCGATGGTGTTTGATAACTATTGTCCGGCTTGCGTTAGCGGCCGGCAGAATTTCTGTCCGCAATTTAGTGTCCTCGGCTACGCGAACGACGGCGGCAACGCCGAGTACATCGCCGTGCCGCGCGTGAATGTTATCCCGATTCCCGACAGCCTCAGTTATGACGATGCGGCGTCCGTCCCGCTGGTCTTCCTGACCGCGTGGCACATGCTGATCACGCGCGCGCAAATCCGTCCGGGCCAGGTGGTGCTCGTGCTGGGAGCGGGGTCGGGCGTGGGATCGGCGGCCATCCAGATTTGCAAACTATTCCATGCGACCGTGATCACAACCGCGGGTGACGAGCGAAAGCTGGCCAAGGCGAAGGAACTCGGCGCGGACTACACCATCAACCACTACCAGCAGAAAATCGGGGACGAGGTCAAGAAGATCACCAACAAGCAGGGCGTGGATATCGTGTTCGAGCACGTGGGCAAAGCGACCTGGGGCGAGAGCATGAAATCACTTAAGCCTGGCGGCACGATCATCACCTGCGGGGCGACCACGGGCGGCGACACCTCTTTCGACATACGCTTCCTTTTTGCCAGGCAGTTGTCCTTCCTGGGCTCGTACATGGGGACGATGGGCGAGCTTTATGACGTGCTGAAGCACGTATTCAGCGGCGAACTGAAGCCGGTCGTCGACACGACATTTCCGCTGAAAGACGCGCGCGCGGCGCATGAACGGCTGGAGAAGAGCGAGATGTTTGGCAAGATAGTGCTGAAGCCGTAGAGCTCACTGCGGCGTCAGGCGCATGACGCTGCCGCCCAGTTCAACTACATAGACCTCGCCCGCCTGGTCCTGGCCGAACGAACTTAACTGCGCGTTTGCCGTCAGCAGCAGAGTTCGCGTCCAGGAGCCGGGCGAGGTCTCACGCAGCATCCAGATCTTGCCGGTACCGAGATCTCCAAAGATGTAGGTCCCCTGCAACGCAGGGACCGCGGTGCCCGCGTACACATAACCGCCGATGACCGCGTTGCCCTCGCTGTGGTCGTACTCCGCGATCGGAAGGACCAGTCCAGTGGTGTTGCAGCCCGACGGCGGATTGAAGCAGTGCGCGCCCTCCATGATGTTCCATCCGTAATTGCCGCCACGCTGAATGATGTCAACTTCTTCGAAGGCGTCCCCGCCGACATCGGCTGCAAACAGGCGTCCGGTAGCGCGATCAAAGGAAAAACGCCACGGGTTACGCAAACCGTAGGCCCAGATTTCCGGCAAGCCGCCACCGGAAACAAACGGGTTGTCGGGCGGGGTGGCGTACTGCGCGCCGGAAGTGGTTGCGTCCACATTTATGCGCAGCATCTTGCCCAAAAGTGTTTGTAGGTTCTGTGCATTGCCAAACGGATCGCCTTCGCTGCCGCCGTCTCCCAGCCCGATGTAGAAAAAGCCATCCGGTCCGAATGCCAGTTGTCCGCCCTTATGGTTCTCGAATGGCTGATTGACGACCAGCAGAATGCGCTCGCTGGCCGGGTCGGCGAGGTTTGGATCAGATGACGTCAGATATTCCGCCAGGACGGACTGGATTTGTCCGCTGACGCGGCGATCATAATGCACGAAAAACCGACGGTTCTGCGCATACAGCGGATGAAACGCCAGGCCCAGCAGGCCCATTTCGGATGGCGCCGAATCAACCTTGCTGCTGATGTCCAGGAAAGGTGATGCTAGGAGAACGCCGTTCTGAATGATGCGGATAGTTCCGGGCTTTTCGACTGCAAACAGGCGGCCGGTACCGTCCGGCGGTTGCTGCAAATCTACGGGACTGTTCAAACCACGAACCACTGGCGTGAGCACGACTCGGGGCGTTCCGACCGGCGCAGCGGGCGAGGTTGTGGTGGTCCCCCCGCAGCCTTGCAGGAACAGGACTAGCGGAGCGAGCCCGAGAACCAAGCCCAGGTCTGCAATTCGCATGATGCATACGATGCCGCGCGCGCCGGAGCCGCACCCGATGTGAAATCGCTTCCCGCGGGTGAGCGGCTGGATTTAGAATGAGCTTCGACAAATCAGGACATCGGGGTAACGGAATGGCCCGGAACGGAGACGTGAGGCTTTTGCCGGAGTGTCAGATCGAAGACCTGTCGCAAGGGGTATTCCTCACCACGCTGGACAAGGCGCTGAACTGGGCGCGCAAGGGATCGCTGTGGCCGCTGACGTTTGGGCTGTCGTGCTGCGCCATTGAGATGATGTCCACCGCCGCCTCGCGTTGGGACATTGCGCGCTTCGGCATGGAGGCGATGCGGCCCTCGCCGCGACAGGCTGACCTGATGTTCGTCGCCGGGCGACTGTCGCAGAAGATGGCGCCGGTGGTGCGGCAACTTTACGAGCAGATGCCGGAACCGCGCTGGGTCATTGCCATGGGCGCGTGCGCCACCTCCGGTGGCATCTTTCAGAACTACGCGGTGGTGCAGGGCGTCAACCAGGTGATCCCTGTGGATGTGTATGTGCCGGGGTGTCCCGCGCGTCCGGAGCAGTTGTTGTACGGCATCACGCTGCTTCAGAAGAAGATCATGAACGAGAAGGGCTCGTTCCGCAGGGCGCTCAATTTGGCGTGATTGGGTAATTGCGTAATCGGGTAATTGGGTAATTTGCAGAAGGCTGGCTCATCGCCGGCCTTTTTGCCTTGTGGGTCACCGCGGAGGAACCGCGACTACAGAAGACACAGGCGACGCAGGGACCCGCCGCCGGGACGGCGGCGCTACGCCGGAAGCCTTTGGAGTCTGCGAATCCCCGCGCGCATCTAACCGAGCATGAACGGCAAGGACCGTTTCGAAAATCTGGTTGGTCTGGACGAAGGCCCACAGCACGTGCGCGAGGTGATGTTTGGCGAGCGGCAGCACGAAGGCGTGTTGTTCACTACGCTCGACAAGGCCGTGAACTGGGTCCGCAAGAATTCCATTTGGCCCATGACCTTCGGCCTTGCCTGCTGCGCGATCGAGATGATGTCCATGGGGGCGTCGCGCTTTGATATTGCCCGCTTTGGCGCCGAGGTATTCCGGCCATCGCCGCGACAATCGGACCTGATGATCATTGCCGGCCGCGTATCGCAGAAGATGGGGCCGGTGATTCGCATGCTGTATGAGCAGATGCCGGAGCCGAAGTGGGTGATCTCCATGGGCGCGTGCGCAACGTCGGGCGGCGTGTTCAACAACTATGCGCTGGTGCAGGGGGTGAACCAGATAATCCCGGTGGACGTCTATGTTCCCGGGTGTCCGCCGCGGCCCGAGCAGTTGATTTATGCGATTACCCTGTTGCAGGAGAAAATTGCCAATGAGCAGGGGTCGTTCAAGCGGTCACTGAACCTGGCGGCGTAAGAAAATCCACCACAGCCGAGACAGCGCAAAATCTGTGATTTAGCGATTTGCGAATTTGTGATTTGTGATTAGGAGGACCTGGTGAAGGCCGGCTTCAACCACAAACCACCAAATCACAAATTCTGTGCTGCCTCTTCGTCTCCGTGGTGGATTCTGGTCTGAATTCTTCGTCTTTGTGCTTCTGCGTCTCTGCGGTGAGTTTAGTGGTTTCCAGGGCAAGGCAGCAGGACGGGCACAGCAACGCATCCCACGGGCGTGACAAATGTTCATCGAGTGTTGCTGCCGGTCCTGCTGACGCTGGTCGCTTCCCCTGCGGCGCTATTGGGGTGGCAGTTACGCCAGACGGCGATCATAGATATTCCCGGTCAACCTGGCTTTGAGCAGGCAGTGTTTGCGAACGGCATGCTGGTGTTGGCGCACCAGAGCAGCGACCGGCTCGACATCTTCAACCCGGCGCTGCGGCGTGTGGTAGCGCAGGTGCCCGGGATGTCGTCGCCCCATGGACTGGCGGTTGATGCGAGCCGCGGGCACGTTTACGTCGCCAATTCACGCGGCAACAATGTCGCTGTCGTGTCCTCGAAGGATTGGAAGCTGGAGCGCACATTTCCCGTTGAACGGGCTCCGTATTCGTTGGCCCTGTCACCCGATGGCCGCACGCTGTTGATCGGCAACTGGCAGGACCAGTCGGTCACCGCGCTGGATCCGGCATCCGGCAAGGCAGTTACCGCGAATCTAGGTGGAAGTCCCCAGGAGTTGGTGTTTGGGGACGGCGGGCGGGTCGTGTACGTCACCCTGCAAGACACGGCTGAGGTGGTCGCCATTGATCCGGCCACGCTGAAGGTCCTTCGCCGAACCAAGCTGAGCGGATCACAGCCCACTGGACTCGTGCTCGATTCCAGCGGCCAGCGGCTCTATGTTGCCGTGCGTGAGGCCGTCATTCAATTGGATGCCTCCAGCGGCGCGGAACTGGGCCGTGCGGCAGCACCCAAGGGCGCCGACTCGCTGTGGCTCGACAGTGCGAACGGCTTGTTGTATCTCGCTTCTTCAGGCGGCTACGTCAGCATCTTCAGCGTGCAAGGCGGGCTTGCGCCAGTGGCAGAAGTGCACACCGAGGTGCGCGGTCACAGCCTCGCCTACGATCCCGCGCGCAAGCTGGTGTTCCTCCCCGGCGGCCACGAAGGCCGGTCAAAGCTGCTGATCCTGAAACAAATCCTCGAGCAGCCGGCGCAAAGGGCGCAGCAGGTTGCGATAAAATAATCGGGCGATCGGGTGATCCGGTGACCGGATGATCGGTACTGAGTCATCGAGTCAGTGAGTCATTGGTCATCGGGCCAGCGGGCCAGCGGGTCATCGGGTCTGCGGGTCAATGATTCAGTGAGTCAGTGATTCAGTGACCCAGTGATTCAGTGTTTTACAATGTCGGCTTGCCGCAGGGCGGCAATTCCGACATGTCCAAGCTGCGATTAAGCACGGCGGAGTTCCGCCGTCTTGCCGAACAGATTACCGACCTCAGCGCTGAATTTCTCGAGTCCCTCGACCAGGGCGCCAGCTTTCCTGAGACCAGCGGAAGCGGCACTGAACACTGGTTTCGCGGACCTTTGCCGGAGGACGGGGCCGGCGCCGCCGCCCTGGACGCATTACAGGTTGTGGCGGCACACTCACGGCCACCGAGTCCGCGCTTCTTTGCTTACGTATTTGGCTCCGGCGAGCCGGTGGCCGTGCTGGGCGATTACTTTGCCGGCGTTCTCAACCAGAACGTCACGGCTTGGCGTTCGGCGCCGGCGGCGGTGACGATCGAGCGCACGGTAGTGGAGTGGCTCGCTGAAGCAATCGGGTGCCGGGGCTTCAGCGGGAGCCTCTGCGGCGGCGGGTCGGCAGCCAACCTCATGGGTCTGGCAATGGCACGCGAGGCAAAGGCGCCGGCGAACGAAGGCGGTGTCCGCGGGGGCATGGTGTATGCCTCGAGCGAAGCGCACATGTCCATCGGGAAGTCGGTGGCGCTGCTCGGATTGGGGCGCCAGAACCTGCGCACGATTCCCGTGGACGACGAATTCCGTATGGATGTCGCGGCCCTGGAGCGTGCCATTGTTGAAGATCGCAATGCCGGCCGCGCGCCGATTGCCGTGGTCGCATCTGCGGGAACGGTGAACACCGGCGCCATTGATCCGCTGAACGACATAGCAGATGTTGCTGCCAACCATGGATTGTGGCTGCACGTGGACGGCGCTTACGGTGCGCTGGCGGCGATTGCCGTGCCGCAACTGTTCGCCGGAATAAATCGCGCCGACTCGCTTTCGCTCGACCCGCACAAATGGCTGTATCAACCGGCGGATTGTGGCTGCCTGCTGTTCAAAGACGCAGGCTGGGCGCGAGTCGCATTCTCGCACACCGGCGAATACACGCGCCCGTTGAGCGATGACCCGATCGAGGGCTTCGCGTTCTTCGAGGAATCGCTGGAGTTGTCGCGCCGCTTCCGCGCCCTCAAACTGTGGTTGTCGCTGCGGTATCACGGTCTGGCGGCGTTTCGCGATGCCATTCGGCAAGACCTGGCGCACGCGCGCCATCTGGCGGACGCCATCAGCCGACAGCCTGCGCTGGAGTTGCTCGCCACTGGCCCGCTGAGCGCCGTCTGCTTCCGCTACGCAGGCGACCCGCCGCGCGGGCCCGAAACAGACCTGGACAGGTTGAATGCCGCAGTTCTCCGCCGGGTCAATCGCGAGCGGCGCAGGGTTTTTCTGTCCAATGCTTCGATTCGTGGCAAGTTTGCGCTGCGTGCGTGCTTTGTGAACCATCGCTCACGGCAGCGGGACGTCGATGCCGTGATCGAGGAAGTACTGGAGGCAGCAAAGGACATCCGGTGATCCGGCGATCTGGTGATCGGGCCATCGGGTCAGCGGACCATCGGGCGATCCGGTGACCGGGTGATCTGACTCCTTGGCGACCTCTGCGTTCGGTGCTTTACCGAGTTGCTACACGCTTCCACCGCTGTGCCGCGCATGATAAAAAAGCAGACATGCAGAAAACCAGGGCCGTACCGCGGGGAAACAGCCGTAGTGCGCAGGTGATCGTCGCGAAAGGCTCGTGCCGCGCGGACCTTGCCGGCAGCACGCTCGACCTGTGGCCGCTCTACCTGTTTCATCCGGGGACGGTGACGCTGAATTTCGCGCTGGACATCATGACCACCTGCCGCATTGAGCGGCGGCGCGACCGAGTTATTCTGCTGAAATCCCGCGATACGGGCAGGGAAGAGCAGTTCGCGAACCTGGAAGAGCTGTGCCGGGCAAAATCTTATCGGCATCCTATCGGCGCGTACCTGGTACGCTACTTCGCCCCGGAAGACGGCCTGACGCTGGAAACGCACTCCGAGGCCCCCGCTGGCGCGGGCATCTCGGGGTCATCGGCTCTCATGGTCTCCACCACGGCTGCGCTGGCGCGGTTTGTGGGCGTGAAGATGGGCAAAGAACAAATCCGGGAACTGGCGCAAAACGTCGAAGCGCAAATCATCAAAGTTCCGACCGGCTGCCAGGATTACTATCCCGCGCTCTACGGCGGCATAAACGCCATTCACCTGGACACCGACGGCATTCATCGCGAGGCGGTCGCGGTTGCGCCGCGGGAGATCGAGGCGCGGTTCCTGCTGGTTTATACCGGTGCGCCGCGGCAATCGGGCATCAATAACTGGGAAGTATTCAAGCGCCACATCAATGGTGACCGCAAAGTCATTCGAAACTTTGACAATATCTCGCGAATCGCCCAGTCCATGCACCTTGCCCTGGTGGCGGGCGACTGGGACGACGTGGCGCGCCTGCTGGCCGAAGAATGGCACCTTCGGCGCGCGAATTATCCGGGGATATCTACGCCGCTGCTGGAGTTGCTGGTGAAGACCGCGCGCAAGCACGGCGGACGCGCTGCCAAAGTGTGCGGCGCGGGAGGCGGTGGTTGCGCCATTTTCATGGTTGAGCCGGAGGCAAAAGAGCGCGTCGCGAAGGCGCTCAATACCGCCGGCGGGCAGCTATTGCCATTCCACATAGAGCGCCAGGGCTTGACAGTCACGGCTACGGCGGCTGCGGGAGGTCAATGAACGAACGCGTGCGCGCCGGTGGCCGGTTCCTGCTGGGTATTGCCGTGGTGCTGGTGGCGAACCTGGTGGCTGCCGGGTTTGCGCCCGCGCTGGATGGTTCGCTTCGCCGTTTCGACATCGTTTATCGCCCGGCGCTCGCGGTGGCGCTTCTGGGCGGTTTTTCTTTCCTCCTTGTGGTGGTTGACCGCGTGGAAACCAATCCTCTGGCCGCCATGGGACTCGGCCGCAGCGGGCCGTGGCGGCGCGACATCTGGGTTGGCCTGCTGATCGGCGGTGGGGCGGTCACCATTGCCGTGACCACCATCGCGGTCGCCGGGACTCTGGCCATCACCATCCACCTGAGCCAGCGCACGGTGCTGACACTTTTCCCTGTGCTGCTGATTTTGTTCACTGGCGCGCTCGCCGAAGAGCTGATGTTCCGCGGCTATCCCTTCCAGCGTCTGGTCGAGTCCGTTGGCGCCCCGGCAGCAGTGCTGGCGTTCTCCGTGCTGTTTGCTGTTCTTCATTTGCGCAACCCGCACGCGTCGGCGTGGGCGATGCTCAACACCGTACTTGTGGGAGTGCTGCTGTCGCTCGCTTACCTGCGGACCCGCGCATTGTGGATGCCCTGGGCAATTCACTTTGGATGGAACACGACCCTGGGGACGGTCTTTGGCCTGCCGGTGAGCGGGCTGAACGAATTCAGTGTCATCCTCCGCGGCAGGGCGTCAGGTCCGGCGTGGCTGACGGGCGGCAGTTACGGCATCGAGGCCAGCGTAGTCGGCGCAGTGGTGATCCTGCTCGGGATTCTCGTCACTTGGATCGGAGTGCGCCAGCGTCAGCCGGTGGCGGTGAAGCCGGAGTCCCCCGAATCCTTACCGGCGCATCCAATTCCATAGCTGACGGCCTACCGGGGCTGATGGCGGCATATAATCGGGTCAGATACTGGGCCGTGCCATGTTGAACTCTCGCATCGTTCCGCTGCGGGCGGCAGTGTTTCTGCTGAGTGTCGCCGCGCTGGCGGAGTCTCAGTCCGCAGCACCTTTACCCAACCAGCCCATGACGGACGAGAACCGCCTGCTGGTGGTGCGCAGCTTGAACGCCGAATTTGTCTTCGTTCGCCGGCCCCTGCCGATGGGGCAGAAGGGCCTGGCGATCAAGAATGGGGTAGTCAGTCCTGACCAGCGCGAACTCGACTTGCTCATCGCGAAGAACGGCCTGGCGGCCAAGCCGGGTGACCGCGCCCAGATTACCAACGTTGACATCAAGGACAACCGGATCATTTTCGAGATCAATGGCGGGGGCAAGAAGAAGACCAAGTGGTATCAGCGCATACAGATCTCCGGCATGGGCGGCACCGTGCAGGCGCCCGACGACGCTGCCAAAGTTGCGAGAGGGTCGTTCGTCGAGTTGCATTTCGACAAGTTTGTTCCCAACATGACCGGCGACCAGATACGCGAGCTGTTGTCACCGGTGTTCAACTTCAAAGCGTTATCGGCCGCTGAGGCGTACCTGGACACAGTGCCGCCGAAAGTGAAGGAAGCCATCAAGAACCACCAGGTGCTGGTCGGGATGAACCGCGAGATGGTGGGCTACGCCAAGGGCCGCCCGGACAAGAAGATCCGCGAGCAGGACGAGAACGGCAGGCCGTACGAGGAGTGGATGTATGGCGCGCCGCCCCAGGAAGTGCAGTTCGTGCGCTTCCAGGGCGACGAGGTGGTGCGGCTGACCATCATGAAGGTGGACGGCGAGAAGATCGTTCGCACGCAGAAGGAGATTGATCTGTCGCCCGCGACCGAAGTTGCCGAAAAGACGGAGGACGCCGAGCCTGCAAAACGGCCGGCAAAAGCTCCGTCATTGAAGCGTCCGGGGGAAAAGGATGATCAGATACCGGTCGGACCATCTACCCCGGCGCAGGTTCCGACCATTCCTGATCCGCCGAAAAACAGCCCTTAGCTCTTAGCCATTAGCTCTTAGCTGTTGTTTGCCAATGCTTCAGACGGGCCGTCACAGGCTGAAGGCAAATCTCAACTCAAGAAGCCCAAGCTAAGGGCTAAAGCAGATTCATTGAAGGTGTGTCCCTTCTGAATTGTCATTCCGAGCTGCGAAGCGGCGAGGAATCTGCTGTTTCAAAGCAGATCCCTCGCTTCGCTTCGGGATGACAACCTTGGCAAACCAGCGATACAGCAACGCAGAAACTGCTCTAAAGACTAAGAGCTAATGGCTAAGCCAGCACGAGTTTCTCGCGCACATCCACTCCGGCGCGGCGCAGCAGCGAGGCGACCATTGCGTCGGTGAACCGGGTGGAATCGAATTCCACGCGCACGCTCTGGTCCGCTTCGTCGAGCTGAATGCGGCGGATGCCGTACACCTCCCACAGGCGGTCAATGCCGCGCATGGCGGCCTCATCTGGCATAGTGCCCAGGCGGAAGCAGACGTCAACGGCGGTCATATGAATCCCTTCTCGGTACGGCGAATCTTGTATTAAAGCCTTGCTGTTGTGAATCTAATATAGACATGTGATACCAGCAACAGCTTAGGTTGGAAGCAGTAACTGACCGCACACGAAGCCCTTAGTTTTTGTTAGTTTTTGTTGCTTGTCGGTTTTGCTCGCAGGGGAAAACGTGGCAATTGAGACTCTAGTGAAAGATCCGGTTTGCGGAATGAACGTTGACCCGGCAGCCGCCAGGGCCAGTGTCGAGCATGGCCGCAAGACCTACTATTTCTGCTGCCTGCACTGCGCCGAGAAGTTCAGGGCCGACCCGGAAAAGTATCTGGCCATGAAGCCGGAAGAGCGGCGCATGCCCGCTACCGGAATGGTGCAATTAGGCACGCTGACTGCGGCGAAAGCCCCGGTCGTGGTGGTTGATCCCGTTTGCGGCATGACGGTTGATCCGGCGCGTGCGGCCGCCAAGGCGGAGCACAAAGTTCAGATTTACTACTTCTGTTCGGCGAATTGTGAACGAAAGTTCTTGGCTGATCCGGAAAAGTACCTGGCCAAAGCACCGGAACAGCACCATATGCGGTCTTCCGGCGCTTCCGCGAAAGCCGTGGCCGCGCCCGCCGATACCCGCCGCTACATTTGCCCCATGTGTCCCGAGGTGAGCAGCATCGGCCCGGCAGCGTGTCCCAAGTGCGGCATGGCGCTGGAGCCGGAAATGCCTGCCGCCCCGGCCACCAAGACCGAATGGACCTGCCCGATGCATCCCGAGATTGTGCGCTCGGAGCCGGGCAGTTGTCCCATTTGCGGCATGGCACTGGAGCCGCGCACGGTAACGGTGCAGGAGGACAATCCAGAACTGCGCGACATGACGCGCCGCTTCTGGGTGAGCGTTGTGCTGACCGCGCCTCTGCTCGCGCTCGCCATGCTGCACATGACAGGCGTGTTCGGAGACGCGCTGTCGGGCCGCGCCGTGGTGTGGGTGCAGTTTGTGCTGGCGACCCCGGTGGTGCTCTGGTGCGGGTGGCCGTTCTTCGAGCGTGCCTGGGCATCGTTCAAGAACCGCTCGCCCAATATGTTCACCCTGATCGGCATGGGCGTCGGCGTGGCCTGCGCATACAGTGCGGTGGCGACTTTTGCGCCCGGTGTGCTGCCCGAGGATTTCCTGGAGCACGGCGTACCCAAGGTTTACTACGAAGCGGCGGCGGCGATCGTTGCATTGGTGCTGCTGGGACAGGTGCTGGAGTTGCGCGCGCGTAGCCGGACTTCCAGCGCCATTCGCGCCCTGCTCGACCTCAGTCCCAAGATGGCGCGCATCGTACGACCCGACCGTACGGAGCAGGACATTCCACTGGAACAAGTGAAGCCGGGCGACATTCTGCGCGTGCGGCCGGGCGAGAAGGCGCCGGTTGACGGCGTCGTGGTCGAGGGCGGCAGCGCGGTGGACGAATCCATGATCACCGGCGAATCCATGCCGGTGGAAAAGCAGCCGGGCAGCCGCATAATCGGCGCGACCGTGAACAGCACGGGAACGCTGGTGATGCGCGCCGAACGTGTGGGCAGCGAAACTCTGCTGGCGCAGATCGTGAAGCTGGTCAGCGAAGCGCAACGCAGCCGCGCGCCTATACAGCGGCTGGCGGACAAAGTGGCGGCAGTTTTTGTGCCTACGGTGGTGGCGGTGGCAATCGTCACGGCGATTGCGTGGGCGCTCTGGGGACCGCAACCGCGATTGGCCTATGCGCTTGTCAATGCCGTGGCGGTGCTGATCATTGCCTGCCCGTGCGCGCTGGGATTGGCGACACCAATGGCCATCATGGTTGGCACCGGACGTGGCGCACAGGCGGGCGTTCTGATCCGCAACGCCGAAGCCCTCGAGATGCTGGGCAAGGTGGACACGCTCGTGGTGGACAAGACCGGAACGCTGACTGAAGGCAAGCCGAAGCTGGTACGAGTGACTCCGTTAGGCGATATCAGCCAAGACGAATTGCTGCGCCTCGTCGCCAGCGTGGAACGCGGAAGCGAGCACCCGTTGGCGGAGGCCATCGTTAAAGGCGCGGAGGAGTGGGGCATCGCGCTGGCCAATGTCGGCGAATTTCGCAGCGTGCCGGGTAAAGGGGTCATCGGCCGCGTTGATGGCAGGGAGGTCGCGGCAGGAAATCGTGCGCTGATGCTGCAACTCGGTACTGCCGAAGACGCGCTTAACCACGGAGGACGCAGAGGACACGGAGAAGCCGCAGGCAATCAGGGTGGCGAGACAGTTATGTATGTGGCGGTGGACGGACAGCTCGCCGGCACGACGGCGGTCGCTGATCCCATCAAGGCTTCAACCCCGGAGGCCATTGCGGCGTTGCGGGCCGACGGCGTGCGCGTGGTCATGCTCACCGGCGACAGCCGGGCGACGGCGCAGGCAGTGGCGGGCAAGTTGGGTATCGAGGAGTTCGAGGCTGAGGTGCTGCCGGAGAAGAAGTCCGAAGTGGTAAAGCGGCTTCAGGCGGAAGGGCGTACGGTGGCCATGGCGGGCGACGGTGTCAATGACGCCCCTGCGCTGGCACAGGCCCACGTCGGCATTGCGATGGGCACAGGCACCGACATTGCCATCGAAAGCGGCGGCATTACGCTACTGAAAGGCGATCTGCGTGCCATCGTGCGCGCGCGCCGGTTGAGCAAGGCGGTGATGCGCAACATCCGCCAGAACCTGTTCTGGGCATTCGCCTACAACGCCGCAGGCGTGCCGATTGCAGCCGGCGTGCTGTACCCGGCGTTTGGCATCTTGCTGAGTCCAATCCTCGCGGCGGCGGCCATGAGTTTCAGTTCGGTGTCGGTGATAGCTAACTCGCTGCGGCTGCGCAGTGTGAGGCTGTGAAAACCTAACCACGGATTTACACGGATCAACACGGATGAAAAACTGAGTCATTGACTTACTGAATCATTGACCCGCGGACCGCTGACCTGCTGACCCGCTGGCCGGCTGACCAATGACTCACTGATTCAGCGAATCAATGATTCAGTATTCTGATCCGTGTTAATCCGTGTGAATCCGTGGTTAGGTTTTACAACCCCGCCAGGTACTTCTCGATCTCCGGATCGTTCCAGTTCACCGGGCCGATGAACTTGCGGCGGATCTTGCCTTCGCGGTCGATCACATAACTCTCAGGGAACTTGAAGGTGCCGTACAGGGAATTGCTCCTCTGGTCGGCGTCGCGCACGGCGAGCAGATCAACTTTGCGGTCTTTCACGAACTTCGTGAAGGCGTCGCCATCCATGTCCACGCTGACGGCCAAAACCGTTATGCGATCGCCCATCCTTTTTTGCAGATCGACCAGCGAGGGCATCTCCTCGACGCAGGGCGGGCACCACGTGGCCCAGAAGTTCAGCAGGACGACCTTGCCGCGGAAGTCGCGCAGGGCGACGGTGCGGTTGCCGTCTTGAATGGTGAAATCAGGCGCGGGGCTGCCGATCTGTCCGGGGCGCGGGCCACGGTAGCAGGCAGCGAGGGCGAGCATCAGGGCAAGCGCCAGAATGTGAGCCAGCGAACGTTTCATGGGCCAACCAGAAGGGGGAGTGTTTCTCCTTCTATAATACTAGGTTTGCGACATGCTGCCGGCTAAACCAGTGCGTTCAGGGGATTCGCTCGACGCGGAACCGGAGAGCCCGCTCGTCTCAGTCATCATCCCCGCCCGCAACGAGGAACTCTCTCTCGGCGCATGCCTTCGCTCGGTCGTGGAGCAGGACGGCGTCCGCTTGGAGGTCATCGTGGTTGACGACGCCTCAACGGATGCCACACGCGAGATCGCACAATCGCTTGACGCCGTCAGGGTAGCTGATGCGGGCCCGGTGCCCGAGGGCTGGTGCGGCAAAGCAAACGCCTGTCACACAGGCGCACGCGCCGCGCGCGGCGAGTGGCTGCTCTTCACCGACGCGGACACGGTGCACAAGCCTGGTTCGCTGGCACGCGCCGTCGCCGAGGCACGGGAGCACGGTGCGGCGCTGCTGTCGTATTCGCCGGAGCAGGAAGTACACGGGTTCTCCCAGAGAGCGTTGATGCCGCTGGTGTTTGCCGAACTCGCCTGCACTTATCGTCCAACGGAGGTCTGTGATCCTGCCTCGCCCGCGGCAGCGGCCAACGGTCAATACCTGCTGATTACCCGTGAGGCTTACGATGCCGTTGGTGGGCACGCAGCGGTCGCCGCTGATTTGTTGGAGGACGTTGCGCTGGCGCGGCGGGTGAAGAGTTCCGGCCGCAGGCTGCGCTTTCGCTACGGCGGCGACGCGGTACGCACGCGCATGTACCGCAGCTTCGCGCAGATGCGTGAGGGGTGGAGCAAGAACCTGGCGCTGCTGTTTCCTGCGCCGGGCCGCCTGGCATTGCTGCGCACGCTGGAGTTCACCGGCAGCGTGGGGGCGTTCACCACCGCGATTGTGGCGGCCGCATTGGGAGCGTATGAAGTCGCCGCGATTGCCGGCGTCGTTGCGGCGCCCACGTGAATCAACCTACTCCGCCGGGTGCGGAAGGCCCATTTTGGAACGCTTAATACGATACTTTCGCCGCTCGGCCTACCGCTTTTTGCGTATCTTCTCAGGCGCTCGCGAATCTGTCATGAGAGAGGCCGTGTGGTATGGAAAGGCCGGGAATACGCCGCCGGGGCTGCGGCGGTCCCCGCTTGCGCAAGGAGTGTGAATGGTCTATCTGACCCGTAAATGCGAATTCTCCGCCTCGCACTATTACCACAACCCGGAACTCTCGGCGGAGGAAAACCGCCGCCTGTTCGGCAAGTGCAACAACCCCAACGGGCATGGTCACAATTACATCCTGGAAGTGACCGTGAAAGGCGAGATCAATCCGCAGTCGGGCTTTGTCGTTGACCTGAAAGAGCTGAAGGAAGTCCTGAATCGCGAGGTGCTGGACGCGCTCGATCACCGCTTCCTCAATAAGGAAGTGCCGGAGTTCACCCGTGAAATTCCGACCACGGAGAACATTGCCATTGTTGTGTGGAGGCGCCTCGAACCGAGGCTTCAAACGGCGCGGCTGCATCGCGTTCGCGTGTACGAGACGCCGGATTTGTTTGTGGATTTTTATGGGGAAGGCTAGTTTGCAGTTTACGGTTTGCAGCTAGAAGCACTTAGCCATTAGCTCTTAGCTTCTTGCGGGCTTTGAAAGAGGTAAGAACGCTGGCGCAGTAATATCGCTGGGTTGCAGACAGCAGCTAAGGGCCAAAGGCCAAAGGCCAGTAGCGGCAGACTGCAACTGTAAACTGCAAACTTTGAATGAAAGCTTATCTCACAAAACGATATTGGTTCTCGGCGTCGCACCGGTTGCATAATGAGGCATTGTCCGACGAGGAGAACCGGCGGCTGTATGGCAAGTGCAACAGCCCCTACGGCCACGGTCACAATTACGCGCTGGAGGTCACGGTGAGCGGGCCGGTTGATCCCCGTACCGGCATGATCTGCGACCTCGCCGAACTCGACAGTGCGGTCGAGCGCAGCGTGCTCGCGCGTTTCGACCACGAGAACCTGAATACCCTGGCGGAGTTTCGCGCCTGTGTGCCGACCAGCGAGAACTTGGTTGCGGAGATCTTCCAGCTTCTCCAGCACAGCTTCCGTGCTGGTCGCCTGGAAAAGGTCCGGCTGGAAGAGACCTCGCAGAACTTCTTCGAGTACGCGGGCGGAGCGGAGAGTAAGCTTTAGGAAGAATTCGCAGTCTCAGTTTTGCAGCAATAACGAGTGATGATATGAAGGAAGTGATTAGCACACCCACATTAACCAGCGCCAGCTTTGCGGAACTGATGCGTGAGGTGCTGGTGCGGCTGGGCGAGAATCCCGACCGCGAAGGTCTGGCGGGGACGCCGGAGCGCATGCAGCGTTCCCTGCAATTTCTGACCAAGGGTTCCAGAGAGGACCCCGCGGCTGTCATAAATGGCGCGCTGTTCACCGTGGATTACGACGAGATGGTCATCGTCAAGGACATCGAGATGTTCAGCCTGTGCGAGCACCACCTGCTGCCATTCTTTGGCAAGGTGCACGTGGCCTACATCCCCAACGGCAAGGTCATCGGGCTGAGCAAAATTCCCCGGCTAGTCGATTGCTTCGCGCGGCGCCTTCAGGTGCAGGAGCGCATGACGACGGAGATTGCCCAGGCCATTCAGAACGCGATCAATCCCCTTGGGGTGGGGGTGGTGATTGAAGCGCGCCACCTCTGCATGATGATGCGCGGCGTCGAAAAGCAACATTCGGCCGCTGTGACGTCGCATATGGTGGGCGCCTTCCGCAGCTCGCAGAAAACGCGCGAAGAGTTCCTCTCACTGATACGCGGCAAGACCAACGGAAACGGGCTGTAAATGCGACTGATTCAGCGATTCAATCTGTGACCACGCAAGTTGAGCACCTTCGTCCTCTGCTTCAGAAGATCACCATCATTACCGGCGCCAGTCGCGGGATTGGGCGTGCCATGGCTGAGGCGTTTGCCGCGGCCGGCAGCGATCTTGCGCTCTGTGCGCGCAATACCAAGTCCATCCATGCGACGGAGCTTGCCGACCGTCACGGTGTACGGGTGCTTGTAGCGGAGTGCGATGTTCGCAATGCAACCTCGGTTGCGGAGTTCTTCGGGGCGGTGGACCTGCGGTTCGGCCGCGTTGATGTGCTGATCAACAATGCCGGCATTGTCGGCCCGAGCACGCCAGTCGCCGACCTCGCCTGCGACCACTGGCGCGACGTTATCGCCACCAATCTGACGGGCACCTTCCTCTGCTCCCGCGCCGCGCTGCCGCTTATGCATCCGGGCGGAGTAATCGTGAACAATCTTTCCATGTCGGCGAAGCGCGTATTTCCCGGGCAGTCGGCGTATGCCGCCGCCAAGCACGGCGCGCTGGGGTTCACCAGGACTTTACGCGAGGAACTTCGCGAACGCCGCATCCGCGTGCTGGCGCTGCTGGAGGGCGCCACGGACACCGACATCTGGAACCAGTTCTGGCCCGATGCGCCGCGCGACCGCATGATGTCGCCCGCAACCATCGCCCGCGCCGTGCTGCACGCGGTCACGCTGCCCGATAACGCCGCCGTCGAGGAACTGGTGATCGGACCGATTACCGGAGCGCTGTAGTTGGTAATTGAGTAATTTGTAATTTGTAGTTTGCCGCGAGTCTCGATTCGGCGAGGTACTTGCCCGAGCAATGTCCTCGATCAAGCACCAATTACAAATTACACAATTATCAATTACCCGTACCACGTTCTAAACCGGTAACGTCGCGGGCGGGTGGGGAACAGTTTGATCAGGAAGATGCCGGCGAGGAATCCGCCGACGTGGGCCCAGAAGGCCACGCCGCCGGTGGTCTGACTGGAGTAGGCGATGGCCGTTGCTGCGCCGCCCATGAACTGCACCACGAACCAGTAGCCCAGCACCAGCCATGCGGGAAGGTACACCGGGAAGGGAACCATCGTCAGCACGCGCGCCGAAGGATACAGGACCAAGTAGGCGCCCATCACGCCGGCGATCGCGCCGCTAGCGCCCACACTGGGGACCGGCGATCCGAGGTTGAGCAGGAAGTGCAGTCCCGAGGCGGCAACCCCGGCCAGCAGATACAGCAACAGGTAACGGAAGTGTCCCAGGTAGTCTTCGATGTTGTCGCCGAAGATCCACAGCGCCCACATATTGAAAATCAGGTGCAGCCAGGAGGCGTGTAGAAACATGGAGGTGATCAGCGGCAGCAGGGTGACATCCGGTGCAGTCTCGTGGCTGCTGAGCAGCCGGGTGATGTTGGCAGGAACTAAGCCGAACTGAGAAATGAACGCGTTGCGCGCATCCGCAGGCAACGCCATCTCGAACAGAAACGCCAGCAGGTTGAGGGTCATCAGGAGATACGTCACCCAGGGCGTGGCAAAGCGGGGCGCATCGTCGCGAATGGGGAGCATCTTGTTACACTGAGACTTCCAAGCGGCCAACTCAAACAATATCAGACCGGGCGAATGAACGGAGTCCTTGTCATCGACAAACCGGCCGGGATGACCTCACATGACGTGGTCAGCCGCGTCCGCCGCATTCTCCAGGAGCGTTCCGTGGGCCACCTGGGGACGCTGGATCCCATGGCGACCGGTGTGCTCCCGCTGGTGATCGGGAAGCTGACGCGATTGGCGCAGTTCTATACCACGGCGGAGAAGTGCTACGAAGGCGAGATCCGCTTCGGCTTTGCCACTGATACCTACGACGCTGAGGGTGAGCCCACGACGCCGGTGAGCGATGCGCACCCCACACTGGAGCAGGTGCGCCAAACGGCGGCGCAGTTTCGTGGCGTGATCCGGCAAATGCCGCCGCCATTTTCCGCTAAAAAGATTGGTGGTGTGCCGGCCTACAAACTGGCGCGCAAGAAGCGCGAGGTCGAACTTCAACCGGTGGAGGTTGAGGTCAAGGAATTCGAGATACTAGGCGTCAACAGCGACCGGGCGCGGTTCCGGGCGCGGGTGGGCTCAGGCACCTACATGCGCTCGGTGGCGCACGAGATGGGCAAGCTGCTCGGCGTGGGAGCGCATCTGGCCAGTCTCCGGCGCACCATGGTTGCCGAGTTCGACTTGGCCGATGCCCGCACCTTCTCTCAACTCGAGGCCGCCGCCGACAATGCCTTGGAAGAGGAGCTGTTCGTGCATCCGCGGCGGTTGTTGCCGGCGTTTCCGGCAGTCACCGCCAACGATCAGAGCGCAGCCATGATCCGCGCCGGGCGCGCCGTCAACCTGCCAGAGATGTCGCGCGCTCGGCAGGTAAAGGTCTTCTACGGCCAAAACCAGCTTATCTGCATTGCTGACCGGGTGGCGGGAACCCTGTTCCATCCCAAGGTCGTGCTGGCGTAGAGGGTCCGTTGCGCCGGGTTGGCGGTGCTAGGCCAGCGCGAGCCGGGCCGGATAAGAACCCGGCGAGCGATTCGCCCGCCCGGATCACCAACTGAAACCCGCCCCGGGTCACCAACTGAAGACTGTCCTACCGCACGACCCGATTAAAGCGGGACCGGACAACCGCCGTTCCGCTGACAGCCTGGGAAGCAGTGTATGGACGCCGCCGTTGGGTGCTGCCGCGCCGCCGCGCGTCAACGGCCGTGCGGGGCGTGAACGCCTTACTCGCCGAGTTGTTGCTCTCATTGGTCTCGGTCACCGTGCCGGTATAGTCCAGGTCCCATTGCAGCGTGTGCGGGCCCGTCGCCGCAGTCCAGGGACCGGCACACGAAGAGGCATAGGAAAAGCCCACCGTCGCCGTGGTCTCGCAGGAACAGAACGGCGTGCCGTCGAGCGAAGCACGTTGCGACACTGTGGTTGATGTGCCGGTGCCTGTCACCTGCCAATCCACATGGAAGTACGCCGCCTGCCCGAGCGCCGGCGGATCCAGTTCCGTGCCGCCGCCCGCGGTCGCGGTGCGCAGATAGGCGCGCTGCGCCACGATGTCGTAGGTGGCAGGCGTGGACGAGGTGAAGGTCTTGGAGGCGCTGTTATTGGTCTCGCTAGTCTCCGCGATGACGTTGTCGGAATCGAGCGTGTATTCGAGCGTGTGTGTACCGGCGGTTGCAGTCCAGCCGACGCCGCACGATGACGCCCAATTGGTACCCACCCCGGGGTCGTTCGTCGCCGTGTACTTGCAATGCTCAACGCCGTCGATGGTCGCGCGCTTTGCTGCGGTGACGGGCGCCGACGCCGTCAGTGTCCAGCCGATGTAGGGATAAACCACTTGTCCCACCGTCGGCGTGGGCACCTCGACGCCCGCCGTTCCGACCGCGTCCTTGAAATAGGCCCGCGTGGCCGCCAGATCCGTACCACTGGAGCTTCCGAAGGTCACCGATGCAACATTGTTGTTCTCGTCGGTCTCGGTGACCACGTTGGTGTGATCGAGTTCCCAGCGCAGGGTGTGGGAACCGGCGGTCATTGTCCATGGGTCTTGGCAATAAACCATGAAGCTGCCGGGATCAACCACGCCCAGGTCACCGCCGCAAAACACGGCGTTGTCGATCAGGGACTGAATTTGCAGGTCGGCAGATCCCCCGGCCACGTCGAAGTCAATGGTGAAATAGACCGGTTGCCCGACGGCAGGCGTGGTGATGCTAGTGCCGCCATCGCCGGCCACGGTGGTGAGATAGGCGGTAACTGCGCTAAAGTCAACCGCGGCCGGCTCCAGGGGAGTTTCGAACCCGGTCGCGACGGTTGATTTCGCCAGCGGCCGCACAGTACGCGGCTGCGGGCCGCCATAGGAGGGCAGATACCAGCCGGGCTTGATGGGGATGTCAACGCCGCTGGTTTCGGTCTGTCCTCGAGAGACATCGCGCGGTGCAGTCGGCTGCTCGACGGTAAAGGTGTATGTCCAGGTTTCGCCGCCGGCCCGCAGTTTTCGCTTCCACTCACCGCCGGTCGGCAGCGCCCGCGTGGACGGGGCCACGGGGTTGTTCGCTACCTGCGCTTTCTGCGTGCTTGTGCAGGAACTTGCGCTGCCACCGCCCAGGGTGAACGAGATCGTGTCGCCAATGGCAGTGACGTTGGAGATGTTCAGCCCGCCCGCGCTGCCGTCGCTCAGGAAACTGGAGGGGCTGGTGGCGTCGTTGATGCTGGTTCGTCCGCTGTTGGAGCTGTAGGGCGCCAAGTTGGGGGTGCCGTTGACAGTCGTCGTACCGCCAGGACGATACACATACACCTCGTCGGGCGGGCCATTGCGATTGCCGGTCGCGACTGTGCTGTTAATGCGGTAAACCAGCAGGCCTTCGCCGGGCAACGACGTCTCGAATGTGCCGCTGCGCTTACGATATTCGACGATGAAGTACTCCGTTGAAGAATTGGGTGAGTTGATGCGGAACGCGTTGCCCGTTGCCGACGTCGCCGGGTTCAGCGTGTACATGCCCGGTGCGCTGATCACCGGAATGCTGCTCAGCCACTGCCCGTACTTCTGCTTCATGTAAATCAGCATGTGCTGTGGCGGATTCAGGTTCTGCTCCATCAGGTCCCAGCGGCCCACGGGCTGCAGGCCATCCTGCGAGTAGTGATAAAGATCGGGTGAACCCAGTGAGTGGAACATTTCATGGCAGAGCACGCCCACGCCGCTGCTATCCAGCGCGGTCTCCAGTTGTAAGTTGTAGGTGTAAACGCGCTTGCCGTTCAGCATCACGGTCTGCGTGTACAGGCTCCAGCGATGCGGCCAGAGCAGGTCGCTCCAGCCATCCGGTTGCCCCTTCACGATGAAGACAACGTTATCAACGTTCCCGTCGCCATCGGCATCGATAGGCAGATTGGAGGGCACGCTGGCCGCCACGTAGGCAATCGCGTTGGCCAAAAGGGTGTGCTCGCGGGTGGTGGCTTCTTCGTCAGTCTGGTACCCGAGGGTGTTAGTCACGGAGTTGTAAGGCCGATAATAGGCCCGAGGCAGCGAGTCCTGGTAGGACACCACATAGCTGTTACTCGGCGGCGGATAGAAAGTCGTCGTGATCGACAGTTGCCCGTACGAGACCTCCTGGAAATAGTTGTACGTGGAGTTCATGCCGGGCGCGTTGTAGTTAAACATTGCCTGGTAGCCGTCGATCGTACGGCTGAACTCGCTTTCGTCGCTGAAGCGGATGAACACGGCGAGGTTGTTGAAGGTCCCGGTGTGCGGCGCGTTTTCGATTAGCCGGTACTGGCTTTCATCGCGGAACGCAAACTTCTGCAGGTATCCGCGGCGCACGTTGGCAGCGCTCGGGACCACCCTTTTCGCCAAACCGGCGGCGGCAGGATCGCTTCGGCCCACAATGTGCTGGGACGCGACTGGCCCCTCCTCCGACGCAACCGCATACGTGTAATACCCCGTGTTGCGGTCCGGGACAATCGTGTACCCCGCCTTGTCGTGATACCAGTTCAGGTACTCGTCGCCGCTGGCGAAGCAGTGGACCACGGCGCCATCCGGTTGCACCAGGGTCACCGGCAAGTTCGTCAATGGAGCGGCGGTCGCCGCTGTCGCTGCAAACGCAAGGAAAACGCAAACTGCCGCGCAAGCACGAAACCAGGGACTGCGCGAATGCGTCATAGGAGCCCTCGCTGGAAATTGACCTTCACTGCTGCCGTGCAAGACAACCTTCGCGGTGCGTACTGACGCTCGCGACAATTGCTGTCACGTTTCGAAACGCGATTAATCGGGACCACCAAAACCAAAACGGGGGAGAGCGCTAGTATCGTCGCGAGAGCCTGATCGGGCAAGGTAACTTTCGTTTGCGTAAAACATCTTCAGTTCACTCTGGTCCAACTCCCGGGCAGAAGCCCTGATCGTTGCACCGTGCGAAATGGGCCCGGCGAATTGCTGCCGCGATATCCGGAGAGGCGCGTATAATCGCCAGTTCTGAAGATCACCTCTCGCGAGGAGGGCCATGGACCTCGCCCTTCGCAGGTATGCGCGCCGGGTGTGCCTGGCGGCGCTGCTGCTGTGTGCCGGCATGGCGCTGGCGGCTGACGCGCAGTTCGTGGTGGTACAGCCGGTTGCAAACATGTATTCGGCAGCTTCCCTCGACGCCGACGTTGTGTCGCAGGCGATCTACGCAACCAATGTGGTGGCCATCGAGGAGCAGGACGAATGGGTCAAGGTGCGCACCCCGGGTGACGATTATCTTGGCTGGATGGCCCGTTCTGCGCTCAAGCCGCTCGGTGGAACAGCGCCGTATGCTTCTGGCGGCAATACTGTCGAGGTCCGCAATCTGGCGGCGCATATCTACCGCGAAGCGGACGTGACCGCACACGCTCCGCTCATCACCGTGCCCTTCGAAACGCGGCTCGAAGTCGCAGCCGGTCCAAAAAGCAAGCGCTGGCTGCAAGTGCGCCTTCCGGATGGACGCCTCGGCTGGATACAGCAGGGAGACGTCGTGGCCGAGCGGAAGCCGATGTCCATTGCGCAGACCATCGCATTTGCGCGGCGTTTCCTCGGGCTGCCGTACACGTGGGGCGGCCGCTCCAGCTTCGGCTACGACTGTTCCGGGTTCATGCAAATGCTCATGCGGCAGCGCGGCTACCAAGTGCCGCGCGATGCGCAGCCGCAGGCCGAGTGGACGGGCTCGCGCACCATCAGCCGCAAGCAGCTTCACGCGGGCGACCTGCTCTACTTCGGCGGGCCCGGCAAGATTACCCACACGGGGATGTACATCGGCAATGGCAAGTTCATCCACGCCACGACGAACACGACTCCCGTGGTCCAGATCAGCCGGCTCACCGACCAGCCGTGGACCAAAATCCTCGTGCTGCAACGGAGGGTGAAATGAACCGGCGCGACTGGATGAAGACTGCCGGCGCCGCGGGCCTTATGGCGGCCGCACCTTTCGGCTCCAGCCTGTTCGCGGCCGGCGTTCCCGAGACGCACGGAACCGCCAAGATCGAGCCGCACATCGTTCGCCTGAACCTGAGGCACACCTGGACCACCACGATGTCGGCGAGCACCTATCGTGACACGATCCATCTGCGCTACACCCGTGACGGCATCACCGGCTACGGTGAAGGTGCACCCATCGTGCGCTATCAGGAGGACGCCGCGTCGGCCAAGACGGCCATTGAGTCGGTCGCCAGGCTGCTGACCTCGGCCGATCCGTTGTGCTTCGAGAAGTTGATGGCCCTGGTCTGCCAGCAGGTGAAAGGCGAATACGCGGGCAAGGCGGCCATTGATATCGCCGTCATGGACTGGGCCGGGAAAAAGTTGGACCTGCCCATCTACCGGTTCCTGGGGCTTGATCCTGCCGACACGCCGCTGACTACGTTTTCCATCGGCATTGACACACCGGAGATCACGAAGCAAAAAACGCGCGAAGCCAAGGCGTTCCCGGTCCTGAAAATCAAAGTTGGCCTGGACAGCGATGAGCAGACCATCGCCGCCGTGCGCAGCGTAACCGACAAGCCGTTGCGCGTGGACGCTAACGAAGGGTGGAAGGACAGGGAAGTGGCAGTGCGCAAAATCGAGTGGCTCGCCAAGCAGGGTGTGGAACTGATCGAGCAACCAATGGCGGCCGACCGGCTCGATGATCTGCACTGGATCAAGGAGCGCATCAGCATTCCCATGTTCGGCGATGAATCGTGCCAGCGCGCCGGCGACATCCCCAAGCTGGTGGGCGTCTTCGACGGCGTAAACATCAAGCTCGACAAGGCCGGCGGCATCATGGAAGCCTATCGGATGATTCAGATGGCGAAAGCGCTGGGGTTCAAGACCATGCTGGGCTGCATGGTGTCGAGTTCGTGCAGCGTCACCGCGGCCGCTCATCTATCGCCGCTAGTGGACTATGCCGATCTCGATGGCAACCTGCTGATCGCCAACGATCCGTTCGTCGGGGTCACGGTGAAGCAGGGCAAGCTGGTGTTGCCAAAGGGACCGGGACTGGGGATCAGGCCGAGAACATAACTTCCACCACAGAGAATTTTGATTTTTGAATTTTGATCTCACTGCAATCAGTAGCCAAAGGCCTGGCTCAGCTTGCCAGGACGAGCTAAATCAAAATTCAAAATGCAAAATTCGAAATTATCCCTGCCGCTGTAGTAGGTTTTTCAAATGACAGGAGATAAGCTCACTCTCCTCGCCCAGCCCTGGTGGGTCAACCTGCTGATCCTGGTTCCGTTCCTCGCGTACCTCGGATTCCGCCGCAGTGGCCTCTCGCTTCCCTGGCGCTCGCTTTTCGCCAGCGGATTGTTCGCGGTGGCATTTGGATATCTCGAAGCCGCGGTCGTTGTGTACATCCGCGCAGCTATCGGCCTGTTGCCCGGATTCCAAGGAACACTCGAAGACGTTCGCCGTCTCTCCGCGCCACTCTACCGGCAGCCTGTGCTGGAAATTCAAATGTCACCGGCGCTGATTGAGGTGGAACTGTTCCGGGAAGCGGCCACCATCCTCATGCTGGCCAGCGTCGCCCTGCTGGTGGGACGTACGCGTGCCGACCGCTGGGCGGCGTTTCTGTGGTGTTTTGCCCTGTGGGACGTGACGTATTACGCAGGCCTGTGGGCGACGGTGCGCTGGCCGTATTCGCTGCTCGCGCCGGATGTGCTCTTCCTCATCCCGGTGCCCTGGGTTTCACAGGTGTGGTATCCGGTGCTGGTCAGCCTGCTGTGCGTTGCAGCGGTGCTGGTCGCGAACGCGCAACATCGCCCGAAGCGTGTATCGCGCTTTGCCGAACCGGTGGTTGAATCCGAGTCGGCATAAAGCTGGAACGCAGAGGACGCGAAGGAAGCCGGCCCGCCGCCGGGACGGCGGCGCTACGAACCGACCGCCACTGCGCGCGCTGCCTGCGTCAGCGCCTCTTGTAACCCGTGCAAATGGCGCTCTTCCGTGAGATAGCTGATCACCATGGCGCGCAGCACACTGCGGCCTGCGACGCGCGTCTCGGAAATCCAGCGCTGGCCATCGTCGGTGACCGTCTTCACGATAGCGGCGTGCGCGGCAGCGATGTCCTGTTCGCTGCGGGTGAACGGATTCACGCGGAAATTCACGATCGGCAGCACCTGGGGCGCGGCCAGTTCGAAGTCGCTGGACATCTGCACCCACCCGGCCAGCGAACGCGCAAGTTGCATCTGCCGCTCGATCAATTCCTCGTAGGCCCGGCGGCCGTGCACGCGCAGCGTCAGGTAAAGCTTCAGCGAATTCATGCGCCGGGACCACTGCGCGCTGATCTTGAAGTTGTCCACCAGCGGCGGCTGAACCGCGCCGCCCACGCGCGGCATGTACGGGGTGGCGATGGCGAACGCCTGCTGCAACATCTCCGGACGCGAGGTCAGCACCAGGCCCGCGGCGAACGGCATGACCAGCCACTTGTGCGGATCGAGCGTGACCGAATCCGCCAGTTCGATGCCGCGCACCAGGTGCCGATGCCGATCGGACAGCACGACCGCAGCGCCGTATGCGCCATCCACATGGAGCCACAGGTCATACTTGCGTGCGATTCCGGCCAGCGCTTCGAGATCATCAATGGCGCCGGAGTTGGTTGTGCCGGCCGTGGCGACGATGCAGAAAGGCCGGTGTCCGCCGGCGAGGTCCTGCCGGACCGCCTTTTCCAGCCGCTCGGGATCAAGTTGCAGGCATTCGTTTACCGCGATGCGCTTCAACGCGCGCCGCCCGATGCCGAGCAGTCCCGCTGACTTGTCCAGCGAATGATGCGCCTCACCCGACGCGTACAGCAGCGGTTGCGCGCCGATGGTGGCAACCCCGTGCTCGACCACCCTGGGAAATTTCCACGCGAGAGCGAGGGCCAGCGCGCTGAAATTCGCTTCGTTGCCGCCGCTGGTGAATGTGCCGTCAAACGCGCGCTCGCCGCAGAAGACGCGCTCGCCGATCCACCGTACCGTCTCCGCCTCGATCTTCGACGCCAACTGCGAACGCGCGACCGTCGCCAGTTGCGGATTCAGCGCGGCGACCAGTGCCTCTGCCAGCACCGCCATATACGCAGGCGTGGGATTCATCAGGCCAAAATAATTCGCTGCGGGTACGTGAAAGCCTTTGTCCACCAGTTCGCGGCAGACCTCCTCGAGCACGGCGGCCGCGTCCGAGGCGAACTCGGGCATGCGGTCGGTCAGGGGAGCAAATGTGCGCTCGCCGGCGGGCAGTTGGACCGCGCGTTCCGGCAGGGAACTGAAGTACTCGTTGATGCGGTCTATCAGCTTGTAGCCGAGCCGCTGGCGGGTTGGTGCATCGAAATCGAACATGAGCTTGTTTAGCCTCGGCAGAAGCAACTGGCTTACGATTCGGAGTCTGCTTCCTGGGCAGCTTCGCCTATCTTCTCGGGCCTCAATAGGGGGAACAGAATCACGTCACGAATAGAGCGTGAATCCGTCAAAAGCATCGTCAGCCGGTCTATGCCGATGCCTTCCCCGGCTGCCGGCGGCATACCATAGGACAGCGCGCGCACGTAGTCGTAATCCACTTCCGCCATGGCTTCCTCGTCGCCCGCCTGGCGCTGTCGCACCTGGTCTTCGAAGCGCGCCAACTGGTCCTCCGGGTCATTCAACTCGCTGAAGGCGTTGCCGCATTCCAGCTTGCCGATGAAAATCTCGAAACGCTCGACGTAGTCCGGTTCGTCGGGTCTGCTCTTCGACAGCGGCGAAACCGACTTGGGGAAATCGTAAATGAATGTCGGTTGCACGAGCTGTTTCTCGGCAACGGCCTCGAACAGCGCGACCACGGTCTTGCCGAGATCGTTCTCGAAGGCGACATAGTCGATCTGCTCGACGCCGACGCCGTCCAGGCGCGCGTTGTTGGGGATGTTGGTCGTGCCGCGAGCGGCGTTCAGGCGTTCGACCGCAGCTTTCAGCGCCGCTGCCTCCTTGAAGTCGCTCATTGGCGGCGCGGGCGCGGCCGCTTCCGGCCAGTACCTAATAATCGCTTCGCGCATGGAGAGCCGCTGCCAGTTGGCGAAGTCGATCTCCATCTCCTCGAAGCGCGCGATGGTGGTGCCGTTCACGTCGAGCGCGACTTGTTTCAGCATCTCGGCAGTCAGGTCCATCAGGTCCTGGTAATTCGCGTAGGCCTGGTAGAACTCCAGCATGGTGAACTCGGGGTTGTGCTGGCGGTCAATGCCCTCGTTGCGGAAATTGCGGTTGATCTCATACACCCGGTCCAGCCCGCCAACGATCAACCGCTTCAGGTACAACTCGGGCGCGATGCGCAGATAAAGGTCAATGTCGAGAGTGTTGTGGTGTGTGATAAACGGACGCGCAGCGGCCCCGCCGGCGATCGGCTGCATCATTGGCGTTTCGACCTCAACGAACCCGCGCGCGTCGAGAAAACGCCGGATGGACTGTACCACCTTGCTGCGCCGGATGAACGTCTCGCGCACTTCCGGGTTCATCACCATGTCCACGTACCGCTGGCGGTAGCGCGTCTCGACGTCCTGCAGGCCGTGCCATTTTTCCGGCAGCGGCAGCAGGTCTTTCGATAGAAAGGTGAGTTCCTGCGCGTGCACGCTCAATTCGCCGGTGCGAGTGCGGAAAAGGTGGCCGCTCACTCCGATGTGGTCGCCGATGTCGAGCAGTTTCCAAAGCTCGAAACCTTTCTCTCCGACCGCATCTTTCTTCACGTAAATCTGCAACCGCTGTCCGCCTTGTTGCAGGTGGGCAAAGCCCGCCTTGCCCATCAGGCGAATGGCCATGATGCGGCCGGCAATCCGCACTGGTACGCGATTGCTTTCCAGCTCCGCGCCTGACTTTTCCCCGTACTCTGCCACGATCTGGGGGACGAGGTGAGTAAAGCGGTATTCGTGCGGGTAGGCGCGCTGTCCGAGGGCTTCGATCTGCGCCAGTTTGTCGCGGCGCAACTGGTAGATTTTGTCGTCGAGTGCCACGTTCCGTGCTTTCTGTGGGTTGAAGGGATGAAAGGGGATTATAGCGAATCGCTTGCCTTTGGCTGGCCTGTGTAGCCGCCGGCCAGGTTTGTGCGTCACAAATGTGTGTGACCGTGTGCCGCGCTGCTTGAATCCGGGGGCGTAACAGCGTTACTATGTAGCTTCAATCCTATACAGCAGGCCAGGAGTGTCCGGCCCCTGCGTGGGGAAGCGGTTGCTCCGCGAGGTAATATGCCCCGGAATTATGTTCCTATATTCATAATCATGGTGCTTGCGATGGCGGTGCCGGTGGTCACGCTGGCCATCGCGAAGTTGATTCGCCCGGCGAAACCGCAAAAAGAAAAGCTGATGCCTTACGAATGCGGCATCACCCCGGTGGACAGCGCGCGCGGGCGTTATACGGTGCGTTTTTACATAATCGCCATCCTCTTCGTGGTCTTCGACGTGGAGACCATCTTCCTGTTCCCCTGGGCAGTACAGTACAAGGCCCTGCATATATTTGGATTGGTTGAGATGTTGGTGTTCCTGGGCATCCTGGTCGTGGGGTACGTCTGGATCTGGAAAAAGGGCGCCCTGGAGTGGATTTGACGCGGACGGCTTCGCGGGAGAAGACCGTCCACGGACTCCACCCGCCTGCCCTCCACACTGTATGGGCCTTCCCATGGTGATATAGGTCACGTGAAATTGTGACTGAGCTCCGTGGGGCGGCCGGCTGTAGCGGTTTAGCATTGAAGCACATTCCAGTAACACAATTTTGAGGCGCTGGCGCCCCCAAGCCGCCGAAGCTGCGGACTGCGTGGCCCCGGGCCTGGACACGGCAAAGCATGCCTGAAGAAAACAAAGGGAATCCGCCCGCTCCGCAGCCGCCGGAAAAAACCGCGGCGGCGGAAACGCCGAAACCTGAGGCCACCCCGGCCAAGCCTGCAGCTCCGCCGGCCGCAGCCGCTGCCAAGCCGCCGGCGCCGCCGGCCGCCAAGCCCGCTGTTCCGCCCAAGCCTGCCGGCCCGGTGCCGGAGCCGTGGAACGCGCCGCTACCCAATGGCCTGAAGAGCCGCTTCGGCTCCGGCATTAAGGAAGCCAGCACGTACGTCGGGCAGAACTACGTCGTGGTGGACAAGGCGGTGGTGCGCGAGGTGCTGCAAATCTTGCGCGACGAAGAGCAGTTCGATTACTGCGTGGACATCACCGCCGTGCACTATCCCAAGCGGGAAGGCGCCGAGTTTGACATTGTCTGGATCCTGTACTCGTTCCCCAGGAACGTACGCATCCGGGTGAAGACCCAGATTGCCGACGGCGGACCGGCGCCCAGCGCGGTCGCCATCTGGCCCACCGCGAACTGGCTGGAACGCGAGTGCTATGACATGTTCGGCATCCAGTTCCAGGGCCATCCCGACCTGCGGCGGATCCTCCTGCCGGACGGCTGGAAAGGACACCCGCTGCGCAAGGACTACAGCATCCTCCTGCAAGACAAGGCATGGGTGCAAGCGAACCTGGGCATCGAGAGCGGCCAATGACGGAACGCACTACAACATCACATCTGGACCTCGACGACCGCACTTTTCTTGACTCCAACGAGCTGGTGCTCAACATGGGCCCGCAGCACCCGTCCACTCACGGTGTGTTGCGCGTCATCCTGAAGCTCGACGGCGAGAAGGTGATGGGCACCGAGTGCGTCATCGGTTATCTCCACCGCGGGGTAGAGAAGATCGCCGAGAACCGCACCTACGCCATGTTCAACCCCTACGTGGACCGCATGGACTATGTCGCCGCCGTTTCCAACGGCCTCGGCTACTGCCTGGCGGTCGAGAAGCTGTTGAACGTGGAAGCACCGCCGCGGGCGCAGTTCCTGCGCGTCATCATGACGGAGCTGAACCGTCTTGCCAGCCACATGGTCTGGCTGGGCACCCACGCGCTTGACATCGGCGCCATGACGCCGCTGTTCTACACCTTCCGCGACCGCGAAGAAATCCTCAAAATCTTCGAAAAGTACTGCGGCGCCCGCCTCACCACGCACGCCTTCCGCATCGGTGGCTGCATTTACGAGGCGTACGAGGGCATGGAGAAGGAAGTCAAGAAATACTGCGATTTCCTGCTGCCCAAGATTGACGAGTACGAGCAGTTGCTCACCACCAACCGCATCTGGGTGGAGCGCACCAAGGGCATCGGCATTCTGAATGCCGCCGACTGCATCGCTCTCGGCGTGACCGGCCCGGTGTTGCGCGCCGCGGGAGTGAAGTGGGACCTGCGCAAGGCACAGCCTTACTCCGGCTACGACAAGTTCGACTTCGAAATTCCCATCGGCCAGAACAGCGACACCTACGACCGGTACATCGTGCGCCTGGCCGAGATGCGGCAGTCGGTGCGCATCATCCGCCAGGCGATCGAGGGCCTGCCGGAAGGGCCGATCGTGGCCAAGATTCCCAAGGTGCTGAAGCCGCCGGTGGGCGAGGTTTACGTTTCCATCGAAGCGCCCAAGGGCGAGCTCGGCTATTACATCGTGAGCGACGGCTCCACGCAGCCTTACCGGGTGCGCGTCCGGCCTCCGTCATTCGTGAACTTGCAGGCGCTGGATCCGATGGTGCGCGGGGCCTTGGTGGCGGATGTGGTCGCCGTCATCGGTACGTTGGATATCGTTCTGGGCGAGGTTGACCGCTAAATGCTGCAGAATCTCCTAACCTATATCACCAGCTATCTCAGTCAACCGGTGACGCCCGGCGAAGCCGGCAACTACATCTGGGCCACCATCTACATCCTCGCCGTGATCATCGGCGTGTCGCTGGTGGTGCTGACGATGAACTGGGGCGAACGCAAGGCGCTGGCGCATATGCAGATTCGCCTTGGCCCCATGCGCGTGGGCCCGCACGGCCTGTTGCAGCCGATCGCCGATGCAGTCAAGCTGCTCACCAAGGAAGACATCGTCCCCTCCGAGGCCGACAAGCTGGTCTTCTGGCTGGCCCCGGTGGCCATCATCATCACTGCCTGGACGGGCTTCCTGGTGGTGCCGTTCGGTCGCACCCACGCCGTCACTGACATGAACATCGGCGTCCTGTTCATGCTGGGTGTGTCGTCGCTGAGCGTGTTGTGCATCGTGATGGCCGGGTGGGCTTCGAACTCGCATTACCCGCTGATGGGCTCGCTGCGCTCCAGCGCGCAGATGGTCAGCTACGAAGTGGCCATGGGCCTGGCGATTGTCTCCGCCGTGCTCATGACCGCCACCGAGACCAGCGCGGGTACGCTGAGCATGATCGGCATCGTGCAGGCACAACAGGAGCAGGGAATCTGGTTCATCTTCAAGTTCTTCCCCCTGGGCCTGATCGCGTTCGTCATCTTTGCCATTGCCATGGTGGCCGAGACCAATCGCGCGCCGTTTGACCTGCCGGAAGCGGAATCGGAACTGGTGGCCGGTTTCCACACCGAATACAGCGGTTTCCGCTGGTCGCTGTTCATGCTGGCGGAGTACTCGGGTATGATCGCGGTCAGCGCGATTGCCGTGACCATGTGGCTGGGCGGTTGGTTGCGGCCGTTCGCCACCATCCACGGCCCGCAGATCACCATTCCGCACTACTGGCAGGGCGGCGCGCTCGACTTCGCGTTTTCACTGCTGCCCGCCGCGGTGTTCTTCCTGCTGGCGTTCTTCTGCTTCATCGGCGTGAAGCGCATGCCGAAAATTCCGCAGTTCAAGATGCAAACCGCGGGTCTGGCCGTGTTTGGCATGGCGTTGGGCTTCATCGGCCTGGTGCTGTTGCTGCCGCCGGTGCGCGACCGCGTGCAGGATGTCTTCTGGTTCGCGATCAAGGTGGGCGTCTTCATGTACCTGTACATTTGGTACCGCGCCACCTTCCCGCGCTACCGCTTTGATCAGCTCATGAAAGTCGGCTGGAAGGTGCTGCTGCCCACCAGCCTGGGGGTTCTCATCTTGACCGCCGTCGTGGGGGTGCTGCTGTGAGTCTGGCTCCGCTGCTACGCAAGATTTTCTTCGTGGACCTCATCAAGGGCCTGTCGGTCACCTTCAAATACCAGGACCCGAAAGAGATCTACACCGAGCAGTATCCGCTCGAGCGGCCGAAGATTGCCGAGCGTTACCGCGGCCTTCCGCGGCTGAACGTCAATCCCGATACGGCCGAAACGCTCTGCATTGCCTGCGACCTGTGCGCGCTGGCGTGCCCCGAGCACCTGATCGTGGTCAAGAGCGAGCGTGATCCCAACACCAAGAAGAAGGTGATGACCAGTTGGACCTACGACGCCAGCCGCTGCATGTTCTGTGGCTTGTGCGAGGACAACTGCCCAACCGACTGCCTGGAACTCAGCCAGGACTTCGAATTTGCCACCTATCGCCGCGACTTCGTCATTGACCGGGAGCGGCTTGAAAAGGGTACTGAACCCACGGTGTACAAGAAATGACACCACTTGCTACAGCCATTACGTCTCTGATCGGGTGCCCCAGCTTCGCGCCCGTTTTTGGCGCTAAGCTGGGATTCATGGATGCGCAGCAGGCCATGACACCGGTAGCCACGAATTTCTTTTTCTATCTGCTGTCGGCGGTCGCGATCATCAGCGCCATTATGGTAATTACCCGTCGCAACGCGGTGCACTCGGCGCTATCGCTCATCGTGACGCTGCTCGCGCTGGCCGGTCTGTACCTGATGCTCTACGCGCCGTTCGTCGCCGGCGTCCAGATCATCGTCTATGCCGGCGGCATCATGGTGCTGTTCCTGTTCGTGATCATGCTGGTGAACCTGGAACGCGCCACGAAGGAAGAGCAGTTCAACAAACAGTGGCTGGCGGGCATTCTCGCCACGCTGGTCTTGGGCGGACTGTTCGTGTTCGTGTACCTCAAGGGACAAGCCCTGTTCCCGGGCACGCCGCTGGCGCTGGCGGAGACGCAGAACACGCAGCAGATCGGCATCGGGCTTTACCAGAACTACGTGCTGCCCTTTGAAATCGCTTCGCTGCTGCTGCTGGTGGCGATCGTGGGCGCGGTCGTGATGGCCAAGAAGAGGATTTGACATGGAACTGACCACACTGCATTACCTGGTTGTCGCCGCGGCGCTGTTTATCATCGGCACCATCGGCGTGCTCACCCGCCGCAACGTGGTGGTCGTGCTCATGTCCATCGAGCTGATCCTGAACGCCGTGAACCTGAACCTGGTGGCGTTCTCGCGGCTCCACAACGGCCTGCACGGCCAGATTTTCTCGGTCTTTATCGTCGCCGACGCCGCGGCTGAAGCCGCGGTCGGTCTGGGCATTCTGATCGCCTTCTTCCGCAACAAGGAAACGGTGAACATGGACGAAGTGGATCTGCTGAAGTGGTAAGAGGATGCGCCGCTACGCGGCGCCGCATTGATCCCTCGGCATTCGCGCCGTCCGCCCAAAAGAGGGCGTCCGGTCGCGGCCTCGGGATGACAAGGACTGGAATTAACACGGATTGGCACGGATTCCATCGGGTCAATCCAGGGTTGGGAAGCTGTAGGGAAGCGCTGAAGGCCGAGAGCCGACAGCCGAAAGCCAAGAGCTAAATGCGATGTTCTTCTTAGAACACATCTGGATCATTCCTCTGCTGCCGGCATTCGGCGCGGCCATGATGTTTTTCTTTGGCCGCAAGCTGAGCGGCATCCCGCCGAAACCGCGGTACGTTCCCGGCGCCCACGATTCGCATGATATTCATGCGCACGATGCCAGTCCTGCGGTGACGCACCACGACCCGCACGCGGTGCACGGCGTAGCCGACCCGCACGCCCATGCCGGACACGAGGGTCATGGCGTCCACGAGCGCCATGCCTGGGTGAGCGGCATCTGCGTGGGCGTGGTCGTGCTGGCGTTCCTGTTCGCCGTGGGCGCGGTGTGGCAGTACACCCACACCTGGACCGCGCAGCACCCCGGCCAGCCCTTCGAGAAGGTGGTTTACACCTGGCTTGGCACCGGTGACTCGAACTTCAGTTTCATCACGGCGGCGGGCAAGGCGGCGGAGTTCAAGGTCGAAGTCGGCTATCTGCTCGATCCACTGTCGTCCATCTGGCTGCTGTTCGTCACCGGCGTCGGCATGCTGATCCACATTTACTCGATCGGCTACATGGGACATGAGTCGGGGTATTACCGCTTCTTCGGCTACCTCAACCTGTTCATGTTTTCCATGCTCACCCTGGTGCTGGCGAACAACTACGTCATGATGTTCGTCGGCTGGGAGGGCGTGGGCCTGTGCTCGTACCTGCTGATCGGCTTTTACTTCCTGCGGCACTCGGCCTCGACCGCTGCCAACAAGGCGTTCATAACGAACCGCGTCGGTGACGCCGGCGTCATCCTGGGCACCTTCACCATCATGTGGCTGTTCGGCAGCGTCAATTTCACGCACGTGACGGAAATGGCGCGCAGCGGCCTGTTCCCGGTCGAGAATGGATTCGCCTTCGGTCCCGGCCATTGGATTACCTTCGCCACGCTGATGCTGTTCGTCGGCGCCTGCGGCAAGTCGGCGCAGCTTCCGCTGTATGTCTGGCTGCCGGACGCGATGGAAGGCCCCACGCCGGTCAGCGCACTGATCCACGCGGCGACGATGGTGACCGCGGGCGTGTACATGGTGGCGCGCAGCAACGCGCTGTTTATGCTGGCGCCTGATTCGATGACCGTGGTGGCTGTCGTGGGCTGCCTCACGGCGATATTCGCCGCCTCTATCGGCCTGGTGCAGAACGACATCAAGCGCGTGCTGGCCTATTCGACGGTTTCGCAGCTTGGCTACATGTTCATGGCGCTGGGCATCGGCGCATTCGCAGCCGGTGCGTTCCACGTGTTTACCCACGCCTTCTTCAAGGCGCTGCTGTTCCTCGGCTCCGGTTCGGTGATCCACGCGATGAGCGGCGAGCAGGACATGCGCAACATGGGCGGGCTGTCGTCGAAAATTCCCGTAACCTACAAAACCATGCTGATCGGTACCATCGCGATTGCCGGGTTCCCGCCGCTGGCCGGCTTCTTCTCCAAAGACGAGATCCTCTGGCAGGCATTTTCCACCCAGGGTGGTGCATTCCGTGTGCTGTGGGGACTGGGCTTCGTGACCGCGCTGATGACCTCGTTCTATATGTTCCGGCTGATGTACCTGACCTTCTGGTCGCCCAAGCGCATGAGCCCTGAGGTGGAGCATCACATCCACGAATCGCCCAAGTCCATGACCGTGCCGCTGACGGTGCTGGCGTTCTGCTCCGTCTTCGCCGGCTTTTTGGGCGTGCCCGCCGCGCTCGGCGGTTCCAACCACTTCGAGCATTTCCTGGAGCCGGTGTTTGTGGCTGAAGGTGCGCACGCGCCCGCCGGCCATGCAGTAGCTGAGGCTGTACAGGCGGAACATGCGGCGCCGGCACAGGCCGAACATGCGGCCCCCGCTCACGGAGCGGGACATAATCCCATCGAGTACGTGCTGATGATCGCCTCCATCGGCGCCGCCGGCATTGGCTTAGGCCTGGCCTACAGGTCGTACAAGAACGCGGGCAAGGGCTTCCAGGAGCCGATCAACGCCTTCGCTCCGCCGGTTTACCAGACGCTGCTGAACAAGTGGTACGTGGACGAAGCTTACGACTACCTGTTCACCGGGCGGCGCAAGATAAACGACAAAGTGCGTCTGGGCGCGATGGGCCTGGGCAACGCCATGTTCGCCTTCGACGCCAACGTGATTGATGGCGGCGTCAACGGCGCCGGCTGGATGACCCGCGCCCTCGCCTGGCTCTCGGGACAGTGGGACAAGTACGTAATTGACGGAATCCTGGTGAACGGCCCTGCCCTTCTGACGCTGGCTTGGTCGTATCCGATAAAGATGCTTCAGTGGGGATTGGTGCAATGGTACGCCCTGGTGATGGTCCTTGGCTTGGTGGGCTTCGGGTTGTACTACCTCATCTATTTGGTTCATTAACACTTGGCGCACAGCGTAACTGTGCAACACGGACGAGCTAATGTATAACCACATTCTTTCCATCGTGCTGTTCACGCCCCTGGTGGGAGCGCTCCTGCTGCTCTTCGTTCCGAAGGAGAAGGAGAACGCCATCCGCTGGATCGCGAATATCTTCGCGTTTGCGGGCTTCGCCGTTTCGCTCCCGCTGGTGCCCTGGTTCTGGGCGCAGCGCTTCCAGCCCGGCTGGAAATTCGTCGAGGGCTCGCCCAATAACTGGATCCCGTCTATCGGCGCCGGTTATATCCTGGGCATTGACGGTATTTCCTTCCTGCTGGTCATGCTGACAACGCTGCTGGGATTCTGCTCGATCCTGTCTTCGTGGTCGGCCATCACCGTGCGGGTGAAGGAATACTACGTCTGGTTCCTGGTGCTGCAGACGGGCATGCTGGGCGTCTTCATGGCGCTCGACATGTTCCTGTTCTTCGTGTTCTGGGAAGCCATGCTGGTGCCGATGTACCTGCTGATCGGCATCTGGGGCGGGCCGCGCAAGCTCTATGCCGCCATCAAGTTCTTCCTCTACACGTTGGCCGGCTCGGTGCTGATGCTGCTGGCGATCCTGTTCCTGTACTTCCATCACCACTCGGTGACGGACATGTATACGTTCAGCCTCGACGCGCTTTACAAGACGGCGCCGCTGATCAACAACCCCTACGCCTTCTGGCTCTTCCTGGCGTTCTTCATCGGCTTTGCCATCAAGGTGCCGATGTTCCCGTTCCACACCTGGCTGCCCGACGCCCACGTGGAAGCGCCTACGGCGGGTTCGGTGATTCTGGCGGGCGTCCTGCTGAAGATGGGTACCTACGGCCTGGTCCGCTTCTCGCTGCCGTTCTTCCCGACGATCTCGATGGATTCGCAGGTGCGCGGCTGGATCATCGTGCTCTCGATCATCGGCATCATCTACGGCGCGCTGGTCTCGCTGATGCAGAAGGACATGAAGAAGCTGGTGGCGTACTCGTCCGTGAGCCACCTCGGCTTCTGCACCCTCGGGATCTTCGCGCTGAATCCGGCCGGCCTGAGCGGTTCGGTCCTGCAGCAGGTCAACCACGGTATCTCGACGGGCATGCTCTTCTTGATCGTGGGCGTGCTTTACGAGCGGCGCCACACGCGTGAAATCGCCGAGTACGGCGGCATCAGCAACGTGATGCCGGTGTACGCCACCGTCACCCTGATCGCCTTCATGAGCTCCATGGGCCTGCCGCTGCTGAACGGGTTCATCGGTGAAATCACCATCCTGCAAGGCGCATTCATGGAGAGCAAGGCCTGGGCTGCCTGGGCGGTTCCGGGCATTGTGCTCGGCGCCTGCTACCTGCTGTGGCTCTACCAGCGCGTGTACTTCGGGCCAATTACCAACCCGAAGAACGAAAAGCTGGCGGACCTCAACTTCCGTGAGATCGTCGTCTTCGCTCCGCTGCTGGTCTTGGCGTTCTGGATCGGCCTGTATCCCAAGCCGTTCTTCCAGATTCTGGAAACGCCGGTGAACCAGATCGTGCTGACCGCACGGCCCAACTACCCAATCAAGGCACAGCCGGCGGCGGTTGAGGCGGTGAAGCCGGCCGAGCATGAGCACCAGGCCGCACCGGAAGCGACTCCGGGCCATGAGCCGCAACAGGAACAGCATGCGGCGCCCACCAAGACGGAACTGACGAAGCCCGCGACGGCAGAGACCGTCGCCCACAAGTAACCGGGAGGGGAGCACCTGTGCCCACTCAAGTCACGAATTTCTTTACCAGCACGGATTACCTGCTGACCCTGCCGATGATAATGCTGGCGGTGTTCGGCATGGGCGTCCTGCTGATCGACCTGCTGCTGCCGCGCGAACTCAAGCGCGCCAACGCGTGGGTCGCCCTGGTTGGACTGGCGTTCTCGGCGGCTGCCCTGTTGAAGATCCAATACGCGCAGTTCCCCGACGGCAAGTCCGTGGTGGGCAGCTACGGCTACATCATTGGCGGCCTCGGGTCCATGAAGATGGACGCGTTCGCCATCTACTTCTTCTACTTGTTCCTGGGCGGGGCGGCACTCGCCATCCTGATGTCCATGAAGTATCTCGAGATCGAGAACGAGGACCACGGTGAATACTACGCGCTGGTGCTGTTTGCGGTCATCGGCATGATGGCGATGACGGCGGGCATGGACATCGTCCTGCTCTTCATCGGCCTGGAGTTGATGGCGCTCTCGACTTACGTGCTGGTCGGCTTCCTGCGGCGCGACCGGCGCTCGAACGAAGCGGCGCTGAAGTACCTGCTGCTGGGCGCGTTCTCCAGCGGCATTTTCGCCTACGGCTTGTCGCTGGTTTATGGCCTGACGGGCAGCACCAACCTGGACGTCATTGCCCTCAGGCTGACCGAGCACTTACAGAAGTCGCCGACCGATCCGGTGGCCATCCTGGCGATGCTCACGGTCTTCACCGGCCTGCTGTTCAAGATCGCAGCGGTGCCGTTCCACCAGTGGGCCCCAGACGCGTATGAAGGCGCGCCGACCACGATTACGGGTTTCATGTCTGTCGCCGTGAAGGCAGCCGCCTGGGCGCTGCTGCTGCGCGTTGTGCTGTGGGGCCTGCCGGCGATGCGGCCGCTGTACCTGCCGCTGATTACCTTCGTCGCGCTGGTCACGCTGACCTTCGGCAACGTCGCGGCTTTGACGCAAAGCAATGTCAAGCGGCTGCTGGCCTACAGCTCCATCTCGCACGTCGGCTACATGATGCTGGGTCTGATTGCCAGCGACGGCACGACCAACAACACCGGCATCAAGGGCATCCTGGTGTACCTGCTGGTGTACACCTTCATGAACCTGGGCGCGTTCGCGGTGATCACTTCGCTGCGGCGGCGCGACATCATCGGAGACGACATTGACGACCTCTCCGGCCTGATCACCAAAGCGCCGGTCGAGGCCGTCCTGATGATGGTGTTTCTGCTCTCGCTGGCGGGCATTCCGCCGTTTGCCGGGTTCTGGGGCAAGTATTTCGTGTTCCTGGCGCTGATCGAGACCGGACACTACCTGCTGGCCGCGGTCGCCGTGCTCTACGCCGTGCTGGGCCTGTACTACTACATGCGCATGGGCAACGCCATGTTCATGAAGACGGCCGTGGATACCGAACCGGTCGCTGCCGGGTTCGGCTTAAAGGCCACGCTGGCGGTCACGGGTATTGCCACCATCGTGATCGGCATCCTGCCAAACTTCTTCATCGAAGCGGCCACGCGCTCGTTGAGCCTGCCGACATCGTTGGCGCCGCTGGCGAACTTCTTAAAGTGATGCTTTAGGTTGTCCCTGGCCCCGGCTGAATGTCAGGGCCTTTTCTTTTCGGCGCAGGTGAACCGAATCAGGCGCCCTCCCCCTCTCTTGCAAAATCTCTGGAATCAAAGGTTTAGCGAGGGAGGTTTAGCCAAAATATTGTTTTCAAAGAGCTTAAATCCCAAAATATTGAGCCGCAGACATTTAGCGCTGCGGCTCCAAGGAGGCATTATGCCCCTGACAACACGCTATATGAGGCAAACAAGGAAGCGCAAGCAAAATCTTCGGGAAAGCGAAACCGCGAAAGTCACGGTATCGGCCAAAGGCGGCTTGCTACAATCGAAGTGATGGCGGAAGGCAAGAGCATGTGGGTGCAACTCGCGCGCTACAGCCAGCTTGCGCTGGTGCTGCCGCTCTGCACCGCCATGGGGTACGCCATCGGCTGGGTGCTGAACCACAAATGGCTCCGCCGTGATTGGGTTGAGATTGCCGGCCTGCTGCTGGGCATCGCCGCCGGATTTGTCGAACTGATACGGACGGTGAGCGGGTCGGTCGAGGAAGAGAAGACGAAGTAACTGCGTTTGCAGTCCGCAGTTTGCAGTTTGCAGCTACGTGGGAGCGAGAGCGCGTCCAGCAAACGTTGGCTTCGCGTAGTGTGCTCCCGCATGTGCGCACAGGCTGGCCAGGAGAAACAATGGATGAAAACGAGCATCAGGCGGCTGCGGAGCGGATTAACGCGGGAGCGCCGATTCCGGAAGTTGAACCTTCGGTCATTAAACACCTGTGGGACGCAATTAGGAGTATCCCGGCTGGCTTCCGCCGGCGACAGGATGTTGCCATCGGCTTGGGGGCGGTCGCAGCTTGCGGCGGTCCTGATCCCTCATCACTCAGTCCCGAGCCGCACGTCGCGATGATGGCGAGATACGCCCTGCTGGATGCGCTTGTCGAACGAGGATTCCTGAACGACTACATGGAAGACCAGGGTTTGAAAGAAGAAATCTTTAGAACGGCAGCATTATTCCCATGCGACAAGAACGATTTGGCTGAAGCACTGGTGCCCAGGATGCTTCGCGAATCCTCACCCGAAACGGTCGAGAATTTTGTCGCCGAGATGCGACAGGTTAAGATTCCGATCATCCGAAGGTCGCTGTCAAGTTCATCGCCTGGATGCGCGATAACTGTTCGTAGGCCCTCTTCCCCAGGAATCCTTGCCCACTAACGACCAACCCGACCAACTCCCTGAGCCGGCTGAATTTGAGCCCTCGCCTGAGTCCACCGCCTTTTATTCCGGCGCCATCGCACGTATTACCGGGTTCATGCCGGTGCTCGCCCTGATCGGCACCGGAGTCGCTTGGTGGCGCGCGGGATGGGTATTCGCGGCGGGTTTTGTCGTTGGATGCGCCATCGCCTACGTCAATTTCTACTGGCTGAAACGCGTGGTCAACGCGCTGGCGGACCGCGTCACGCGCAGCGGCCGGGGCGAGAGCGGACGCGCGGTATTCACCCGTTTTCTGCTGCGCTACGCTTTAATCGCCGCCGTCGCGTATGTTATATTGAGAGTCTCTACGAGAAGCTTATACGGCATGCTGGCTGGGCTGTTTTTGCCGGTGGCAGCCATAGCCTGCGAGGCGGTCTACGAAGTCTATGTCGCGCTGCGCCGCGGCTTGTAGCGAGTTTCCTGCCGACAGGTAGTGGGGACAATAACTAACAGATGCCAGAGCAACTTCCGTTTACTGCGCTCCTGAACCGCCTATTCGGCGGCGTGGCCGACGCGCTGCTCAATGCGCTCAACATCCAGCACGACGCGCATGCGCCCATCCCGAACTACGTCGCCATGCAGGTGCTGGTGGTCGCCCTGCTGATCCTGATCTTTGTTCTAGTCCGCTCGCGGTTGTCGGTGGACAAGCCCGGCGGCTTGCAGCACATCTTCGAGGGCGTCCACGGGTTCATTACGCAGCAGAGCCGCGAGATTATCGGTCACCACAGCGAGGCGTTTACCGCGTTCCTGGTAGCGCTCGGCCTGTACGTCCTGACGTGCAACATGATAGGGCTGGTGCCGGGATTCCTCTCGCCGACCGCCGTGCCCAGCGTGCCGCTGGGCTGCGCCATTTTGGCTTTCCTGTACTACCACTCGCAGGGAATCAAGCGGCAGGGCCCGCTGACTTATGCCAAGCACTTTGCGGGACCCATGCCCGCGCTGGCGCCGCTGATGATTCCCATCGAACTCATCAGCCATTGCGCGCGCGTGCTGTCGCTGACCATTCGTCTGTTCGCCAACATGTTCGCCGGGGACATGGTGACGCTGGTCTTCTTCTCGCTGGTGCCCGTGGGCATCCCAATCCTGTTCCTCGGCCTGCACATCGGCGTGTCGTTCCTGCAGGCCTACATTTTCGTGCTGCTGACCACCGTGTATCTGGCCGGTGCGGTAGCGGAAGAGCACTAGAGTTGTCAGTTGCCAGTTGTCAGTTGCCAGTGCTGACGCTGCGCGGTTTTGCTGACAACTGCCAACTGGCAACTGAAGTTTCGCCGTTCAGCGTGAGGGCGTCTGTACGGGTTGACGTCAACCACCAACTGCGGCAATCCCTGAAGGAGAAATGCAATGCGTAAAACTCTGAGCTACGTGTTTATGGCGATGTCCATCCTGTGCTTCGCCATGCCTGTATTCGCCCAGGGCGAAGCTGCGGCTGCCGCGGGTCCGAACTGGGTAGCCATCACCTCCGGCTTCGCTATGGCAATTGCCTCGGCCGTGTGCGGTCTGGGACAGGCCAAGGCGACCGCCGCTGCCGCCGAAGGTCTGGCGCGCAATCCTGCTGCCCGCCCCGGCATCCAGTTGGCCCTGATTCTCGGCCTGGCGCTGATCGAGTCGCTGGCCCTGTACACCCTGGTGATCATCTTCGCCAAGGTGAAGTAAGCAAGCTCAGGGTTTCGCCCTGAACCGAAAAGCCTCTGCTGCGGCGGGGGCTTTTGCTATTTAATGGTTACAGAGGGGAGTAAAGAACAACAATGTCCGACACCGTAGACGCAACCAATTCACTTACAGCATTGTTGGACGACTTTGAGTGGGAAATCAGGAGTCTGTACGACGCCCTAATCCTACAGAACTGGGACAGACCTGAACCGCGCGGCCGTGCAAGATTTCCTCACATCCTTTATGGCTGCGTCATGTGGTGCTTTTCATTCGTTGATCTCGTTTCGTGCTGCTGGAAGGGGGCGCTATCGTCGCAGGGGCAGTCAAAGCGGATCGTGGATTTCTTGCAGAACTATCTTCATCGTCCTCGGTTTGAATGTAGCGTTGCGGTCAACATCTGGCGCCACAAGATGATGCATACGGCAGAACCTCGCCGTCTCCATGAAAACGGCATCGCCTTCCATTGGCTGTTACATTGGGGCGATGAGCTTCCCAAGGATCAACATTTCTCGATGTCAGCGGATGGAAAAACATTCCGAATGGCGCTGTTCTACCTTGTCCAAGATGTTAGAACTGCTCTCAACTGCTATCTGGCTGAATTGGCTGTCGATTCGATGTTACGGGCGAACTTCGATGCTGTACAACGCGATCTCCAGCATCAGAAGCTAAATCGGTACTAAGTGGCTGCTGCTCTCCAATTCGATGCGATCACGAAGGAGTACCGCAGCTTCTGGAAGCGGCGAGAAGTGCGGGCTCTGGATGGTTTTTCGCTTGCCGTTGAGCCGGGCGAGATTTTCGGCTTCCTCGGGCCGAACGGCGCCGGGAAAACCACCGCCATTCACCTCGCTATGGGCTTCATGCGCCCCAGTGGCGGCAGTGGACACATGCTGGGCCGGCCGTTCGGGCACGCGGCAACCCGGCGCAAAGTCGGGTTCCTGGCGGAAAACGTTGCCCTGTACCACCGCCCGGCGTACCGCCTGCTGCGCTTCTACGGGGCGCTCAACGGCCTGCGCGATCCGCTGCTGGCGCGGCGCGTGCGTGAGGTGATTGATCTGCTGGACCTGGCGCCGGACTCCAATCGCAACGTGGGCAAGTTTTCGCGCGGCATGTTGCAGCGTGTCGGACTGGCGCAAGCCTTGGTGAACGATCCCGAACTGCTGGTGCTGGACGAGCCGACCTCCGCGCTCGATCCCCTTGGCCGGGTCGCGGTGCGCGAACTGCTTCTGGCCGCGCGCCGTGCCGGCAAGACGATCTTCCTGAGTTCGCATCTTCTCTCGGAAATCGAGCTGGTGTGCGATCGGGTCGGCATCCTGCATCGTGGCCGGCTGGTCCGTCTGGGCCGCACAAGCGAACTGCTGGAATCGCGCGAACGCACCGAAATCGTGGCGCGCGGCCCGATTCCGCAACACTTCGCCGATGCCACTCCAGGGGACAACAACGACTGGAGCTTCACTGTGCCCACCATGCAGATGCGAGAGGCGATCGAACGCGTGTGGTCGGGTGGCGGCGAGATCGTCCGCGTAAATCCCCTGCGGCGCTCGCTGGAGGAGATCTTCGTAGAGATTACCGGCGACACGGCAGAACGCCGCGGCGAGGTGCAGCCGCAATGACAGCCATTTGGCGTATTGCCACCAACTACGTGCGGGAACAGCGCTGGGCCGTTGTGCTCTTGCTGGTGTGGGTCGTAGTCAGCGCGGGCATCGTGAGCATCGGCGAGCTCGCCTCCGAGGACGTGCTCTTCTTCCTCAAGCAGCAAGCGATCTATGGCGTCGCCTTCAGCGCATTTCTGGCGGCGTCGGCCATCTATAACGAGCGCCGGTCACGCCGCATTCTGGCCGTGCTTTCCAAGGGGATAGAGCGCGAGCAGTACCTGGCGGGACTGATCCTCGGCGTGTTGCTCAGCGCGGCGCTGTACTGCGCCGTTATGGGCGCCTTCGGCAGCCTGATGTTCCGCCGTATCGGTCTGCCGCTGGAGGCGCTCTGGTACCTGCTGGCGCTGCTCATCGTGGCCTGCGCACTGGCGGCGACCACGGCGATGTCGTTCGCCACCTTCTCGCCGCCGCTGGTGGCAATCGCACTGACTGCTCTGGTGCTCGGCATCGGCGGCGGCATGGCCCAGATTGGCCTGACTCGCAACCTGTTCCCAGTGATGACGCTGATGGCCAGCATCACCGACTTCACCGGCCATGCGCCCCTGCTGCATCGCTGGGACACGCTGGCCTGGGGCATCGCGCAGACCATCGCGCTGTGGATGGCAGCAAGCTGGATATTCTCGCGCAGGGACATTGCGGTGGCGGTGGAGTAATTGTGTGATTGAGTGATTGGGTGATTGGGTGATTTGACAGTTGCGTAATTTGCAATTGAGGCCGGCGGCAGTTCCCAATCACCCAATCACTCAATCGCTCAATCACTTCAGCATTTCCTGTGCCGAGCGAACGGCATATTCCAGCACGCCGCCAGGGAGCACGCCAAGATAGATCGTCGCCACCAGCGCGACCGCGAGCGAGATGCCCACGCCGGCCGGGATGCGCGTCACCGGCGCAGGTTGTTCGCTTGGTTCGCGCATGTACATCACCACGATCACGCGCAGGTAGTAGTAGGCAGCAATGGCGCTGTTGATGACGCCGATGATGGTCAGTCCCACCAGGTCGCGGCCCAGCGCGGCACGGAACACGTAGAACTTGGCGAAAAAGCCGCCGGTGATCGGAATGCCGATCAGCGACAGCAGGAAGATGGTCAGGATCGCCGCCAGGGCAGGCGAGCGGCGGCCCAGGCCGGCGTAATCGTCCAGTGTCACGTAGCGTTCGTTCTGCGCCGCGAAGTGGCTGATGACAATGAACGCGCCCACGTTCATCGCCGCGTAGGAAGCGGCGTAGAACATGGCAGCCGAGATGCCCAGTTCCGGCGCAGCGGCAAACGCCACCAGCAAATACCCGGCGTGTGCGATGGACGAGTAGGCAAGCATGCGCTTGATGTTGGTCTGCACCAGTGCGCCGATGTTGCCCAGCGTCATGGAGAGCACTGCCAGTACCCAGACGAGCCAGAACCACACCGGGATCGGTCCCGCGGCGGCGAACAGGATGCGCAGCAGGACGGCAAACGCCGCCGCCTTCGGCGCCGTGGACATCAGCGCGACCACGGGCGACGGCGCGCCCTCGTACACGTCAGGTGTCCAGACGTGGAAGGGCGCGGAGGCCACTTTGAATCCCAGGCCGACGATCATCAGGGCCACGCCGACAAACGCCAGCGTCGAAACGCCGCCCATGCGCAGCGAGTCGCCGATGGTGTAGATCTTGGTCGAACCGGTAGCGCCGAACATGAGCGCAACGCCGTAGAGGAAAAACGCAGTGGCGAACGAGCCCAGCAGGAAATACTTCGCCGCCGACTCGATGCTGGTGGCGGCGTTGCGGCGGAACCCGGCGAGAATGTAGGTCGAGATGGAGGAGATCTCCAGGGCGATGAACACCAGCACTAGTTCAACCGCCGACGACATCAGCGCCATGCCTACCGTTCCGAACAGGATGAGGCCGTAGTATTCGCCAAGCCGGATCTGCTGCACCTTCAGGTAGTCGAAGGAGGCCAGGATGACTACTGCGGAAATGAGGGTGATCACGACGTGGAAGAAAATGCTGAAACCGTCCACGCGCACCATGCCGCTGAAAGCGGGGCCCTGGTAGCCGCTCATGAAGAAGCTGGAGACCACCGAGGCGAGGGTCCCAACCAATGCGAGCACGCCCAGAGAACGGCGGTCGTTGTGCTCGGGCAGCAGCGGGTCCAGCAGCATCACCAGGATCCCGAAAAACGTCAGCAGCAGCTCGGGAAGAATGCGAATGTAATCGGTTGGAGGCGGAATCATATTATCGCCCGATCACCTGAGTCAGATATTGCGCCATCGGCGCCAGCGCCACGCGTACCGCAGGATCGATTGCATTGATCCAGATCAACGGCGCCACGCCCATGACCAGCGCCGCGATTGCCGTGGGCCACAGCGCCAGTTTCTCGTTGCCGTAGAGGTCGGGAAGCGCTTGGTTGGCCGGGTTCTTCACTTTGCCGAAGAACACGCGCTGGTACATCCACAGCAAATAGCCGGCGCTCCAAATCACGCCCGTGGCGGCCAGCACGCCGTACAGGGCGCGCGCCTGGAAGGCGCCGGTCAGCACCAGGAACTCGCCGACGAACCCGTTGAGCAGCGGCAGTCCCACCGACGACAGCACGATGAAGGCAAAAAATGTGGCGTACACGGGCATTGGCGTTGCCAGCCCGCCAAATTCCTTGATCTCGTAGGTGTGCCGGCGGTCGTGGATGATGCCGCAGAGCATGAACAGTGCGCCGGTGGAAACGCCGTGTGCGAGCATGACGAACACCGCGCCCACCAGCCCCATCTGCGTAAAGCTGAAGATGCCCAGCACGACGAACCCAAGGTGGCTCACCGACGAATACGCCACCAGCTTCTTCAGGCTGGGCTGCACCATCGCCACCAGCGCGCCGTAGATGATGCCGATAATGGCGAGTGCGATAATCCATGGCGCATTGCGGTGCGACTCCTCGGGGAAGAGCCCCAGGTTAAAGCGCAACATGCCATAGGTACCCATTTTCAGCAGCACGCCTGCGAGCAACACGGAACCTGCCGTCGGCGCTTCAACGTGCGCGTCTGGCAGCCAGGTGTGCAGCGGGAACAGCGGTACCTTGACTGCGAAGGCAATCCAGAAGCCCAGGAACAGCGCGAGCGAAGCCGCCTGGAATCCCGGCACCTGCCCCGCCTGGATCAACTGCTGGAGTTGCACGAAATCGAACGTTCCGGTCTTGGCGTATAGCCAGATGATTGACGCCAGCATGAAGACCGATGCGATCATCGTGAACAGGAAAAACTTCACCGCGGCATAGACGCGCCGTTCGTGGCCGTAAACGCCGATCAGCAGCGCCATGGGAATCAGGGTCGCTTCCCAGAAGAAGTAGAACAGGAACAGGTCGAGCGCCATGAATACGCCGATCAGCGCCGTTTCCAGCAGCAACAGCAGGATGAAAAATTCCTTCACGCGTTCGTGAATCGAGCGCCACGAAATGAGCGCGCAGAGCGGCGTGAGGAACGTGGTCAGCACCACCAGCCACATGGAGACGCCGTCCACGCCGAGGTGATAGTGGATGGCCGGCGCCGAGATCCAGAGCTTGTTGATTTCGTACTGAAAGCCGCTGGCGGCGCGGTCGAAATACACGGGCAGGTGCAGGGAAATGATGAAGTCCGCCAGGCTGACGATCAGCGCGAAGGAACGGATGTCGCGGTCACGGCGGGGGAAGAACAGCAAAAGCACTGCGCCCGCCATCGGCAGGAACGTCACGATGGTCAGAATCAGGTTGTTCAAGGCCGGTGAGTTCATCGCGCCCCCACCAAAAGCATGTAAATAACGACCGCAACCGCGCCCAGCACGACCCAGCCCGCATACGAGCGGACCAGGCCCGACTGCATGTGGCGCGCGACGTCGGAGACCTCGCGTGCGCCTCGCGCTGCGCCATTGACCACGCCATCTATGCCGCTCGCATCGAGGCCGCGCCACAGCAGCTTACTCGAGCCGTTGATCAGCGGGTTCACGAACAGCGCGGCATAAAGTTCGTCCACGCGGTACTTGTCGCGCACCAGGCGATACACTGAGCCGAGCGATTCGCTGATGCGGTCGGGCAGTTCGGGCCGGCGATAGTAGAGCAGCCAGGCAAAGAAAAACCCGATCAGCGCGGCAATGGTCGTGCCGCTCATCAGCAGCAACTCCAGCGTGTGGCCGCCCTCGTGCGCAATGTGCTCCGTGACTGGAGGAACATTGAGTATCGGCTTCAGGAAATGCTCGAAGTGGTTCGCCCCGCCCAACACGCTGGGCACGCCGACATAGCCGCCGATTACCGACAACACCGCCAGGACTGCCAGCGGAATGATCATCACCTTCGGGCTTTCGTGGATGTGGCCATGTTCGGCGGCGCCGTGCTGCGCGTGTGCGTGGCCGGCGTGTTCGCCGACAACCGCCTCAGCCCCGCGGAATTCGCCAAAGAACGTGAGGAAAACCAGGCGGAACATGTAGAACGAGGTGATGCCCGCGGTCAGGGCGCCAATCGCCCAATACACCCAGTGGCCGCCCCACGGGCTGGCGTACGCGTTCCACAGGATTTCGTCCTTGCTGAAGAACCCGCTGAAACCGGGGATACCGGCGATGGCAAGCGTGGCCATCAGCATCGTCCAGAAGGTCCATGGGATGTGGGTACGCAGCCCGCCCATGCGACGCATGTCCTGCTCGCCGCCGAGTGCGTGGATCACCGATCCGGCGCCGAGGAAGAGCAGCGCCTTGAAGAACGCGTGCGTCATCAGGTGGAAGATGCCCGCGCCGAACGCGGCCACGCCGCAGGCTGTAAACATGAACCCGAGCTGCGAAATCGTCGAGTAGGCCAAAACGCGCTTGATGTCGGTCTGCGTTATGCCGATGGTGGCCGCGTAAAGAGCGGTCAGAACGCCGATGATCGCAACCACCATCAGCGCGGCCGGCGAGCGGAAGAAGATCGGGTTGGAGCGCGCCACCATGTACACGCCCGCGGTAACCATCGTTGCGGCGTGGATCAGCGCGCTGACCGGCGTGGGGCCTTCCATCGCGTCCGGCAGCCAGACGTACAGCGGAAGCTGCGCCGACTTGCCGCACGCGCCCACCATCAGCAGTATCCCGATCGCGGTGAGCAAGCCGCCGGCCGCTTCCACCGGCATCGGCGTGACCTTCTCAAACACTCCGGCGTAGGTCAGCGTGCCGAAATGCTGGATCATCAGGAAGAGCGCAATGAGGAAGCCGAAGTCGCCAACGCGGTTGACGATGAAAGCCTTTTTGCCCGCCGCGGCCGCCGAGTCGCGCAGGAAGAAGAAGCCGATCAGCAGGTACGACGCCAGGCCAACGCCCTCCCAGCCGACGAACATCAGCAGGTAGTTGTTGGAGAGCACCAGCGTCAGCATGAAGAACATGAACAGGTTCATGTAGCTGAAGAACCTGTAGTAGCCGCCTTCATGCGCCATGTAGCCGACCGAGTAAATGTGGATCAGGAAGCCGACGCCGGTGACCACCAGCACCATGACCAGCGAAAGCTGGTCGAGCATCAGCGCGCAGGGGAACTCCAGCGTGCCCACGCGGATCCATGTGGCGTAGGTCTCGACGTGCGGGATGGCGTCTTCCGGCAGCCCGAAGAAACGTATGGCGCACACCACTGCCCAGGCAAACGCAGCGCCCGATGCCGTCAGCGCCACCAACGTGACCACCGGTTTCGAGAAGCGGCGGCCCAACAGGCCGTTGATGGCGGCGCCCGCTGCGACCACGGCCGGAATCAACCAGAGATGAAAGCTCGGGTTCATAGTTTCAGCAGGTCCACGCGGTCCACGTTGAGCGTCTCGCGCGTGCGGAAGACAGCGATGATGATGGCCAGGCCGACCGCAGCCTCAGCGGCGGCAACAACCATGACGAAGAAGACGAACACCTGCCCGCTGAGCACCTTCCAGTGCGCGGCGAAAGCGACGAAGGCCAGGTTCACGGCGTTGAGCATCAGTTCAATGCACATGAACACGGTGATGATGTTGCGTTTGATGAGAAAGCCGGCGACACCGCAAGCGAACAGGATGGCGCTTAGCACGAGGTAATACGAGAGCGGTACCATCAGTATTCCCTCCTTGCCAGCACCACTGCGCCCATGATGGCGATCAGGATCAGCACCGACGTGATCTCAAACGGCAGCAGGTAGGTCTTGAACAGTTGGTCGCCGATGGCGTGCGCCGAGCCGTACATGGCGCCAACCTGCACCGGTTCCCGCGCCGGATTGCGGCTGATCAGCAGCCAGGCCAGCACGATGCCGAACACCAGCATGGCCGGCACGCCGAAGATCACGGCCACCCGGCTGCCGCGGCCTTCGCGTTCTTCCACCCCGGCGTTCAGCAGCATGATAACGAAGACGAACAGCACCATGATGGCGCCGGCATAGACGATCACCTGGATAACGGACACGAACTCCGCGCCGAGCAGCAAGTACTCGACCGCGAGCGACGCCATCACCACGATCAGCGATAGCGCGCTGGAGATCGGGTGCCTCTGCACCAGCAGGTTCACCGCGCCCGCAATCGCCAGCGCTCCGAACAGGAAAAAGAGAATTTGATGAATCATGTCAGTTGCCACCGAGCTAAGTTCCGCGTCGGGTCTCAGTCGCCAAAAAACTAGCTTCTCAACGCCACGACCAGTGCCGTCACGATGATGTTCGCCAGCGACAGCGGCAGCAGCACCTTCCAACTGAAAGCCATCAACTGGTCGTAGCGGAAGCGCGGCAGTGTGCCCCGCACCCACACATACAGGAACAGGAAAAAGAAAATCCGCAGCGCGAACCAGAACACGTGCAGCAACCCGGCCTGCCATGAGTCGTTCGCGAAGCCGAAGATCGGGCCGTTCCAGCCGCCTAGAAACAGGATCGAGGCCAGGCACGCCACAGTGAACATGTTGGCGTACTCCGCCATGAAGAACATGGCGAACTTCATCGAGCTGTATTCGGTGTGGTAGCCGGCCACCAGTTCGGTTTCCGCCTCAGGCAGATCGAACGGCACGCGATTGGTCTCGGCAAACGCCGCGCACAAATAAATGAAGAACCCGACAATCTGTCCCTGGAAGATATTCCACTTCGGAACCACGCCGAACCACGTTCCCGACTGCGCCTGCACGATGTCCTGTAAACTGAAGCTTCCCGCATAAATCAGGACGCCGATCAGCGATAAGCCAAGTGCGACTTCGTAGCTGACCATCTGTGCGCTGGCGCGCAGCGCCCCGAGCAGCGAGTACTTGCTGTTCGACGACCAGCCGGCGAGCGCAATGCCGTAAACGCCAACCGAAGTGATACCGAGGATCACCAGTAGTCCGACATTCACGTCCGTGATCTGGAACGCTGTGCGGATGCTGCCGATCTGCACCGGCGGCGAAAAGGGAATCACGGAGATCGAGGTCAGCGCGAGTGTGAGCGAAATCAGTGGCGCGGCCAGATACAGGGGCCGGTTGACGTAGGGCGGCGTGATGTCTTCCTTGAAGATGAACTTGAGGCCGTCGGCCAACGGTTGCAGCAGGCCGAACGGGCCGACGCGCGACGGTCCCCAGCGGTTCTGGATATGGCCCACCAGCTTGCGCTCGAACCACACTGTGTACGCCACGCAGGTCAGCAGCACGCCAATCGCAATGCCGATTTTGATCAGCGAGATGAGAATAAAGCTCGTAATAGATAGCGAGTTCTGCATCGCAGTTGTCAGTTGCCAGTAAAACTCCGACGGGGCCCGCCGCCGAGACGGCGGCGCTACAGCTAATCCGCAGCGGTGCTCTCGTCCACCGGTGCGCGGTCCTTGTTCTCGATCACCGCATTCAGCACGACGGAACGGCGTCCCAGGGTGCCGGACGTGAACAGCGTGTCGTGCACGGGCATAATCAGCATGGGATCGTCGTCGGCCGAACCCCGACCGCGCTCCAGGGCGGCTGTGTGCTCGTCGTTGCCCGCCAGCAGGTTCAGCCGCGACACCGCATAACCGGGTACCAGGCGCTGGATTTCGTCCAGCAGGGCCATGGGATCGAACGGACTCATGCGCGGCGTTAAGCCGTGCTCGGCAAGCCAGACAGCATGACGGTCGGCCTCGCCCGACTGCGCCCCGCGCGACTGGCCCATGTCCACGCGCAGGCCCGGTCCGAACGGGACCAATTTTTCCGCTGGGAAACCCATGCGCTGGGCAATGCGCACGATGATCTCGAAATCGCTTTTGGCGCCGGCCACATCGGCGGCCTTGGTCAGCATCTGCACGTCGCCGCAGGTGTTCGTGTACGTGCCGCCTTTCTCGTATGGCGACGCCACCGGCAGCACCACATCGGCTGCCATGGCCGTTTCGGTGATGAACATGTCCTGCACCACCGTAAACGGCTTTAGCACCGCAAAGGGATCCACGTTGCACACGGCTACCGGGTTCGAGCCGACAATGTACAGCGCCTTGAGCTTTTCTGTGGCGGCAGCCTGAAACATCTGCTGCAGGTTCATGCCCGGCTGCTTTGGCGCATCGGCCATCCACTCGCTGGCTGTGCCATCGTCCACCGGAACGTATCCGGGCAGCAGGTGCGGATACAGCCCCATGTCGGCCGCGCCGTGGGCGTTTGCGTGGTCGCCCAGACAAACAAATTTCGCATTCGGCAGCGCCTGCACTAGCCGCGGAATGTCGCCGCCGCGCAGATCCGAACTGAAGACCACGACGAGCCGCTCTTCGCCGCGCAGTTTGTCGCGCAAGCCGGTCAGCGTTTCCGGCGTGGTGGCGTTTGCGCCCAAACCTTCTGCCGCCGCGTCATTTCCGGCGAGGAAGTCAACGAACTTGCTCTCGCCATTGTCCTCGCTGACCTGCGCGAACACCGCAGCCTGGCGGCGCAGCTTGATGCGCGCGGAATTCACCACGTACAAGCGCGCGCGGTGCAGGCGGACATTATTGCGAATCTGCCATGCGACGAGCGGGTGCTCGCTGTTGGGATCGCCGCCGATCACCAGGACCGCAGGCGCATCGAACAGCTCCCGCATCGTGGCGGTCTTGTTTTGCTGCCCGCCAATCGCGGCGGCCAAGGCAGGGAAGTCGGCCGTGCGGTGGTGGTCAATGTTGTTGGTGCCCAGCACCAGGCGTGCGAACTTCTGCAAGAGATAATTCTCTTCGTTCGTGGTGCGCGTGGAGCCGACTACGCCGATCGCGTCCGGTCCGAACTCCTCGCGAATTGCGCGGAACTTGTGGGCGACCAAGTCGAGCGCCTTGTCCCAAGTGGTGGGAACCAGCTTGCCGCCTTCGCGCACGTGCGGTTCGGTAATGCGCTGCTTGCTCTTGACCACATCGAAGGCGTAGCGTCCTTTAATGCACAGGAAGTCGCCGTTAATGCCGCTCTTGTCGCGGTTGTCGCCGCGCACGATCTCCATGCCGCTTTGCGCGCGGCGGACGCCGAGTGTGGTCTTGCAGCCATCGGCGCAGTGCATGCACGGCGTGCCCACGTGCTTCATTTCCCATGGGCGCGTCTTGTAGCGATAGGCGCCGCTGGTGAGTGCGCCGACCGGGCAGATGTCAATGCACATGCCGCACTCTTCACACTCCAGGTAGTCGCCCCTGTTTGGCGCGATGACGGAGTTGACACCGCGGTTCTGGATGCCCAGCGCCCACACATCCATGCCTTCGCCGCAGACCCGCACGCAGCGGTAGCACAGGATGCAGCGCGGCCGGTCGAAATACACCACCGGCGACCACTGCTGCTCCTCGCGGTGGTTCTTGATGTCAATGAACTTCGATTCCGCTGCGCCATACTTGAACGTCATGTCCTGAAGCTCGCACTGGCCGCCGGCGTCGCACACAGGGCAGTCCAGCGGATGGTTGGCGAGCACCAGTTCCAGCATGGCCTTGCGCGCCTGCTTTACTTCGTCGCTCTCGGTGGTCACGATCATCCCTTCGGCGATGACCGTGGTGCAGGCCGTCTGGAGCTTCGGCATCTTCTCGATTTTCACCAGGCACATGCGGCACGCGCCCTGCAATGACAGGCCCGGGTAATAGCAGAACGCAGGGATTTCGATGCCGTGGCGCTTGCAGGCCTCGATCAGCAACGTGCCCGCCGGAGCGGTGATCTTCTTGCCGTCAACGGTGATGTTTACGTCAGCCATGTAATTGGTAATTGCACAATTTGTAATTGGTAATTTGACCGGGGCCCGAGCCGCTGGTGGTCCCGCAAAATCACAAATCACAAATCACTAAATCGCAAATGTCTTCACTTCGCCAGCACCGGAACTTCGCTTACCGCGCCATGCTCCTCATAAGGGCACGGTCGTCCGTCCAGGTGCGCTTCAAATTCCTCGCGGAATTTCTTGACGATGGAAATAACGGGCATGGCCGCAGCATCGCCCAGCGGGCAGAACGTGCGCCCCAGCATGTTTTCGCCGAGATATGCGAGGTTATCTATGTCCTGCTTCACGCCGCCGCCCGCGTGGAAGCGCTTCAATGTTTTCTTCAGCCAGTCGGTGCCTTCGCGGCAGGGAATACACCAGCCGCAGCTTTCGTGCTGATAAAAGCTTGACGTCCGCAGCAGGTACTTCACCACGCATGTATGATCGTCGAGCACGACGACGCCGCCCGAGCCCAGGAACGTGCCCGCCTTCATCATGGAATCGAAGTCGGCGGGAATGTCCACCTCGTCGGCCTTCAGGATCGGCACCGAGGAGCCGCCGGGCGTAACCGCCTTCAGCTTGCGGCCTTTCCAAATGCCGCCGGCGACTTCATAGATCATCTTCTTCAGGTTGTACCCAAGCGGCAGCTCATAAACGCCGGGCTTTTCCACGCAGCCGCTCAGGCAAAACAGGCGCGTGCCGCCGTTCTTGGGCGTGCCCAGCGCGGCATACCATTCGCCGCCGCCCAGGATGATGTGCGGCACGTTGGCGAGCGTCTCGGCGTTGTTAATGATCGTTGGCCCGCCATAAAGGCCGATGACAGCCGGGAACGGCGGGCGAATGCGCGGCACCCCGCGCTTGCCTTCCAGGGACTCCATCAGCGCCGATTCTTCGCCGACCTCATACGCGCCGGCGCCACTGTGGACCGCGATGTCCAGGTCGTAGCCGCTGCCGAAGATGTTCTTGCCCAGGAAGCCGCGCGCGTAGGCGTCGGCCACCGCCTTCTCCATGATTTCGATCAGGTAGCGGTACTCGCCGCGCAGATAGATGTAACCCTGGTGACAGTCGATCGAGCGGGCCGCAATCATCACACCTTCGATGACCGAGTGCGGATCGTGCTCGAAAATCAGGCGGTCTTTGCAGGTGCCCGGTTCGCTTTCGTCGCCGTTGCACAGCACGTATTTTGGCTTGGGCGACTGCTTGGGCACGAACGACCACTTCATGCCGGTAGGGAAGCCGGCGCCGCCGCGGCCACGCAGGTTCGACACTTTCACCTCGTTGATGATCGCGTCCGGACCCATGGCGAGCGCCTTCTGCACCGCCTTGTAGCCGTCCAGTTCCAGGTAGCGGTCAATGTTGGTCGCGCCCTGACCGAATCGGCGGCTGACGACTTTTACTTCGTCGGGATGAGAAACCAAATCAGCCATTAGCTCTTAGCCTTTAGCTCTTAGCCGTCGGCTCTCGGCCTTCGGCTGCACTTCTCCAGCGCGAATCTTGAATCAAAACTCGGAAGACCTGGTCCCGCTATTTCTCGCGGCTTGCGTATTCGTCAATGACTTTCCCGACCGATTCCGGCGTGAGCTTCTCGTGGAACGTGTAATTGACCTGCATCGCCGGGCCCCACGAACAGGCGCCGATGCACTCCACTTCTTCCAAGGAGAACTTGCCGTCCGGCGTGGTTCCTTTGTGTTCGATGCCGAGCTTCTTCCTGGCGGCTTCAAAGACCTCTTCGGCGCCTCGCAACATGCAGCAAATATTGGTGCAAACCTGCACGTTGTACTTGCCGCGCGGTTTGGTGGTCAGCATCGAGTAGTAGCTGATTACGTTGCGCACCTCGAGCTCGGTCAGATCGAGCCGCGACGCGAGCTCGCGGATGGCGTCGTCGGTCAGGTATCCCAGCTCGTCCTGCACATAAAGAAGCGACGGCACTAGCACTGATCGCTTCACAGGGTAGTGCGTCAGCCACTCGGCAAAACGTTTTTCGAATTTTTCGCTGAATTGCATGAGTCCAATTTCGTAATTGGGTAACTTGGTAATTGAGTAATTGACCTTACCCCCGCACTCGCGCCGTCTGGCGCGATGAACTGAAGATCGCGGTCAACTGCCGGGCTTCGTTTAACAACGGCTCCAGTCTTGCAGCCGGCATCAGTCCTGAATCCGACAGCAGTTCAAGCCAGAAAACCGTTTCATCGGCCTCTTCAGCCACTACGCCAATTCGGGCTGCAAATTCCGCTCGCGCCCGGGCCGCCCTGCACGCCGCCCGGTAATTCGCCGCCACCGATGTGCCACAACGAATCAACTGCTTGCCGATAACTTGGGCATCGGCATTACGGGACAGCGGCCGAAACAGCAAAAGTATCCTCAGGGCGAATGCCTTCGTTCGCGCTCGCAGTTCTTCAGCGGTCATTTGGTTGCGCGGCTTCTCCGACGAGAGCCCAATTACGCAATTACCAAGTTACCCAATTACCAAATCTCAGCGGTCCACGTCGCCCAGCACAATATCTATGCTCCCGATCGCCGCGACCACGTCCGCGATCAGGCGGCCTTCGCACATCTTCGCCAGCGTCTGCATGTTGGCGAAGGAAGGCGAGCGCATGTGCACGCGGTACGGCTTAGGCGTGCCGTCGCTGACGATGTAGTAGCCCATCTCGCCCCGCGGCGATTCAATGGCGTGGTACACCTCGCCCGCGGGAACCGTGAAGCCCTCGGTAATGATCTTGAAGTGATAGATAAGGGCTTCCATCTGGGTCTTCATCTTTTCGCGGTCGGGCAGTACCACCTTTGGCGCGTCGGCCTTAATCGGCCCGGAGGGCATACCTTCCAGAGCCTGGCGCGCGATCTCGTTCGATTCGCGCATTTCCTGCACGCGAATCACGTAACGCGACCAGACATCGCCGTCTTTGCCCACCGGCACCTTGAACTTGAAGTTCTCGTATCCGCTGTATGGCATATCGCGGCGCAGGTCCCAATCCACGCCGCTGCCGCGCAGCGTCGGCCCGCTTGCGCCGAGCGCCAATGCATCCTCGGCGCTGATGTGTCCCACGCCCTTCAGACGGCGGATCCAGATGGGATTGCCGGTCAGCAGGTCTTCGTACTCGTCCACCTTCGACGGAAACGTGTCAATGAACTTCTTCACCCGCGCGAAAAATCCGATTGGCGGCTCCAGCGCCAGTCCGCCGATGCGGAAATACGAAGTCATCATGCGCTGCCCGCTGACCATCTCGAACAGCCGCAGCAGGTCCTCGCGTTCGCGGAAGCAGTACAGGAACACCGACATCGCGCCGATGTCGAGCGCATGCGTGCCCAACCAGACGAGGTGCGAGTTGATGCGCGTCAGTTCGTTGAGCATCACGCGCATCCACTGGGCGCGCGGCGGGACCTCCAGCCCCAACAGCTTCTCCACCGCCAGGCAGTACGCCAGGTTGTTGGTCATGGGGCAGAGGTAATCCATGCGGTCGGTGAGCACGACACACTGCTGGTAGAACTTGGCCTCGAACGTCTTCTCGATTCCGGTGTGCAGATAACCGATGTCGGGCATCATCCGCACCACGTTCTCGCCGTCGATTTCCAGCAACAGACGGAGCACGCCATGAGTCGAGGGGTGCTGCGGCCCCATGTTGAGGATCATCGTGCGGTCCTCGGCGCCTGGCTCCAGTACCGGCATATGCGTCAGGTGGCCCATTAGCGATAGCCCTCGACGGGATAATCTTTGCGCAACGGGTGGCCTTCCCAGTTCTCCGGCATCATGATGCGCCGCAGGTAGGGATGACCTTCGAAGTGCACACCGAAGAGATCAAAAACCTCGCGCTCGAAGAAGTTGGCCGCCGGCCAAACGGAAGTGATGGACTCCACGCGCGGATCATCGCCGCTGAGCCGCACCTTCAGGCGCAGCCGTTCCTTGCGGCGCATGGACAGCAAGTGGTAAACGACCTGGAACCGCGGCTCGTTCGGATACCAGTCCACGCAGGTTACATCGGCGAGGAAGTCAAAGCTGAGTTCGGGGTCGTCGCGCAGGATGGCGCAGGCGTCGCGGATAAAAGGCCGGTCAACGTAGATCGTCAGTTCGTTGCGATCAACGGAGGCGCCGGTAACTGCCTGCGAATTCCAGGCGAGCAGGCGAGCCACCGCAGGACGGTCTTTGAGCCGCTCAATATCAGTAATCGCGGGCGCTGGCATTTAGGATTTCTTTTCTCCCACTTCCGCAAGCTCTGGCTCCCCCGCGGTGCCCGATGTTGCGCCGCTCACGATCTGCGCGAATTCCAGCCGGGCAGTGACCGCGCCCGCCCGGACGCGATGCATCTCTGCCCAGTCCAGCACGCCTTTCTTCCAGATGTAGAAAAACCCGACCAGCAGAATGCCGATGTACACCAGCATCTCCCAGAAGCCGAACATCTTCAGTTCCTTGAGCAGAACCGCCCAGGGATACAGGAAGACAGCTTCCACGTCGAACAGGATGAAAAGCATCGCCACCATGTAGAACTTCACGGAGAAGCGCTCACGCGCATCTCCCACCGGGGTCATGCCGCATTCGTAAGGCTGGAACTTGGCCCGGCTGTAACGGTGGCGTCCCACGAAGGTGGAGAGCAGGACGATTGCACCCGCAAGGCCGAAGGCAATCCCGAGATGGATAAGCAGCGGCAGGTAGCGGGCGAAATAGTTGTCGGGCATAAGAGTGCTATAAACCGAGTTCGGGCGCCAGCTAAAAAAGGGAACAACCGACTATAGATTTGCTTTCGTTTTAGTGTCAAGCATTTCGGCGGCTTGCGCCTGCTGGTACACTGCTGCTTTCAAGCGCATCCGGCAGGACGCGATAGGGCCGCAACAAAATGCACACTGGAATTGTGATGCACATAAACTACCAAGGTGAGGCGCGCCCGCGCGGGTATTTGCGTCACGTTGCGTTGTGATAGTCACAGGTTCGGGCGGCAGGCAAGGATGATCTTCGGATTCAACACCGATATCAAGCACGGCGACATCGTGTACCACGTGCAAAGCGAGGTGCGCCAGGGGGAACGCGCGATCCAGACCCAGGTATTCGTACGCGGGCGCTGTATCGGCAAACGGGCGGTTCCGCTGGGCGATCCGGAACCGGACGAGGCCAGCGTCCACGAGATGCTCAAGGCGCAGCACCGGGACGTGGTAGAGGCGATCCGCGCCGGCAAGATAGAAACTCTGTTTGCAACAACCGCGCCGGCGGTGCGCCTGGAATGGCTGAATGCCGCGGCGGATCCCGAGGCGGGCACCATGCGCCTGCGTTTCCGGATCAGCAGCGACGGCCTGCCTGCCACCGGCGCACGCGTGCTTGCCCACGTGGAAACTCCCGGCCATAGCTCGCCTTACGTGGAAGGCGTAAGCACGGCCGATGGCACCGTCGAGTTGTCGCTGCCGTTTGATCCTGAGTGCGTGGACGCCGCCTTCGTTGCTCAGGCGACCCATGGCGCGCGTACCACCACCCAGCGGTTCCGTTTGCGCAGGAAATCCCAGTAGCGCCGCCGTCTCGGCGGCGGGTCCTGGTTTCCCCTGTGTGCTCCGTGTCCCGGTGTCTCCGTGGTAGATTGCTTTCGTATGCGGCTGATCATCAACGGCGAAGAGCGCGAATTTGCCGACGGCCTCACCCTTTCCGCGCTGGTCGAGCAGCTTGGCATGCGTGCCGACCGCCTCGCCGTTGAATTGAACCGTGACATTGTTCGGCGCGACCGCTGGGCAACCACCACGCTGAACGACCGCGACCGCCTCGAGATCGTCCACTTCGTCGGCGGCGGCGCCTGATTTCGCTCCATCGAAAAAATGATTGCACCACAGCCGAGTTGCCACTTGACATCCAACATCTCCGCCCTAAAATGTTTCAAACATTTCAGGGCTCTGTTGTTGGAACCGGCTGCATAGGATACACATGGAGCGACGGTTCACATCGGCCAAGGTGGTGGCACTGACGGGCATGACGCCGCGCCAGTTGCAGTGGTGGGACGAGCGCGGCATCGTCGTGCCGGCCCGCGAAGGCCGGCGCCGCATCTATTCGCTCGCCGATCTCGCCGAGATTGCCGTCATTGCCGAATTGCGCGCCCGCGGACTCTCGCTCCAGCGGATCCGAAAAGTTATGCGCTTCTTGCAGCGCGAATTCGGCAAGCGGCTGGTCGAAACCGTCACCGGCGGATCGGAATATCACCTCTTGACCGACGGCAAGACCGTTTATCTGAAGACCTCGCCCCAGCAGGTCATCGACATTTTGAAGAACGCGCGGCAGGCAATGTTCGCCGTTTGCTTGAGCGACGCCGTGCGCCAAGTCAAGGCCAGCGCCGGCGGCGACGACGCGCCCCCGCCGGTCACGCAGGATTCACGCAACGGAGCGGTACGGCAAGCAAGCCGCTCGCGCCGCATGCCATCATCGGGCGCGGCTTCGCGTTTGCGCCACCAGCGCCGCACCGAGAGACTGTCAGCTTAACGAGGTAGGGAACGATTCGCGGGGAGGTGAATCATGGTGGGCGAACTCGATATTCTCAACGAATGGATTCCCGAGCAGATGCACCCCGGCACCCTGTTCCTTTTGGAAAACGCCGGTGAACTGGGCGAGGGCGACGATCCTTACTGGGCGGTGCTCGCCTGCCCCGCCTGCGGGACCCTGGGCCTGATTACCCGCCGGCAGCTTGGGGGTGTGCTGTCGGTGATCTGCGGATCTCCCGAATGTTCCGCCCAGTTCTTCCTCAAAGACCACCAGATCGTGGAACGAAAACCGAGTTAGCGTTTTCCGTTTTCCGTTCTCCGTTTTCCGTTCTGGCGCAGGTGAGTACTTCCGAAACGGAAAACGGAAAAACGGAGAACCGTGGTTTTATGCTTTCGTATCCGCTGTCTGCGAATCGCTAGCGCGCGTCTTTGCTTCGGGAATCGGAATCTGCGCGACAATCTCGATGCCGTAACCTTCCAGCCCGGCAACCCGCCGCGGATGGTTGGTCAGCAGCCTAATGCGGTGGAGGTTCAAGTCGAGCAGTATCTGTGCCCCAATGCCCACATCCCGCTGGATCTTGCGCTGATACTCCACATGCGAAGGGTCTTTCAGGTCGCGGTGGAATGTCAGGATGTTCTTGTCTTCGACCTTCTCGACGGCAAACCCCAGCGTGCTCTGGTGCAGGTAGATGAGTGCGCCGACGCCTTCCTCGGCGATGCGCTTCAGCGATGCGCGGATATTGGCCCCGCATTCGCACCAGGTCGCGCCGAACACATCGCCAACCGTGCAATGGCTGTGCATGCGCACCAGCACGGGCTGACTGGCGTTGTCCACGTCACCGCGTACCAGCGCGATGTGCGATTCGCTATCCACGTCGCTGCGATAGGCGATAATGCGGAAATCTCCGAGCCGTGTCGGCAGCAGGGCCTCTCCAATGCGATGCACGTAGCGCTCGTGCTTCATGCGGTAACGGATCAGTTCGGCCACGGTCAGCATCTTCATCTGGTGCCGGCGGCAGAACTCGATCAGGTCCGGCACGCGGGCCATGGTGCCGTCTTCATTCATGATTTCGCAAATCACCCCGGCGGGCACCAGTCCCGCCAGCCGCGCTAGGTCAACCGACGCCTCGGTCTGTCCGGCGCGCACCAGCACCCCGCCTTTGCGCGCTCGCAGCGGGAACACGTGTCCCGGGCGTGCCAGGTCCGAGGGACGGGTTGCCGGGTCAATCGCCGCCAGGATGGTCTGGGCGCGGTCGTACGCCGAGATACCAGTGGTAACGCCCCGGCCGACGGCGTCTATAGACTCCGTAAACGCCGTACCAAACTGCGAGGTGTTCTCCGAGGTCATCGGGCCCAGGCGCAGGTAATCCAGGCGTTCCGGCGTCATGGCCAGGCACACCAGCCCGCGGCCGTACCTCGCCATGAAGTTGATCGCTTCCGGAGTGACCTTCTCGGCCGCCAGCGTCAGGTCGCCTTCGTTCTCGCGGTCTTCATCATCGACCACGACAATCATGCGCCCGGCGCGGATTTCCTCCAGGGCGGTGGGCACATCGCAAAAAGGTGCTTGGGGTGTCATGCTGAACTGGCAAAGATTCTAACAAACCAGCGCACATCCGGTCAGGTCAAGTGTCACAGGAACTTGTGAGGATGATCAAGCAAACCCAACGCGCGCGGATTTCGGCAAATGCCGCGGACAGACGCGGGTATCCAGGACGGGATCCGTGCGAACGGTGTGATCCGTCTGATCCGCGTTTTGGGTTTAAGCTCCCGGATGGAACATGCGGATAATGAAATACGTTGCGGCCGCCACCGCAGCGGAAGCCGGTATGGTCAGCACCCACGCCCAGACAATCCGTGTAGCCACCCCCCAGCGCACCGCCGACAGCCGTTGCGTGGCGCCCACGCCCACGATCGCGCCGGTGATCGTATGCGTTGTGCTCACCGGGATGCCCGCCAAAGCGGTCCCGAACAGCGTCAGGGCACCGGATGTCTCCGCGCAGAACCCGCCCACCGGCTTCAGCTTGGTTATTTTCGAGCCCATGGTGTGCACGATCCGCCAGCCCCCGAAGTACGTACCAGCCGCAATCGCCGCATGGGCGCCCAGAATGATGTACCACTTGAACGGGCCCCACTCGCCGGCCATTTGCTCTTTCGTCATGTAACCCGCGGTGAACAAGGCGCCGGCGATGATGCCCATCGTTTTCTGCGCATCGTTGCCGCCGTGGCCCAGGCTATAGGCCGCCGCCGACACCAATTGCAGCTTGCGGAACCACTTGTCCACCTGCTGGGGCGCCCGGTGCTGAAGCAGCCAGTACACTGCGGTCATCAGGAGCAGCCCGATGGCAAGTCCCATCACCGGGGCTACCACGATGAAGATCAGCGTTCTCGTCCATCCATGCGGTACGATCACCGAGAAAGCTTCCGCAGGGCCGCGCAGGATGGCCGCGCGGGCCATCGCAGCTCCTGCGTAACCTCCGATCAGGGCATGAGAGGATGAGGTCGGCAGCCCCCACCACCAGGTCAGCAGGTCCCAGACAATCGCGCCCAGCAGCCCGCCCAGCACCACGTACTGGGTGACAATCGAAAGGTCAATCATGCCCTTGCCGATGGTCTTGGCGACGGCGGTCCCCAACAGGAACGCAGCTGCAAAGTTGAAAAATGCCGCCCAGGCCACGGCCAGCTTGGGCGAAAGCACGCGCGTCGAGACTACGGTCGCAATGCTGTTGGCTGCGTCGTGAAAGCCGTTGAGGAAGTCAAAAGCGAGGGCGAACGCGATGGTCACCAGGACCAGGCCCAGCCCCGGCCCGAAATGTACCCGCGGATGGTAGTAGCGGAGCAGCAGTGCCCCCGCCAGCAGCACCAGGACGACAATCCCGATCGTGGTGGCGTATACGCGAACACGGCCGTTGCGGGTGGTTTCCGCGGCCCTGCCCGTACTCGGTTCAGCCAGTGGTGTAGTGGTCATTAGGCGCTCTTGAGCACTACCGCTTCCAGCACATTGGCTGCGTCTTCAGCCTTGTCGGTTGCTGTTTCCAGCACCTCGTACAGTTCCTTGAACTTAATGAGGGTGATGGGGTCTTTCTCCTGCTCGAAGAGATTGGCGATGGCCGCGCGGCAGATCTGGTCGGCCTCGTCCTCCAGGCGGTTGATCTCGACGCAGTGGCCGAGCACCCCCTGGCTCTTTTCGAGGCGGGAAACCGCCTTGGCGAGTTCTTCGGCCTGGCGCACAATCAGGCCCGCCAGTTGCCCAGCCGGCGGCGGAGGATTCTCGATCTTGTAGAGCACCATGCGGGCCGCAGCCGCGTTGATGAAGTCCAGTACGTCATCCAGCGATGAGGCCAGCTTGTGGATATCCTCGCGATCGAAAGGGGTTATGAAGGTCTGGTTGAGCTTTTTGATCATCGCGTGGGTCAGTTCGTCGCCCCGGTGCTCGATGTCCTGGATGCGGCTCACCCCGCTGCGGACCTGCTGCGGGTCGTACTCATGCAGCATCTCCATCAGCACCCGTGCCCCTTCCGTCACGTTTTCGGCCATATCGACGAACATGTCAAAGAACTTCACATCGCGTGGGATGATGCGCACCATCAGGCGGAGCTCCTCGTCCCCGTAAGGACACGCTGTTGTGCTCGGAGAAAAAAACTGAAAAACTACTATCTCACGCACGACTCTGATTTTCAAATTCCTCGGGAGTTCCGTGCGCGCGTCCCAATCGGCGTTCGGCGCCGCGAAACAAGGCACGCATGCCTCGCCACACCCAGCGGATGATCGCCACGATGATCACCAGCAGCAACAACACAATCGCGGCGGTGATGTACGGATGTTGGGTGGCGAACCAGGTCAGGAAAATCGCCAGCGCATCCTCGCCCAGACTGAGCAGGGAGTTCGACACCGGTTCGGGGGAAGGCGTGACCGCTGAGCGCACGGCGATCTTGCCTCCGTGGGCCGCCAGCGCCACTCCCCCGGCTAAGACCGAGCTGACCATTTGTGTTGCCGGCGAAAGCTGAGCCGTCGCGCCGTAAGCCAGCAGCGCGGCCACGGGGAAGCGAATGAACGTATGCAGGGCGTTCCAGATCAGGTCGAAAGCGGGGACCTTATCGGCGAAGAACTCGATCACGAAAAGCACTGCCGCAACGCCGATTACGTACCAGGAGCCCAGCAGCTCAAGCGCCGGAGGCAAGCGGACCAATTCCGCCCTCGCCAGCAGCCCCAGGGTCGCGACAGTCGCGTAAACGTTCAGGCCAGCCGCGAAGCTGGTTCCGACCAGCAGGGCTACGATATCGTCGTTATGCAAGTCCACGCGGAATAGGATAGACCAAACCGACGGCGGGTGGCCGTTGCACTAGCCGGGCGATGAAAAACGCAACAACTCCCGCCGGGAACTTCGTGGAGCAGAAGGGAAAAGGGCCGCACAGGGCGGCCCGGGCGATTCTGCGGAGCAGGGGATTACAGCGTAGATTCGATCTCGAAGCCCCAAGCTTCCAGCAACGGTTCGGGGATGTACTTGGAATTCTTGTTCTTGCGCGCCCACTCACGCAGACGCGTCGAGCGCACGTACTGGTCGGGCTGGAGCTTGAACTCCTTCACTACCTGTTCGAATTCCGTAATCGTTGGGGTTACAGGACCTACCGGTTCCGGCTTGCCCCAGTTAGGATTGCCGCGTCGCCTTGCCATGATCGTTGTGTCTACCTCGGATGGGGGATTAATAAATTGCTGCGGGAGTAATCCCTTAAGTATTGGATTCGCTGCTCCATGGCGGGGATTCAGTTGAAAACCCACACCTTGCAGCCACGGGTATACTTACAACTTCCTATTTCGTCCCAGAAAAGTCAAAATCTTATCCCCGTTTTGCCCCTATTACAAGTAAAAGTTTGTAAATACGAGACTTGCGGCTGCACGCGAGTTGCTGGCGGGGAAAACAGGCCTGGCACCCCACTTATTAGTAACCACCTGCTTTATCAACAAGATGAAGGAGGGGCTCGTCATTAAGGAAGCGCCGCAACTCGCCCGAGTACAGGGCATAGTGCCGTTCCCACATACGTTCGGTGAAGCCGGCCGAGTGGGGAGTAATCAGCACGTTTGGGAGTTCCCAAAGAGGTGAATCCGCCGGCAGCGGTTCGCGCTCGAAAACGTCCAGCGCCGCCCCGCCGATACTGCCCTCCCGGAGTACCTGGATCATGGCGTTCTCATCCACCAGCGCTCCTCGGCTGACGTTGATCAGGCAGGCATCAGGCTTCATCTGTCTCAAGCGATCGGCGGTGATCAGCCGACGTGTCCTGGGCGTCAGCGGGGCGGCAAGCACGAGGTAGTCGGCAGCCCCAACCACCTCGTCGAGGGCGTCAAACCCGACCACCCGAGCTTCCCCGTGCCAGGTGTCGTTTCGCCAGTTCGCCAGGAAATCCAAGCCTCTCTCCGGATGCTCACGGACGGCGACGAGCCGCATCTCGAAAGCGGCAGCCAGCCGTGCGATTGCGCCTCCAATTGCGCCAACCCCGACCAGTCCGAGGCATGCTCCGCCAAGCTCCCGCGGCCGCGGATGCTCATTCCACAGCATTTCCTGCCCCCATACCCGCTTTTGCTGATAGCGCATCGCCGAGGGCAGCCGTCGTGCCAAGGCCAGAATCATCGCCATCGCGTGTTCAGCCACCACCGGCCCGTGTACGCTGCTGGCGTTGGTGACGACCACGTCACTGGCCACGATCTCGGGTATGAGCAGCGCATGGACGGCTGCCGCAGTGGAATGTATCCAGCGCAGCCGGCGGGCGCACGCGAACTGCTCCGGCCGCAGCGACCACGTGATCATCGCGTCGGCTACGGGCAAGTACGGTTCGGCCGCCTGATAATCGCGGAATTGCAGTACTTCGACCTGGGGAAACTCCCGCCGCAGCCGTTCGGCGAACCACTCGGGCGGCTCCCACAGCTCAAACCGGTGCTGGACAACAATGACGAGCTTCACGGAAGCAGAGTAACAAGGGATTCAGAGGCATTATAGTTAAGAGCTTACAGTTGACAGTTTGCAGCTAAACCCATCCTCAGAGGGGTTAGCCGCAAACGGCAAAATGGCAGGCTGCAAGGAGAACTAGGCGCTTCGCGCTAATCCGTAGTTGAGCTTGTCCACTGCCGAACATTCCAGGCGTACAAGGCGAGGCAGAAGAGATTTGCGGGGATAAAGCCGATCTGGTCGGTGCGCAGGGCGATGACGCAGATGACGACGCTGTTGATTGCGGCGACCACCCACCCAGCCCACATTCTGCGGCCGATCATGATGGTGGAAAGCACCGTCAGGAGACACGAAATGTAGTCAAGCCGGAGCACGTCTCCTTTTTATTTCACCCTACTTCATTCCCTGATAACATTCGGCAGAGCGCGTAGATGCGGTTACCGCTCGGATGTGGCCCGGCTTGGGGTCTTCACCCGAGACACGCGCTTGAGCACCGAACTGCATCTCACCTGCTATGGCAAATGATTCTCGCCTGCCACGACTGTCCGCCGGGTTGCTCCTGGCCTTCATTCTCGTAAGTGCGGCGTTCGCAGCCGACCGCAAAACCTACCCGATGGACATACCCGCCGAGGGTGTGCGCACCATCAGCTTCGACGTGCAGGAAGGCGACTTCGTGCTGCGCGGCGATCCCGAAGCCAGGGCCGTGCAGATGCGTGTCTCGATTGATCGCTTTTGGGTGTTCAAACTTGGCGAAGAAGGCATCCTGAAGCGGCTCATCAAGATAACCGGGGAGGGAACAGACCACCTTACTATCGCGACCGATATCCCTCGCGCCATCAGCAACTGGGGACGGGCGCAGTACCCGATTGATTTTGAAGTCGTCGTTCCCGCCGGCGCCAAAGTCGAGCTGCGTGACGCCTCGGGGATCATCAGCGTTAGCGACATGAGCGCCGACGTATCCATTACCGACGGCAGCGGCACGCTGGCCGCGTCGCGCCTGCAAGGTGCCCTGAGGGTGACGAAGGAATCGGGCGACATCCGTGTGGACGACGTCACCGGCGCCGTCCGAATCGCAAGCCAGTCTGGCCAGTTGAGGCTGCGCAATCTGGGCGAACTCGATATCGAACGTTCCGACGGCAACATTGACCTGGCACAATCCCGCACCGCGCACCTTCGCAGCAATGGCGGCAACATTCGCGCGAACGGCGTGCAAGGTGATTTGCGGATCGACGACGAATCCGGAGAGATCGTGGTAACCGACGTCACCGGCAAAGTCGAGATTCACGATACTTCGGGCCAGATCCGCATCGCGCGTACCGGGGCGGTCGTCATCTATGACACCTCGGGCGATGTGACGGCGCGCGAAACTGCGGGGCTTCGCATCGTTGACAAGGAGTCGGGTAAAGTCAATGCGACCGACATAAGCGGTTCGGTTGAGGTCCCGGCGCGGATCACGCTCCAGCAGAAATAGCGGCCCGCGACAGAGGCGATCCACGGGTGCTTATGCCTTGGGCACTCGCAGGTCTTTACCCGTCATTTCCTTTGGCTGCGGGATGCCGAGGATGCCCAGCACGGTCGGTGAAATGTCCTGGAGTGCGCCATCGGCCCGCAAGGAAAACTGGCGGCCATTCTCGGTGGCAACGATAAACGGCACCGGGTTGGTGGTGTGGTAGGTGTGCGGGCCGCCATTGGCGGGATCAATCATGGTCTCGGCGTTGCCATGGTCGGCGGTCACGATCATGCCGCCGCCGCGCTGCCGCAGCGCACTGTAGATTCGCCCCAGGCAGTGGTCCACCGCTTCGATGGCCTTGATCGTGGGCTCCAGCTTGCCTGAGTGCCCCACCATGTCCGCATTGGCAAAATTTACGACGATCACATCGAAGCTGCCCTTTTCGATGGCGGTCACCACGTTGTTGGCTACGCCTTCGGCGCTCATCTCCGGCTTCAGGTCATAGGTGGCGACCTTGGGCGAGGGCACGAGCACCCGCTCCTCGCCCGGGAACGGCTGTTCCACGCCGCCGTTGAAAAAATACGTCACATGCGCGTATTTCTCCGTCTCGGCCACGCGCAGGTTGCGCAGCCTCAGGTTCGCCATGACATTGGCAAGGATGTTATGCAGTTCCTCCGGCGGAACCACATAGGGCAAGCGGAAGTCGGCGTCGTACTGCGTCATGCAGACGTAATGCAAGTTGTTAGGCGCCTGCTCGCGCGGGATCGTCGCGTCCAGCCCCGCGGCATCCGGCAGATCGCGCCCGCCCAGCTCGTTGAGGCCGCTGTTGCGCGTCAGGGCACGGGTAATCTCACGCGCCCGGTCGGCGCGGAAGTTGAAGCAAATGCACGCATCCTCGTCGCGAACCGAGCCGATTGCTTCGCCGCGATTGTCCGTGCAGACGAACGGCACGATGAACTCGTCGGTTACGCCGCGATTGTAGGAATCCTTAACCCCCTGTACCGGATCGGTGTACTGCGCGGCGCCGTTCCCCAGCGCCATGGCATTGAAGGCCTTGGCCACCCGCTCCCAGCGCTTGTCGCGATCCATGGCGTAGTAGCGCCCGCTCACCGTGGCGACCTGACCGATGCCGTACTCGCGCAGCTTCTGTTGCAGTCCCTCCAGGTACCCTGCGCCGCTGGTCGGAGGCGTATCGCGCCCGTCCATCCAGCCGTGCACGAACAGCCGCTGCACGCCGTTCTGCTTGGCCATGCGCAGCAGCGCGTACAGATGTTCCTGGTGCGAGTGGACGCCTCCGTCCGACAGCAACCCGAACAGGTGCAGCCGCCGCCCGCCGGTGCGCGCGTGTTTCATCGCGGCCAGCAGCACCGGGCTGCGAAAGAACTCACCGTTCTCGATCATCATGTCAATACGGGTGATGTCCATGTACACTACGCGGCCGGCGCCGATATTCAGGTGGCCGACTTCGCTGTTGCCCATCTGCCCGGTCGGCAGTCCTACGTAACGCCCGCTGGTATGAATTAGCGTGTTGGGGTATTCCGCGAGCAGTTTGTCGTAGGTTGGCTTGCGCGCCAGCGCGATTGCATTGGCCTTGGTTTCAGGCGAGTAGCCCCATCCATCCAGGATGATGAGCACGAGTGGCTTCGGACGGTTCATGTTGTCTTTCGATTGGGAACCTGGGGCTTGGGATTTGTGATTTCTTGCGGCGGCTGGTCATAACACGCCGGGATGTACCCGTGGTTGACGCGGCGCCGCTTCCGCTGCGGACGGGGACGCAGCAAGGCCAGCGCCAGCCCCAACAGCAGCAGGCTGGCCGCAATCGCGACCGTGACGTGCAGAGGCATTGCTATCACCGGAGTACGAGTGACGCTACTTTTTCCCCTTACGCGGCGCCGCTTTGGCTGCGGCTTTTGGCGGGGGAGGCGCCGACTCCGCCGCCGCTGCCACTGCCTGTGCCGGCTCCGGTTTCATCAGATGCGCGAACATGCTGTCGGCCCACTGATCGACGGTCATGGTTGCGCTGTCGGTCAGCCGGATGGCCACGCGGTCGTCCACAACATCCACTGGAATCGCGCTCGTGCCCATATGGATAAACGAACCGCTGCCCAGAAAATTCACCGCGACTTCGCGCGCGGGCTGCCTGCGCTTGAGGGTGAAATGCAATCCGCGGGCGCCGTAGCGGGACAGCTCCAGACCATCGGCCGGCGCAGCGTCCCTCAGGCGGTCGGCAACGGTATCCAACAGCTTTTCAAAAAAGCCTGTCCGAACGTCCATTCTCTTGTGCTCCTTCCTTGTGCACGCCAGAATGCCGCAACTTGCAGCGCGCCGAAAGACCTTTCTATGCCCGAATGTACCAGAAGGCCATAACCGCCCGTCACCGATTGTCAGCGTTGCGCTATGCCGCCGTCTTTCCCACCAACTCTCCGCGATAGTTCAGCGCTTTGAGCCCCAAGAACCGCGCCCCCGCGCCGAGTTCCTCTTCGATCCTTAGCAATTGGTTGTACTTCGCGATGCGGTCGGTACGCGAGCCCGAACCGGTCTTGATCTGCCCCACGCCGGTGGCGACCGCCAGGTCGGCAATGAAGGTATCCTCGGTCTCGCCCGAGCGGTGCGAAATGATGGCGGTGTAGCCGTTGCGCCGCGCCAGGCTGATGGCGTCGAGCGTCTCCGTTACCGTGCCGATCTGGTTGAGCTTGATCAGAATCGAGTTTGCCACCCCGCGCTCGATGCCCTCTTGCAGGCGGTCTACGTTGGTGACGAACAGATCGTCGCCCACTAACTGGATCTTGCTGCCAAGTTCTTCAGTCATTATCCGCCAGCCGTCCCAGTCGTCTTCGGCCAGCCCGTCTTCGATGCTGACGATGGGATAATCCCGGACCCACTTCGCCCAGAACCGCGCCATCTCTTCCGATGATTTCGCCGAACGGTCCGACTTCTTGAAGATGTACCTGCCCTGATCCGGATCAAAGAACTCGCTGGCAGCGGGATCGATGGCGACCGCGATCTCCTCGCCCGGCTTGTATCCGGCCTGGCGAATGGCCTCCAGCACCACCTCGATGGCCTCGGCGTTCGACTTCACCGACGGCGCAAACCCGCCCTCGTCGCCCACGCCGGTGTTGTACCCGCGCTTCTTCAGCACTCCTTTTAACGTGTGGAACGTTTCCACGCCCCAGCGCAGCGCCTCGGCAAACGACGACGCGCCTACCGGCATCACCATGAACTCCTGAAAATCCACGTTGTTGTCGGCATGTGCCCCGCCGTTCAGGATGTTCATCATAGGCACCGGCAGTGTGGTTGCGCCGACCCCGCCGAGGTAGCGGTACAGCGGCATCTTGAAGGCTGCGGCGCAGGCGCGGGCCGCGGCCATGGATACTGCCAGGATGGCGTTGGCTCCCAGCCGGCCCTTGTTAGGCGTGCCATCCAACTCGATCATCTTCTCGTCAATGGCAGCCTGGTCGGCGGCGTCCATGTTGGCGATCGCATTGGCGATCTCGCCATTGACATTCTCCACCGCCTTCAGCGTCCCTTTGCCCAAGTAACGGGTGTGATCGCCGTCGCGCAGTTCCACGGCTTCATGTTCGCCGGTCGAGGCGCCGCTGGGGACGATCGCGCGCCCCACCGCCCCGCCGGAAAGATGAACCTCGGCTTCCACCGTCGGGTTGCCGCGCGAGTCCAGCACTTCGCGGGCGCGCACTTCATGGACGTTCGTCATACTTCCACTCCAAGCTTCAGGTCAGCGATGACCCCAGGGGGCGGATTATAAACCACGCCTCCATCGCTGGTCGGCACTGCCGCCGGGGGTATCTCCTCTGATTCCCGCCATTTTCCGCCGTTGTCCCGTTTCAGCACCCGCTTTACAGTGCCCTTAGGATGAGCCTTGGCTCCAGCACGCTTCAGGTTGGCGACGCGGCGCCCGGTTTCAACCTTCCGGCCGCCAACCGCTTCGACCGTGACAGCAGGCCGCAGCAGTTCTCCCTCGCCACCCTCACGGCAAAAGGCCCGCTCCTTTTGGAGTTTCTGCGGGGTACCTGGTGACCGAACTGCGTCAAACGCATGGCTCAGTTCGAGTCACAGAAGCAGGAGATCGAAGCGGCGGGCGCACAAGCGGTTTTTGTCGCCGCCCAGAGTCCCGGAGGCATATTCAACCCCGAAAAGCACCTTCGCGACCATCCGGTTTCGTTTCCCTTTCTGCTCGATGCCGGCCGCGCTGTCACGAGGGCTTATGGCGTGTACCAGCGGTTTGGGCTCGACGGATTCAACATTGCCCACCCGGCGACCTTCGTCATAGACCGTCGCGGGATGGTGCGTTTCATCTACGTCGGCGCTTCGCAAACGGACCGCGCGGACCTCGGCGAGGTGCTGAAGGCGATCACCGCTCGTTAGCTGTGGAGGTAATGCGATGAAGAAGTTGGCCTGCCTGATGTTTGTCGTGGTGGTCTGCGCGCCGCTGTTCGCGGCCGAGACCCGTGTTGTTCCCGCTCCGCTGCTGCCCAGCGGCACTGCCATCCGCATGAAGTTGGAGGCGCCAATCTCGACCGACGCCGCAGTCCCGGGCGATACCTTCTCCGGACGCGTCACCGAGCCGGTAATGTTCGACGGCAGGACGATAATTCCCATTGGCGCATCCGTGCAGGGGCGCGTGATGCGCGTCGCCAGCCCGCGGCGGATCAAGGGCAAACCCAGCGTTCATCTGCATCCCGAGCAGATCATCCTGCCCGACGGCGAGGTGCGGCAAATCACTGCCGCTGTCGTGGATACCGACCGGCCGCGCAAGTTCGATGTAGATGATGAAGGCAACATCCGCGGCCGAGGCCGGAGCGCCAAAGACAATCGCGAACTGCTGCTTGGCAGCGGCGCTGGCGCGGGTGTTGGTGCAATTGTCGGCGGCGGAAGCGGCGCGCTGATCGGCGCCGGCGTGGGCGCGGTGGTCTCCACCACGCACTGGCTCGTCGGTCGCCGCTCGGCCACGATACCCGCCGGAACCGAACTTGTTCTGGAATTGAGCAGGCCGGTGGAAGTGAAGTAGCCCTTGGCCTTTAGCTCTTAGCCATTAGCTCCAGATCACCGGGGTGTTTTTCTTGTCTATATCCCTCGTGTCTGTCATCCCGAGCGACGCGCGGCCGGTTTTGCCGCGCGGAGTCGAGGGACCTTGTGTTCAGGGCGCGATCGGTAGTGCAAGCGGCACAACCTAACTGTTCCAGCGGCAGCTTGAAGGCAAAATTTCGCCGCAGTGCCATTTCGATGTGAACCGCGCGTGTTCCTTTCATCACCGCCAGCACAATGGAGGTATCGGTCTTGCGCAGTTTCCAGCCGGTAATTTCGCCGTCCTTGATGGTCGTTTCCAGCGTCACTGCGCCCGCAGGGTTCCCAACGCACTCCATGTTGACGCGGATTTCGAACTCGCCTTCCGGCATGGCAACGAAGTCCACGCGGCCATACAGATTCTGCTCGTCAATCCCGGCGCGCACTGAGTCCAGCAAGAACTGCTTGCCGTGCATGGAGCCGGCGCGGCGGTCGGCGGTGTACATAGCTGCGCCGATCCAATCGAAGTAGCGCTCGAAAGGCAAATCGATTCGCGGATGAATGTACGCCGTTTGCGGCACAAACGTAGGCCGCACCGCCTCCACCGCGATCGGCTGCGCCAGGTAGTCGGGCGGGCGCGCCCCGAGCGCCAGATAGACGTTCGACAGGTGCTTGCGATAAAGCTCGTCGAAGTCGCGGTCGTTGGCCGTGTGGTGTTCCGGGCCGTACCACCAGTTCCAGTCACTGCCCTCGGCGATCAGGATTTCCTCGAACGCCAGCGCGCGCTGCTGCTCGGTCGCCGTGATGCCCTGATTGGCATAGAAATCGCGCGCCGCCGACAGATAATCCCACGAGCGGTTGTCTTCTGGCGCGCCAATCCAGATGTTGAAGTTGGCATTGATCCATGAGCCGGGCACGATCGAATTCAGCCGCCCGAAACGGCGGCGCTCTTGCAGTTTGACTTCAAATTGCATGCCCGGCACAGCGCTGGCTGCCGCCGGCGCACTCGCGGCGGCCACTGCCGCCCGCGCTCGCGGCAACTCCGCTGCCGCCTCCGCCGCGACCGCTTCCGACACGGTGACCGCGCGCATTCCCGGCTCATGCTGGATCGCGTCGTACAGGCGGCGGAGAAATTCGCGTCCGCTCTTGGGGTAGTACTCCCAGGCATTTTCGCCGTCCAGGATGATGGGCACAACCGCGTCGCGTCCCTGCGCCAGCACCGGTGCTGCCGCGCGCTTGATGCGGGAGACGAAATCCCGTGCCGCGGCCGCCGCATCCATGCCCGAATACACAAAGCCGATCAGGTCCGACAGCGCACGGTCGCGGAACAGCAGGTGCATTTCCGTGCTGCCCTGTTCGTAGCGGTACACCCGGTACAACCTGTCCGGTCCGGCGCCTTGCAGATGGCCGGCGGTATCGCGGGTGAAATGCACGCCCAGCGACCGCCCCAGTACACCTTCATCCGTGGCCATCCATTTCAACCCGACTTCGTGCGCGATCGCGAGCACCTGTTCGGAGATGCTGCCTTCCGAGGGCCACGCCCCCTGCGGCTTCACGCCGAGTACTTTCTCGTGCAACGCAATGCCGCGCTCCAATTGCGTGCGCGCGTCTTCCGGATGGCGGAACCGCCGTTGCGGTAGCTTCAGCCCCGGCGTGGACACTCCGCCCATGTCGGTATCGCAGATCAGCGGCAGGATGGGGTGGTAATACGGCGACGTGGAAATTTCGATTGAGCCCCTGGCTGCGGCCGACGCGTATGCCGGCAGGACCTTCGCCATCAGTTCGCGCTCGCGTGCGATTACCAACCGCTGGTCCTCGTTACTGAACCCTCTGCCTTTGCGAACCAGGGCTGCGATATCTTTGTCCGCCAGGAAGAACTCGTCGAACCAGGCGATCTGCGAGAGTACCTGGAGATCGGCAAAATCCTGCGTATTGAAGCGCGGCAGTGCCCGGTCAGGGTTTTCGCCCGCGCCGCGGAAGCGATTGAATAGTTCCAGGTACCGCGGATACCGCCCGATCATGTGTACTGGGTTGGCCTGGAACAGGTACGCCAACGCGAAGCGGCGTTGTTTCGGCGTCAACTCGCTCGCCGGAGTTGCGGCCACATCCAGAAACGGATCGCGCGCCGTGCCCGCCACGTAGTCCTGCACCTGGGCCACCAGCGAAGGTACCAGGTTGAAGGTCTGATGAACGTCGGGAAACTCGTCGAGCAGCTTCACCATGCCGTAGTAGTCCTTGAGCGCGTGCAGCCGCACCCACGGCAGGCGATAGGTGCCGTTCACCAGGTCCTTGTAAAAGGGCTGGTGCATGTGCCAGAGGAAGACGATGCGGATGTTCGGCATGGAGGACCTGATTGTTTTAACACAATGCAGATGCATCGTGCCAAAACGACGGCGTCCTCAGATTGCGTCCGGCGGCAAAACGCAGATGTCGCGCAAGTTGCGGAATTGCTCGGCGTAGTCCATGCCGTAACCGACGACGAATTCATCGGGGATGGTGAAGCCTACGTAATCGGCCTTGATCGGCACCATGCGGCGGCACGCCTTGTCGAGCAGCGCCGCCACCTTGAGGCAGCGTGGCTGGTGGGCGAGAAACACCTTTTTCAGGTACTGCATGGTGAGACCGGTGTCGAGAATGTCTTCCACCAGGATCACGTTGCGTCCGGTCAGCGACTCGTCCACGTCCTTGATCAGGCGCACTTCGCCGCTGGTCTCCTTCTGTTTGCCGTAGCTGGACACTCCGATGAAATCAAAAGTGGCGTCGATTTTCACACGGCGCGCCAGGTCGCTCAGAAAGATGGTTGCGCCCTTGAGCACGCCGATGAAGATGACCGACTGACCGGCGAAATCGCGATCAATCTCGGCGGCCATCGCGTCCACCCGTTCCAGGATCTGCGCCTGGGTGAAGAGCACTCTCATTTCGGCCATGAGGATTGATAAAACATCCCGCGGAAAAAGGGAAGTGACACGCAACTCGTGATTGTGTGATTGGGTGATTGTGTGATTGAGCGATTGACGAACGTGATTTCGCGGATTGTAAGCTGGCGTAAATCCGTCAATCACCCAATCACTCAATCACGTTGAAGCGGTGCCGTCCTGCGCATACAATCATCCCGCTAATTCTGGGTTGAGGTGAACGCGATGGAGTTGAACGGCGTGCAAGTAACCTGGCTCGGTCATGCAACCTTCCGCATCGAGACCCCCGGCGGCAAGACGCTGCTGATCGATCCCTGGGTGATGGGCAATCCAGCATGTCCCGACAGCGAAAGAAAACTGAAGAAAGTTGACGTAATGCTCTGCACCCACGGCCATTTTGACCACATCGGCGATGCCGTGGAAATCGCGAAAAAGCACAACCCCACCGTGGTGGGCATCTTCGAGCTGTGCTGTTGGCTCGAGAAGAAGGGCGTGAAAAACACCTTACCGATGAACAAGGGCGGTACCCAGCAGGTGGGCGACATCAAAGTGAGCATGACGCACGCGGTCCATTCCTGCGGCATACAGGACGGCGATCAGATCGTCTACGGCGGCGAGGCCTGCGGCTACGTGGTCGAGTTCGAGAACGGAGTGCGCCTGTATCATGCCGGCGACACCGCGGTATTCGGCGATATGCAGATCATCCGCGAACTCTACAGCCCTGAGGTTGCCATGCTACCCATCGGCGACCACTTCACCATGTCGCCGCGCGAGGCGACCCATGCCTGCCAACTGCTGCGACCTAAGGTGGTCATCCCCATGCACTTCGGCACCTTCCCGCTGCTGCGCGGTACTCCGGAAGAATTCCGCAAGCAGGCCGGCGGGCTGGGAATCAAGGTGCTGGAGATGATTCCCGGCCAGACCGTCGGCGCTCCCGCAGTGGCGACCAGGTAAAACATCGGGTGATCGGGTGATCCGGTGATTTGGTCGATGCAAGACCAGGTCAGATGACCCGATCACCGGATCGCCAGATCACCGGATGTGTTATGGGCGAAATCACTGTTCCGGGCGTCGAACGCTACTTCCACTCGCTTTTGCCCGAACGCGACGAAGTACTGCGCGAGATGGAGGCTGAAGCCGATAAGCGCCAGATTCCGATCATCGGTCCCGCCGTCGGACGTTTCTTCTACCAACTTGCCAGGCTGATGGGCGCGCGCACCGTGTTCGAAATGGGCTCGGCGATCGGGTATTCCACCATCTGGTGGGCGCGCGCCGTGGGCGAAGGCGGCCGCGTCATTTATACGGACGGTGACCGGCGCAATGCCGACGAAGCGCGACGCTATTTTCAACGGGCGGGCGTATCAGAGCGCATCGAGGTTCGCGTAGGCGACGCGCTGGAACTGCTTTCGGAGCGCAAGGAACAGTTCGACATCGTCTTCAATGACGTGGATAAACAGGATTATCCGCGTGTGCTGCGGGTGGCCGTGCCGCGTGTGCGCAAGGGCGGGCTGTTCATCAGCGATAATGTCCTGTGGCATGGGCGAGTGGCGGAACTGCTGAAGCCGCAGGACGACGCCACGCGCGCCATCCTGGAATTTAATCGTTTGATCTGCAACTCAACAGAGTTGTTCACTACCATACTCCCGTTACGTGATGGGCTGGCGCTGTGCACGAAACGGTAGCAGCAAGCAACTGGCATCGAGCAACAACAAGCAACAAGCAGCAAGGAATTGGCGGCAAGCAGCAGTTAGCGCGACAACAAACCCCGATGGAACAACTTTGTCATCCTGAGCGCGCCTGCTGTTGCTGCGCGAAGGACCTATGCACTCTGGAGTCGAATTCCCCGATTGCAACGAGGATTGCGCAGTTGCGCCCCAACCGCGGGCACGTGGGTGGCGCCTAAATCGACTTCACCGGAATCGCCGTCAAATCATCCACCAGACCGATCTCTTTTTGTAGAAACGGCTCTGCATACGTGACGCCCGCCAGCAGGCCATAGAAGCGCGCCATGGTCTCAACGCGCATGCGAATTTCCGCATAAGCAGGGAACAGGCGGCTGCCGGCTTCCTGATCGCTGTACTGCGATTTGTAGGCCATCAGCGCCGCCAAACGCGCTTCGAATTGCTCGGTGATGTCCACTACGAAGGTGGGGCGAATGTCGTAATACAGCGTTGCGTAGATGATCTTGAAGGGACGATGAGCTTCTAACACGGTGATCGGGTGATCCGGTGATCCGGTGATGTCGGGCGCGGTGTATTGTTCAAAATCTACAATGCCCCGGTTGGTCAGGTCGAGTCTCGCAAGCCCGGCAAGAAAGCAGGCTTCATAGCCGAGCGTGGAAGCCTTGTAGTGATCTGGATGCCGCCCTTGCCAGTAGGGAAGAATGACCACCCGCGGGCGCGTTTCGCGGATGACTCGAGCCACTTTCAGGCGGTTCTCCCAGGTGTTTTCCACGCGCCCATCGGGGATGTCCAGTGCGCGGCGCCAGGAGACGCGCAGGATGCGGGCGGCTTCTGCGGCTTCGCGCGCACGGTCTTCGGCGGTGCCGCGCGTGCCCATTTCGCCGCGGGTGAGATCCAGGATGCCGGTGCGATAGCCGCGTGCCGCCATCTTCAGCAAGGCGCCGCCACAGGTCTGTTCGGCGTCGTCGCGGTGCGCGGCGATGGCGAGGATATCGAGCATGGCAGATCAGTGTAGCGGAATTGAGTAATCGGGTAATTGGGTAATTTGTAATTGAGTAATTTGGTAATTGAGAGCTGAACCACAGAGAGGACGCGGAGGACACAGCGGCAAAACTTGACTGATTTATAGTGGTATGCACTGAGTTGCGACCAGCGCAGCGGAGCACCTGGCACCATATGAACGATTTCCTTAAGGCCGTCCGGGAGCGCGTCGTGATTTACGACGGCGCCATGGGGACGAACATACAGAAGCGACAGCCTTCGCCCGACGATTACTGGGGCAAGGAAGGCTGCAACGAGCTGCTGGTGCTGAGCCGCCCGGACATTATCCGCGACATCCACGCGGCGTTTCTCTCCGTTGGCTGCGACGTGGTCGAGACCAACACCTTCGGCGCCACCCGCATTGTGCTCGCCGAATATGGCCTGGAAGACAAAGTCGCCGAGTTGAACGTGGCTGCCGCCCGGCTGGCGCGGGATGTGGCCGCGCAGTTCTCGACCCCCGCAAAGCCGCGTTTCGTTGCCGGATCAATCGGTCCCACGACCAAGTTGCCCTCGCTCGGGCATATCAAATTCGACGACATGGTCATCGCCTACGTGGAGCAGGCGGCCGCGCTGATCGAAGGCGGGGTTGACGTCCTGTTGGTCGAGACCTGTCAGGACATCCTTCAGGCCAAGGCCGGGCTGGTCGCCGTGTTCGAAGCCATGCGGCGTGCGGGCAGGCGCTTACCGGTCACAGTTCAAGTGACACTTGAAGCTACCGGTACCATGCTGCTGGGCACCGAAATCGGCGCCGCGCTGACCACGCTGGAGCCGTTCGATGTGGACCTGATCGGCATGAACTGTGCCACTGGCCCGCACGAGATGAACGACGCCGTCCGCTATCTGAGCGTCAACTCGGCCAAACACATTTCGGTTTTGCCTAATGCTGGCCTGCCGCAGAACGTCGGCGGGCACGCGGTTTACAAGCTGACGCCGCAGGAGTTGGCTGACTATCACCGGCACTTCATCGTGGACTATGGCGTGCGCGTTGTCGGCGGCTGCTGCGGCACCTCGCCCGAGCACCTGAAGGCGGTAGTGGATACCTGCGCCAACCTAACGCCCGCGCCGCGCCAGGTGAGGCCCACGGCGGCGGCAGCCAGCGCGTACACCAGCGTCCCCCTCGATCTCGATCCGAAGCCGCTCATCGTCGCCGAGGAGATGAACACCACCACGCGCAAGGCCGAGTTCCGCGACATGGTGCGCGCCGGCAAGTACGACGACATCCTGGTGCTCGCCAAACGCCTGGTGAACGAAGGCTCGCACATGCTGGACCTGTGCACGGCGATTGTGGGCGAGGACGAAAAAGGCCACATGACCAACGTGCTCGACAAGATCGCCACGCGCGTGCCGGCGCCGGTCCTGATTGATACCACCGAGGCTGACGTGCTGGAGGAGGCGCTGAAACGCATCCCCGGCAAGCCGATCGTGAATTCCATCAATCTGGAAGATGGCGAAAAGCGTATCGCCAAGGTGCTGCCGCTGGCGAAAAGATATGGCGCAGCGGTGATCTGCCTGACGATTGACGAGGAGGGCATGGCGCTGACGGCCGACAAGAAGGTCGCCATCGCCAAGCGCATTTACAGGCTGGCCACAGAAAAGTACGGCATGCGGCCGGTGGACCTGGTCTTTGACGCCCTCACGCTGCCCATCTCCACTGGCCAGGAAGAATACCGTACGGCGGGCATCGAGACGCTGAAGGCCGTCGAGCGCATCAAGCAGGAACTGCCGGACGTCACGACGATCCTCGGGGTCAGCAACATCAGCTTCGGGCTGAATGTCTATCCGCGGCGCGTGCTCAACTCGGTGTTCATGTACGAGGCGGTGAATCACGGCCTCGATATGGCCATCGTCAACTATTCCAAAATCTATCCGTTGCACCGTATTCCTGAAGCAGAGGTTGAACTGGCACGCAGGCTGGTTTACTACGACACCTCGGCCGGCGATCCGCTGCAAATCTATATGGCGCACTTCGCCGGTATGGAGAAGAAAGCCGAAGCGCCGCGCTCGCAGGTGGAGCAACTTGCCATTGAGGACAAGCTGAAGTTCTGCATCATTCAGGGAGAAAAGGGGCTGGCTGAAGGCGCACAGCGCAAGTCACTCGAACAGCTTCTGGAAGAGGCGCTCGCGAAATACTCGCCGCTCGATCTGATCAATACTGTGCTGCTCGATGGCATGCGTACGGTGGGCGACTTGTTTGGCGCGCGCAAAATGCAGTTGCCTTCGGTGCTGGATTCGGCCTCGGTGATGAAGCAGGCGGTCGCTTATCTCGAGCCCAAGATGGAGAAGAGGGAAGGCGCGCGCAAGGGCACCATCGTCCTGGCGACGGTGAAAGGTGACGTCCACGATATCGGCAAGAACTTGGTGGACATCATCCTCAGCAACAATGGATTCCGGGTGGTGAACCTGGGCATCAAGCAGCCGTCCGACGCCATCATCTCCGCCGCCCAGCAGCAGGGCGCCGATGCTATCGGTTTGAGCGGCCTGCTGGTGAAGTCCACGCTGGAGATGAAGTACGTCATACAGGACCTGGAGCGGGACCACCTGGAGTTCCCCGTCATCTGCGGAGGCGCCGCGCTGACACGGAAGTACGTGGAGGAGGACCTGCGGCGCGAGTACTCGTCGTCGGTATTCTATGCCGATGACGCCTTTGCCGGGCTGCACATCATGGAGGACCTGACGAGCCGGCGACGCGAGGAGCGCCTGCAGGAAGGCCGCGCGGTGAAGGAATTTGCCCGCGCCGCGGCGGCAACGGCAGATGCCGGCGTATCCAGCGAGCGCAGCCTGGTGGTGGCACCTGCCCCGAATATTCCGACGCCGCCGTTCTATGGCGTGCGCGTGCGCAAAGACTTCGATCTGCGCGAGCTGTTCCGCTATATCAACGAGACGGCGCTGTTCAAGAACCAGTGGCAGTTAAGAACGGCTTCGCAAGCGGATTATGCGCGGCTCGTGGAAGAGAAGTTCCGTCCGCTGCTGCACCAGCTCGAGGACGAAGTACTGGCAAGCGGGTTGCTCGAGCCGCAGGCGGTGTGGGGTTACTTCCCGGCGCAGAGTGAAGGAAACGATGTGATCGTGTACCAGCCGGAGTCGTTCAAAGCTTGTCATCCTGAGCGGAGCAGCGAAGGATCCAGGCATTCCGGCCCGCGCGAACTGTTGCGCTTCACCTTCCCGCGCCAGAAGGAAGGGCGCAAGCTGTGCATCTCCGACTTCTTCCTGCCGCGCTCGTCGGGGCAACTCGATGTCATCGGGCTTTCGCTGGTGACCATCGGCAGTAAAGCATCGCGGGAAACGCACCGCCTGTTCGAGGCTGGCGATTACGCGCGGTATCTGTATCTGCACGGGCTGAGCGTGGAGACGGCGGAAGCGCTGGCCGAATACCAGCACAAGCTGATGCGACAGGAGCTTGGTATCGCGGGCGACGACGCGTTTGAAATCCGCGATCTGTTTCACCAGAAGTATCGCGGGTCGCGGTATTCGTTTGGCTACCCGGCGTGCCCGAACCTGGAGGACCAAACCAAGCTGTTCGCGCTGTTGCATCCGGAGGAGAATGTCGGCGTGCGCCTGACCAGCGGATTCCTGCTGGAGCCCGAGCAGTCCACGTCGGCGATCATCGTGCATCATCCCGCGGCGAAGTATTTTGTGGCGTGATGAACTTGTGTTGTGAATCAATGATTTGGTCGGCCGGCAGATCACAAGCATCCCGGAGGAAGGACGATGAGCAAGATAACGGCAGCGGCGGGAGTGCTGGTATTGTCGTTGGCAGCGCTGGCGATCGCCGGTTCAGCCAAGTCGCACCAGCAGGAGCAGCAGCGTCCTCCGGCGGTAGATGCCGAGACGAAACCGGCAGCCAACCCGGACGATGTGCGTTCCTTGGAGAGCATCGTAAGTGCGCTGTACAACGTGATTTCCGGTCCCGCCGGCCAGCACCGTGACTGGAACCGGTTCCGCTCGCTGTTTGTTCCCAGCGGCCGGCTGGTTGCTGTGGGACACGGGCCCAAGGGGGATGTCATCACTCATGAGTTCAGCATTGAGGATTACATTGCCCGCACCACGCCCATCTTCGAACGCGAGGGCTTCTACGAAAGCGAAATCGCACGCCACGCGGACACTTACAGCCACATGACGCAGGTGTTCAGCACCTATGCCTCGCGCCATGCCCCCGACGAAAAGCCTTTTCAGCGCGGGATTAACAGCATCCAGTTGCTCAATGATGGGAACCGCTGGTGGGTGGTCAGCATCTTCTGGGAGGCGGAAACGCCAGCCGCACCTATCCCGAAGAAATATCTCCCCTAGGAAAGTTAGTCACATCCCGAAAGCAGCATCAAACGAGAAATAGGCGCTGCTTGCGTGCGCTGCGGGAGGCGGAGTATGCTCTGCGAAAATGCTCCCGGGAGAAGGTGACGCCGTGGGGGCTCTCGCAGTAGAAATCCCGCTTTCACTCGATCCTGAGTATTTGCGCGTGCTCAGCGAGACCGGCACTTTGTTGCTGGCGGACGCCGATCCCGGCGAGGTCTGCCAGGCAGTCTTCAACAAACTCTCCGACACTCTCGGTCTGGACGCCTATTTCCATTTTTTGGTGAGTGAAGACGGTTCCGAGTTGCGCCTGCAATCCTGCCGCGGCGTGCCGGAACAAGATGTGGAAAACCTGAAGACCCTCGCGTTCGGGCAGGCGGTTTGCGGAACCGTGGCCGCGCAGCGCGAGCCGATGTACGTGCCCCACGTGCAAAGCCGGACCAGCGACCCCAAGGCCGATCTCATTCGCTCGTACGGCATCGAGTGTTACGTCTGTTTCCCGCTGATGGCCGGGGGGCAGTTGCTGGGGACGTTTTCATTTGGCACTAAACGGCGCTCCACCTACACTCCGCAAGAAATCGAGTTGATCCACCTCGTCTGCCAGCAGATCACCATCGCGGTGCAACGGCGCCGCTCGCAGGAACAACTCCGCCGGATGGAGAAGCTGGCAATCGCCGGGCGTCTTGCAGCCACGGTCGCGCACGAAATCAACAATCCGCTGGCAGGCATCACCAACCTGCTCTACCTGCTGCGCGACGAACCGTTGACCGCCGAGGGCCGTCACTGTCTGGAAGTGGCGGAGCGTGAGATCGAACGCGTCGGCCAGGTTGCCAAGCAGATCTTACAGTTCTACCGCGACTCCGCGCCGCAGACCAAAGTGCCGGTTGCCGAGGTGGTGAATGACGTGGCGCGCGTGGCTGGCCCGCGCATGCGGGCAAAGAATGTGGAGTTTCGCGCCAGCATACCCGATGCGGTGCGTGTCTGCGCAGTGCGCGGCGAACTCCAGCAAGTTCTGACCAACTTGGTGGCAAACGCCATCGACGCCTCGGCGCAATCCGGTTTGGTCGAGATAACGGCGCATCAGGACAGCTATCAAGTCACGATCAGAGTACGCGACCACGGTAGCGGGATTCCGGCTGCCGTCGCCGGCAGCATCTTCGAACCGTTCTTCACTACCAAGAAGGAGACCGGCACCGGCCTGGGCCTCTGGGTGGCCAAGCAGTTGGTGCAGAAGAATTCGGGATCTATATCGGTCGAGAGCCGCACTGAAGCTCCATCCGGTTCGACGTTCACGCTTACCTTCCCGCGGTAGCCAGCCTTGCCACAGCAAAAGTATCCCCAATTCTGAGCTCCTGGAGGCGACGGCGCGTTATCTGCACCGCGAAGAATCGAATCTGCCGGAGTATAAGCGCCAAATGCTCAGTCAACTCAGACAAAACGATCCCCGCCTGGAGGGCAGAAAGATCCTCATCGTGGACGATGATGCGCGCAATATTTTCGCGGTCACCAGCGCGCTGGAACGCTATCACGTAGAGGTGGTATACGCCGACAGCGGACAGGAGGCGCTGAAGCGCTTGCAGGAGGTGCCGGGCATCGAGTTGGTGGTATCTGCACATCTTTCCGTCGCGCCGCGGAGACACCCAGGGCGTGCGCGTCGTGGTGGCGGACAATGGCAAGGGCATTGCCACGGAGCACCTGCCCAACCTGTTCGAGCCGTTCTTCACCACCAAAGGCGAAAACGGCACCGGCCTCGGACTGTGGGTCGCGCAGAGAATCGTCGAGAAACTCGGCGGCCTGATTCGCGTCCGCAGCCGCGTCGGCAAGGCACCCAGCGGGACCGTGTTCTCGGTGTTCCTACCAATGGCGGCCATGCAAGCCGGCGCTGGGGCCCAGGCTGGGTCTTCGCCGGCCGCTGGCCAGGAGCAAGCGGGGGATGAGCGGGCGGCGTAGGAAACTCTTACGTGCAAAGTGAAAGGCGCGTCGTTTCGGCGCGCCTTTTGAACTTTCTGGCGGAGAGGCAGGGATTCGAACCCTGGATACGGTTTCCCGTATGCCCGCTTTCGAGGCGGGTCGTTTCAACCACTCACGCACCTCTCCGCGCCAACAATCATCGAGTGGTCAGGGCCGAGGTCCTTCGCTCGCGCCGGGCGCTCACTCAGGATTTCGGCGGCGGGCTCCCGCTGCGCTCACGCCCGCCAAACGCCTCAACTTTCGAGGCGGGTCGTTTCAACCACTCACGCACCTCTCCGCGCCGCGAACTCACGAGTGGCCAGGCGAGTCCGGGATATTCAACTTTCAATTCATGATAGCAGATGAAAGCGCGCCCTCCCGCGGACGGAACCGAAACTTGCCCTGCCGCGTACACTTGTGTAGCGAACACCAGGTGCTCCGGGTCCGCGCCTTCGTGTCCGGCGCTAACTGGGATTAGCGAGCGGGCGCCCAGGTTCGCGCCGCGGTGCCGGCGCTAAACTGGGAGTCCGAGTTGCGATCATGCGGGAGGAGCCATGTACTGCAACCGCTGTGGTGCGCCTTTGGATCCGCAGCAAACCGTGTGTTCCTGCGGGGCCACGCAGCCGACGAGTGTGACCCAGCCGGCAGTTCCGCCGTCGGCCGGGCCCGCGCCGCCGACTATGACCGCCGAACGACTCGCGTGGCATCTGCGCCTGCTGGGCATTTTCTGGATCATCGTCGCGTTTCTTTGGCTGATCCCCGCCGGTATTCTGTATGGAATTGGGACCGCCGCGGGCGTGGTAATTCCCGCCCACGAACCCGGCGCGGAAATCGCACGGCAACTCGGGCCGCTGGTGATGTACTCGATTGGTGGCTTGCTGGCCTTGATCGGCGTGCTGTGTTTCGGAGCAGGTTGGGGCTTGATGAACCGCCGCGACTGGGCACGCACGCTGGCCATCGTGCTGGGCGTCATCTCGCTGTTTCACCCGCCGTTCGGCACCGCGCTGGGTATTTACACGCTCTGGGTCCTGCTCTCCAGCGGCGCCGCCACGGAATACGAGCGTCTGGCGAATAGATAGCTTGTTGCCAGTTGCTTGTTGCTAGCTGCTCGCTCACAGACACAAAACCCCCGGCGCATGGCCGAGGGTATGTGTTCAGTGGAAATTACGCGATCTGCTGGTCGCGCCGGAACCGCTGCTCGATGGATTCCATCTGGTCCTTCAATCGCAGTTTCAGCTTCTTTAGCCGCACCTCTTCCATCTGTTCTTCGTCGGAAAGAAAGCGTTTGCCGGAGAGTGATTCAAGGCGTTTGGAATACTGTTGGTGCTCTTCAGCCAGTTTGCGGAATTCCTCATTGCTGGCGAGTAAGACGTCTCGCACCTGAGTTGCCATCCAGTACGACCTCCTAGAGCCTAGAGCCGCGGATTGGATTGCCCATCAACGTACCATAGGCCCTGTGCTGCTTCAACGACTGTATCTGGAGTGGAATCAGCGACTTTCGTCCGCATTTTCCCGGTTTGTGAGTACCACTTGATAAATTACGGCGTTTTCGGCGGGCGACGAGTAGTAGTCGGGACGTGTGCCCATGGCCTGAAAACCAGCCCGCTCGTACAGCTCGCGTGCCGCCCGGTTCGACTCGCGCACTTCCAGATAAACGCTCTCCGCGCCCGCCATCTGCGCTTCTTTGAGCAGCTCGTCCAGAAGCTGCGCGCCTACACCGCGCCGCCGCGCAGTCGCCGCCACGACGATGTTTTCGATCTCCCACTCCGGCCCGGCGCACAGCGCAACGATAAAGCCCAAGATACCCTCGGTATCCTCCGCGACCAGCGCGAGCCGAGACGGCCCGCGCGCGTCGAACCAGCGCTCGTAATCCGCACGCGACCACTGCGCCGCCGTATCGGCGCTGGCCGCCACTTGCATCACCGAGGGAATGTCGGCAGGACTGGCGCGACGAATCGTCATGAAAAGCTGACAACTAAGAGCCGGGTTTCGAAAAGATTTCCGCGTCCGACCGCCGGATATAGTTCGCCTCCAGCGCTGCGGGGGTGACCGTCTGGCCGGCCTGGATCTTGGCGTAGCCGAGGCGCGCGATCTCCCCCGCATTGGGCCAGTCGATTTGCTTGACCCGCAAATGCATGGGCACAAGGTCGGCCACCTCGGACTCCGGCGTGATCAACTGCGCCGTGGCATTCGCGTCCATCAATGCGACGAACTGCGGATAGGTCAGCAACAATTCCCGCGTGGGCCGCGCCTCTCCGCCCCGGACTTCGTACTCGCCGGCAAAGATTTCTTTGCGTCCGGCATCAATCGCCGCGACTGTTCCGCCGTCGTGGTTGGACTGTGCAACTATGGCTTCCAGCATGGATACCGCGGCAATCGGCCGCCGCAGGATTTCGGCCAGGCCCTTCACTGCGGAAAGCCCCACGCGCAGGCCGGTGAACGATCCCGGTCCCGAGACTATGGCGAACCCCTCCAGATCGTGGCGCGACACGCCTTGCCGTTGCAGCAGCCCGATCAATCCCGGGATGAGCCGCGCCGAATACGTCCCACCCGCCAGCTCGACCACTTCCAGCACATCGAATGAATCCGGGTTGCCGCGCGCCAGCGCGATCGAGCCATGACGACCGGAAGTGTCAATTCCAAGTAGCAGCATGAGCGCAAGACGATTGGCAATTGGTAATTTGTAATTGCAATTTGAAGGCAGCCGGATGTGCTGCCTTGTTAAATTACCAATTACAAATTACTCAATTACCAATTCTAAGATCCTTTGAGCTCGTCCTGGACCAGCTCCAGCAGCACGCCGCCCGCGCTCGCCGGATGCACGAAGATATAGGCGTGCCCGCCCGCGCCGGTCTTGATCTCCTCGGAGACAAAGCGCGTACCGCTCTGCTTCATCTTCTCCACGGTCTCGACCAGGTTATCCACGTGCAGCGCCACATGGTGCAGTCCCTCACCGCGTTTCGCCAGGAACTTGGCGATGGGCGACTCCTCTGAGGTAGGCTCCAGCAGTTCGATACGGCTCTCGCCCACCGGCACCATGGCGAGCTTTACCTTCTCCGCCGCAACGGTTTCCTCACCGTAAATCTCCAGCCCCAGATTGCGATAAAACTGCTTCGCCTGCTCCAGCGACTTAACGGCAATGCCCAAATGATCAATAGTGAACATGCGGACCTCAGTGAACATGCGGACCTCTGTTTGAGTACAGTTTGCAGTCTAAGTTTGCAGTTAAAGCTCAGCGCAAAGGACGCAGAGGGCGCAAAGGTCGCGAGGGACACCGGGAAAACGCATGGCCCCGAACCGAGCACTGCGCAGCAGGGTCAGCTGCAACTGCAAACTGCAAACCGTAAACTGGCTGCCCTCTGCGTCCTCCGCGTTCACGTTTTGGCCGCAAGCTGCGAACTGCCAACTGCAAACTTACTTCCCCAACGTCCCCACGATTTCTTCCACCAGAGAATACGGATCGCGCTTCTGCGCGGCAACTTCCGAGGCGTATTTGCCCACCGCACCGTTCGCCACGTGCTCACGCAAGAGCCGCTGCATCACCGTATCGCGCAGCATTTCAATCAGCCGCTCGCGCCAGTTCTCCACCTTCTTGTTGGCCAGCAGGTTTTCCTTAGCCAGAAACTGCTCGTAGCCGGCAATGGCCGCCGCCAAGTCGCTGATGCCCTTGCCTTCGCTGGCGACCGTCTTCACTACCGGCGGCGTCCAGCGGTCGCTGCGCACGGCAATTGACTGCATGGCGCGGATCTCGCGCTCCACGCGCTCCGCCCCTTCGCGGTCGCTCTTGTTGATCACGAAAATATCGGCGATCTCCATGATGCCGGCCTTGATGGTCTGCACATCGTCGCCCATGCCCGGCACCAGGATGACAATGGTGATGTCCGCCAGCCGCACAATGTCCACTTCGTCCTGCCCCACGCCCACGGTCTCGATCAGGATCACGTCGCGTCCGCTGGCGTCCAGCACCGTGCTCACGTCGGCCGTCGTGTGTGCCAGCCCGCCAAGCGAGCCGCGCGTGGCCATGCTGCGGATGTAAATTCCCGGGTCGGCATGGTGCGACTGCATGCGTATGCGGTCGCCCAGGATCGCGCCCCCCGTGTAAGGGCTCGTCGGGTCCACGGCGATGATGCCGACCGTGCGGTCCTGCTTGCGATATTCGCGTGCCAGTTGGTCCACCAACGTGCTTTTGCCGGCGCCAGGCGCGCCCGTCAGCCCGACAATGCGCGCTTTCCCGCTGAACGGAAACAGCGCCTTCAACAGCGGCAGTGCTTCAGGGGTGCGGTTCTCGACCGCTGTGATAGCGCGGGCCAGGGCGCGCGTATCGCCGTTGCGCAGACGCTCGACCCAGTCATTGAGTTCCGACATTCGTTCTCCAGAGTCAGATGCGGACGTACACGCAGTTTACCGCGTGGGCGGCAATTCGTGTCGTATTATCAGTCGTGTCAAGCGCATACCACACATTGACGAGGAACAACCCCATGGCCTGCAACCCGGAAGTGCTGCAACAGGTTCCGCTTTTCGCGCTGCTGGATAGTGATGAAGCTGCTGTCCTGGCCGGACAAGTGGAGCTGAAATCGTTCCAACCGCGCCAGCGCATTTACAAGATGGGAGACCCGGGCGGACGTGGGTACATTCTGATTTCTGGCCGGGTGCAAGTCACCACGGTGGACGAAGACCATCAGGAGGTCATCGTAGACGAGCCCACGCCCGGCGAATTCTTCGGCTTCGCCTCCATGCTGGAGCAGACGCCCCACCAGACCGAAGCCGTCGCGCTGGAACCGACCGAGTGCATTGAGGTGGACCGCAATGACATCCTCGCGCTGATCAAGAGCAAGCCACATGCCGGCATGGACATGCTGGCTGTCCTCGGACACCAGTTCCACGCCGCGCAGCAACTGGTGCGCATCCGCGCCAATCGCCATCCCAACGAGATCATCGAGGAACAGGCAACTTTTGGCGAGCGTCTTGCCGACACGGTCGCGGCCTTCGGCGGTTCCTGGAAGTTCATCATCGCCTTCGGCTTGTTCGTGACTGCATGGGCGATCGTCAACTTCACACTCGAGGAAGGCGCGTGGGACCCGTACCCTTTCATTCTGCTAAACGTGTTTCTGTCCATGCTGGCCGCCATTCAGGCGCCGGTCATCATGATGAGCCAGAACCGGCAGGACAAGAAGGACCGCCTGCGCGGCGAACTGGATTACGACGTCAACCGGCGCGCGCACAGCGAAATCCAGGGCCTGGCGAGCAAGCTCAACCTGCTCTCTGACCGCCTGGGAGATATCGAGGACCTGCTCCGGGCAAAGGCGTAACGCGACAACACAAACACCGGTTTTGGCCGCATCCCGCTCGATCGCTCAGAACGATACGGCGCTGGAGCGCACAAAACCGGCGTGTGAACTATAGTGAAGCAGTAAGAGTGCTTACCAGCGCGGCTCACGTGGCTGGCGAGCATGGCCGCGATAGTCGTCGCGACCGTAGCCACCGCGACCGCCGCGGAAGCCACCGCCGCGCTCCGTCTTGGGGCGCGCTTCGTTGACCGTGAGCGGCCGGCCAGCGGCGTCCGCGCCGTTCAGTGCGGCGATCGCCGCATCGGCTTCGCTGTTGTTCGGCATTTCCACGAATCCGAAGCCGCGTGAGCGTCCCGAATCGCGGTCCGTAACCACAGTTGCGCTTTCTACCGACCCGTGGGCCTCGAACCACTGGCGTAGCTCGGCTTCGGTCGTCCTAAACGAAAAGTTTCCAACAAAAATCTTCTTCATAATTGTTTCCTTATCTGGGTAAATCTTGCTGAAGGTCGGCAGACTGAGAGTGGTAGGCTCAAAGCGAATCGGGCGGGCCAAACTCAAATCGCGCTGTAGACTTTGCGAGATAATCGGACCGCCTACCCTTCCGCTTTCCGCGCGCCTGTGCCCCTTCGCAGGGTTGTCGAGTTGCTACTGTTCTGCAACACTGTTATACAGGAACCGCGCATGCGCCTTGTCAATCCACGAATGTACCTGATCAGTTTGGTTGTATTTGCCCTTCTGTTCTGCCCTGGAATGGCTGCCCAGGACGCTGCGCCACGTCCGAGGCCGGTGGAAACCGCCCGCAAGGACAAACCTGAGCCTTCAGCCAAGAAGGACCTGTCCAAAGAAGCCATCATCATTGAAAGCTTGCGAACCAACTTGCGCTTAGAGTCGGATGGAACCGGATCGAAGCGTTGGTACGTGCGCATGAAGGTGCAAAGCGAATCCGGTGTGCAGCAGGCCGGGACAGTCGAGTTGGGCTACGACACAGGTTTCGAGAATATTGCAATCGACTACGTGCGCGTCATCAAACCCGATGGTTCCAGGGTGGTCGCGACTACTGACTCTATTCAGGACTTGCCTTCGCCGATCCAGCGCACCGCTCCTCACTACACCGACTTCCGCTCGAAGGTCATCAGCGTGCCAGGTCTGCGTCCTGGCGACATCCTGGAATACGCGGCACGCACCATCGTCCACTCGCCCATGATTCCCGGGCATTTCTTCGGGGAATATACTTTTGCGAAGACAGGTGTTGTTCTGGAGGAACGTTTCGAACTGGACGTCCCTGTCGAGCGAGCGTTGAAGACCCATTTCGATGCCGAATTCCAGCCCGCCATTCAAATTGAAGGGCAACGAAGGAAATACTTGTGGATCCACTCGGTTGAGAAGATACCAGACGGTGACAGTGAGGCCCAAGAGGACGATGGCGAACTGGCGGTTCCTGATATCCAGTTCTCAACCTTCCAGGACTGGGCGGACGTAGCAAAGTGGTACGCGGACCTCCAAGCGCCCCGTGCCGCACCCAACGATGCCATCCGAAAGAAAGCGGAGGAACTGACCGCGGGCGCCAAAACGCAGCAGGAGAAGGTCCGCGCTATCTACGATTACGTTTCCACCAGCATCCGCTACTTGGGACTGTCATTCGGTATTGGTCGCTACCAGCCCCACGCGGCATCTGAGATCCTGGTCAACCAGTACGGAGACTGCAAGGACAAGCATACCTTGCTGACCGCCTTGCTCGACGTCATCGGAGTAAAAGCCGAGCCGGTGCTAATTAGTTCCGTCCGGAAGCTCGACGCGACCGTGCCGTCTCCCCTGCAATTTGATCACCTGATCACTGCTATTCCGCTACAGTCAGCTTTCGTCTACGCGGACACCACGACAGAAGTGGCCCAGCTTGGGACCCTGATTAAGCCGCTTCGCGGCAAACAAGCGCTGCGCATCGGTCCTTCCGGCGAAGCATCCATCGTGAAAACCGGTGCCGAGCCACCACAGTTGTCAAGAGAAGTGTCCCGGATGGAGGGGACGATCGATCAAGCTGGCGACCTTCACCTGAAGGTGACTTTTGCGGCTCAAGGAGACGCCGAAATCGTATGGCGCCTGTTGTTGCGACGTACTCCAGAATCGCAGTGGCCGCAACTGCTGAAGGCAAGTCTCGCCAGGCTCGGACTTGAAGGCGACATCTCAAATATCGTTTCGTCCGGCGCTTCCTACCTCAATAAGCCTTTCGAACTCAAGTTCGAGGTGACCAAGAAGAAGTACACAACCGTGACGAACGGCACGAAGCTGAAGCTCCCAATCATCGATTTAGCTGTGCGGCCAGCCGCCACGCCGGAGCAGAAGAAGGGCCCCATTCGACTGGGAGTGCAGGAGATTTCAAACCACCTCCGCCTGGAGTTGCCCAAAGGGTTGACCGTTACGCCCCCTAGGGCGGTAACGAGCAAACAGGACTTCGTGGAATACGAGTCTCACTCCCGAACCGAGAAGAACATCGTGTTCGTCGAACGCACCTATCGTGTTAAGACCGATGAGGTTCCGCGTGCGCGATTCGAGGATTACAACACGGTGTACAACGCTATCAAGGCCGATCAGGAGGAATTGGCGTACCTGTATGAACCCGGCTGGACCTGGTCCGCGTCGAAGCCGACCCCAGCTGCGGTTAGCCCTGATGCACACTTCGCCGAAGACCTGGTAGCCGCAGCCCGATCTGCGCTGCGCAGCGGTGATTTCACACAGGGCCGTACCCTCCTGGAAAAGGCCACCAACAGATATCCAAACAACGCCGACGCTTGGGCAATGCTGGGGACTTTATACATACGACTGCGTTCTATGGACAAAGCTACTGGTGCCCTGCAAAAAGCGGTGGAGCTGGATCCCAAGCAAGCGGACGGGTGGCACAATTTGGGCCTTGCCTACCTGCAAGCAGGCAAATACTTCGAAGCAGCCCACGCGTTTGCACGCGAACTGGAGTTGGCGCCTGACGTTCAGGGCGTCCACGGGATCTTGGGGCTGTGTCTCGTCGCCTCAAATCGCCCAGAACAGGCGATCGAACACCTGACCAAAGCCCTTGAAGAGGAGTCCCCAGATGCGCCTTATGAACAAGTGCTGGCAAAAGCTTACTTCTTGACGAATCAGCAAGACAAGGGACTCCAGCAAGTCAATTCCGTGCTGAGCCGCGAGCTGTCGCTAACTCGCCGCGCCGAACTCGCTGCTATGCTGGCCGAGGTCCACCAGTCGCCCGAATTGGCCGAGCAGCAGGCGCAACTGGCCCTGTCTGCCGCCTACGAAAAGCTGCAACAGGCGCCAGACGTCAAGCTTGCGGACGAGCCTGATCTCCAGCGCGCATGGAAGCTCAGCGCGATTTGGAACTCTGTTGGATGGGTGTACTTCCATCACGGCCAACTCTCCCGTGCACAGCGTTACCTGGAAGCCGCCTGGAGCTGGTCGCAGGACCTCACCATCGCCGATCGTCTGGCGCAACTCTACCTCAAGCAGGGTCGGCAGCAAGATGCTATTCGCGTCTGGGCTCAGGCCTTTGGCGGTGCAATGACCAAGACCCCGGTGGCCGCTTGGCAGCGCTTTGTTGCAAACGCCGGGGACGAAAAGAAGGCCGATGCCCTGGTTGCCCAGCGTCGGCTCGACTTGCAGGAGCTGCGAACTGTTCAAGTGCCAAATCCGAAGAAACTCTCCGGTAGCGGCGAGTTCTATATCTCAGTGGGCCCAGGCTCAAAGATTGAGGCAGCCGACCAGTACGATGGCGATGGCTACCTCGCGCACATGTCAGACGAACTACGAAAGCTCCGGCTTGAATTGCCGTTTCCGGATGAGCAGCCGATCCACGTGCTGCGCGCTGGCATCCTGTCCTGCTTCAAATCGAGCCCAACCTGCATGTTTGTGCTCGTGCCGGCGGCTCCTGGCCAGGGTTTCAACGCGGACTTCTAACACTTGTCCCGACTGTGCTGGTGGTTGCTTCTTCTCGAAGCCGGTCTAGCGCGCAGCAGTAAGGGGAAGCAGTGCCCGCAACCGCGGATCGCGCAAAAACAGGCCGCCCCAGACGAATATGCCCAGCAGCACAGGAATGAAGAATGACTCGCCCAGGCGCACGTGCGTCGCAGTCGCGCCGCCAAGATACGCGGTCACCAAAATTGCGCCGAGAACAGAGGTGCGCGGAATCGTGTATACCACCGCGCACATAATTTCGACGATGCCGAGGCTTAGGGCAAGGCTTTCGGGATAACCGAGGCGAACGAATTCTTCCACGACCGGCGCGGGCTTCAGCAGTTTCATGATGCCGCTGAATAGCAACATCAAAATGGGTACCGCGCTGATGATACGCCCGGCCCATAGCCTCGAGCTCGACGCGCGAGCGGGTTGAGCAGCCGTTTGCATAATCTCCCTCAACGTCTTTCGATCGACGTGAGTTGAATAGATGTTCCAAGTGGCCGCTTCGCACTTGGCTATTTGCAGGTGCTCGACTGCGTAATGTGCTGAAAACAAACGACCGTGGGGGTGGGGGAGGAGTGGCGGATTCCCGTTTTGAATCGCTTCGGCCAGACCGAGCTAGCGCCGCTCCGGTGGCAGCGCGCTGGCAATGCGATCGCGGACGGCCTCCATCAACGCCTTGCGGTCGGGAAAACACCGCGGCTCCAGCGGCGCGTGGAAGATGGCCCGCACCTCGCCGGGACGCACCGCGAAACGCCCCTTGGGTTGCGCTTCGTATGTGCCGAGGATGGTCACCGGCACCACTGGCACATCCAGTCGTTCCGCAAGATAAAACGGTCCCTTTTTGAACGGCAGTAAGCGGCCGTCGGGCGAGCGTGTCCCTTCGACGAAGACGGTCATGTTGATCCCGTCGCGCAGCACCGCGGCGGCTTCCTCCAGTCCGCTCACAGCCCGTTCCCGATTGCGCCGATCGATGGGGACCAGTCGCGCGATGCGCATGGCCTGTCCGAGGACAGGAATGCAGAACAGTTCGCGTTTCACCAGCACGGAGGTGCGCCGCGGGATCAGCGGCAGCAGCACCGGCGGATCGAGGTTCGATACGTGGTTCGACATGAAGATCCACGTCCGCTGTGGATCGAGACGCTCAAGCCCTTCGCCGATGACGCGCAGCCCGGCCAAACGCACGCCGGTCCGCACGATCCACATGCCGATCGCGTAGAGCGGGCTGATGTTGCCGGTGATCAACGCCCAGGGCAGCGCCACGAGCGCGGCGAGCGGCGTGGTCACCGTCCAGAACGCAAGCATCAGCAAGGTACGAAGCAATTTCTACCTCGAACCACGACAGGGAATATGCAACCCAGGGAAATCCCGCGCGGCTAGGCCTTGGCCGCGGTTTCGAGCAACTGTTGCAGGCGCGCCGGCAGCTTCTCATAAATGCCGCCAAATCCGCCATTGGAGAGAATGGCAACCACATCGCCGTGACGCAGCTCCGGCGTAATTGCCGCCACGATGCCGTCAGCGTCGGCAATATAACGCGCGTGTTTGCCAGCCGCGTTGACGTCAGCAACCACGGCGTACACGTCGAGGCGCTCGCTGTCGCTGTACTTGGCGGCGCGATACACACTGGCGATGACAACTTGGTCGGCAATCGCCAGGCTGTGGCCGAGTTCGCGTTGGAAGACATTGCGCGCCAGCGTGTTGGAGCGCGGTTCCAGCACCGCCCACAGACGCCGCCCGTTGTAGCGTGTCCGCAGCGCCTTCAGAGTTTCACCGATCGCCGTGGGATGGTGTGCGAAGTCATCAATAATGGTGATGCCGCCGATTTCGGCCTTCACTTCCAGGCGCCGCTTCACGCTACGGAAGGTGCGCAGGGCATCGGCGATCTGCGCGGGCGTGATGCCGAAACCCGCAGCCAGCGCCGCAGCGGCCGTCGCGTTGAGCGCGTTGTACTCGCCCGCCAGCGCAAACTCAAACTCCCCCCAGCGATTGCCTTCGCGCAGCACCGTCCAGGAAGTGCGCGCCGGTTCAAGGCTCACGTCCACCGCGCGCCAGTAGGAGTTCTCGGCGAAGCCATAGCGTTCGACCGGACAAAACGCACGGGCGACGCAGTCGTCCACGTTGGCGCTGCCGTCCCAGGCAACGATGCGTCCGCGCCGTGGCACCAGGTTCACTAGGCGCTTGAAGCTGGTCTTCACCGCATCAAGGTCGCGGTAGATGTCGCCGTGGTCGAACTCGACCGAGGTGAGGATCACCGCGTCGGGAAAGTAGTGCAGAAACTTCGGACCTTTATCGAAGAACGCGGTGTCGTACTCGTCGCCTTCCAGGATGAACTGCCGCCCCGAGCCGAGGCGGAAGCTACTGCCGAAGTTTTCCGCAATGCCGCCGACCAGAAACGACGGTCCAAATCGTGCCGCCTGAAAGATCCAGCTCAGCATTGACGTCGTGGTCGTCTTGCCGTGCGTGCCGGCAACCACGATCGGTTCGCGCCCAACGAGGAACTCGTCGTGCAGCACCTGCGGCAGCGAGTGAAATGGGATGCGCTCGTCGAGCACGTATTCGACTTCCGGATTGCCGCGTGAAATGGCATTGCCGACGATGACGAGATCAGGGCGCAGCGACAGGTTTTCCTCCGAATACGGCTGCATGACCGTGATGCCCAGCGCGGCGAGGAAGTCGGACATCGGCGGATACGCTGCGGCGTCCGATCCGGTGACGTGATAACCGCGCTCTTTCAACATGCCGGCCAGCGCGGCCATGGCCGTGCCACAGATGCCGATGAGGTGAATGTGACGTGTGGACATTAGCTCTTAGCCTTTAGCCCTTAGCTGGCGTAACTGGCGAGGACACCGCCGGCTCCAGCGTGGCGATGGCGGCGAACTCGCGCTCGACCTTCAACGACACGTGCACGCCCAACGCCATGGTGAGATTGCCGCGCTCGACGTGGCCGGTGTTCAAGCCGTACGCGACCGGCACGTCGAGATTGCCGACCGCGCGGCGAATCACATCAATGAGCGTGTAGTTCGCATCGGCGGCCGGTTCGCAACCGCGCATCAGGCCGAACACAACACCGCGCACGCTGGCGAGTTTGCCTGCGAGTTTCAACTGCATCAGCATGCGGTCGATCTGGTAGGGATAAGCGTTGACGTCTTCGATCAACAGCACGGTGCCGTCGGTGCGGATCTCGTAGGGCGTGCCGAGAGAGGCGGCCAGCAACGAGAGGCATCCGCCGTAGAGTTTGCCTTGCGCCATGCCGGTTGTGATCGGCGTCAGCAATGCGGCGCTCTGTACTTCGGTTTTGCCACCAACTTTGGCCTCCCAGGAAGGCAGGTCAACACCGTGCGGGACGGCGAAGTCCTTGGTCAGCATCGGCCCGTGGAAAGTCACCAGCCCGGTCGCGTCGTGGAACCAGGTGAGCAGTGTGGTGATGTCGCTGTAACCGACGAAGATCTTCGGGTTGCGGCGGATGATGTCGAGGTTGATTTCACCCAGCAGGCAATTGCAGCCGTAGCCGCCGCGGGCGCAGATGATGGCGCAAACATCCTCGCGGGCGAACATGGTTTCCAGTTCGCGCGCGCGGCGTTCGACTGAGCCGGCGAAATACAAATCAGTGGCGACAATCGAATCGTTATAGACCGGCACATACCCCAGGGCGCGCAAGGCGTCGCAGCCGCGCGCCAGCAGCTCAGGGTCAACCGGTCCGGCCGGCGCGACGATGCCCACACTCTCGCCCGCACGCAGCGCAGGCGGTTTCACGATTTGAGAGTTTTGCCTCAATGAAGCCATTTTAAAGCCCAACTACGGATTTAGACGGATCAATACGGCTTTCTTAAAGAATCCGTCTAGTTCCGTCACGATCCGTAGTTTGCTTTTACAACAAAAATTCGCCGCGGCAGATGAGATGGGCCGGGCCGCGCAGGAACAGTTCGCCGCCATCCCAGCGGACGATCTGCGCCCCGCCCGGGGCGCGCACGGTGACCGGCGACTGCACGCGGCCAGCGGCAATCGCGGCGACTGCGGCAGCAGACGAGCCCGTTCCGGATGATTGCGTTTCGCCGGCGCCGCGCTCAAAGAAGCGCGCGGAAATCGTGTGGGCATCGTCCACGTGCACGAACTCGACGTTCACGCCGAACTTGAAGTCGTGATGCCGGCCGATTTCGGCGGCTTCCGCTTGCCAGCCGATGTCGAACTGGTCCTTGAACACGACGTAGTGGGGATTGCCCATGGACACCGGAATCCCGGTCACCTCCCCAAATGCCAGCTTGATGAGAAAGGGGTCGCCGACCTGCGGCTCGCCCATGGCGGTTTCGAATTCGTAGAGGCTGCCGTCGCGTGCCGCCAGGGTGCAGGTTTTCAGCCCCGCGTCGGTGAGGATGCGCACGCGCTCGCCACCGTGCTCTGAGACGTACCACGCGGCCACGCAGCGCGTGCCGTTGCCGGAGATCTCAGCCGGCGAACCGTCGGCGTTAATCAGCCGTATGCGGAGGTCGGCGCCACGCGTATCCGGCGACATCCATTCAACGCCATCGGCGCCAACGCCGTTGTGGCGGTCGCACATGCGACGCGTGAGGTCAGCGAGATCGGCGCGTCCGCCGAGAGTTTGTACGTTGCTTTCATTGACCAGCAGGAAATCATTGCCGCACGCGCTGGCCTTCACGAATGGAATCGTCATCATTGGTGGTCTGGCGATCTGGTGAATTGATTTGGTGAAGTATGGGCCCTCAAAGTTCCGCGATGTCACTGCACCAAATCATACTTCACCAAATGGCAACTTGCTTTCACTCGCGCTCTGCGGGGCCGAGTGAATTGACGGATTGCAGTTCCGGGGCGCGGCGCATCAGGCTGAGCAACACTTCGTGTTCGGTGCGGTTTGCTTCGATAGTGAACTGTACGCGGCTGGCATGATTGGTACGCGAGACCTGTACGGTTTGCATAATGAGATCCTCGTCAGCCAGGATGCGGTTGATGGTGTTGAGTACTGTGTCGGTATCGCTGCCGAGGGCCTCATAGGTTTGGGCCATCGCCTTCAGCCTGAGCCGGGTCTCCATCCAGCCGAGCAAACGCAGCGCGACCAGCACCAGGATGGCGGCAAATACGGCCGGCAGGTACAGGCCGCCACCGGCAGCCATGCCGATGCTGGCCACCACGAAGAGCGTTGCCGCCGTGGTCAGACCCGTCACCGAGCCGCGCGAGTGGAGAATTGAACCCGCGCCGATGAAGCCAATGCCGGGGATGATCTGCGCCGCGATGCGCGTGTGGTCGCCGCCCCAATGGCTCGCCAGTTGGGTGGACAGAATGGTGAAGAACGCGGCGCCGACGCAGATGAACATCTGGGTGCGGAGTCCCGCGGGCTTGCCGCTCACCTCACGTTCCAACCCGATGAAGCCACCCAGAAAGGCCGCCAGCACCAGGCGTGGAACGATCTGCATGATCAGTTCGGCCGCTTCGCGGCCGACATACTGGTCTAGAGTCATCATTGGCGCGGATTGTAGCAAGGAGGCTTGCTGGGAGCTAGTCCGGAAATGCTGCAAACGCAGCGGTCGCTAAGGACGTGACACGAAGGGCACGCCGGGGACAGATTTAGCGACGCTGGTAGATAACAGCGCGGGGCTGGCCGGGCGACTCAATTGTGGTGACGACCTCGAAGTCTTCGCCGTGCGACTGAACCGCCTGCCAGACGGGATCGTCTGGTGTCTGGATGGCGAGCACATACTCGGTGGTATGACCGGGCGCCGCCAGAGCTTCTGGCCAGGGCTTCTTATTGCTTTCGTTGACTGTGCGGCGCAGAGGAAATCCGGCGAACTGGAACGCGGCGGCGTGGCGAGCGGTGTAGGCGAGCACGGTGGCGCCCGGCGGCAGCGCCTCCAGGGCGGCAGCGATTTTGCGGTCGAATGTCACCCGGCTGTCGGAGTTGATGTGGGCTTCCCGCAAGCAGATCGGGACGGCTCGCCAGACCACCAAGTAACTGGCGGCCGTCAAGCCGAGCAGAGCCGCCAGGGCCCCTGCCGTCGCTACACGCCAGCGTAGCCGTCCTGCGAAATAGATTAACAGCGCCCCGAACACAGCCAGCGCGGGCAGTAGTTGCAGTCCGTAGCGGACGTTGTAATACGAGTAAGGCCACCACGGCGGCAGGAAAACGGGCACGCCACCCCAACTGATTGACAGCGTATAAAACGGCAACGGCAGCCAGAGGAGCAACAGCGGCCAGGCGGCGCGCTCAAGAAACAGCAGAAGCAGGGTTGCAAGCACGGCAACGGGGAACCAGACGTTTTCCAGACGCCAGCGCGGGGCGCCTTCGGTTTCGCGTCGCGGCTCGCCTCCCGCCATGTTCAGCTTGGCCGATTTCGAGAAGTAGGTGGCGGCGGTGCATGGTGCATGCCATCCGGGATAGTGCCAGCCCACCCGCTCGGCCCGGGCTTCGATGGCATGCGCGGAATATGGGCCGGTGGCAAACTCCAGCGGGTTCCCCCAGCCAAGCCAGTTGTAGGCCAGCCACAGCAGCGGCGCAATCGCGAGAACCAAGATGAACCGCTGAACCACCGGGCGCAGTGGCGAACGCCACACGGCGATCCGGCGCCCAGTCCAGTTCCAGAGCACCCCAACGGTGACAAGGGCAAAAGCGGCGGCGGCGAACCAGCCGTCGTAGCGCGTCATCATGGCTGCGAACAGTACCCAGCCGCAGCGCCAGAGGGCGCGAGCGCGACGCTCCTTGGCCTCCAGGCCGGTGGCACGCGTAGCCTGCACAAATTCGGCGAAATACCCCGCCGCCCAGATGAACAGGGCCAGATAGAGCGGCTCGGTCATCGCCGTGGCCTGGAGGTAAAGCAGGTTGGGATTGGCGGCGTAGATCAGCGCGGCCGCCCAGGCGGAGAGGCGTGCCCGCGTCTCCGATGGCAGGACGACTCGAACAAGCCGAAACACCCCGATTACACCGGCGACATACGCAGCCATCGAGGGTATCGAGGCGCCAAAACCTAATTTCCATACCCACGTCGAGAGGATGAACGGCAGGATGACGAGATGCGGCAACGGAAGCCAGACGGTGCCGAGTTGCATTGGGCCGGGTGTGCGCGAGTCGAAGATGCGGCGGGCGATGTGAATGTGGGCGGTGGCATCGCCGTAAAGGAGAATTTCGCCTCGCAAAAAGAAGAAAAACAAGGCCGCAACCGAGATACAGGCGGCAAGCAGCCCGAGGTAGAACGCGTCGCGGACGCGTTCACCCTCTTCCGCCGGGAGGGGCTCGGCCAGAGTTGCGGACGGCAAATCCGATGGCGTATGGGCAGAATGCATAGGTTCTTCGGCGAACGGGTGCTGCTCCCGTCCGGCAACCACAAGGTCCTCGACTTCGTGCGGCAAAACCAGCCGCGCTGCGCTTGACAGGCCGAGGGACTGAAATGCATAGATTCTTCGCCGTGCCGTCAAAACCGGGACCGCACGGCCCAGAATCACAACGTCCTACTCAGTCAAGGTGCGTCAGTTCGCGGAATATCTGGAACCGGGCGTCAATTTCGTGGCGCGTGAGTTGCGTCAGGCGCTCGGGACCGAAGCGCTCGACGGCAAACGAGCCCATTACGCCGCCGTAAAACATGGCCCGCTTAAACACCTCGCGGTTCAACTCGCCCTGCGAAGCGATGTATCCCATGAAGCCGCCGGCAAAGCTGTCGCCGGCACCGGTGGGGTCAACCACCTCCTCAATCGGCAACGTGGGCGCACGAAAGGGATGGTGGCCGATGCCAAAAGCGCCATCGCGGAAGAAGACGGTCGCCCCGTATTCGCCATGCTTTACGACCAGCGCCCGCGGTCCCATGGCGAGCACTTTCAGGGCAGCGCGAGGCAGGTTCGGCTCGGTGGCCAGCGATTTCGCCTCGGTGTCGTTGATCAGCAGCACGTCCATCAGCTTTAGGGTTTGCAGCAATTCGGGGCGCTTGCCCTTGATCCAGAAATTCATGGTGTCGCCGCCGACCAGGCGAGCCGTGGGCATTTGGCGGCGAACATTGGCCTGTAAGACAGGGTCTATATTGGCCAGGAAAAGCAGGTCGCTGTCGAGGTACTCCCGCGGTATCTGGGGGTCGAATCGCTCGAAGACGTTTAGGTGAGTGAAGGTTGTTTTCGCTTCGTTGAGGTTGTCGCCGTACTCGCCGCCCCAGAAGAAGGTCTTCCCAGCGGCGTGCTGGATGCCGCCGGTGCAGATGCCGCGGCGCCTGAGGACGTCTTCGTGCTCAGGCAGGAAATCGTCTCCTACCACGGCAACCACGCGCACTTCGGTGAAGTAGCTTGCGGCCAGCGAGAAATACGTGGCCGACCCGCCCAGGACCTTGTCCACCTGGCCATAGCGGGTCTTGATGGCGTCAAACGCAACCGATCCCACCACCAGAATGGACATTAGGCACCCGCCCTTCCGCTCGAGCCGAGGTATTTGTCGAGCAACAGGCTGAGCCGCTGGCGGGTTTCGGGAGGGATGCTGGCCCGATCGGTCATGATGGCGTATCGGAGGGCTGAGCCGCACTTGCACGAGCGTTTCCCAGGCATGGCGGCGACCGCCTGCCGGACGACGTTGCAAGCATTGGCGGCATTCTTGTTGAGCACGGCGACGACCTGCTCCACGGTGACCGAATCGTGGGTCGGATGCCAGCAGTCGTAGTCGGTCACCATGGCGAGGGCGGCGTAGCAGAGTTCGGCCTCGCGCGCCAGTTTGGCCTCCTGGACAGCGGTCATGCCAATGACGTCCATACCCCAACTGCGGTAAAGGTTCGATTCCGCCACGGTCGAAAACTGGGGACCTTCGATACAGATGTAGGTTCCACCCCGCTTATGGGTGACGCCGGCGCGGACACAGGCAACGTCGAAGGCCCCGGCGACTTCGGGGCAAACGGGCTTGTCGAAGGCGATGTGGACGACAACGCCCTGCCCGAAGAAGGTGGAGACCCGCGATTTCGTGCGGTCCACAAACTGGTCGGGAATGACGAAGTCGGTGGGCTTGTGCTCTTCCTTGAGTGAGCCCACGGCCGAAAGCGACAGGATGCGCTCGACGCCAAGCTGCTTAAATCCATGGATATTGGCGCGGAAGTTCAACTCCTGTGGCAGGATGCGATGGCCGCGTCCATGACGGGCAAGGAAGGCCACCTTCCGGCCTTCGAGGGCGCCAAGAATGTACGAGTCGGAAGGACCGCCAAACGGGGTCGTCAGCGGGACTTCGCGGGTATCGGTCAGCCCCGGCATAGAGTACAGACCGCTGCCGCCGATAATGCCGATTTCAGCCTGTTGCAACCGGATTCTCCTTGCAAGTGTGGAAAGTGGATTATAGCAACTTGTGATTGGGTGATTGAGTGATTGGGTGATCGGGTGATTTGGCGATCCGGTGAACTGGTGGGCGGAGCAACAAGCAACCAGAAATTGCTACAAGAGCCAGGCGACAAGCAACAGCGACCACGCGAAAACCGGTAATGGAGCTTTCTGCCACTGGCTTGTCGCTAGCTGTTATTTGCTTGCTACTTGCCGCCAGTTGCTTGTTGCTAGCTGCTTGCTGCTACGGCTCCAGCCGAAACAGGTGGTTCAGGGGGCCAGTGCCGTGGCCCAGAGGATAGGCCCGCTCGATGGCTGTCGAAACGAACCGCTTGGAGGCCGCCACGGCCTCGGGCAGCAGCAACCCCAGAGCCAGGTTGCAGGCGAGAGCCGTGGCGAAGGCGCAGCCGGTGCCGTGGGTGGCTTTGGATTTCAGCTTGGATCCACGGAACTCCTCCTGGTAGGGCGACACCGCATGGCAGACGCTGAGCAGGTCCAGGGTTTCGTCACCCTCGAGGTGCCCTCCCTTCAGCACGACGGTCCGGGCGCCCATCTGGTGAAGGCGTGCGGCGGCGGCACGCATGTCGGCGGGCGTGCTCACTTCCATTGCGGTCAGCGCGGCAGCCTCGCTGAGGTTCGGGGTCAGTACGTCGGCGCGCGGCAGCAGGCGCTGGCGGAGGATTTCAACGCCGTCCGGATTCAGCAGGTGTGTCCCGGACGATGACCGCAGGACGGGATCCAGCACAACGTTTCTTGCGCCGCTCTGCTCCAGGAAGTCGGCCACCGCCCCGGCGACCGCAGCGGAGGCCAACATGCCGATCCGCACGGCAGCCGGCGGCAGGTCGGAGGCGAGTTCGCGCAGGGTGTCGGTCACCAGAACCGCCGGTACGGCGAATACCTGGCTGACTCCGCGCGTCGTCTGGACCGTCAGGGCGGTGATGCAGGTCGTGGCATAGCAGCCGTGTGCGGCAATGGTCTTGACGTCCGCGGTGATTCCCGCGCCGGACGATGGATCAAAGCCAGCAACACTCAGTACTACTGGTGGCGTTTCCATGCGGACAGGTTAGCGGAAGGAGCAACTGGCAACAAGCAACAAGCAGCCAGCAAAACCGGTCGTTTTAGATCTCGCTAAGCCTGGTTAGCAGTTGCTCAGTACTGATTTCCAGCAATTCACCCCAGAATTCCGCAGGTAAACGGCGTAATCCACCGCGAATAGCGGCTAAAAAACCACTATCAGCAGGCCAACTGGGCATCTGATGCGGTCGTCCTAAATATAGAACCCCAAGATTCCTAAGGTCTTACGCTTGGTCGGGAGGGCAGGAATTTGTTGACTTCCTCGCCAAGGCCTATACAATTTTCCAAGTTAGCCGCGGCCAGCACTTGGGAGTTTTTGGACTGCGAGGTGTCTGATGCGACCTGTACTGACCCATACCCTGGTGGTGCTTGTAATGATCACCAGCCTGGGGGCGGCACAGCCCAGGAAAACCGAGTCGAAGCCCCCGGCTAAGGCTTCGCACAACCACGCCCCTCCGCGAGCCAAGAGGCAGGTTCCCAAGCCGTATCAGGTGGGCCGCGCTTCCTGGTACGGCAAGTACTTCCACGGCAGAAAGACCGCCAGCGGCGAACCCTACGACATGTTCCAATTCACTGCAGCGCATCAAGTGCTGCCGCTGGGCACCATGGTCAAGGTAACCAACCTCCGGAATGGCCTCTGGGTCATTGTCCGGGTGAACGACCGTGGACCGGTTCCGCGCTCCCGCATCATTGACCTCTCTTATGGTGCTGCCCAGATCCTTGATCTGCGGGCCGAGGGGGTGGAACGGGTGCGGCTGGACCTAATACAGCCTCAGCAGCTTGCCAAGGCTGAGGCCCTGGTAGGCGGGAGCGACTAATTAGCGAAATCCAGAGCAGGTGCGTCACTTTGCAGTGACGACGGGGCGGATTTCTGTTCTAAACTGTTCCGATGCTGGAACTTACGTCACGCGAACGGCTTATAGTCGCCTTGGACGTAGACGACGCTGAGGCCGCTCGAAACATCGTCAGCAAGCTGGGCGACACGGTCGCGACCTACAAGGTTGGCAAGCAGCTATTCACGGCCGCCGGGCCGGACTTCGTCCGCGAGTTGGTGGGCGCCGGCCGGCGGGTGTTCCTTGATCTGAAGTTCCACGACATACCCAACACAGTCGCGGCGGCGGTGCGCTCGGCGGCGAAGCTGGGGGTCTGCATGCTTACCGTACACGCCAGCGGCGGCCCGAAAATGCTTCGCGCAGCGGTCAAGGCGGCAGCCGAGGCGCCGCATCCGGTGCTGGTGCTGGCGGTGACTGTCCTGACCAGCCTGACGGATGAAGATTTGAGCGAAGTCGGAGTAAGTGGGCGGGTGCTGGACCAGGTGCTGCGGCTGGCGGCACTGGCCCGCAGTGCCGGATGTGGCGGGGTGGTAGCGTCGCCGCTGGAGGCGGGCGAACTACGCAGGGAGCTCGGGTGGGACTTTGCCATCGTCACGCCGGGAGTGCGCCCGCCGGGAGCGGCCGCCGCCGACCAAGCGCGGGTCATGACGCCGGCCGAGGCCATTGCGGCGGGCGCGACTTATATCGTAGTCGGACGGCCGATTACCGGGGCGGCCGATCCGGCGGCGGCGGCGGGAAGCATAGTTTCTAGTTTCTGATTTCTGGACTCGTTTCCCGTTTCCTGTTCCCCGTTTCCCGTCGCCCGTTCGCGCGCAGTGCGATTAATAATTTTCAACCCACAATTCCTGGAGTCGACGAAAACGGCGAGCAAGAAATAAGCCCTCGTTTTGGCGAGGGCTTGAACCGGAAACGGGGAGCGGGAAACGGGAACCGGAAGCCGGAAACGGGTTTAGAGCTTTTCGTAGAACTCACAGGCCGAGCACGAGATGTACATTCCACCGGCGACATTGCGCTCGCGGTCCTTCACGCGTTTCACGATGCGGGTGGGCTTGCCACACTTGGGGCAGTCGGTGCTCTTGCTGGTGTCCATGACCTTTTTGCGGTCAGCGGTCTTTGCGATCTTCGCCATGCGTATCTCCTGACCTTCGGCACAGCCGGAAACGGTCTCAGAATCAATGTGTTCGGGAGCGATGAGGCCAAACAGGGCGTCTGCGGCGGCACGCGAGGCGTTATACTCAACGCGGCAGCCGGAACCGGGCCGCCGCAAGCAGACGCAACGCCGAAAGCCGGCGCACAGACGCTATCAACTCGCCGTATTTCGATTCTACATGAGCGCGCGACATGTTGAAACAGATCCGCTGGGACGAGCTTACGAAGGAGCAGTTAAGCCCGAAACTCTTACGGCAATATTTCACCGCGGGCGATGTAACTATCGCCCGCTTCCAGATGAAGCAGGGACTGCGGATCGCTACTCACCACCATGTGAGTGAGCAGATCATGAACATCCAGCAGGGCGTGGTGAAGGTGTGGACCGATGGGGGCGAGTACCTGCTGCGCGAAGGCGACGTGCTTTGCATTCCGCCAAACATGCCGCACAGTAGCGAGGTGCTGGCCGACGCCGTAGTGCTGGACGTGTTCTCTCCCCCGCGCACCGACTGGGTCGCCGGTGAAGACGCGTACTTACGCGGCATCAGTACCCAAGCAGCAGAGTAGAACTGGCGAACCGCCAAACTGGTGAACTGGCGAACTGACGAACGGGGTAGGGCAATGTTTCCCTGCCTGACCCGATGGCCCGATGGTGAGATGACCCGATGACCAGTTCGCCGGTTCATCAGTTCGCCAAGCCGTCAGTTGTGTAGGAGTGGAACGCGATGGCGCTGAAATTCCGGGGCGTGGATTTCATTCAATTTGACCGGCTGTTGAGCGACGACGAAATTCTGGTCCGCAATACTGCCCGCCAGTTCATCGAAGACAACCTGATTCCCATCATCGAGCAATGCAACCGCGAGGGCCGGTTTCCCCGCGAACTGGTGAAACCCATGGCTGAACTTGGGTTCTTCGGCGCCAACCTGAAGGGTTACGGCTGCGCCGAGATGTCGAACGTGGAGTACGGCCTGGTGATGCAGGAATTGGAACGCGGCGACAGCGGGGTGCGGTCGTTTGTCAGCGTGCAGTCGGCGCTGGTGATGTATCCGATTTACACCTTCGGCAGCGACGAGCAGAAGGAGCGCTGGTTGCCACCGCTGCAAAAGGGTGAGGCGCTGGGGTGTTTCGGGCTGACCGAGCCGGATTTTGGCTCCAATCCCGGCGGGATGCGTACTCGCGCGCGCCGCGACGGCAACGAATACATCCTGAACGGCGAAAAGATGTGGATCACCTCGGGCTCGATCTCCGACGTAGCTGTTGTTTGGGCGAAAAATGAAGACGAGGGTGGCAAGATTCGCGGCTTCCTGGTGGAGACCCACCGTCCCGGGTTCCGCACCGAAGATGTGCACGGCAAATGGTCGTTGCGGGCGTCGGTGACGTCGTCGCTGTCATTGCAGGACGTGCGCGTGCCCGCCTGCAACCTGTTGCCCAAGACCGACGGGCTGAAGTCGGCCTTAATGTGTCTGAACCAGGCGCGCTATGGAATTGCCTGGGGCGCAATCGGGGCGGCCATGGCGTGCTATGACACGGCGCTGCAATATGCCGGTTTCCGCAAACAGTTTCGCGACCAGCCTATTGCCAGTCACCAACTCGTTCAGGACAAGCTGGTCTGGATGATCAGCGAGATCACCAAAGCGCAACTGCTGGCCTTGCAGGTGGGGCGGCTGAAGGACGAGGGCAACGCCGGTTTCCAGCACATCTCGATGGCCAAACGGAACAACGTGTGGATGGCACTGGAGTGCGCGCGCATGGCCCGTGATATCCTCGGGGCCAACGGCATCGCCGACGAGTACCCCGTCTTTCGCCACATGTGCAATCTGGAGTCGGTGAAGACCTACGAGGGGACCCACGACATACACACGCTGATCATCGGCAGCAACATCACCGGTATCGACGCCTTCTGAGGCAACAACATGATCACACCTGAAGTTTTGCAGCATCTTGCAAATGCTATTCATAACCTTCATAATGCGAGTTTTTCCGGGTCGGCTCGGAATGTCGTTGCCGACGGCTACTCCGCGATCGACGCGTCATTCTCGGCGGTGTTAATTGATGCGGGGTATCAGCCACCCAAGAATCACAAAGAAAAGCTTTCACAGGCTGAGAAGCTGTTCCCGAATTTGCTGCAGGGTTACCGCGAGTCGACTCGGGGCGGCGGCACGATAATTAGCGCCGCTGGTGTAGCATGGCCGCGGATCACGAGCTTCTATCGGGAGTGGCTGACGGCAAGATACGAAACGTTCTCCCTCACTGCCGACCAAGCCCGCCGGCGGTGTGTCGAGGCGGCGAGGGCTGTAGCCTGCTGCATGCGGTTCATAGCTGCCAGCAACGGTGTAGGCTTACTTGACCTAGAGGACAGCGTCAAAAAACTCGCCTTCGGGTATCTCTACTCCGAAGCAGATCAAGCTGTGGGAAAAGTTCACGAGCGGCGGTTTGCTAGAGCCGAGCAGTACGGCGAAATGCATGGTGCCAAGCTTGGGACTAAGCTGGCTGAGACTTCAAATTACTGTACATTCTCGATCGTTGCCGACGATGCACTCACACGCGGCATCATCAAAGACGATTCCGAAATCGCGGAGGAATGTGCGGATTTGTACGAGAGATTTCTTCGGCTTGTGGAGCTGATTGAGAAGAAACGCCACTGGCGCCTAGCACCGTCGCAAACGGAACTGGGCCGTTCCGAACCGGACGAGGTTCCGGATTTCATGCTGGCGCTGAGATTTCGTTACCACGGCGCAAAGGTTTCCGAGTTGGGCAAACAATGGGCTGAACTGATTGGAATGTACCCGTGCGATCACACGGTTTGACGGCATCTTCTCCGGCGCGGGAATGATTCTTTTTCCGCGTGGGTACGTAAGCTTCAGGGCGACGAGCGCCATTCTCTTCTGTCGGAGGCATTCATGGCAACGGAGTCACAGCTAAAACGGGCACTGGCCAAGAGCTACGGCCAGAACATCGAGAGCGACCTGGCGCTGGAATTTCTGCGCGTAGTAGAGGTGGCGGCCATCGCGTCCGCCAAAACCATGGGTCAGGGTGACCGCAAACTGGCCGACCACGTGGCCACCGAAGCCATGCGGCACACCATGGACACGGTTCCGATGAAAGGCACCATCGTGATCGGCGAAGGCGAACGCGATGAGGCTCCGATGCTGTATATCGGCGAGCAGGTCGGCGCCGAGTTCCCCGACCACACCGAGGTCCCGGCAATTGATATTGCGGTTGATCCACTGGAAGGCACGAACCTGTGCGCGACCGGTGCGCCGGGCGCAATTACCGTGCTGGCGGCCTCGGAAAAGGGCGGACTGCTGCATGCCCCAGACTGCTACATGGAGAAGATCGTAGTAGGTCCGTCGTGCAAGGGCTGCGTGGATCTCGATGCGCCCGTGGCGGACAACCTGAAGAACATCGCCCGTGCGCTGAGTCGCGATGTCGAAGATCTGGTGGTGATAGTCCTCGACCGGCCGCGCCACGAGAAGCTCATCAACGACATTCGCAAGGCGGGGGCGCGGATCCGGTTGATTGGCGATGGCGATTTGTCCGCCGGTATCGCGGCGGCTGTCATCGGAACTGGCGTCCATGCAGTCATGGGCTCGGGCGGCGCGCCCGAGGGAGTGCTGACCGCGGCCGCCATCCGCTGCCTGAACGGCTACATGCAGGGCCGGCTGGTCATCAACAAGCCCGAGTTGCAAGAGCGAGTGGCGCGCATGGGCATCAAGGACCCAAAGAAGGTGTACACGGCCGAGGAACTGGCGCCGGGCAAACAGCTCATCTTTGCCGCCACCGGCGTGACTGATGGGGCGCTGATGCGCGGGGTGCGCTTCTTCGGCGAAGGCGCCCGTACGTCCTCGGTCATCATGACGCTGAACACGGGGAAGATCCGCTTCATTGACAGCATCCACGTGGACAAGACAGCGAAGGACATCAAGATTCGGTTCAGCTAGTGGCTAGTGGCTGGTGGGCGAGGAATCTGCTGTGTTTTGCGTGGCACGAAAAAGCAGATTTCTCGCTTCGCTCTCTCGAAAGGCCGCCGCAGACAAAGGCCTCAACGCAAAGGACACGAAGGCCGCAGAGGGCGCAAAGGGAAACTGGGGCCCGCCGCCGGGGACGGCGGCGCCACGCGCGAAGACGCGACTTTCATCTCGTTTGGTGGGCCGCAGGTCCATGTGGCCCCCCGGACGACAACATCAGCCGGTATTCCCCCGTTCTCTGCTACGCCACATGTGCGCGGGAGCGGAAGTACTCCGCTACTTTGGCGGCGGAAATCTCGCGAAAGTCGCTGATCACCCAGTCGGCGCCATGGCGACGCAGCGCTTCGGCTTCGCCGTGGCGGTCAACGCCGAGCACCAAGCCGAATGCGCCTCGTTTCCCGGCTTCCACGCCGGCGACCGCATCTTCGATTACCATCGCCTGGCTCGGTTCGATGCCGCCGGTCAGTAACTCCAGACATTTGAGGAAGATGTCGGGTTCGGGCTTGCCGCGCAGGCCCAAGCGTTCGCTTACGAGGCCGTCAACAACGGCTTCGAACAAGCTCAGCAGGCCGACGCGCTCCAGAACAGGGGCGGCGTTTTTGCTGGACGAAGCAAGCCCCACATGGATGCCGCGGTCACGCAGCTCCCGTATAAAGCGCACCGCTTCGTGATCAACATCCACCCCGAGTTCGTGTGTTTTAGCGACGAACAAATCGTTCTTGCGGTTGCCGAGGCCGCAGACGGTTTCCGCGGTGGGCGCGTCGGTCGGGTGCCCGTAAGGAATGTGAACGCCCCGCGATTCCAAGAAGATGCGCACGCCTTCATAGCGGGGGCGGCCATCAACGAACGCGCGGTAGTCGCGGTCGGCATCGAACGGGCGAAAAGGCCCGCCGAAGCGTTCCTGGCGCGAACGCAGGTAGAAGTCAAACAGTTCCTTCCACGCGGCGGCGTGAACGCGCGCGGTGAAGGTGACGACGCCGTCGAGGTCGAAGACAGCAGCTTGGGGGAGGGTGTTTTGGCCCATGGAACTCCTCTGAATCAGACGGGCCACCGGGCGGCGCGGACATAGTGATTTGGGATCGGGGATTTGGGAGTGGGGATTTCAATCTGCGCCGCAGGTTCACAGCAAATTCCAAATCCCAGATCCCAAACCCCAAATCTCAAATCCAAAATCCATTCCGAGCTTGTTTCCTGCGCCGCTGGTTAAGCTGCGCGGGTTTCGCCCGCCTGTGCCGCCAGCGCAGCGGTGCAAAGCAGCAGCACCGGGCAGCCGGAGCGGCCCACGATGGTTTTGAGCGCACCGGTGGGCTTTGAGTCCCAATCGCCCGCCCAGGGTACAGTGACCAAGTCCACCAGATGATCGCGAGCAAACTGGGCGACCTCTGATCCGGGCTGGCCGCCCGCAACCAGCAGCTTGAAATTCATTGACGTGGCGGGCGCACCCAGTGCCATCATGCGCTCCACGAACTCGCGCGCCCAGGCCGGCCATTCGTGATGTGGCTGATCTATGTAGCGCGGAGCGGGCAAACTGCCGGGCTCGCTTGGGCCCTCATCGCCGCGCGCGGCCACGTGCAGCGCGATCACCTCGGCGCCGGCGCGGTGGGCGAGGTCCGCGGTGGAAGGGAGCGCTACGTCGGCAGTCGGAGTACCGTTGTGCGCGAGCAGGATGCGCCGCAACTGCCAGGGCGCAGGACCGCGCTCGGGCGGGACAAACATGATGCGCGCCGGTATGGCGGTCAGCACGCCCTCGGCCACCGATCCGAGCAAGGTGCGGGCGCGATTGCCGGCGTGAGTACACATGACGATGAGCGGCGAGGGCAGTTCGCGCGCGAGCTCCGCGATGGCCCGTGCGGGTTCGCCGATACGCTCATGCAGCACCGCACCGTGCATCTCGTCTTGCGTGAGGCCAAGTTCGTGCAGTGTCTCGCGTGCGCCGAGCAGATGGTCGCCCACATAGACCACGTGCAAGCTCGCGTTCTCGACACGCGCCACCACCCGGGCCACGGGCAGGGCGACCTTCGAGTGACTCGTTCCGTCCAGCGGAACAAGGACGGTTTCGACGTGAAATACTCTTGCGGACGACGTGTCCCGCGAGGGTTCGTGCCGGTCGTGTGTCAGCGCGTTCATGGCGCCGCCTCCTTGTGGTTGCCGGCGGCAACGGGCTCCAGGGGCGAAACTTCCTGCCACGAAGTCCAGCCGTCGGGCGTGCGTTGCGACAGGTAGTCATGATGTGCGCGGGCCAGGACCAGCGGACCGTCTTCGATAGCCAGTGGCAACGGCTCGCCCTCGAGACTGACCCGCAACAGATCCTGCGCGAAGCTGAGCCGCAGTTTGCGTCCGCGAAATTCGAGGGGAATAGTGAGCCGGCGCCAATGGGGGAGCAGTCGCGGCGCGAAGCTTAGACCCTCACGGCGGACATGGACTCCTGCAAAGCCGAACACGACGGCCTGCCAGAGTCCGCCGATGGCGGCGGCGTGCACGCCGCCGGCCGCGTTGCCCATGTTGTTGCCCAGATCAATCTCAGCCGCCTGGCGCAAATAGCGCGCGGCGGTGTCGAGGTGACCGAGACGGGCCGCCAGTAGCGCGTGAATCGAAGGGCTTAGTGAACTGCCGTGGCCAGTGCGCGGCTCGTAGTACCGGAAATTGATTTCGCGCACGTCGGCAGGGAAGTCGTCCCACAACAAGTACATCGCCATGAGCACGTCGGCCTGCTTCACGACATTCGTCTTTTGAATGCGGTCGTGGCCGAGGATCACGTCCATAGCGGCACTGCGCGGCTCGTAGGACTTCAGATCAACCTGCTCCAGTTGGAAATAGCCCCGGAACTGCTCGTAGAGCTTGGTCTGCGGATCGAAGGCGACGTACATGGCGTCGGCCAGACGTGCCCAGGTTTCGAGTTCTTCGGGTGTGATCTCCAGGCGGCGCGATAAATCGTTCCAGTGCTCCGGCCAGCGCTCGCTGAGGATGCGCGCGGTGTCGCGCCCGCGACGCATGTTCCACGCGGCCATGATGTTGGTGAAGACACTATCGTCAACGTTCTCGTGGTATTCGTCGGGGCCGATGACGCGGCGGATGTGGTAACGGCCGTCTTCCTCGATGCGTCCGCGGCTGGCCCAGAAGCGCGCGGTTTCCAGCATGATCTCGGCGCCCGCACGCAGAAAGTACCCATCGTCGGCGGTCACGTCCCAGTACTGCCAGATGGCATAGGCAATATCGGCGGTGATGTGGTTCTCCATCTCGCCGTTGTTGACCTCGATGACGCGGCCGCGCGGGTCGATGACGAAACGGGGAGTGGTTTCCTCGCCGGTGTCGGCTGACTCCCACGGATACATCGCGCCACGATATCCAGCAACGCGGGCCTTTTCGCGCGCTGCCTGGAGCGTGTGGTGCCGATAGAGCATCAGGGCACGCGCCGAGGGCGGATGAGTGAAACTGTAGAAGGGCACCATGTAGATCTCGGTGTCCCAGAACACGTGCCCTTTGTAGGCTTCGCCGGTAAGCGCCCGAGCGCCGATGGACACCCCGGGATCTTCCGGGTTGGCAGCGCAGATCAGATGGTATTCGGCAAACCGCAGTGCCCGTTGGAGCGCGGGATCACCTTCCACCTCGATATCGGATGAGCGCCAACGCGCTTGCCAAGCGGCGCCATGCGCGTCAACCGCGCTGCGTATATCACCCGAGAGAATGCGGTTGACGTGATTGATGGCTGCCGCCACCGGCTCGGCGTTTTCGCGCGAGGTGTAGATTGCAACCAGGCGGTCGAGGCGATAATCGGCGCCGATCTCGACAGCGACCTTGAAGCGCTCGGTGATGCGGCGTTCGCCAATTTCGATTTCGCGGCTGCCGCCGTCCTGCCCGGCGCCGACCATCTGGCTGGCGGCGCCGAAAGCTACCGTGATGTTTCGTCCAGGAGAGCGCAGGGCAAGCGGCAAGACGTTGGGCCGCGTGGCCGACCGCCGCACCTTGTATTCCTCAGGCGGGCCGACGGCGAGCACGGCGGGCGGAAGTTCGATACAGGTCTCGAAGCGCACTTCGCCGCTGTGGTTCTCCGGCGTGAACACTACCGACTGCACCAGCAGGTGCCGGTCCGCCAGCGAGGCGAAGCGGAACGCCAGGATGCGGGTGATGCGTCCGCTGGGGTCGCGGTGCCGCCACTCCCGCCAGAGAATCCCGTGGCGCAGGTCCAGGATGCGACGGTGCTCCAGTATCTGGCCCTGATCCATGCTAAGGGCATGGCCGTCAATCCAGGCGCGGACGCCCGTCCAGTCTGGCAGGATGAACAGGCCGGGCACGCCGCCCGGTTTCGGGTCGTGTTCAAAAACGCCGGCCACGAAGGTGGCGGGCGCGCTGAGTGGAGTTCCTTCGGCCAGGGATGCGCGATTGCCGACGTAGCCGTTTCCGATGGCGAGCAATGATTCGACTTCGTGCTCGCGGGCCAGGGTGAAGCCCTCTTCGATGAGGACCCAGGCGGGATCACGGCTGAGTTCCGCGAGTGCCATTACCTCCGGCGGCTCCGTCTGCGCCAATCGGCCGGGGGCATCGGCAGAAGAGGGCTCGGCACGCATCGATTCTTCGTTAGAACGAAGGCCAGGGGTCAGGTCGGACTGCTGCATGGAGTTCCTCAGATCAGCCGGGCGGAACAAGTTCTAGTTTTCAGATGTCGCAGCCGCGCGCGTGGTCGCTTGCTTGGACGCCAACCCATATCGGCGGGTCGGCAGACCGGCGCACCTGCACCTTCTTCGGCGCATCTAGCCAACAAAGAAAGTGAGAGGAGCACACCTATGCTCACCGGCGAGTTGAGACGCGAGCGCGCGTCACAAGTGCCGCGCTCATTCGATTTGCTTTCAGTAATCGCATTAAAGGCGGAGTCGCTGCTCGGGTACTCCGGCTTGCGCGTCAGGCTGGGCGTAGCGCCAGCGGTACTGACGCAAGTGCTCGAAGAGCTCGGGATCGAGCCGTTCCGCGACGACGACGTGAAACGATACAAGGCGAAGAAGGCGCGCGCCGCGGAACACGAAAGCTGGCGCGAGTTCCTGCACGCCGCCCGGGTCGAGGGCCTTGCGCCCGGCGGCCTGATCGGCAGCTTCGTGCGCGCTTCTTGGCGGCGCGTCAGGCTGGGCAAGTTCAAGGGCGAGGTGCCTGCATTCGCGTTGTCGAAGGCCATCGAGATCAAGGAACGTTTGCCCAAGGCCGAGTTCTACGTCGAAGAACTGGTGGTCGAGAAGCAGTACGATCCATTTCTCGTCGTGCGATGCGGCCGTGAAGAGTTCTACCTTGAGGTCTGGGACGAACGCGATTTCGAGCGAGAGCAGGCGTAGATTGGCACGGGTTTCTCCAGAAAAGCGGAGTCACCGCTGGGGCGATATACGACCGGTGAAATCCTGCAGCAGCACACGTCGGCTGGGCCGGTCGGAACTTGTTGGAAAAATTAGTTGCTCCACGTGCGGCGCCTGGGTGTGGAAAGTGGCAGCGGTCGTGCGTTACGGCAGATCGGTGACTCCAGCGGTCCGGAGTGGGGGCGGGCGCTTCGCTCCGGTGCTGCAAGGGCGCATCTAGTGTCGTTCTGGAATGCAGAACGCGTGGGGCGCGGACCGATGCTGGTCCGCGCTTCTTTAGCTCACGGTTTCCGCGCTGTAGCGGGGAACCAGGCCGGTGCGCACCGCGTGGCGGTAGGTACGAGTGAAGAACCAACCCGCGAGGACGATGTAACCGAACGCCAGCGCAGCGGCCAACGTAAGTGTTGCCGCAGACGCCGCTCGGCCCAGCACAATGCTCCGCATGCCCTCGAACACGTAAGCCGGCGGCAAGACGCGGGAGACGTATTGCATCCAGCGCGGCAGTGTGGACAGCGGATAGAAGACGCCCGCAAACGGCGACAGCAGCGCGGGTATCGGCCAGACGAACCATTCCGATGCCGGCCCGAAGCGCAGCACCAGCGCGCTGCCCACAATGCCCAGCGCGATGCCGAACAGAAACAGCACCAGGAAGAATGGAACCAACATTAGGCCGTAGACGAAAAACGACAACCCAAACACAGCAGTCGCAAGCACCACCATCACGGTGAGGCCGACCGAGCTGGTTGCAATACTGGAGAGCACCAGGCCGGCGACGTATTCGGTTATTGAAAGCGGAGTGGCGAAGAAGTTCAGGAAATTGCGCGACCAGACATCTTCGAAGAAGGCCATGGTGACGCCCTGCATTACGCGGGCGAAGAAATCCCACAGCAGAACGGCGCCGAGCAGCGTGGGGACAAAGTTGAAGCCGGGCGATGTTACCGTGTTCAGGTATCGCGTGATGAATCCCCACAGCACGATGTCAATGCCCACCCAAGCGAACAGCGGCAATACGCGCGAGAAGCTGCCGCGTATCAGGTAGAACTGCCGCAGGACGATGGCTGTTGTGCGGGGCAGATACATGGTTATCTCAGCTCCAGCGTAAGCGGCTCGCGGGCGACAGTTATGAAAAGTTCCTCCAGGGTCCGCTTACCGTGATCGCGCGGCAAGGTCCTGGGATTGCCTTCGAGCAGGATCTTGCCGCGCGACAGAAAAAGCACGCGGTCGCACACCTCTTCGACTTCGTACATGTTGTGCGAGGTCCACAGCACGCCTCCGATGCTTTCGCCGGTGAACTCGCGGATCTTGTTGCGCAGTTCGCGGGCAGTTGCGGGATCGAGCGACGCCGTAGGTTCATCGAGCAATAGCAGATGCGGGCGATTCAGCATCGCCTTTGCCAATGAAACGCGCGTTTGCTCGCCGGAAGACAGCACGCCGTATTTCACGTTGCGAAAGCGCTCGAGATCAAACTGCTTGAGCAACACCTCGATGCGCTCTGACAGGCGCTTCACTCCGTAGATCATGCCGAAGATGCGGAGGTTCTGGGCGACCGTGAGGTTCCCCGGCAGCGGCGCGTACACCGCCGCGAAATTGGTGCAAGAGAGCGCCTGCGAGCGGCGCGTCGCCAAGTCGGCGCCTTCAATGGTTATGCTGCCGGCGGTCGGCTCCAGGACGCCGAGCACCATGTTGATGGTCGTGGTCTTTCCTGCCCCATTAGGGCCGAGCAGTCCGACGATCTCGTTGCGCCCAACGTCGAACGAGATCCCATCTACGGCGAGCGTTTCGCCGTAAAGCTTGCGCAGCTTGCGAACCGAGAGTACGGATGCGGCGTTCATGGCATGTTGCGTCGGATGCGCGGCCGGGGCGATTGGAACTGGCTATTCTACGGCTTCGCTGCGGGTACGCCACCAAGCCTGCTTGCCTCGGACGCCGGGGCTGGGGCGGGCTTTTCCGGCGCGTTCACCACGTAATCGGCGTACTTGATGGTCAGAGTAGCGACTCCACCGAGCCGCACGTCGGTAGTCGAAAGATTTTCGGCGGGCAGCCAGAAATCGCCCACTTTCGCGTAAGAGTGGTTGATGCGTGTTTTGCTGATCCAGAACGACGGACGCTTCGCCGGCTCGGCTTCGATCTTGACCACGGCGAAGTCGCTGCCATCCACCCACACTTTGCCGCGATACAAAAACTTGCTTTTCTGTTTGGGGATGACACCGAGCAGGTAACAGGGCCGGTCATTCACAGCCTCTGTGCCCAGCAACTCGAATTGATAATTCTGGGGCCCGAGGGCGGTGCTTTTGGCGTTGTCCTTAGTGGCGGCTTCCTGTTCGCTCTCCAGCAGTTTCTTCAGCACGCGGTTGATCAGCAGGGAAGAGCCGTTCTGCGAGACTATCGTGAATTCCTTCTGATTGGGCGCCGTGTACTGCGCGCGCACGGTCATGACAGCCTCGCGCTTGCCCGGGAAGCCGGTGTACCGGACGTGATACACACGATTGCCGCTGTAGTTGCGCAAGGCTTCCGCCCGCTCACGATTGCGTTCGGTCATTTGCTGCACGATCTGCTCCGCCGAGAGCGACGGAAGCGGCGTGGCGGCGGACTGGGCCGACGCGGCGAGCGGCAGGAACGAGGCAAGCACGCACAGGAAAGCGAGCGCCGCGTGTGAACCGATGGCTGTGCGGTTCTGCAAACAAAAATGTCGGATGGCGAGTGAGGTGATCGCGTTCATTCCTGTAAGTTGATGCTGAATCGCAGACGTATGTCTTAAAAATGTCCACAACATGTGAAAGGCAAGATCAACTCCCTTGCTTCCGGCGCCCCAGAGTTGCTTCCTGCCCTGGCGGGGACACGCGGCCGTCTTCAATCGGGTGACTCCGCAGCCTATTCCTCCGCTGCCAGCGACTTCTTCAGGTCGTTAACCAAGCGGTTGGCGACTTCGCGCGCGCCGCCCCGCTTGAACGGCCCGAGCAGGCTGCGATCGCCTGCCTCGGAAGCCCACAGCACCGTCCCAGCTGTGTCCACGATCGAAACGGCGCCGGTGGCCGTGTCATGCAATCCAAGATAGCGGCCTGTAATCACCGATCCGGTATCGGTCTTCTGCTCGCCGGTACCGATCAGAAGCGCGCCGGCTTCATCCTTGTTCATCACGAGCACGAAGCGGCCGGGCAACTGCTTGGAAAACTCCGCGCGCAGTTCAAAGAGGCAGCAACTCAGCGGAATCATGCTGCGAGATTGGCGCCGCTTCAGTGACATGCGACACACCTGCGCGGCCGGCTATTGCAGGCTGCGGCGACCTTATTTTCCAGAACTATCGGGCGGTTGTAACGTAGAACACGTTTCTGCCCGTGCGCAGGTCCTTGCCGTAAGAAAAGAGCACTTGCACTCCCAGAACGCCCGCCTTCGCCTGTACGCCGGTATCCACCAACCATGCCTTCGGTCCGAGCAGCGGTGAGCTATCAGTGATCTTGCCAGTATCAAAGAACGGCCCGAGTTTGAAGGTAAACAGGCCGTTACGGTAAACGTTCTTGTCCATCTCCCAGTTGGCAAGGAAGTAACGGCGGCCCAGCGGAGCGTTGCCGTTGCGTCCGTTGTGGGTGGCAGCATGGGCCCGCAGCCAAAGGTCGTTGTCGCGATCCACGCCGAGCATAAACAGTTCGTCAAACGGGACCCGGCCGAAAATCATGCCCGCCCGCAGTTGCAGCCGGTTTTCGTAATCGTCGCCGCGCGCCCGCGGAAGCCAATGGGTTTCCACCGTAGCCTGCACCTTGGCAAACCCGTGGCGCGGCTGCGACCACAGAGTTCCGATCTGCGACCGCAGGGCGGCGCGAGCGACCAACCGGTGCTCCGGCACGCGCAGCCATTCGTAGTTCACCCGCGCCAGGTGTTTGAGGGCGTACCCGGACAACAACAGCTCGGACGGCGCTGCGCCTGTCAGGCCGCGGTAGTCGCGGTGCGAGAGTTCGGCGCCGGCAGACCACTGCCAGCGACCGCTGCTGAACGACGTGATTTCTACACCTGCTGCTTCTCGACGCAGGTTTAACCCGGCCAGCAGCGGAGCCGGGTTCGAGGAGGGATTGCGAATGTCCCAGTTTTCATTGCGCAGATCGAGTACGATGCGGTAGCGCCACTTCGCGTCTGCTCGCAGCGGGCGGGACATTGCGGCCTGGAGGCGTCGTTTCTCCGTGTCCCAACGTATAAGGGCTGATAAGTTGACCGCCGACCGTCCCAGGTTGGAGTACTCCGGGGTGACCGTCTGGTAGAAGATTCCCCGAAAAGTCGAGACCAGCGCCTGCCATTTACCGCTGCCCCAACCATTCCGTTCCTGCGCACGGAAGATCACGTCGAACCGGTTGTCCGGGCAGGCGGCCAGATCGAAAGTGTGAGTGGGGAAGATGCCCAGAGCACGCACACGAACATCGCTTGTCAGCAGGTCCGGCAATCGCAAGCTACTGGCTGGAGAGAAAGCAAAGGCCCGGTCCAGCAGGGACGGCCTGACGCGCAGTTGGGGAACAACCCTGACCGCCGCGACGTGAGGTTTGCCCACGCGGTTCCAGTATTTCAGCGCTGCCTCGAGGTTGCCCTGCATGAAATACACGGTAGCCAAAAGGTCGTTGGCGTACGTGTCGTCGGAATCAAGGCGCAGTGCGCGGCGCAGCCAGACTGCTGCCTCAGGATAACGTTTCTGTAGAAAATTCACGCCCCCGAGTTCGACGGGGAAGCGCGGGTCTTGAGGCTGCAACTGATGACCGGCCAGGAACGCGGTTCGCGCTTCGTCCCAGCGCCCCAATCGCGCCAAAGCCATTCCGTAGTAATAGTTGAGGCCGGCCGAACGCGCAGGTACAGACTCGGCCAAGTGCACGACCTCATCCCACTGCTCCGCGGCAGCGTGCTGTCGAATCGCAGGGAGCGGGTCGGCATTGGAGGGAAGGGACTGTCCCCGGACGGCCGGAGCGGTCAAGCCGAGCACAAGCAGCAGAGCTAAGGCAGCGATCCAGTCGCGACCTGCTGCGGCACAGCCAGTAGGGTCCAGTTGCCGGCTGCCTTCCATTCTCTTTCGAAACTTGACCATTCCTGCTTGAGCAGCTTGCGTTGGGCCGGATCATTGAGCATGACGAGCTGTTGTTCCCAGTCGAGTCCGACGACCACGACATAATGCAGCGGAGCGCCGACGCCAACCGGCTTCAGGGCCGCCACTAGTGGACGGCCCCGTTGCAAGTGAGTGCGGAAATCTTTCCACTCGCCGCGGAAGGCAAAGGTGCGAAATCCGTTCTCTCGCAGATAGCGCTCCAGATCGGACGCATAGATTCCGTGCGCCTGGGGGGAGTACAGCGCGCGCTGGATCGTCGTCACATCAGCGTTGTCGCCGAACGCACGCTCCTGTTTCAGGAGCCAGTACTGCATGACCATGGCGACGCTGGCCGCCCCGCAACCGTTCGTCTCCTGCTTGACGAACGGCACGTCCAGCCACAGGCCCGGCGGCCCGGCCGCAAACGCCAGGCCGCACAGAAAAACCACAGCCGCCAATGTCCTGCACAACATAGGACGCATGGAATCGCTAGCGAACTGCCACGATGATCAAAACGAGTGCGGCAATGCCCAAAATAATGATCAGCAGGTCCCGATCACTTAATGCGCCCGCTGCGAAGTCGGCTTGGGCCTTCTCCGCCCGTGAGGCAAGCTGGGCCAGTTCCTCGTCGTTCAATGTGGCAACCGCTGTCTTGACCTGCTCGGGGTCCATCCTCGCGGATTTCATCGCCTTGCCTGCCTTGGGCGAAGACAGGAAGCGCGTGACAGTGTCGAGATTACGCTGCCGCGCTTGGGTGGCAGCAAGCATCTCCTTTTGCATATCGGCGGGGCTTACGACGTGGCCCTGAGCCAACAGACCCGGGCAGCCAGCAACCACGATGACCAGCGTGCAAGCAAGCAAGCGGCGGAGGAATTGCCGCATATCGGTGAGCATCTCTTGCAATCTCCTGACGGAAGATTTGGCCAGAGTGTCGGTAATTATATATCGTCTTCAAGAGCGGGACAGAGACAGAGCGTGCTGCAAGGTGGTGCATACTGGTGCGACGTGGTGCAGAGTTGAGATATGCGAGTGACTCAGGGATCGAAGAAGAGACGCTCCAGCAATGTGATTCGGCGAAGTGTGTCTCTGTCGCAGGATTGATAAGAAGGTCCGAGTGATTGCCGGACGGCCGGCTCAACGCGCTAGAGGCAAGAAGCTGGAGTGACGATGGCAGCAACTCGCAGCGTCAGGTGCAGAAAGGACTCACCCAACACTTGACGGTTTTCAGCAGCACTTCTACGGGCATTGCCGACGGTCGGGATGCCAAACCAGAGTTGCGGCACGCTAGTCGTTCACGAAAGCCGCAAAGATGATCGCGATCAAGCCGATTCCCACCATGGTCGCGATTGCGATCATCCAGATGGGATATCCGGGCCCGTCGGCTGTGGTGAAGAACCAGGCCGCCTCGCCGGCAAGAGCCAATGCAATGATCGCGAGGACGGTCACGAGCCATACGTAGTATCTGGGATTGTGACCCGCCGTCCGGAGTGTACCACTCTGCCTCGGCATGTGTAGCCCCTGATGCACCTGGTTCGACCCTTCGACCCAGGGTGCCTATCTAGCCTGAGAACGTGATGCCTGCAATACCGGAGTGGTTGCTGCGGTACGGTCATAATGTCACAGCCCCGTGTGACATACAACCAACCGTTTGGGCCGCAGCTACATCCAACCAATCCCAAACTGCTGTTTCGGGAACGGCCACCCGGAGGGGCTCGGCATGGGTCTCGCGCTTCTGGCGATCATCTGGATCATCACCTTCCTGAGCACCTACTTTTTCGTTGCAAAAACCTGGTGGTTGCCGGCGGCGGCATCCGCCGCGGCGCCGGCGATCGATGACCAGTTCACCAGAACGTTTATCGCCATGGGGGTGGTGTTCGTGCTCGCTCAGTTCGCCCTGGGCTATTTTGCCTGGCGATACCGCAGCCGGCCCAATGCACCCCCCGCCGACTACTCGCACGGCAACACCCGGCTCGAAATCCTTTGGACGGCGCTGACCGCCATTTTGTTTATCGGGCTGAACCTCTCGGGAACGGCGATCTGGGCCTCCGAGCGCTTCAAGCCCGCCGGCAGCGACGCTGTTCCCGTGGAAGTTACCGGCATGCAGTTCGCCTGGTACTTCCGCTATCCGGGTACCGACGGCAAGTTTGGCAAGACCGATCCGCGCTACATTGATCCTTCGGCAGGGAACGAAGCGGCCATTGGGCTGGACACGAGGGACGACGCCGCCAAAGATGATATCGTCGCCGGCACCATGTACGTTCCAGTGAATCGGCAGGTGGACCTCACCTTGCGTGCGGTGGACGTGATTCACAGTTTCTTCGTGCCCTCGATGCGTTTCAAGCAGGATGCGGTCCCCGGCCTCGCGGTCCGCATGCATTTCACGCCCACCGAGATCGGCGACTACGAGATTGCCTGTGCCGAGCTTTGCGGCCTGGGTCACTACAAGATGCACGGCACGCTGAAAGTCGTCAGCCAGGAGGACTTCGATAAGTGGCTGGCGTCCAGGGAAGCGGAGAAACAATAGAGATGGCGACGACGGCTGCCCCGCATGCGCACGCGGCCCCAAGCGGGTTCGTGCGTAAATACATTTTCAGCACCGACCACAAGGTGATCGGACTTCAGTATTACTTTCTGGCTCTGGCCGCCGTGTTTATCGGCATGTTCCTGTCAGTGCTAATGCGCATCAACCTGATCTGGCCGGGCGCGAATGTGCCGCTCTTCGGCGAAATCAAGCCGGAAACTTACCTCGCCCTGCTCACTATGCACGGCACCATCATGGTGTTCTTCGTGCTCACTACGGCGCCGCAGGGCGGATTCGGCAACTACTTTCTGCCGCTCCAGATCGGCGCTCCCGACATGGCCTTTCCCGTCCTGAACATGCTGTCGTTCTGGACCACGTTCCTTGCCTTTCTGGTGCTGCTGGCGGCTTTTTTCGTTAGCGGCGGCGCTCCCCTGCACGGATGGACCGGCTATCCGCCGCTAAGCGCAGTGCCCGCGGCAGGACCCGGCGAGCACTTGGGCGCTGACCTGTGGGTGACCAGCATTGCCTTGTTCTGCATTGCCTCGCTGATGGGGGCCCTGAACTTCATCACCACCACGCTGGATATGCGCGCCCGGGGCATGACCCTGACGCGCCTGCCGTTGACCGTGTGGTCGTGGTTCATCACTGCCATTCTCGGCCTGCTGGCGTTCGGCGTCCTGCTCTCCGCGGGAATTCTTCTGCTGCTCGACCGGAACCTGGGGACGAGCTTCTATGTTCCGCTGGTGGTAGTGAACGGCCAGGTCATGGGGCACAAAGGCGGATCGCCACTGCTGTGGCAGCACCTATTCTGGTTCTTTGGACACCCGGAGGTCTACATTGCCATTCTGCCGGGCATGGGTGTCGCTTCGCAGGTACTCTCGACGTTCTCCCGCAAGCCCATCTTCGGCTATCGCGCGATGGTTTACGCCATGCTGGCCATCGGCCTGCTCGGGTTCATGGTGTGGGGCCACCACATGTTCATGAGCGGGATGAGCCCATATTCGGCCTTTGCGTTCTCGCTGATGACCATGGCGATCGGCGTGCCTTCGGCGATCAAGACCTTCAACTGGCTGGGAACGATGTACGGCGCACGCATCCGTTTCCACACGCCAATGCTGTTCGCTATCGGCTTCGTGTCGCTGTTTGTCTCCGGCGGGCTGAGCGGGCCTTTCCTGGCGCAACCCCCGCTCGATATTCCGCTGCACGACACGTATTTCGTGGTCGGGCATTTCCACCTGATCATGGGTGTGGCGGCGATCTTCGGCATTTTTGCGGCGACCTATTACTGGTTTCCGAAGATGTTCGGCCGCATGATGAGCGAAAAGCTCGGGCGCCTGCACTTCTGGGTCACGTTCATCGGCACCTACGCGATCTTCATGCCGATGCACTACCTGGGGTTGGCGGCGCACCCGCGGCGCTACTCGCAGCTTACCGAACTCAAGTATCTGCACGACCTCCTGCCGTTGCAGACGTTCATGACCTATGCGGCATTCGTCACCATTGGCATTCAGTTCGTCTTCCTGTTCAACCTGTTTTGGAGCATGAAGAAGGGAAGAAGGGCCAGCGACAACCCCTGGGAAGCGACGACGCTGGAATGGACGACCGCGACGCCGCCGCCACACGATAATTTTGGCGGCCACACACCGATGGTCAGTCATGGGCCGTACGAATACAGCGTGCCCGGTGCGCCGCGGGATTACGTCATGCAGACTGATCCTGTGACGGTGACATCACACTAGGGTGAATATGCCTGTTTCGCCTCCGGCAGTTGCGGTTGGTCGAGGCGGCGACGGCGGCGGGTTCAACCGCCCCGTCGCTGCGGATTACGGAGGCCGCTTGCGGCGCGCGCGCCTGGGTATGGCGGTCGCGCTTACGCCGATACTCATGCTGTTTGTGGCATTCACCAGCGCCTACATCGTGCGGCAAGGCCTGCCCGTGCTGGATGACCGCTCCGGCACATACGTTCGCGACTGGATGGCGGTCAGTCTGCCCATCGGCATCCTGCTTGTGAATACTGCCTTGCTGGTGATCAGCAGCGTCAGCATGGAAATGGCGCGCCGGCACATTGCGAAGCAGGTGGCACTGGCCGGCATCGGACGGATTCCCGGTGTGGTCCTGGGCGATGAACGCGCATTTCCATGGCTCGGAACCACGGCAGGTCTCGGCCTGGCTTTTCTCGGAGGGCAGTCCATCGCCTGGCGCGAGTTGGCGCATCGCGGCTTTTACTTGGCGACGACTCCGAGCAGTTCGTTCGTGTACCTGTTGACCGTCAGTCATGCCGTTCACCTGGCAGGTGGATTGGCTGCGCTGCTGTATGCGGTGGCGATGTCTGCGCTCGGCAAGTCTATCGAGTCACGATTAATTGTGGTGGACACCACCGCCTGGTACTGGCACTTCATGGCCGCGCTATGGATTTACATCTTTGTGCTCTTGCAGGTGGCGAGATAGGGCACGGGGAGAAGTTAAACGATGGCTGACATTGCGGTGCAACACGGAACGGTGGAAGTTTACGAGCCATCGTTGTTTGGCACCTATTCCAAGAAGATCGGGATGTGGCTGTTCCTGCTCTCCGACTCGCTGACGTTCGGGGCGCTGCTGTTCGCCTACACCTACGGTCGAATCTCGATCCCTAACTGGCCCACGCCATTCCACTCCCAGAGCATAGTGACTGCAACGGTCATGACGGCGTTCCTGCTGACCAGTTCGTTGACCATGGTGCTCGCCGTCCGGGCCGCCGTACAGCGCAATGGGAAAATGCAGCGGATCTATCTGCTGGCCACCATGGCGTGCGGAACCGCATTCATTGTGCTGCACGGACTGGAGTGGAGCACCCTGATCGCCGAGGGCCTGACGCTGCCTGTTTTTCCCGAGGTCCCGGGACACAAAGTCGCCGAGGAGCTTGCCAATATCGCACAGACCGTGCCGCAGTTCCCGGCCACATTCTTCGGCCTGACCGGCATGCACATGCTGCACGTGACTATCGGCGTGATCTACCTGGGGGTCATCGCGCTGGGGCGGAAGTTTGTCCCCATCCTGCTCGGCCTGTGGCTGCTGGCATGGCTGGCCACGCCCGTATATAACCCGTTCCACTACGGCGCCCACGTGCTGCTGCCGGGTGCGGTGATTGCTGGAATGATCGTTTGGCTGAAACCGAAGCGGTACAGCTCAGGCGACGTTGAAGTCGCGGGACTTTACTGGCACTTCGTGGACCTGGTGTGGATGTTCATTTTCCCGCTGGTGTACCTGATGTCTGCCAGGATCGTGTAAGGAGCCGGGGATGGAAGCGATTCAAGCTACGCTCGAAGCACAGGTTGCCGAACAACACCGTCACCATCGCGCGACTCCGTTCTTCTATGTGTGGGGCACGCTGCTCCTTTTAACGGCCATTGAGGTTTACCTGGCGTACCAGCATCTGCCGCCGATACGCATGCTTTCGCTGCTCATGGGGCTTTCCATTCTGAAAGCCGGCCTGATCATCGCCTATTTCATGCACATGAAGTACGAACTGTCGCGCATGCGTTGGCTTACCATGGCCTCGCTGGTGGTGTGCCTGTGCCTGATGCTGTTCTTTCTGCCGGACGCGTTCCGTCTGCTCAGCCTGGGAGTCAGTGCCCGATGAAATTGCGATTGGCCACGCTGCTGTTAATGCTGATGCTCTCGGCGGTACCTGCATGGGCGCAGGGCTGTGCCATGTGCATCAGCAGCGCCGCGGCATCGGGTAAACAAGGCCAGCGCGCCATCAATCGCGGTGTGTTGGTGCTGCTGGCTCCGCCGGTGGCTTTCATGACGGTTGGCGTGGGGCTGGCATTCAGCTACAGCAAGAAGCGCGACCGCGACGGCGACGAAATGCCGGTGCCGACGGAGGAGGAATAGTTCTCATTATGTGTGCGCAGCCAGCCAGCCAGAAAGCTGCGGGACTGGTGCCCGACGAGCTGAAGTTCGAGCCAAAATCCAAAGGCATCACCACCCCGCGCAAGAAGAAGCCAAAGGAACTGGCAGTGATCACCGAATGCTGCACCGGTTGCGCCGGTTCGCCCGCGTGCGTCGAATACTGCCCCGTCGAAGACTGCATGTTCTGGGTGCCGGACGAAGATAACCCGCCGTTCGGCCGCATTCAGGTGGATCCCATCCTCTGCATTGGCTGCAAGAAGTGCATCAGCAAAGGCCCGGATGGATGTTTTCTCGACGGCTGCCCGTGGGACGCAATTGTCATGGTGGATACCGGCGAGGTCGAGAAAGAAGTCGGAGTGATGCCGATTTGATGGCGAAGGCCGAACGATGAGCATAGCGACTCCGACCCTAGTAACTCTCCGCGCAAACTTTAGGCTTCGGCTGCGGGATTATTCCGAGCTGGTGAAGGCACGGGTGACCACGCTGATTGTGATGACGGCGTGGTGCGGATTCTACCTGGGAGCGAGAAAGTCTGGCGTCCCTTCCATCTCCTGGACGATGATGCACGCGCTCGCCGGCATTGCCTTGGTCGCCGGGGGAACGGCCGCCCTCAACGAAGTGATGGAGCGCGACTTGGATAGGCTGATGCGACGCACGGCCATTCGCCCCCTGGTGACGGGGCGAATGGGCCTGGCGCACGGACTTTGCATCGGTGTGGCGTTGGTGCTGGGCGGCAGCTTGTACATGTGGCTCACGACGAGCTGGCTTGCTGCGGCGCTGACCTTTGCCACTTCCGTGACGTATCTTGCGGCCTATACGCCCCTCAAGCGCGTGCACCCGATTTGTACATTTGTCGGCGCATTTCCCGGCGCCATGCCACCGCTGCTCGGTTGGGCGGCGGTGCGCAGAGTCGAATGGGAGGCGTTGCTGCTGTTCGGCATCGTGTTCTGCTGGCAGTTCCCGCACTTTCACTCGATCGCGTGGCTCTATCGCGAAGATTACGAGCGCGCCGGGATCCGCATGTTGCCGGTGGCGGATGGCGATGGCCGTTCGACCGCGCGCGAGATCGTCCTGTATCTCGGTGCGTTGCTACTGATGACCGTCGCTGTTTATGTGCTCGGTATCGCCGGCCGCGCGTACCTGGTTGCAGCCCTTGTGCTGGGCGCGGCGTTCTTCGTTGTCGGATGGCAATTGGCGATGAGCAAACTGACGCCGCAGGATGCAAGGTCCAAACATCTGGCGCGGCGTGTGCTGCAAGCCAGCGTGATCTACCTGCCTTTGCTATTTGCCATGATGATGATTGACGCAAGGCTGTAGCGTCCCGCCGTGCAAACTGCTATTGGTTCCGCTGGCGAATCGCCCTCTCCGTCTCTGCCGCCTGCCGGCGCACATGATCGGGGATGCCGGGCAGTTCGCGCTGGTATCGCGAGATGGCAGGCAAGTCGTCCGGCTGCCCAACGACGACCAGCGCGCGCAGCGCCTCCCACACCTGCTCGGTACCCGGATCGACAACGGCGATTTCGCTGCCAGCGTTCACGGCTTGCCCTTTGGAAGCGGAGAGTGAGCGCAGACGTCCAGTGATCGGCGAGCGAACCGTGATCGTTTGATCTTCAGCGTGCAACTTGGCAAGCACTCCACCCTGATGGATCAAAGTCCCGGGGAGAGCGGCATCGGCCAACTTGCCTGACTCTGGCGCTACCACTGTAGCCGGCTGGAGTAATGCCACGATGTGTGGTCGTCCGGCGGCGTCACCAAAGCGGACGAGCGCCAGCGCAGCATTGCCTCGCACAGCAGGCGAGTTGTCGTTGAGCATATTCAGCAGAGTCTGATGGAACTCAGGGGACGAGGTGTCCTGGCCCATGACCCACGCGGCGGTGTTACGGATTTCCTCGACCCTGTACGTCCCCAACTGGGCGATCGCCGGATACCACTGGACTATGTTGCGGTCGCGGCGCGCCATCCGCTCGCCGAGCTGCACGAGCGCATGTTGGATGTGGCGCGGGTGGGCGTCGTCGTGCAGATACTTATTCAGTTGCTTATCGGACAAAGTCCGGCCGAACCAGGTGTTCCACCAGAACAGCATCGGCATCAGCACGATCAGCCAGGCGGTCAAAAAAAACAGCATGCGGTTGCGGGCCGACAGACCATGCCGCGGATTGGCTGGGCTTGCAGCGCCGGTTACCTGGACAGAGGAGGTTTGCATGGTTAATCCGTGACGTCCGCGTCGAGCACGCGGTTTTGTTTGAGGTAATGCGAAACGGCGTATTGCGCCAGCAGCGGCGTTTGCAGCCGGATTTGCGCGCCGATCCACTCGCCCGGCGAATGCGCAGCGTGCGGCGGGTGATTGCAGCCGCCAGTTCCGAATCGCGCGCCAAAGCTGGCGCTTTCGATCTGGTCGAAGTGGCGGATCTGGCCCCACACCTCATCGCCCACAGTGCCCGATACGTCAATCTTTAGGTTTACCAATGCCATTTATGCCCGCCGCAATCAGGTGGCAGTGGTCTGTTTCGCCTTGGGTCTTGCGGCCTTCTTGCGGCGGTTCCAGTATTTGCGAGCTTCCCAAAGAGGGTTGATCAGCAGGATCCCGGACAAGGTCAGCAGGATAAGGCCCATGAACAGGCCGTCAACCGTGGACAGCCAGCCGCTCCAGATGATCCATCCAATCCCGACCAGGGGGATCAACCCGAGTACGATTGAGAGCACCAAGATCACCACCGAACCCAGGCCGCGCGCGGCTTGGTCGCCGCGCGCCGACTCATCTGCCGCCGCTGGGCGAACCGGCCGCTCCGCTCCACTTGCTGTCTGCGGCGCTTGAAAGCTACTGTTTAAAACTGACATCCACTGTCTTCGTATCCTTTGCCGCCAACGCGACCGACTGGGTCTGCTCCCCGAGTCGTTCGTGGACAAACGCCAGCGTGTAGTTACCCGGCGGCAGGCCCTTGATCTCGAACTTGCCGTCCTTGTCGGTTACCGCGAAGAACGGGTGCTTCACCACGTTGAGGTACATCTTCATCCAGGGGTGCTGATTGCACCTGACCGGCAACATGATTTCCTCGCGGGCGAAGCTCTTGTTGATCGGCGGCGATTTCGGCGCTTGCGATTCGTTCCACTCGCGGTTGTCCTTGGGGGTGGGATGAATGTTATGCGTGGTCGGATCGTCGTTGAAGATTTGTATCTCCTGACCGGTCATCAGGCCGAGCACGTGGGGATGGTACCGGCAGTTCTCCTGGTGAATGGCTGCCGGTTCTTTCGGCGCCTCGAAATTGCGGTCGCCAAGCCCGTCCTTTACGTATACGAACACATTGGCCAGCTTGCCACCGTCCGCAACGATGGTCTCAGTCGTGTTGGTACCCTTGCAGGCGGCATCCTGGCTCATGTCGAGCTTCTGCGGCTTGGGCGGTGTGCCGTCAAACTTCACGTTTCCGGTCACTACGGCGGCGGTGGCCGGATCAATAGGAGTGGCCGGAGCTGCCGGAGCCGCTCTTTCTGCTGCATTGGATGCTTGTTCGGTGCTCTCCTTCTTGCTGCAGCCCATCAAGAGCGCGAGCGCAAGCAGGCAGAGTCCCAAGATTGCTAGCCACGCCTTGGCTTTCATACTGGTTGTGCCCCTTTCAAGCTTTCAAGATCGTGTAATTACCTTTTCGTCCTATCGCGAGCCGGTGGAGCGGCGCATAGCCGAAGCCGCACGCGTTACACCGTGACTTGGCACCGGCTGAATTGCCGCGCTTGCCCGGCCGCCGACGCGCCGCTGCTCCTCCGGTGTCAACTGGAAGATGTAATCCGTCAACAGCTTGCTGTGATCTTTGTCGTAGCCCTCAAACGATGGTGGTGTCGGCCCGGCAAAGACCCACTGGTCGTTGACCCGCTTGAATAAGCCGGAAGGCATAGACGTCCCTGGGCTGATCGCTTGCGGATCGAGCATCCAGCGTTCTACCCAGTCCGGCTTGAGCCGTCCCTTAGCCAGCAGGAAATTCGGCGCTGTTGCCGTTTTGTCGTGCTGCGGATCGCCGGTGGCATGGCACGTCAGGCATGGCGCGGCGACGCTGGAGAACAGGCTGCGCGCCATCTCCATTTCCCTTGCCGACAACGTTGGCGCCGGCTGCGGGATGTACGGTATTGGCTGCTGCGACAATGCCTGGAAGAAGCGCACCAGCTTCCGCAGCTCGCCATCCGAAAACGAGAAACTCGGCATGCGCACCGCGAGATATGGCCGCACGCCGTTGCGGTTGGTATCCGTGTCACTCAGCGCTGGATTAGCAAGGAAACGCCGCAACCATTCGGGATCCACGCGCGCGCCTTCGGTCAGAAGCTGCGGGGGCAACTGCTCCTGCGCGTCCTGGTAGCGCTTCAGGCCCATGAGCGCCGTCTTCTGGCCGGGGATGAACTGGTGGCATCCCATGCAATTGTATTTCTTGACTATCCACCAGCCCTCTTGGATGTCGCGGCGCGAATCGGCCGGTTTGTATTGATAACTCGCGGGTAGCGATGTTTCCTGGCTGCCCAGCAGGAACGTGGTCAGCGCCCTAACTTCCTCCTTGCTCAGGTGGACGTTGGGCATGCGAAGCTTCTCGGTTTCCGATTTCACTTTGCCCAGGTCGTAAACATCGGGTTGGGCGAGTTTGTGCTCGAAGAAGCCTTTCTGGTCGTACCAGGGACCTTTCGCCGGCCCATCAGGCAGCCGCTTCAAATTTTCCGGATCGGTAATCGGCTCCTTGCCGCCGCGCTTTGCAACCTCGGTAAAGAGTGCGAAATCGAGACGCTCGATCGGCTTGCTGCCCTCGGTCGTGAGTTCCGTTCCGATGCGCCCTTCGTCCTCCAGACCGGCGATTTCGTGGCAACCGGCGCAGCCGAAATGGCGGATCCACCGCTTGCCTTCGTCCTTCAGCTTGGGATCTTCCATGAACGAAGCGTCGGCATAAGCGGCAGGCTCTTTCTTCTTCTGCCCTATCAGGTAGGTGGCGATGTCTTGCGCATCCTGCACGGTCAGGCGCAGGCTCGGCATCACCGTCATGTTCTGGACCTGGAGTTCGTGGCCGTCATTCGGACACTGGCTGTGCTCGAGATCGAACACATACGGCAGGCCCTTCTTCGCGTAATCTTCCGGGCCAATGTCCTTCTTCTCGTGTGGACAATAAGGACGGGTGCGCTCGCGGGCATTGTGTATCCAGCGCACCAGGTAGTCGTAGTTTGCCTTTTCGCCAACGCGCGTGAGGTTCGCGGCAAAGGTGCCGCCTTCCTGCAGCTCGCCCTCACCCATCGAATGGCACGCCATGCAGCCGCGCGTTTCAAACAGTTCCTTGCCGCGCGCCGCGTTCCCCGGCTTCTGCTTCGGCAGGGGACCGGTCAATCCTGCTTGCCACAGATAGGCGGAGATCGCCCGAATCTGCTCGTCGTTGAGCCGGAAGTTGGGCATCTTGGTGGTCGGACGGAAATCCGTTGGCCTTTTCAACCACACCGGAATCCAGTTCTTGTTGAGCTTCAGGCGGACGTCTTTCAGGTTCGGGCCGATCTTCTTGATGTCCTGCATCAGGCTGTGCGAACGAAAGTCGAGTTGCTGGAGCTGCCCGTCAATGTTGCTGTTGGCGACGCGCAGGGCGACGGCTTTTTGGTTCAGCCGGTTGGCTTCTTCGTTGGTTTCGGCGGCGTCGGCCTGCTTCATCAGGTGGTCGGCCTCTTTCAGGTTTTCACTCTTCTGCTGTTCGAATTGCTTGATCTGCTGAGTGATGGAAGCCAGTTCCTCAGGCTCCTTATCGTAGCCCTCGTAGCGATGGCAGCCGTTACAGCCGCGCTGGCGAAACAGGTCCTTGCCTTCGCTGAGGGTCCATCCCACGTCGCCGCTGACCAACACCATGTCGGCCGCGTGACAGGTCTGGCATCCGGCCTCGACGTTTGCTTTGGAGAAGAGCGGCCACAGCCAGTGCTTGTATTTCCCGTGGGCCTTTTTCACGCTGGTTATGGCGCGGCCGTTGCCCTGGTGACACGGCGAACAGCCAAACTTCTCAGGATCGTGCGTCTTCAGCAGCGCCGGCTCGGGGTGGCTCACGAAGGCGCGTGCGTATTCATCGGGTTCTTTCTGCCCCTTCGGCGTCATCGCGGCCGCGGTGATCGGCAAGGGCTCGCGGATGCCCATGTGGCACGATTCACAACGGTCCACAATATTGCCTTCGGCCACATTGATCTGGAGAATCTGCGGTTGCCATTCGTGGGTCTTCTTGCGTAACCCGTCAATCTGCTCGGGATTCAGACCCACCAGGTGCGCGGAAACAAACTCCTCTAGCTTGGCGCTGGCTGCGGTGACCGGCTTCAGAAGCTCGGCCAATTCCGCGCTGAGCTTGGTGCGCTCTTCCCTCAGCGCATCATAGGTCGTTTCCAGTTGCTGGTAGTTGTAGTCGGCTTTCTGACCGTCGGGATACTTGACCGTTGCTTTCCTTAGCTTGTACTTCTCAAGTTCCTCCTGCGTATTCTTCTTGCCCGACGGACTGCTCTCCGTCTCCATCTCATACGTAAGTGCGTTGACGTAAGCGCGGCGATCGGTGAACACGCCCTGCACCGCAAGGATCTTCGCGTTCAGCGCCGTAAGCTGTTTCTGGATTTCTTCGCGGCGGGGCTTGGCTGCCTGCGAAGCCTGTTCGTATGCCTGGCGCAGTCGCTGGTAATCCGGATTGGACTCCAATTCTTTTCGGGCTTTGATGGCGTTCGTCTCGGCGGTGCCGAGGAACGCCGGGTAGCGTTGCTTCCACTCCCGCTGGAACGCCTTCCAGGGCCGCTGTCCGTAAGCTTCGTCCCACAGCGCCCAGAACAGGCTGGCAATCAGAAGAACCATGGCGACGGCATAATGCGGCGCGTACGACTTGCTGACTACGGGATCATTCTCGGGGATTGGCTGTCCGGGCACCGAATCCTCCCACTACACGTTGAACCAGGGCGTAATCCACACGTACTTGATGTGCCACAGCAAACGCAAAAGCACCTTGGCCGGCAAGCCAAGCATGGTCAGCAGGAAGAACATCATGATGGAGTACTGGAGCAGGCTCATGCGCTCGTACTCCTTGCGCTTATACCGGCGGAACAGGGCGTGCACGATGAATCCGCCTGCTAGGTAGTGGCCGCCGACCACGATAGCGCCGAAAATCCCTTTGGCCAGATTGGAGGTTATGCCGAAAATGTCGGGCAGGTCGCGGTTGACCTCGTAGATCAGCCGGTTGTGGTCCCACGTCTGCCCTGGCCAGAACCACTGCCAACCTGGGCCGCGGATGAACGTCCCGATGATGATCATCGAGACCCACAGGACAATAAAGCCAAAGGCAAAGGTCGCGATGGCGAAGCGGCGCTGCTTCCAGGTGTAATACCCACTGCCGAGCGGGTTGGGATCAATGTAGGGAATCACCATCAGCCCGATGATGATCAGCGTCGGCATGAGCACCCCGGCGATCCACGGGTCGAAGTAAACCAGCATTTCCTGCAAGCCGAGGAAGTACCACGGCGCCTTCGCCGGGTTCATGGTCAGATTGGGATTGGCGGGCTCTTCCAGCGGCGCGTTCAGCGTGATGGACCAAATCATCAGCACGACGGTGACGATGATGGCGGCGAGGAACTCAATCCGCAGCAGGAAGGGCCAGACGTGAACTTCCTTTGCCCATCCTGGTTGGAAGGGCCAAATCTTGCGATGATGTGTCTTGGCCAGCGCCGGATTGGTCTCCAGTTCCGTAATAAGCTGGTCGGTGGCGCGCGCCTGTCTCCACGCCAGATAAATGTAGAAGGCCAGCAGCGGAATCAAAGCCACGATGGGAACATTGTCGGGCGCCGAAGCGATTTCCCAAAGTTGTCGCCAATCCATAACTACTCTCGTCTACTCGCCGGCTGCTTTTGCACCGCGCCGCGGTTTATCGGCCTCGGATTCGAGCATCACCGGCGCCGGTCCGGAAATGCCACCGTCCTTCCGTACCCGCCAGAAATGCACAATCATGAAAACGGCGGCGATTATCGGGATGCCAATGCAATGCCATATATAGGAGCGAAGCAGGGCGTTGGCGTCCACGATAGAGCCGCCTAACAAGCCAAAGCGAACGTCGTTGTAGGGCGTCATGCCGAGTTCCGGGCCGAACGGCCCTTCGTGCCCCAGCAGCGGGGTGGCGCGCGCCATGTTCGTGCCCACGGTGACCGCCCAGAAGCCAAGCTGGTCGTCCGGCAGCAGATAGCCGGTGAATGACAGCAGTAACGTGAGCACCAGCAGGATCACGCCCACGTTCCAGTTGAACTCGCGAGGCTTCTTGTACGAACCCGTCAGGAAAACACGAAACATGTGCAGCCAGACGGTGATCACCATCAGGTGCGCCGCCCAGCGGTGCATGTTCCGCAGCAGCTTGCCGAAGGGGACATCGTGCTCCAGATACAGGATGTCGCGGAACGCCTGGATCTTCGTTGGGTGGTAGTAAAACATCAGCAGCACGCCCGTGAAGGTGAGCACGATGAACAGGTAAAAGGTGATCCCACCCATTCCCCAGGTGAAGCTGTAGCGCACCGCGTCGCGGTTGACCTTGGCGGGATGCAGGTGAAGAAACACATTGGACAACACGCCGAGCGCCCGGTTGCGCGGCGTGTCGTCATGCTTGTGGCGGAAGATGGAGGTATAGACCTGAGTCTTGGTGGGGTCTTTGAGATGCTCCACCTGCTCCTTGGCCTTTGCTGGCAGGTCGGTCTTGAGCGAGTGAACATCGCTTTTGATGGCGATCTTCACGCGCTCTACAATACCCACCCGGCCGTTCTTGCCGTTGGAATTCTCTTCGGCCATGGTCTCCTCTTATCTGCCAAGGCGGGAGCTACACGCGCAGAAACGCTCCCTCTTGCTCAAACTGGCTTGGCTGCCCTTTCGGCCATTGGTAGAGCCTGGATACATCCACGAGGATCTGCCCATCGGGCGCCAATTCCACATGCGCGCGGTCCATGGGGCGGGGCGCGGGGCCCTCGAAGTTGATGCCTTCGATGTCGTAGCCGCTACCGTGACACGGGCACTTGAACTTGCTTTCGCTCTCTTTCCAGTCGGGCGTGCAGCCCAGGTGAGTACAACGTGCGTAGATCACAAACAGGCGGTCGGGAGTGCGGTCCACCCATATGCGGTATTTCTGCTGCCACTTGGTATCAACGCCGAGACCATAGTCCGACGGATATCCGATTTTGAACGCAGTGGCGGGCTCAAAGAGCGTGCGGGGCAGGAAGAAGCGCAGAAAGGCCAGAAACCAGGCCGCCAGGAACGCGCCCACGGCAGTCCACACGAACCGGCGGCGCTGCTGGTTGAGCGGAGTGTTCTCCGGCCCCACCGTTCCGATCCCCGCAGCAGGAGCCGCTTTGGACGTGCCCACCGCGGGCGTGCCCACGTACTTGTTGGCTTCCGTGCCGCGTGACACCACCGGCGCCTGGGTTCCGGCGGTCTTGGAGGCTTCCGTTTGCGAATCAGACATCGTTACCTCTGACATTCGTTGCGCTAATCGGCCGCCACGCTTTGTGCGGCGGCAATGTCGTTGGTTGTGGGCTGCCAGCCGGAATTCTCGCTCACCAGCAGTGCGCTTCTCACCATCTCCGCGAGGGCACTGATAAAGGTCGGGGAATCGTTCAAGCCCGGGGTCAGTTCGAAGCGTGCAATGCCGAGTGCCCCAGCCAACTCGCGCGCGTCATGATCGATTTCGCCGAGCGTTTCCACATGGTCCGAGACAAAGGAAATGGGAACGACGCATACATCCGTGACCCGCTCGGTGGCAAGCTCGCGCAGACCCTGGCGCAACGCCGGCTGGAGCCATTTGCTCGTGCCCACTTTGCTCTGGTAGCAGAGGCGATAACGGTTCGGCCATCTGCCTTGCTGCATGACCAGCCGCACGGTCTCCTCTGTCTGGCGCTGATAAGGATCGCCACGCGCGATGACCGCCTGCGGTACGCTGTGCGCGCTGAACAGAATTGTCGGTCGCCCCGGCTCGGGGAAGCGGGCCAGCACTTCATCTATCTTCTCGACTACTGATTGCACGTACAGCGGGTGATCGTGGAAGCTCGCGATCAGGTGTACCGGGACCTCGTGCGGAAACCGGCGCTGCCATTCGTTCAAGCTGCTTCCCGTCGTGGTGGTCGAGTATTGCGGGTACATCGGGAGCAGGACTACCTCGTCGCATGCAGCCGCGTGCAGGCGAGCGATCGCTTCACTGGTGAACGGATGCCAGTAGCGCATGGCAACGAAGCAGCGGACATCCAGACCTGAGCGCACCAGCTTGTGCTGCAGTGCCGCCGCTTGCTGTTCGGTCAGGCGGCGAATGGGAGAGCCGCCGCCGATCTCAGCATAGTGGCGACGCACCTTCTTCGCGCGGGTGGCGGCAATCAACCGCGCCAGCGGTTCGCGGGCGAGGCCGGCGCACGGGAAATCGATGATGTCGGGATCGCAGAACAGGTTGAAGAGAAAGGGCTGAATCGCTTCCAGGGTGTCTGGCCCGCCGAGCTGGAAGAGTACAACCCCTATGCGCCGAATTGAATTTGCCATGCCCGAGGCCCCTCTGCCCTCGGTAAGCGTCGAAGCGCGACGTATGCGCATCCCCCTGGGGTGTCGCAACGAGGGATCCTGCCGCAGAAACAGTGATGCAGCCCCCGGTCGGTAACGTTGCATGTGAACTTCACTGCATCAGGGCAATCGGGCTCACAAGGCCACGTGATACCAGTCACAGACGGTAGTGACACGTCCGCCCGAGAATGAAAGCGTAACAGAGCCGGACCAGAGGAGTGGAGGCGCCCATGCCCCGAGATACGCGCGACATCATGGAAATCCTGAAGTTTGAGTTGGATTTCCTCGAACAGGGCGGCTATGGGCGCTCGGTGCGTACCCCCTGGAAACCGACTTCGATGCTCCAGGACTCGCCATCCTGCCTGAACTTCAATGACCCCGACCGACCCCACCCGTGCAGCGACTGTCTGCTGGTGGACTTCGTTCCCGCCGAAGCTCGCACGCAGGAGGTGCCCTGCCACCACATTCCCCTCGGGCCTGGGGGCCAGACGATCTGCTCCCTTGAGGGCGATCAGGTCCGGTTGGAAGAGGCGGTGAGGAGCTGGCTGCGTGCCACCATCGAGTCGCTTGAGCGAGAGCGCACGGTGTCACCCGCGTAACTGCTCCGGGCGATACCTCTTGGCCGGCCGGCCTGGTTGGAGTGATGATCGCCGCGCTGCTGGCGGCGCTGATGGGCGCCATGAGTTCGGTGTTCAATTCGGCCTCCACCGTCTTGAGCACCGCTTGAACTTGGTGTTTTCTCTCCTGCTGTTTGCTACCGTGCTGGGATTGTGGATTTACTTCCGATACGGGCGGTTTCGGCGCTTCGTGAGCTATGCCCCGGCGGCATCCTCTTTTTCTTCCTCGTGTTTCTTCAACCTGCGCAGAATGGACGTGGGATGGATTCCGAGGATCCGCGCCGCCTGTGCCTTGTTCCAGTGGCATGCGACGAGAACTTCGTTGATGTAGCGCTCCTCCAGTTCGCGCAAACTGACGAATTGGCGGCCGGTCGGCAGCGATTCGAGCGCACCGTCGGCACTGGCGACCGCGGCCTCGTAGTCGCGGATTTCTTCCGGCAGGGAAACGGCGTCAATGTCGCCCTCCGGCGCCAGAATCATCGTGCGCTCCACTACATTGCGCAGTTCGCGAATGTTGCCCGGCCACGGATAGCGCGTCAGCAACTCGGCCGCCGCGGGGGTGAACCCGGTAAAGTTCTTCTTGAGGTCGCGGTTGTACTTCTGCATCAGGTCGAGGGCTAGCGGCAGGATGTCTTCCTGGCGCTCGCGTAACGGCCGGAGATAAATAGGCACGACGTTGAGCCGGTAGAACAGGTCTTCGCGGAACTGTCCTTGTGCGACCAGTTTTTTTAGGTCGGCGTTGGTTGCGGCGATCAGGCGCACGTCCACCTTCAGGGCGCGCGTGCCCCCCAGCCGCATGAACGTGCCTTCTTCCAGTACCCGCAGCAGCTTGGCCTGCACGTTGGGCGACATGTTGGCGATTTCATCGAGGAACAGAGTTCCCTTGTCCGCTTTCTCCAGCAGGCCCTCTTTGCGGCGGCGCGCGTCGGTGAACGCGCCCGGTTCGTAGCCAAACAGTTCGCTTTCCAGCAGCGTGTCCGGCAGTGCTGCGCAATTCAGCTCCAACAGCGGCATGGCGGCGCGCGGCGAATTGTAGTGAATTGCTTTGGCTAGCACCCCTTTACCGGTGCCGCTTTCGCCCAGGATCAAAATCGTGGTCTTGTCCGACTCAGCGGCCTTGCGCGCCACCTCCAGCGTCTGGCGCACCCGCGGGCTGGCAGTCACGACACGATCGAAGCCATACCGGCCCTTGGCCCATTCCACGTTGTCGCGTACCCGCACGCGCAGCGACAGCATCTCGCTCGCATGGCGGATGGTATTGACCATGTCGGCGATGTGAAAGGGCTTGATCAGGTAGTCGTAGGCGCCCAGCTTCATGGATTCGACGGCGCGGTCCACCATGTGGTAGGCGCTCATCATCACCACCACGGTGCCGGGGTTGATGCGCTTAATTTGGCGCAGCACCTCGATTCCGTCAATGCCGGGCAGCACCACATCGAGCATGGCGAGATCGGGCTTCTCCTCGGCGAAGATCTTCACCGCCTCTTCACCGCTCATGGCCACGAACACTTCGAAACCCTCGTCGCGCAGCGCGCGGCTGATGGTCCGCAGCGTCAGCGCTTCATCATCGACAATGAGGATGGAATAAGCCATGGTTCGCGCACGTTATGCGATCACTTCTTCCCCCCGCTCGACCTTCTTTCCCTCCTGGCGAATCGGCAACACGATGCGCACCGTGGTGCCGCGATTGGGCACGCTCTCGCATTCGATCTCGCCCGAATGATTCCGAATGTAAGCCTGGCTGATGCTCAGGCCCAGGCCGGTCCCTTTGCCACGCTTTGTGGTGAAAAACGGCTCGAAAACGTGCGGCAGGATGTCGGCGGGAATGCCCACGCCGGTGTCCTTGACTGTGATTTGGACGCGCTCGGCGAACTTGATTTTTTCGGCGGTGACGGTGATTACGCCCCCGTTCGGCATGGCTTGCGCCGAGTTGAGCAGCAGGTTCATCAGCACCTGCGAAATCTGGTTGGCATCCGCGGTGACCGACGGCAAGTCCGGCGCAATGTGCTTTGCGAGCCGTATGTTGCGGAACATCGGCTGGTGCGACAGGAACGCAAACGTGTCATTGACCAGCCGCTCGAAATTGAGTTTTGCCAATTGCAGCGGGCCGGGGCGGGCGTAATTGAGCAGTCCCTGTACGGTGGACGAAATGCGCTTTGTGCCCTGGATGCACTGCTCGATCTCGATGCGCTCCTCAGAAGTGTGGGCATCCTTCAACTCGAGTTCGAGGTGCGACAGGATCCCGAGCAGCGGATTGTTGATCTCGTGGGCTGCGCCCAGCGCCAGTTGCGCCAGGGCCGCGTATTTCTCATATTCCGCCAATTGCGCTTCGAACTGGAGCTTTTCCTTAACCAGTTCACGCTCTTCCTCCAGCCGCTTGATCAATTCCGCCTGCGCCTGGTCGCGCTCGTATTCGCGCTGCACCACTTCGCGCAGCGTCTTCTCCAACTCGCGCGCCAGCTTCAGGATGATGCCGGAAACGAAGCGTCCAAAGCCGACCGCTAGCACCACTCCCAGCACCATGCAAACCAACAGGTATGTGCGCATGGGATGCCGGAGGTTGGGCGAGAACCGCCACAGCCGCTCGTGCAGGAGGAAATAGAAAACCACGAAGGGGATCAGCAGCACGGCGGCCGCGGCAACCGTCGTGCGAATACGCGCCTGCCGATAGACGCCCAGTCCTTTGCCGGGGAGACGTCCCGCGTGGTGAGCGTTCGCCTCGATCTGCGTCGTTTCTGTCATAGGCTTGTGCCGCGACTCTCCACGATGGGACTACACGGGCGGGAATGCTGTGAGTCGGGTCACGTCTGCCAGTGAGGTGGGTCGCACGGTGGATGCCCCGGTGCAATGATCAGGCGTGCACTACGGCGGCCGATATCGCCTCGCGGAGCCGCTCGCAATCTGCACTGGAGAGATTCGTGAACTCAAAACCGTAATGAAACCCGCGGCGGTAACGCACGACCGCCTGCACCGTCCAGCCGGGAGCGTTCGGCAGATCACACTTTAGAGTGACCGCTTCGCCGACTTCCAGTTCTTCGGGGACCACGGCGCCCAATCCGTTGTCACCGATATCGCGCACACGGCCGTACACGTCTTTGCCGCGCGACGGTCGCGTGAGCTTCAGCAGTTCATCTAGCGGTAAGCGCGGCGCGCGCCGGCGTTCCTGGCGGCCGCTTTCATCCCCGGGCGACAGCGGCGCCAGTGCTTCGATGGTTGCCACCGTTGCGATCTGATTTGCCAGTTCCCGGCGCAGGCGGCTGATGGCGATCTGCTGATGAAAGACGAACACGTCGAACAGCAACACCAATCCCAGCAGTCCCCAAACCGCGCGGTGCAGGGTAGCGCGGTCCAGGTTGGTGGCCGCTCCATACGGTGCGATCAAGACGACCCCCAGCGTCAGCGCCAGCATGATTAACAGCGCCACGCTCCACCGCCACCACTCCCGGCGTTCGAGGCGCGTCAGCGTGGCGCACATCTCTGTCAGCTTAAGGTCCTTCACGTTCTCCGGCAGTTGTTGTGCCATAGCTCGTCTCCGCAGACGGCCTGCAATTGCCAACTCTACGACCGCTGCCATCGCGAGGGAAAGTCTCACGCGTGGTTACGGCAGTGCTTGCCGTAACGATAGTAAGTGTCAAAGCGGACCAGCGAGGCCGTCCTTGCCATAAACAGCTCACCTCCGCCGGCATCTGCGCCATCGTTCCCAGAATGGGACAGGATCCGCGGTCGCGCGCCCCTGCACGCAACGCCGCGGCAGCTACTTAGGTTCTAAGAGAGCGAGAGAGAGAGAGAAAGAGAGACGATTCCTGGTTCGTTCGTTTTTCGGATCACGCCTCATGAGCACCGCGCATTGGCACAGTGATACCTTCCATCCGGAGCAAACGCCGCGACTTGATGACGGCGAGCGGTTGCTGCTACCGCGTCACGGCGCAGCCTTTTTGTTCGTCGCCGTCGTCAAGATGATTGGTCTCCTGGTTATTCTCGCCGCAGCGTACGTGGCCTACTCGTGGTTGTGGGGACATGGGTGGCTCGCCAAATCAGCATGTCTGTTGATTTGGCTGTTGCTTGGAATCCTTCTGAGGCCGGGAGCAGAATAGAACCTTCCCGTTCCCCGTTCCCCGTTCTCCGCTTTCCGTCTTTCGCCCCCACCCCTGTGTGTTTCGAGTGACGCGTGTCTTTCTGTACCTCAGAGTCTTCTGTGGTTCGATGGTTGTCCTGCTCGCATCCACGTCTGGTTCTGGCGACACCTATATGCCGGAGAGGGAAAGCGGGGAACGGAAAACGAATACGAAGAACGGGAAACAGGAAACGGGTAACGGGCAACGGTCTACGTCGCCGTATTCCCCGTATTCGCCAGCACGCGGTTGTGGCAGACGGCGCAGAGGTGCGGCTCTTTCAGGTCAATCCATTCCACCGAGTGGGAGGCTGACATTACGCAGCCGTAATCGTCGCAATGCGTGAGCTCCAGCGTGTGGCCGAGTTCATGCACCGCCTCTTTCAGCAGCCTTTCGCCCAGAATCCCGCGATCTGCGGGAAGACCGTAAAACTCCTGCCGCAAACGATGCGTCGAGACCAGCGCACACCGCCCGCCGAGTTGCGCTTCGCCGAATACAAAGGTCAGAATGGGGATATAAAGATCCACGGCCGCCACCCCCAGCACCCGCCAGGAGCGCGGGCCAACGAACGCTTGCATGCGCGCCAGGATCTCCGACGAATAATATTGCCGCCGCTCCGGATGGAAGGCGAACTCCACACTCAAGCTATTTTCCAGTAGCTCACACGACACGCGGAACACACGCCCCATACGCGCGCGCAAGTCCTCGAGCAGGCGGCGGTCGATTTCGCCGATGGCTAGCAACTGCAGGTTCATCGCGCTTCGGCCGTGGTCTTGCTCCAACCATACTTCTTCAGCTTGTTATGCAGGGTGACGCGGTCGATATCGAGCACCTCGGCCGCCCGCGTCTGGTTCCCGCCGCACTCTTCCAGCACGCGCAGTATATGCGCCTTCTCGATCTCCTCCAGCGAGCGTCCCTCGGGATTGCTTCCGTTGCGCGGCTTCAGGATGAAGTCCTGCTCGCGCAGTTCGGGCTCCTGTGCTACCACCATAGCGCGCTCCACCGCGTTCTCCAGTTCACGCACATTGCCCGGCCACGGATAAGACTGCAATGCGTACATGGCCGCCGGCGCCACCCGCGTGATCTTCTTGTTCATTTCCTTGGAGAACTTGCGGATGAAATGGTCCACCAGCAGGGGAATGTCCTCTTTGCGCTCGCGCAACGACGGCAACTCGATCTGGAAGACGTTCAGCCGGTAATACAGGTCGGGACGGAACTTGCCCTGCTCGATGAGTTCGTCGAAGTTCTTGTTGGTTGCGGCCACACAACGGAAATCCACCTTAATGGGCTGGTTGCCCCCGACACGCACGATTTCCCGCTCCTGCAACACGCGCAGCAGGTCGGTTTGCGTCTTCAGGCTGATGTCCCCGATCTCGTCGAGAAAGACGGTACCCCCCTCAGCGATCTCGAACTTGCCCTTTTTGCGGTACTGTGCGCCGGTGAATGCGCCCTTTTCGTGGCCGAACAGTTCGCTTTCCAGCAACGTCTCGGTCAAGGCGCCGCAGTGGATCACAACCAGCGGATGGTATCGCCGCGGACTCGCCGCATGGATGGCGCGCGCCACCAACTCCTTGCCGGTGCCGCTTTCGCCGGTGATGAGCACTGTCGCATCCGTCGGACCGACGGTCTCGATTGCGTCGAACACGCGCTTCATCGCCAGGCTCTGCCCAATGAGGTCGGGCGGATGCGCCACCTCGGTCATCTCTTTCAGGCGCTCGACTTCTTTCTGCGTGGCGCGCTCGGCCAGCGCTTTTTTCACCTTGTGCGCCACCTCGTCGGGATCCAGCGGCTTGGTCAGGTAGTCGTAAGCGCCATTCTTCATCGCCTGCACCGCGGTATCCACTGACGCGTAGCCAGTCATGATGATGGTGATGAGCTGCGGATCGATTTCGCGCATCTTGCGCTGCAACTCGATGCCGTCGGTGCCGCGCATCTTGATGTCCACCAGGGCAACGTCCCACTTCTGTTCCGCCATTCGGGTCAGCGCGTCGCTCGCGCCCTCAGCCGTGCCGATGTCGTACCCTTCTTCGCGGAACCATTTGCCCAGCGAATCGCGCACGCTCAACTCATCATCCACGATGAGCAATTTGCCTCTCGGATTCACCTTCACTCTCCTCCCACAACGCTGTCATCCTGAGGCCGCTTGCTTTTGGCGGCCAAAGGACCTGGCGCGAGCGACCGGCGCCGGCGGGCCGGTGTTGCCCGCCACCTGCTGCGCCGGCGCGAGCCCCTGTTCATTCCCCCGCACGCTGCGCCTTGGTGCGCTCCTCGCTTCCCGCCGCCGTGTCCAGAGGCAGGAAGATGTAGAAGCACGTACCACGCCCCACCTGGGACTCGACTTCGATCTGTCCCTGATGGCGGTCGATGATGGTCTTGCTGATCGCCAATCCCAGCCCCACGCCTTTGCCGGTTTCTTTGGTGGTCATGAATGGCTCAAAGATCTTCGAACGGATCTCCGGCGGGATACCGCTGCCGTCGTCACGCACTTGCAATTCCACCTGACGGCTGTTCGGCAGATACCGCGTGCGCAGCCACAGGTTTCCACCGCGCGGCATGGCGTCATTGGCGTTCATGATCAGCGCCAGCAAGACCTGTTCGATCTGCGCGCTGTCGCAGTGCACCATTGGCAGGTCTGGCGCCAGGTCAAGTTGCGCCTGAATGCTGTTAAGCTCCAACTGGTGCTGCACCAGGCGGAGGCAACGGTCCACCACTTTGTTCAGGTCCACCCACGACAGGTTCATGGGCGCGCTGCGCGAGAAGGTAAGCAGGTTGCGCACCAGGTCGCCGCAGCGCCGGCTCTCCTCCTCCACCATATCCAGGCACTGGCGTGCTTCGCCGAGCCGCTCCGGACGACGCTCCAGATCGCCGCTGTCGATCCATTTCTTGATCAACTTGGCGTAGGTCAGAATGCCGGACAGCGGATTATTGACCTCGTGGGCCACCACCGCCGCCAGCTTGCCGATGGATGCCATCTTCTCCACCTGGAGCAGGTGTTCGTGCGCCTTCTGTAATTCGTTGGTTTTCTCTTGAACGCGCTCTTCCAGCGTGCGCGCCCATGAGGTAACTTCCTCGTTGGCGTCGCGCAGCCTGAGGCTCATCAGGTTGAACGATTCCGCCAGTTCCCCCAGTTCGTCACTTGACGCCACGGGAATCTGCCAGCCCAGTTCGCCTTCCGTCAGTTGCTTGGTACCGGCTTTCAGCGCCCTGACCGGCCGGTGAACCAGACGCCACACGAACAGCCAGCTCAGGATCGAAATGCCCACCATCGCCACCAGCGTGTAGATCACCATCTGCATGCTGGTCTCGTGCAGGTTGGCATCGGCCGTCTTCAGCGACATATTGATGTCGAGCACGCCGAGGATCTGCTGTTCCGGCGGATGGGCGTGACATGCCGCGTTGGAACAGCCGGGCTCGTTCTCGATGGGGTTGATGACGCCGAGCACACGCGCCCCGTTTGGCTTGTAAATGCGGAAGCGGTCGGGGCGATTCAGCTTGACCAGCGGCTGCGCCTGCGCGTGGCACGCATAACACGCCTCGGCGCCCATATCCACCTGCTGGTTGATTTCTGACGGCTCGCTGGAATACCGGATCCGCCCTTCACGATCGAAAATGCGCACCCGTACGATGCCGGGCTCCACCCCAACCGTGCGGATGATGTGGTACATGGCTTCACGATCGTTGCGCAGCATGTGGTACTGCGTGCTGCGCTTGATCGTGTCGCTGACCCGCTCGGCGGCGCTCAGCGTCGCACCTTCGAGGTGCTGCCGGTGCAGCCGGACATTGGCAAAGCCCAGCAGACCGAAGGTGACGGCCAGCGCCCCCACCAGCACCGTGATCAGCTTGGCACCCAGGCTGCGGTGGACATTGCGCCAGTAGCCCCCACCGAAGGCACCCTCCAACAGACCCGGATTGCCCGGGAGCCCACTTTCCATGGGCTCCCGCGGAGTTTGCTCAGTCGCCTGAAACATTGGCCACCGCCGCCTTCGCGGCTGGCGCCGGCTCGCCGGCTGCGGCCGGAGCTGCGGCTGCATGGTGTTCTTCCTCGAAGATCGGCAAATACTTGGCTGCCACTGCGAAAATGAAGAACCCCGCCGCAACCATCGCCGCCGTGATGCCGTACTCCGTCCACTTCGGCACGTAGCGCACGCCCGAGACCGTCTCCATGCCGGTAATGCTGACGTTCAACCGGTTGGTGACGAAGCCGAGCAGCACCAGGATGGCCGACCAGTACAGGCCCTGCGCGGTGGTCCGGATCTTCTTGAAGGCCAGCATGATCAGCGGCACCACCAGGCCCATGCCCAACTCCAGCAGCAGCATGTTCCGCTCGTAGGCGTCTGCTCCCGGATTGACGATCTTGCTCAACATGCCGCGATGCAGCAGGTCCTCGAACTTGAGGATCGAGTACACCGTCAGCGCGACGATCAGCACCCGCCCCAGCTCCTGCACGATGGGCAACTCAAGCTGCTTCCGGAAGTACTTGGCGCTCATGGACGATTCGAAGATCGTCATCGCCAGGCCCACGCAGATTGCCGAGAGGAAGAAGAACACCGGCAACAGCGGCGTGTACCAGAAGGGGTGCAGCTTGTTGGGCACGATCAGGTACACCGTGCCCAGCGAACTCTGGTGCAGGGTGGAGAGGAGCACGCCCGCGATTACCAGCGGGATGAGCACGCCGCGGATGATCCTCAGCGGTTTCTCCAGCTTGAAGCGCTCCAGTACGATGGGGCTGAACTCCAGCGACAGTACCGCCGTGTAGAGCATGACGCAATAGGCCACCTCAAACATGACCGAGTGCGGGTTGCGCATGATCAGTGGGTGCCAGATATTGTAGGGACGTCCCAGGTCCACCAGCAGGGCAATCGAAACCAGCAGGTAACCCAGGAAGGCGGTCAGGATGGTTGGCCGGATAATCGGGTGCCAGCGCTTGATGTTCAGGATGTGCACCGCCGCTGTCAGGGTAAACCCGCCGGCCGCCAGCATCACGCCGCACAACACATCAAAGCCGATCCAGATGCCCCAGGGGAAATTGTCGTTCAGGTTCGACGCCGGTCCGATGCCCTGTGTGAAGCGGATAAAGACACCGTAGATCCCGATCGCCATCGTGACCAGGAAGATTACCCGCCAGAATGTCAGCTTGGGCAGCCTCATTTCGCACCCCCATTCCTCTTGGCTTCTTTCTCCCGGGCCTCGGCCGCGGCCACTTCCTCGCGGCGGTGCGTGATCCACCACGTGCCGCCCAGCACCGCGCCCGCCAGGGGCAGGAAATCGGGGATACGCGACAGCACGCGATAGGTGTACATGGGCAACGGATCTGTCACCAGGTCATTGCGGTAGCCGAACTCGGTGAAGGGAATGGAGGATAGCAGCAGCACACTGGTGCCGCCCACTTCGTGTTCCCCGTAGATGTGGTTAACGTAGGTGCCCGGGTTGTCGTGGATGCGCTTGCGGGCTTCGGCCAGCAGTTCTTCGCGCTCGCCGAACTTCGTCGCCCCTGTGGGGCATGCCTCAGTGCAGGCGGTCGGCAGGCCCTTTTCGACTCGGTCCGAGCACATGATGCACTTCTGTACCTTGGGGGTCAGGTTGTTTGTCCACTCGTACTTGGGCACCCCGAACGGGCAGGCCAGCATGCAGTACCGGCAGCCCATGCACTTGTAGGCATCGTAGGCAACCGGCCCCGCTGCCATCTTATGTAATGCGCCCACCGGGCACACCGAAGCGCACGCCGGGTCTTCGCAGTTCATGCACAACTTGCGCATGAACTTGTCATCTTTGGCTAGTACCACCGTGTACTTATGGTCCGACTGGACCGTTTCCGCGGCGATAGTCTCGTCATACTTTAAGTTGTTTTTCTCCGCGCACGCCTGCTCGCATTGCTTGCAGCCGATGCACTGAGTGGCGTCGTATAGGATTGCCTTGCTCATGAGAAAAGTCTCCGGAAAGACCCCGAAGTCGCAGGTGCGCAGTTCGGCTTCGGTTCCTCAGCGATATGTAGGGTATGAAAAGTATGAACAGCTCAGGACCCGTGGACTTCCGAATGACTACTGGATAAGGAGCGAGCAAACAGTGGCTGGGCGATACCGCAGGAAAAAAGAGTAAGAAAAGGACTGCGTACAGCGGGAGCGTCTCCCCCCCACTGTTGCGGAAGCTCGATGCGGGCCCTGCGGGTCTCGCCTCAGGGCCCGGAACGTTGCTAACTCGGCTGCTCGATGCCGATGCGTCCTGAATACGGAACGGCGCAACGGCCAGTCTGGGTCGATGTTGAATCAGCCGGATTGTCGGATGGGCTTCCTGGCGGGCGCTGATGCATCCCAGCCCGAGGCCCGTGGCTGACCGCTTCACAGTGACACCCCGTACCTTCCGCCGAGCCCACGCTCTGGCCTGGGCGCCGGCCGTGACGACGGGACTCCCTTGGTTAGCTTACTTAAGACCCTTGAGGTAATCGCCGATCGCCTTCACCTGCTCGGCATTCACCTTCTTGGCCACGGCAGCGTGCTTCGGGGTTTCCAAAGCCTTCTTCACATCCGCTTCCGTCTTGCCCTTCACCGCCGGCGCCTTTACCGCCGGCTTACCGGCGGCATCCGCGCCGTGGCAAGCCACGCAGTTCGTCTTGTACAGCGCCGCACCGTCCTCTGCCGCCCACGACAGATTCGGCAGAGCTACAAACAGCAACAGAGCAAGTCCCGCTACCAGGGCCGCAAGCTTCGTCATCTTCATGATTTCCACTTCCTCCTTGAAACGTATGCTTCTCTGACCTCACAACTCCGGCGCCGGCCTCGCTTGTGGGCGAAGCCATCAGGCACCAGACGCTGTGCCTTACCTCGAAAGCTAAGCTGCTCTCGCTGTGCTCTCTGGGAAAGTTTCCTGCTTCAGGAATGGTTTTGGATGTGATTCGCCTCACGTCCAGGCGTGATCTTTTGGCTAACTTGTGGAGAGTTTCATCACTTTTTCGTCGAAATTCGAAACCTAGCGACTCACATGCGTTGAAATTCTCAGCAGCGGAGCGCTACGACGAGTATGCGGATTCCACTTGTTCTGTTGTGAGATTCAGCAATCCTGTCCCCGTTCTCGTTTCACGTTCCCAGTTTCCCGCCTTCCGCATGGTTCCTGGTCATACCGCGCCCCACCGGCACTGCGAAAGCGAATGGCAGCCACGAGTGACCGGAACTGAAAGACGGAAACTGGGAAAAGGAAAAAACGGGAAATGGGGGTGAACGGAAAAAGGAAAACTCACCCTACTTGCCGCTCATGACTTCGGTGTCTTTGGCGTGGTTCCACTCCTGCAACGAACCGTCGTAGAGCGAGACGTCGTAGCCCAGAAACTTGGCCACGAAATACCCATATGCGGCCTGGACGCCGGTATTGCAGTAGGTTACGACCTTCTTGCCCGGCGTGGCGCCGGCCGCGGCAAACAGTTCGCGCATCTCGGGCGTCGGTCGCAAGTCGGGGCTGTCGGGACGCTCGACCAACTTGTGCCAGTCCACATTGGTCGCGCCGGGGATGTGTCCGGCACGCCCCAGTCCGTGCTGTTGCCTGTGACCGGTATAGTCCTCCGTGGGACGCGTATCAATCAGCGCCACCGTGTTCTGTCCAGCCGTCAGCTTGCGGGAATACTCCCGGACCTCCGGCAGTTGCGCTAAAACCTTTGGGTTCAGTCGCACCGTGAACTTCGCTGGCGCAAACTTGCGAACCACGTTGGTAACTGGACGTTCCTCGCGGCGCCATTTCTCCAGCCCGCCATCGAGCAGGGCAGCGCGGTCGCCATGGCCGAGATAGTCCAGCGTCCAGTACGCCCGCGCCGCCGACAGTCCTTCGCGATCGCCATAGAGGACCACGCGCGAGTCGTCACCTACGCCAAGGTCGGAAAACAGTTTCTGGAGGTCGGCAACGGGCGGTAGCTGATTGTTTAGCCCTTCGCGACTGACCGCGAGCTTATCGAACCAGAGGAACCGGGCGCCGGGAATGTGCGCCGCCTCGTAGTCCGCCCGCTTCTGGCCCACATGGATGACCACCACTGTTGGATCATTCATGTGGTCGGCGAGCCAGTCGGTAGATACCACCATGTTGGCCCGCAGCGGCGGGACCTTCACCTTCCGCTGCGCCGTGGCGGGCGAACCTGCAACCAGAAAAACCAGCAGAGCTACAACGGGGGCCCAGAAGCGCGGATTCATGCCGAATATTTTATGCCGAGCGGTGATCGGCGCGGAACTGGCGCGGCGTCTCGCACTCGGCTACGTTCTTCAGCCCGAGCTTCCTGAGAAACCACATTGCCGGACACCAGTTGGTGAACCCCGATTGCAGCAGGTTCAAGCCGACAAACGCGGTAAACAGCAGCCAGTATGGCGAAACCCAGTAACCCAGCGCCAGCGACAGCAGCACAAACGCACCCGCTATCAACCGCAAACACCGTTCAATTGTCATCGTAACCTCCCGCTTGTCATCCTGGGGAGCGCTTCTGTCGCGCGCCGAAGGATCCAGGCGCGGACCGGCGCGCCTCGGGCCGGTTTTGCTCGAGGCCTGAAGCGCCGACGCGAGCGACCTCTTCTCTTGCTTAAATGCAAGTTGAGCGGTGGTGTTACAGGTTCTACGCGACCGGTTCGGCAACATTCTGCGGCGCGGGCACGTGCGGCTGCGCCTTCCCCCAGCTCTCGCTGATGTAGTAGAGCACCGGCACCGCCATGCGCGAGAGCACGGTGGACGCGACTTCGCCCGCCATCAGCGAGATCGCCAAGCCCTGGAAGATCGGGTCGAACAGGATGACGCTCGCGCCGACGACCACGGCCGCCGCAGTCAGCAGCATCGGACGGAAGCGCACCGCGCCCGCATCCACTACGGCGTCCTCCAGCGACATGCCTTGCTGCCGCCGCAGTTCGATGAAGTCCACCAGGATGATCGAGTTGCGCACGATGATGCCCGCGCCGGCGATGAAGCCGATCATCGAGGTTGCGGTAAAAAACGCACCCATTAGCGCGTGCGCCGGCAGGATGCCCACGAGGGTCAGCGGAATCGGCGCCATGATCACCAGCGGCGTCTTGAACGAGCCGAACCAGCCGACCACCAGCACGTAGATCAGCACCAGCACGGCGGCGAACGCCAGGCCCAAATCGCGAAAGACCTCGATGGTGATCTGCCACTCGCCGTCCCACTTCATCGAGTAGTGCTCGGTCGCTTCCGGCTGCGTCGAGTTGTAGATCTTGATGCCGAAGCCGTCCGGCGCTTTCAGCTCGCGCAGCGCCTCGTTCATCTTCATGATGGCGTACACCGGGCTTTCTTCCTGTCCGGCGACGTCGCCGATCACGTAGGTCACGTCCTGCAGGTTCTTGCGGTAACGGCTCAGGTCAATCGTGGTTTCTTTGGTGTTCGTGACTTCGCGCAGCGAGACCTGGCTGCCTGCGATGGTGGGCAGTTTGAGGTTGGCGAGTTCGTCAATGCCGCTGCGGTCGCTGCGCGAGAGGCGCACCAACACCGGAACGTCCTCGCGAGAATTGGGCGAGTGCAGTAGTCCCGCTTCCGCTCCACTCAGCGCGATCTGCAACGTGCGGGTCACATCGGCTGCCGAGACGCCGTGCAGCGCGGCCTTGTCGAGGTCCACCTGCATGTCGTACCTGGTTTGCGGGTCCTCGACGTACCAATCAATGTCCACTACGCCCGGCGTGGTCTCGAGGATGCGCTTGATCTTCGCCGCCAACTCGACGCGGCCTTCGTGAGTCGGTCCGTACACTTCGGCGACCAGCGTGGCGAGCACCGGCGGGCCGGGCGGCACCTCCGAAACTTTCACCCGGGCGCCGTAGGCCAAGCCGATCTTCTGCAACTCGGGCCGCAGGCGCTTGGCGATGTCGTGGCTCTGCGCGCTGCGTTCGTCTTTCGGCAGCAAGTTGACCTGGATGTCCGCCTGGTTCGGCTGACGGCGCAGATAGTAATGCCGCACCAGCCCGTTGAAGTTGTACGGGCCCGAAGTTCCTGAGTAGATCTGGTAATTGGTGACTTCCGGTTGAGTGGCAAGATAGCGGCCCAGCGCCTGCGCGACTTGCGTGGTCTGCTCGAGCGTAGTTCCGTCGGGCATGTCAATGACGACCTGGAACTCGCTCTTGTTGTCGAAGGGTAGCATTTTCACGTGTACGAGCTTCAGCGGAACCAGTGCACACGCCAGCAGCAGCAGGACAACCACGCCCCCGAGGAAGAGATAGCGCTTGCGCGGGTGTTCGATCAGCGGCGTCATGACGCGGCGGTACGCGCGCGTGGTCCAGCCTTCGGCTTCGCGATGATGATTGCCTTCAGCAGCCGCGTAGTGCCGCAGCAGGCGCAACGCTGCCCACGGCGACACGACAAACGCCACGGCCAGCGAAAATAGCATGGCCGCCGAGGCGCCGACTGGGATTGGCCGCATATACGGCCCCATCAGCCCGCTCACGAACGCCATCGGGAGAATGGCGGCAATCACGGTGAACGTGGCGAGGATGGTGGGATTGCCCACTTCATCTACAGCTTCGACTGCGACCGCGCTCAACGGGCGCCCGCGGTTTTCCGGCAGACGGAAGTGGCGAACGATGTTTTCGACTACGACAATGGCATCGTCCACCAGGATGCCGATGGAGAAGATGAGCGCGAACAGGGTGACGCGGTTGAGCGTGTAGCCGAAGAAGTAAAAGATGGCGAGGGTGAGTGCCAGCGTCACCGGAATGGCGATGAGCACCACGCCGGACTCGCGCCAGCCCAGCGCCAGCGCGATCAGCAGCGTTACGGAAAGCGTCGCGATCAGCAGGTGCTTCAGCAGTTCGTCGGATTTCTCTTTCGCCGTGTCGCCGTAATTGCGCGTGATGCTTATGTTCAGGTCGTGGGGCAAAAGATAGCCGCGCAGGCCGTTGACTTTGTCCATCACGCGATGGGCAATGATCGTGGCGTTGGTGCCTTTACGTTTGGCAAAGGTGATGGTGACCGCCGGATACTCGCCTGCCGCTGCGCTGGCGTGGCCGTCGTGTTTCGCAATTACAGCAGCGGCGCCTTTGCCATTGCCATAGAGCACGTAGGAATCAGGCTCGGCCGGACCGTCGTCGAGTTTCTCGACGACATCTTTCAGATACACCGGGCGCCCGCCGTGAACGCCAACGACCACTTGTTGCAGCTCCTGTGAGCTGGTGAAAAAGCGCCCGGCTTCTACCTGGAATTCGCGGTTGTCGCGCGCGAAACTGCCCGCCACTCCACGCGCATTGGCGCTCTGTAGCTGCATGAGAACAGCGGCCGGCGTGAGAGCGTAGGCCGCGAGTTTCTGCGTATCGAGCACCACTCGCACCTGGCGCGGCAGGCCGCCGATCAGCGTGGTTTCGGCAACGTCGTCCACCTGCTTGAGCGTGTGTTCGAGTTCGCCGGCGACGCGCCGCAACTGGTACGCGTTATAATTAGGCCCCCAAAGCGTGAGCGCCAGGATGGGCACGTCGTCAATAGAGCGCACCTTGATGATGGGTTGCGAAACGCCCGGCGGAATGCGGTCGAAGTTTGAATAAAGTTTGTTGTAGGTCTTTACGATCGCATCTTCTTCGTTCGTGCCCACGTAGAAGCGCACGATCACCAGGCTCATGCCGGGATGCGAAATGGAGTAGAGATACTCGACGCCGGGGACTTCGCGCAGCAGTTTCTCCATCGGCACGGAGACGCGCTGCTCCACTTCGCTGGCCGATGCCCCCGGCATCTGGACCATCACGTCGAGCATCGGCACTTTGATCTGCGGCTCTTCCTCGCGCGGGGTCTGCCACACGGCAAATGCGCCCAGCAGCAGCGACGCCGCGATGGTGAGCGGCGTCAGCTTCGAGGTGATGAAGGCTTGGGCGATCTTGCCTGCCAACCGCAGCTTGGAGATGTTCTCGTCTGCTCTATTCATCAGCAATCACCGAACGCAAAGGGCGCAAAGGACGCGGAGGAAAGGTTGACGACTCGGGCCCGCCGTCGGGACAGCGGGCGCTACCTACTCGATCTTCTTGCCGCTCAAATCGCGGGTGTCGGGTGTGGCCACCAGCGCATCACCGGGTTTCAATCCGGAGAGCACTTCAACGGCGTCACCCTGCGGCCTGCCAAGCGTCACGTAGCGCAACTCGGCGATCTTGTCTTGTCCGAGTACATAGACCGCCTGCAACTGCCCGCGGTCCACCACTGCCGTGCGCGGCACGACCAGCGACTCACGTTTGCCGCGGTCAAAGTAGGCGCGCCCGAACAGGCCGGAACGCACCTGCGCATTCGCCGGTAGTTCCACCTTGACGACAAAGCTGCGTGAGCCGGGATCGGCAGCGGGTACGATTTGTACGACTTTGCCCTCGAGGCGCGTGTTACCCAGGGCATCAATCTGAATAGGCACCGTCTCGCCCGCCTTGACGTAGCGCAGGCTGCTTTCGTCCACTGTGGCTTCCAGCCGGAAGCGGCCAGTCTTCTCGATGGTCAGCAACGGCATGCCCGGAGCGGCGAGCGCACCGGGATCCACACGCTTTTCCGTGACCACGCCGTCAAAGGGCGAGCGGATGCGTGTGTAATCCATCGTGGTTTTCGCCTGTGCCAGTGCAGCTTTGGCTTGCGCCTGTCCGGCTTTCGCCATCTCGCGCCGCGCCGCTGCCGCGTCATAGCGCGCCTTCACTTCGTCGAATTCCTGCGGGCTGACGGCCTTCTTCGCCTGGAGATCCTGGTAGCGCTTCAGCGTGGCAGAAGCCAGCGCGTGGCCGGATTCGGCGGCCACTGCCTCGTGATCGGAAGCGTTCACCGCCGCCTGGGCGCGCTCCAATCCGGCGCGTGGCTGTGCATCGTCAATGACGGCCAGCACCTGCCCGCGGCTGACGCGATCGCCTTCGCGCACATTGACCGCAACCACGTTGCCCATGATCTGTGCCGCCAGCGACGCGCTTTCCGAGGCGCGCACCGTGCCCACGGCCTCAAAGTAGTCGGGTACGGCCGCCAGGTTCGCGGTCATCACAGCCACGCCGCGCACGACTTCGGGCGCAGCAGCGGCCTGGGGCTTATCCGATGAGCAGGAGGTTGCTCCACCGGTGAGAGCGAGCAACAACATCGCCCACGTGATCTGGAGAACTGCTCTGCGCATAGCTGCTTCCTCTGCGTAAAACTCTCTACTGCAACACTGGTGAATTGGCGTTCAGCGTACCCATCGCCAGCTCGAGGTTGGCGAACGCCGTCTGATACGCGAACACCGCCTGCCAGTAATCAGTGCGCGTCCGCCGCGTGGCTTCCTCGGCGCGCAGCAAGTCGGTGATGGTCGTCAGACCCGCTTCATAGCGCGTCTGGTTCAGACGCAGGCTTTCGTCCGACTGCGCGATAGACGCGCGGGCAACCTCGACCTGCTGGCGTGCGGCGTCGAAGTCGTACCAGGCCTTGCGTACGTCGAGGCGAACACCATCAATCGCCGCCTGCCGCATCGCGGCGAGTTTTTCCCGCATAGCTTTCTGCCGTTCAAGTGCCGCCGCTTTCGCGCCGCCGGTGAACAGGTCGAACTGCAACTCGATTCCGCCAACCCAGTTGTTGCTGCCGCCTCCGGCGAAGAGCGTGGGGTTGTCCTGCTCCCAGCCAGCAAACGCGCTTAAGCGCGGCAGGAACGCGGACTTTGCCATGCGCACGCCGGTTTCCTGCGCCGACTGCTGGAGCTCAATTTCCTTGAGGTCGGGACGCGAGGCGAGCGCGCGCCGTTCGGCCTCGGCCAGTGGCACGATTTCCAGCGCGCGTTCCGCCAACGTCGCCCTGGGAGCGTAGTTGATATCGGCGGAAACTCCCATCGCTACATTCAGTTGCGCCTGCGCCAGAGCAACGGCATTCGTGGCGCGGATCAGTTCCTGACGCCGCGTAGCCTGGTTGACCTGCGCGGCCAGGTAATCGGCCTCAACCACCAGACCTGCCTCGTAGCGCGTGCGGCTGAAGTGCAGGATGGAGTCGGCCGTCTGCACCTGCTGTTGCGCGAGTTCCTGCTGCTTGGTGGCCAGCAGCAGGCCGTAATACGCGTTGACTACGCGCAGCACGGTTTCCTGCTCGGTGCGCTCCAGTTGCCGCGCCGCGATGTCTTTCATGGTCCGCGTGCGGCGGACGTTCAGCCAGTCAGGCGCCTGAAACAGGTTCCACTGTCCTGCCAGCCGGGTGGTGAAGTTTCCGAGGGGCAGGGGACTGTTGAGCCGGTTCAGTGCGAAGTCTTCGGCGGTGAAGCGACCCTGGCGCAAGCGGGTGCCGAAGGCGTACACCGGATCGTTGCCGCGTGTGGCCGTCTCGGAAAAGGTCAGCCGTGGCAGCAGGGCTGCACGCGCTTCGCGTATGCCGGCGGCGGCAACTTTCTGTTCCGCCAACGCCGCCTTGCGCAACGGGTTCTTTTCCAGCGCGACGGTCACCGCCTCTTTCAGGCTGAGCGGAGTAGTGGCTCCGCCCACGCGTACGTCGGCTCCAGTGAGCGCCCCCGTGGAGACCGCAGGCGCCGGCGCTTGCGCGACCGCGGTTACGGCAAACATCAGCAACATCGCGAGACAAATCTGCCGCATACGGGCCACCCGGCTACCGCCCTGCCGCTGCGCCATCCGCCTGTGCGCCGGCCTCGATGATTTCAAACGTGGTAACCAGCTTCGCCGTCTTGTTTACCATGTTGCCCACCGAGCAGTACTTTTCTTCGGACAGGTGGAGCGCGTCTTCGACAGCCTTAGCGTCAATCGCGTGGCCGGTGAGGACATGGCGGATACGGACTTCGGTGAACACCGCCGGGGGTTGCGGCGCCTGTTCAGCTTCGACGAACACTTCATACGCCGTGACCTGTTGCCGCTTCTTGCGCAGGATGTTAATGACGTCGAACGCGGTGCAGCCGGCCAGCCCGGCGGCTACCAGTTCTATCGGCTTGGGGCCGGTCGCGCCGTCTTTGTCGTCTATCAGCAGGTAATGCCCGCCGCCCGTGCGTGCCACGAACTGCCGCCCGGTTCCTGCGGGTTGGGTCAACGTAACTTTTGCCTCGATCATGTCGCCTCCGTGGGGCCTCATGGAATGAATGCGTACCGCGCGAAAGTATTACAAAACAGGTGCAAAACTCAGTGATAGCTACGAAAGCGCAAAGGACACGAAGGCTGCAAAAGACGCAAAGTTAACCGGGAGAAAACCGGGGCCCGCCGCCGGGACGGCAGCGCTACGGGGTTATTTCCCGGCCAAGGCTTTTTGGAATTCGCCCAGAATGCGGCGGCGGATCTCGCTCGCGGTGCGGGGGTCGGGACGAACCGTCTCGAGCTTGCGGGTCTGCTCGACCGTATTCTTCAGGGTGGCAAGAAAGGCCTGGCAGGGCTTGCAGTCGTCCATGTGGCGCTCGAGTTCCTCGCACATCGAGTCGTCCAGCGCGCCATCAAGGTAGTCGGAGAGTTGCGCAAACATCTGTTTGCAGGCGCCCGGACGGTGCGCGGCTTCCGCGCCGGTCCGCCGTCCATCCGCACCGGCTCGGGCCTTCGGGCGCCGGCGCGGGGCGGGCTTTGTGGTAGTTACCCCAGCTTTCGCTTCTGCCTCGGCCAGTTCCTTGCGCACGAACAGCCGCGCCCGGTGCAGACGCACGCGGACGTTGCCCTCTTTCAACCGAGTGATGCGGGCAATCTCCTGGGTGGAAAGCTCCTCCATGTCGTGCAGAACGAGAATGAGCCGATATTCCGGCGGCAGCTTCAGGATGGCCTGGCGCAACAGTTCGCCGCGTTCGCTCTCCAGCAGCGCGGATTCCGGCGAAGCCTCGCCGGATGCCATGGCCGCCAGGTGGTCAAGTTCGGCGGCGTCGGGCATCAGTTCCTCAAGCGAAAGCTCTTCACGCGGAGCGAACTTGCTCTTGCGGCGCGACATCAAGCAGCGGTTCTTGGCGACCGTGTACAACCACACGGCCAGGGCTTTCGGGGAGTCGAACTTGGGCAGGTAGGGGACGGACTTGAGCAGCACGTCCTGCATGGTATCTTCGGCGTCCTCGCGCTGGCCGCAGACCTTCATGGAAAACGAAAAGACCGTGTCCTGTAGCAGGGTCAGCGCCTGTTCGAGGGCGCCCGGCTGGCCCGATTGCAGCAACGAAACCGCGTTTTCCACTTCCGCCCGCATCACTCCCCCATGACCTTGACGATCAGACGCTTGTCCCGCTGCCCGTCGAACTCAGCGTAGAAGATGCGCTGCCAGGGACCGAGATCCAGCCGGCCATTGGTAATCGGCACGACGACCTGATGGTGCACCAGCATGCTCTTCAGGTGAGCGTCGGCATTGTCTTCGCCGGTCTGGTGATGGCGGTAGTCGGGCCGCGTGGGCGCTAGATGTTCGAGCCAGCGATCAATGTCCTCGATCAGGCCGCTCTCATTGTCGTTCACGTAAACTCCGGCGGTGATGTGCATGGCCGAGACCAGTGCCATACCCTCCTTCACGCCACTCTTTCTCACGATCGCTTCCACCTGGGGTGTGATGTGAACATATTCGCGGCGCTTTCTGGTATGCATCGTCAGGTATTCGGTATGCGATTTCATTACGATGCGCTCGTGGTCACGTTCGGCGCCTGCTCTGCGGCGCTGCGCAGCTCCCGCCAAAGCTCTTCTTTGCCGGCGCCGGTCTTCGATGAGTAGGCGAGTATGCGGTCGGTCTGGAAGGCCTTCTTGAATTTCTCCAGCGCGTTGCGCAACTGGTTGTTGGAGACGCGGTCACTCTTGGTGCCGACGATCAGGAAACCACGCCCGACCTGACGGAGGAAGTCGATGAGCTGAAGGTCGCGCTCCTGCGGGGAGATGTTGATATCAACCAGGCAGACGCACAGCACCAGCGTCGGGCGCTCGCGGAGATATGGGTCAATGAAATTGGGCCATTCGGCGGTCAGTTCGCGTGGCAGCTTGGCGTAGCCGTAGCCCGGCAGGTCGGCAAAGATGTACTCCGGCTTCGGAGCGCCCTGGCGGCGGACAGCGAAGAAATTGATGGTCCGCGTACGCCCCGGTGTGCTGCTGGTCTTCGCCACCTTTTCGCCCAGCAGGGAATTGATCACGCTAGATTTCCCCACGTTGGAGCGCCCCAGAAAAGCGAATTCGGGAACAGATGGCGGCGGAAACTGGCGAGGCTCCGCCGCCGAAGTCAAAAACTTCCATAGGTAGCGCACACTGATAGTTTCAGGTGTCAGGTTGTAACTTGCAAGTGGTCAGGACCACTTACCTGAAGTAACAAGGCACGCCACTAAGGCGGGCCGCGGCCTAGAGGCAGCCGAGAACTACTGGCGGGCTTCTGTTTCCGGCTGGGCCGTGGGCAGCGCGGGCAGCAGAGCGGGTTTCGCTTCGCCGAGCGGACGCTCGAAGGCGATCTGCAATACCTCATCCATCGTATCCACAAATCGCAGCTTCATGGCATTGCGCAAGTTCTCGGGAATGTCCGCGAGGTCCTTCTCGTTGTCCTTGGGAAGGATGGCCTCGAAGATGCCCGCCCGGTGTGCCGCCAGCAGCTTTTCTTTTAGACCGCCGATGGGGAGCACCTTGCCGCGCAGCGTAACTTCACCCGTCATGGCGACATCGCGGCGGACCGGAATGCCGCTCAGCGCGCTGGCGATTGCCGTGGCAATAGTGATGCCGGCAGAGGGCCCGTCCTTGGGTATGGCGCCTTCGGGCACGTGCACGTGAATGTCGAGGTTGCGGTAGAACTCCCGGTTGAGCCCGAGTTGCTGCGCACGCGAGCGCACATAGCTCATGGCCGCCTGTGCCGACTCCTGCATCACGTCGCCCAGTTTGCCCGTCAGGATCAGTTTGCCCTTGCCATCCACGATCGCAACTTCGGTGGTCAGAATCGAGCCGCCAACTTCCGTCCACGCCAGGCCGGTGACCAGGCCGACTTCGCTCTTTTCCGCGGCGCTGGTGTCGCGGAACTTGATGACGCCCAGGAACTCGGCGAGGTTCTCCGCCGTGATCGTGATTGAGTAAGTCTCGCCCTGCTTGACCACGCGGCGCGCGACCTTGCGGCAGATGTTGCCGATCTCGCGCTCCAGGTTGCGCACACCGGCCTCCCGGGTATAGGAGCGGATGATGCCGATGATCGCGTCGTCGGTGAAGGTGATGTTCTTTTCCGTCAGGCCAGCCTGCGTGCGCTGCTTCTTGATCAGGAATTGCTTGGCGATTTCCAGCTTCTCCGGCTCGGTGTAGCCGTGCAGGCGCAAGACCTCCATGCGGTCCTGCAAGGCCGGTGGAATGGTGTGCAACACGTTTGCCGTAGCGATGAAGAACACCTGCGACAGGTCGTACTCGACGTCTAGATAGTGGTCCACGAACATGTAGTTCTGTTCGGGGTCGAGCACTTCCAGCAGCGCCGCTGACGGATCGCCGCGAAAGTCCATGGACATTTTGTCCACTTCGTCGAGCATGAAGACCGGGTTCTTGGTGCCGGCCTTCTTCATCATTTGGATAATCTGCCCGGGCAGAGCGCCAATGTAGGTGCGCCGGTGGCCGCGGATTTCGGCCTCATCGCGCACGCCGCCCAGCGACATACGGACGAACTTGCGTCCCGTGGCCTTGGCGATGGACATGCCCAGCGACGTCTTGCCCACTCCAGGAGGGCCTACGAAGCACAGGATTGAACCTTTGGGGTTCTTCACCAGTTGCCGGACGGCGAGGAACTCAAGGATGCGCTCCTTGATCTTCTCCAGCCCATAGTGATCTTCGTTCAGCACCTTCTCGGCGCGCTCGATATTGCGGATTTCCTTGGAGCGCTTCTTCCACGGCACGGCCAGCAGCCAATCGAGATAATTGCGGGAAACCGTGGATTCGGCCGACATCGGCGGCATGGCCTCGAGCTTTTTCAGCTCGTTGATGGCCTTGTCGCGCGCTTCCTTCGGCATGCCGGCAGCTTCGATCTTCTTCTTCAGCTCGTCGAATTCACTCTTCTCGCCACGCCCGAGTTCCTTCTGAATGGCCTTGATCTTCTCGTTGAGGTAGTACTCTTTCTGGGCGCGCTCCATTTGCCGCTTGACGCGCGACTGGATGGTGCGGTCCATGTTGAGCTTCTCGATCTCGATGTCCAGCACGTCGGCCACGCGGCTGAGCCGCTCGGCAGGATCGAAGATCTCCAGCAGTTCCTGCTTTTCCTCGATGGAAAGTTGCAGGTTGGCGGCGATTGTGTCGGTCAGCTTCGCCGGGTCCTCCATGCGGACGGCGGCGATCATCGTTTCGTAGTTAAGCGACTGGCAGAGCTTGACATACTGCTCGAAAAGCTGGGTGACGCGCTGCATCGCCGCGTCCAGTTGCGGCGAGGGTTCCAGGACGTACCTGGCGGTCCGGACCGTGGCCTGCATGAAGCCGTCGGCATCGGCGACCTGGAGAATCTTGCCGCGCTCCAAGCCTTCCACCAGCACCTTGATGTTGCCGTCGGGCAGCTTGAGCGACTGCACGATGTTGACGATCGTGCCCACCTGGTAAATCTCGTTGGGCTTGGGCTCGTCAATGCTGGCATCGTGCTGCGTGGCCAGAAAGATCTTCTTGTCTCCGGCCAGCGCCTCTTCCAGGGCGTGCACACTGGATTCCCGGCCCACCACGAAAGGCGTCATCATGTACGGAAAAATGACGACGTCCCGGATGGGCATCATCGGCAGCTTCTTGGTTTCGAACTTTTCTTTTTGACTCACGATAGTAATTCTAAATCCTGGAGGTACAGTTTTGGGGTGGGAACCGAGGGACGCCACCCGACGGTCACGTTACTTTTGAGCTTCAGCAGTTTTCCGCGTCCCGCAGGCCTGGCCCGTTGCTTGCGTAACAGAGCGGCCCCTCCTTTGTCGGATGCAGAATTCGCTCAGAATGCTTCAGCGGAACAGTAATTCGAGGCTACTACAGAGCGGGTCAAGTCGCAACCAGGTACCACGCCATTTGGGAGAATGGCCCATCTCGGGAACGCGAGCACCATTTTCCACGACGCCAGCGGCAAAGGCTATTGAAATGCAGTTTGGGGGGGTACTTTTTCGCGCCGGGGACTCAAAACTAAGTCAATGACGGGAGGTAATCATGGTAAACATCCTCCGAAACTTAGCTGGCGTCTGCCTCGCTGCTGTTCTGATCCTCGTACAACTGGGTTGCGACTGCAGTAAGGAGGCCGGCATTTCGGGCACCGTAGGCCCCAACGGACCCAGCGTTACAGCTAGCGCTAAGGTGGTCTGCAATAGAGTGGCTCCGCAAGATCTGCAGGCGTATGCAAACGCAACGAACAACTCCCTGTTTGATGTGCCGGCCTATATTGTTACTCGCGATCCAGCCGTCAATCCCACGGCAACTGTTACGGCAACTACTGATACCGGGCACACGTATTCGCAGGTGTTCCCGCTCGTTTCAGTCGATCCTTCGCAGTTTGCCCCGGCAGTTTCGGGCTCACAAACATACGCCTTTGCGCCGCAGGATCCGGCTTCACTTAGAGCCTGGGTCCAGTGGGTTGCCAGGGTACGGCGATATTACTGTTTACTTTCGCTCGTACAATCAGTACGCGGGTATAGTCAATGGGGGGTCGGCAGTTTACACGCCGCCTGATCCGGACGGCCCCCCACCGTGCGACACTTGCTACGACCCACGTTGATTCTTGACTATGCTAATGAGCCCGGGAGCAGCCAGAGCCCGTGCTTCTTGCTGAGCACACATCCATATGGGCTTGAACATTCTTCGCGTTGGCACGATTGCAAGCGTAGTGCTTGGGAGTATCCTCGCCTACCCCCTCTCGAATGACGGCACTGTCGCACTGGAGAAATTCCGGTCCGTGCTCCAGAATTATTTGCGAGACATGGCTGAGACCCCTCTGGAGGTTACAAGCACCGTAAGAATCTTTGACCTAAGTGGGAAGCTTCGCAAAGTCCGGAGAAACAAGTATCAGTTTGAGGTGACCAGTTTTCGCAAAGGCGGTGAGGCGTCGGTATCCGCCCACTCAAAGGGACTAAAGGGCCCATCTTGGCAGCAGATGTACACTGATTCCGCAGCTGTATTTGCCGCTTTTGCAATAGCAGAAGGCCACGAAGCGTACTCGATTGAAGTGCACAATACCGGTGGTGCGCCACTCGCGGTTCTGTATCGTTCCGCAAGGGAGTGCAAGTCGTTTGAGCCGGGTCCGAGTAAGGATGAGCAATGGCGTCTGGCCTTATGGTGCGGTGCGGGGCAGATTACCTTCGATAAAGACGATCTCGTTCCCGTAGACGCTCGCTTCGAAGCCGCGGGATTGCCCCAGGAATCCGGAAAGAATACCTTGCGCTCGTATTATGTCCAGCAGGAGTTCCAGACGATATCTCTACCGGGTGAGAAAAGGCCTCTCTGCCTGTCCAAGAAAATCACGGCTACCTATGGCACCGCAGAAGGCCGCATTGTGGTTGAAAACGAATACATGCTGCACCAGGCCAGCACGCGTAAATGGCGCGATGCCATTAGAAGCCCCCGTCGTTAGAAAGGAGCTGTCACACCCATTGCACTCGAACGGGATGGTGACCCCATCCCGTGATATCGCCAGCATGGTGTGCAGCTCGCGAGCCACTATCCCGCCTTCTCCATGGCGGCCAGCGATACGTCGCGTTTCTCCACCATTTCGGCGGTGACCTCGAACTCCTTCACCTTCTTCTGGCTGGGGAGGTGGTACATGAGGTCGAGCATCAGCTCTTCGAGGATCATGCGCAGGCCGCGGGCGCCGACCTTGCGGTTCAACGCTTCGCGCGCAATCGCCCGCAACGCTTCCGGGGTGAACGTCAGCTTCACGTTCTCGAATTCGAACAGGCGCTGATACTGCTTGGTGATGGCGTTGCGCGGCCGGGTCAGGATCTCCATCAGCGCCGCTTCGTCCAGGTCATTGAGCACGCCGATTACCGGCACGCGGCCGACGAACTCCGGAATCAGGCCAAACTTGATAAGGTCCTGCGGCTGCACTTGCTGGAGCGTCTCGGCGTCGCGCCGGTTCGCTGCCACGTACTCTTCGCCCGGCTTGTCAGGCTGGGTCTTGAATCCGAGTTGCTTTTTGCCGACGCGTCGGCCAATGATCTTTTCCAGGCCGACGAACGCGCCACCGCAGATGAACAGGATATTGGTGGTGTCCACCGGCGTGAACTCCTGGTGGGGGTGCTTGCGTCCGCCCTGCGGCGGAACGTTGGCGACCGTCCCTTCCAGGATCTTCAGCAGCGCCTGCTGCACGCCTTCGCCGCTGACGTCGCGTGTGATCGAGGGGTTCTCGTCCTTGCGGCCGATCTTGTCGATCTCGTCGATGTAGATCATGCCGGTCTGCGCTCGGCCCACATCGCCTTCGGCGGCCTGAAGCAGCTTCAGGATGATGTTCTCCACATCTTCTCCAACATAGCCTGCCTCTGTCAGGGTGGTGGCGTCCACGATCGCGAAGGGCACATCGAGCATCTTGGCCAGGGTCTGCGCCAACAAGGTCTTGCCGGTGCCGGTGGGGCCAATCAGCAAGATGTTGGACTTCGTCAACTCCACGCCGTCGGTCCGCTGCCGGTTCATATAAATGCGCTTGTAATGGTTATAGACGGCGACGGCCAGCTTCTTCTTGGTCTGCTGCTGCCCGATAACGTACTCGTCGAGGAAGGTCTTGACCTCCTGCGGCTTGGGCAAATGGTTGGGCGCGGCGGCAGTGCGCGACTCGGTGCGGTCATCCTCCAGAATGGAGTTGCATACGGCCACGCACTCGTCGCAGATGTACGCGCGAGGATAATCGCTGGGCGATGAGATCAGCTTGGCGACGGCGTCCTGCGATTTATGACAAAAAGAACAGCGCAGAACTTCGTCGGAACCAGACCTGGTTTTCACAGAAATACTCCTTCTCCCTTGCCCCGCACGGTTGGGCCGGGAACCGTGCCACCCGCTCGGCCGGACGCCCAGGTGCCTGGCGTTCGCCCCCGACAACATTATCTACCTGGGCTTATCAATAATGTCGTCCACAATTCCATACTCTTTCGCCTGGTGCGCGTTCATGATGAAATCGCGCTCCACGTCTTTCTCTACCTTGTCCAGCCGCTGGCCGGTGTGCTTGGCGAGCAACTGGTTCAAAATCTCGCGCATGCGCAGGATCTCGCGTGCATGGATGTCAATGTCGGTCGCCTGACCGGAGAGCCCGCCGCCCATAATGAGCGGCTGATGGATCAGGATACGCGACGTGGGCAGTGCAAAACGCTTGCCCTTGGTCCCCGCGGCCAGCAGCATGGCACCCATCGAGGCCGCCTGTCCAATGCAGATCGTCATGACATCGTTACGGATGTACTGCATAGTGTCGTAGACGGCCATGCCCGCGGTAATAGACCCGCCCGGCGAGTTTATGTACAACTGGATGTCCTTTTCTGGGTCTTCGGCCGCCAGGAACAGCAATTGCGCAATGATCAGGTTCGCGACGTTGTCGTCAATCGGAGTACCGAGAAAAATGATGTTGTCACGCAGCAGACGCGAGTAAATGTCATAGGCCCGCTCGCCTCGTCCCGTCTGCTCAATTACCATCGGAACCAGCATCCGTCCGGTCCTTTCACATGCAGCCGCTTACACCCCCACCCCGGCGCTGCATGTTTCTCTGGGGGAGAGTAAAAACCTAATCGCCAGACGCAGCGCGCGGCAGCCGTAGCATGCGCGCATCTGCCGTCAGGCGGACTTGCGATACAGATAATCGAGGGTCTTCTCGTTGCGGATTCTACCGCGGATTCTATCGAGGGCCCCATCACGCGTCAAACGCTCGCGTAGCTCTTCGGGCCTCTGCCGCGATTGCGCCGCCAGCGCCTCGATCTCGCGGTCCACCTCCTCGTCGCTCACCTCGATCTTCTCGAGCTCGGCGATGCGATCCAGAATGAGCGAGACCTTCACTTCCTTCAGGGCCGATTCGCGCTGACCGGCGCGGAGCCGCGAAAAATCCATTTTCTTCAGGTGCTCGGAACGCATGCCCTGTGCCACCAGCGCGCGCAGACCACGGTCCAGACGTAGATCAATCTGATGCTCCACCAGCGCTTCCGGCACTGGGAAATCATGCTGCTTTACCAGTTCTTCGACAATCCTCTCCTTGGCCTCGTGTTCGGCCTGGTGTTCCTTTTCCGCCCGAATGCCGTCCCGGATGCGCTGCTTCAGCGCGTCCAGGTTTTCGAATTCCCCCACCTGCTTGGCGAACTCGTCGTTAAGTTCTGCCAGGTGCTTCTGCTTAATGCCCTTAATGGTGACCGTGTACGTAAACGTGCGGCCGGCAAGCCGGCTGTCGGAAAAGTCCTGCGGATAAACTACCTCGAACGTCCGCACGTCGCCCACGTTGGCGCCCCGCAGGTTCTCCGTAAATTCCTTGACGGTATTCGAGCCGCCGATCTCCACCATCACATCGTCAACGTTGACCGGTTGGGCCGCGGCTGCCTCGGCGTCTTCGGCCGGTTTGGGCGCACCGGTGAACGAAGCCTGGGCGTAGTCGCCCTCCTGCAACGCCCGGCCTTCGACGACGCTGTAGGTCGCGTTCTGCTCGCGCAGGTTGTTCAGCGCGGCCTCCACCTCCTCGTCGCTGACCGTGGCCTCCTTCTTCTCGGGCCGAAGTTCCTGGTATCCGCTGACTTCGATTTCCGGCAGCACTTCGAACGTTGCCTTAAAACGCAGCGGTTCGCCTTCATGGATGTGCAGGTCGGTCACGCGCGGCTGCGAAACCGGCTTCAGACCCTGCTTTTCGGCTTCCCGGCGGAAGTATTTGGGCACCAGGTCCTCGGCGACTTCGCTCTTCAGGTCATCGGCGAAGCGCTGGCGGATAATGGAAGCAGGTACTTTACCCCTGCGGAAGCCGGGAATGCGGGCGAGCTTTTGATATTTCTGCACCAGGCTCTCGGTTGCGGTAGAGACCACGTCCGCGGGGATTTCGACCTGGATTTCGCGCGTGCAGCTAGCTTTGCTTTCAGTGGAATTCAAGGGAGACCAATCCAAAAATTAGATTTGAGTGAACAGCTCGGCGTTCCAAAACTCCTGCCTACTAATACTAGAAGAGGGCCAGAAGAACGGTCAAACCAGCCAAAGTCATCCCCGCGGTCCGGTGATCGGGTGATCTGGTGATCTGACCTAGGATAGCGTCCTGGTCTCGGCGGCGGGCCCAGTCCGAACCCGCTCCCTCAATCGGCAGTTCCACGAGTTCGTCAGTTGGCTGGGCTGCGATAAGCTGATGACAACGAGCATGTCCACCAAACCCAATGCGTTTTCTGCGCTTGCAGTGCTGAATTGCGAATTGGTCAATTGCCGGCGCTGCCCGCGGCTAGTGGCGTATCGCGAGCAGATTGGCCGCGAAAAGCGCCGCGCCTACCTGGAGTGGGAATACTGGGCGCGGCCCGTGCCGGGGTTCGGCGACCCCAACGGGCGAGTGCTGGTCCTCGGACTCGCGCCGGGCGCACACGGCTCTAACCGCACCGGCCGCATGTTCACCGGCGATTCCTCAGGACGGTTCTTGTACGGCGTGCTGCATGCGACGGGCTTCGCCTCGCACGCGGTCGCCACTCATCGCGAAGACGGCCTGCGCCTGCGCGACTGCTACATTACGGCTGCCGTCCGATGTGCGCCTCCGGGAAATAGGCCGTTGCCGGAGGAAATCGCCAACTGTGCCGAGTTCCTCGACCGCGAGCTGGCGATGCTGTCGAATGTGCGCGTAGTGGTGGCTCTGGGGCGCATCGGGTTCGACGCCTATCTCAATCACCTCAAGCGGCGCGGATTGCTGAAGAACAAAGCGCAGTATGTGTTCGCGCACGGCGCGCATTATAAAATGCCGGATGGGCGCATTCTGCTGGCGTCCTATCACCCCTCCAACCAGAACACCCAGACGGGAAAGCTGACGCGGCAGATGTTTATGAGGATTTTTCGTGAGGCCGCACGATTTTGTAGCGCCGCCGTCCCGGCGGCGGGCCCCAGCCGTCCTTGAAGTTTGCGTTGGTTTTGTAGCGCCACCGTCCCGGCGGCGGGCCACAGCCGTGGACGCGACTTGCCAGCGAGCGGAGTTGAGGGATCTCGGGTTTGTGGCCCGGTTTACGCCATGCGCCGTGCCTTGCTCTTCATCTGCTGCTCGCATTCCTCCTCGCGGCGCTCGTAGAGGTCGCGATACACGAGCATGGCCCCGTGCAGCAGCGCCATGACGGCGAGCAGGACGAGCACATATCCCACCACGATAGCGACATGCATCCAGGTCATGAGCTCACCTCGCCCAGGCCAGACTGTGCGGCCCCTGAATTGTGATGCAGAGCAGGAATGGTTGATAGGACGGGTTGAACGGCGCCGGTTACTTAAGTTTCAGGCGGGTTTCATCGTGAAACGATAGCCACCCACTCCGGACCGCGCCGTGCCTCGTAGATCAGCTTGCCGCCCAGCGCAGCCGCCGCCGCTTCGGGTGAAAGATCGCGGTGGTAGTCGAAGTATTTGGTCTGCATACGCTCCCACCAGCCTCCAAGCTGATAGGCGGGCTCGTGTTTCGTTGAGAAGACGTAGGCGTAATTGAACGAGTGGCTCTGTATTTGCTGGTCGGCCAGTTGCGATGCGCTGAAGTTCTCGATTGCGACGACCGGGATGGGCTGCTTGACGTAGCCGAGATATGGCTTATGTAACTCGTCCGCCGCGGGCCACGCGGTGAGCACGGCAGCGGGCGCCAGCGCTGCCAGTTTTTCGGCTGCCTGCTTGTGGAGGCGGACGTAGTCAGCGTAGGTCAGGTTGTCTTCCGGCGCGATGCGGTATGGCGGATTAACAAACAGGCCCGCGATGAAGGCGGCTGCCGCAATCGCAATCGCTGCCGGCCACCAGGCGAGGCGTCGCCACAGCGTGGAAACACAAACAATGATCACCAGCGGATACGCCGGCAGCAGATAACGCGCAATCACCGCGCCGCCCACCGCCGCCAGCGCAATGGTGTAGGCCGCAACAACAACGCCAAACACGAGTTGTTTCGGCACCGCAATGCGCGGGCGTTCCTCGCTGATACCGTTCCGCAGTGGCGCGGCGTAGGACATGGCGAGCGCGGCGGCTCCGGTCAGCACAAACATGTTCAGGTAGCCCAACAACTGCCAGAGGCGCTGGGCCAGGGCCAGGACGAAGCGCAGCGGGCTCAGGGTGGCGCCGATGTTATAGCGGAAGTACTCGGGATTTCCGAAGACGATGCCCGTTTGGCTGTAGTGGTACACAAGCCACATCGCCAGCGGAACACACGAGAGCAGCAACATCAGGCTTTGCCGCCAGGGAATCAGCCCGAAGGGCGACAACATCCTCGTCGAAAACAGCCCATCGCGGCGGCGAAGCACAAGCTCGCGCCCGACGATCAACTCCCACACGCATAACGCGAGCGGCGCGATCAGCGCTGTTTCTTTTGCAAGCCCCGCGAGGCCAAGCCACACGACGCAACGCCAGCGATTCCCGGCGAGATACGACGCGAGCCCCCACATGGTGAACGCGGCGGCTGCCATGTCCAGGTGCGCCAGCGAGCTTTGCGCGAAAAATACCGGGAAGATGGCGGTCAGCAGCGTGGAAGCGATTGCCACCTGGGTATTGCTCACTTGCCGCGCCAGGCGGAAGACGCCGAGTAGCGCAAACGCGGCCAACATCAGCATGGCGGTGCGGGTCACCGCCGGTGTAAACGCGGAAAATTTCCACCACAATGCCAGCCAGCCCATCACCAGCGGGGGATGGGCATTGCTGAGCGTCGAACTCGGGATGGGATTGCCGGTGAGCAACAGGTCGCGGGCCGCCGGAATGAAGTATCCCGCCTCGTCCCAGAAGTACGGCAGGCGCAGCAACGGGGCGTGCAGCGCCCACACGGCCGAGAAGATCACCGCGAACAGCAATGGCGAGGGAAGGGACCATCGGGCGGTAGCTGATTCATCGGCCACCGGTGTGCCCGGTCGTACCGGCATGCGAATCAGCTTGGGTCGCTGGCTGCGCGTGCGTCACCTCGACCGTTTGTACATGGTGCCCCACATCTGCCTGTTGTTGGCAGATGTGGGTTGGATCAGTTCACGGTCCCTTCGGGGGCAAGCCGGGGGTCGAGCTTGATGTCACCGTAAGTCTTCTCGTAATTCGCGACATTTTGTTCCAGGATCATCATCAGCGCTTTCGCCTGCTGTGGGCTGAGATAGACGCCCTGGAAATTCCTGATGTCCACGACTTCTTCGGTCTGCTGCTGAAAGGTGCCGAACACCAGGAAGAAGTCCCACACGCTCCAGCGGACCTGGACGCTGTTGGAGTAATTTTCGCGATAGTCCTGGCTGTTGGTCAGATTGATCTTCGGTGGCGTTGCCATCATCCTGTCCTGTTAATCAGTGGCTGTATTTGCCGCACGGCCATTTTACGGGAACCTGGGGAAGTGCGCAGCCCGAACTCCGAGGGTGGTTTCGCGCCGGTAAAGATAAAGGAATTGCGCGTGCCGGTGAGCAGGGCCGAGGCGTTGAAGAGGTTCTACCGCATCATCGCCAGCAATGAGCAAAACACCGCTGTGCTGCGGCCGAAGTAGCGGCCGGTATTGACGTTGGTGCGAAAGGGGGGACTCGAACCCCCACGGGTTGCCCCGCCAGATCCTAAGTCTGGTGCGTCTGCCAATTCCGCCACTTTCGCAGCCGCGCAGCAGCCAGATTATACATGGTGACTGGCCCCTCCCGTTTCGGTCCTGCCTCCAGAGTGGGCATCCATGCTGTTGATTCCCCTGCTTCTCCGCGTCACCTGGCGAGGACACTGTGCTAAACCTTCTTGCGAGTTGCGCTGGAGGCCGATGTGCCAGGCGAGGATTTAAGTATTTTGTTGGTTGATGACGACGATGAGGATGCGCTGATCGTGTGCGACCTCATCACTCGGCGGGAGCCGCGCTGGAATGTGTACCGGGCAAAGTCGCTCACCGACGCGCTGGCGCGCTGTGCGGAGCAGGAATACGATGCCATGCTGCTCGACTACCGCCTGGGCGGATTCGATACCGGTACGGACCTGCTTCGCCAGTTGCGGGCGCGCGGCAATCACACGCCAGCGGTGTTCCTCACCGCCTATGGGGACGAGGAGATTGCGGTGATGGCGATGAAGGCTGGGGCCGCCGATTACCTGCCCAAGTCGCGCCTCTCCGGCCTGGGACTGGTGGCGGCGATTCGTTATGCGTTGGCGTTGCGCCATAATCCGCGTCTGGCGTGCGGGCCGCTTGTGCCAGCTTTGGAGCATACGTCAGCGGCAGTCGGGCAGAACCCGGGGGTGATCAAACCATGGCACGTGAGCCGCTGATCGTAATGGCGGAAGATGACGAGGATGATTACCTGCTGAGCAAGGAGGCGCTGCGCCAGGCCGCTCCGTCGGCCAAGCTCGTGCGCGTCAAAGACGGCGTCGAGCTGCTGGCCTATCTTCGCAAACGCGAGCAGGAGGACGGCATTACCGCGGCCGTTCTGCTGATTGATCTCAACATGCCCCGGGTTGACGGCCGCACCGTCCTGAAACAGATCAAGAGCGACCCGCGGTTGCGCCGCCTTCCGTGTGTGGTGTTCACTACTTCGCCCGCCCGCGAAGATATTGAGCGCTCCTATGATTGTGGCGGCAACTCCTACATCCTGAAGCCCGAAAGTTTCCGCGGCCTGGTGGAAACCATGCGCGGTCTGTGCCAGTACTGGTTTTCCACCGTACAACTGCCCAATTGAACTGGCCGCGCACCCGCCGGTTGCCGCCACTCCTCCCGTTGTTGCCTGCCCATGTGCAATTGTGTTCATCCCGTCGCGAGGATGGCGTCGCGTCGCGGTTTTCGTGATATCTTGCCGGGTACAGTTCTGCCGGATCGTGAAGGCTCGGTCCAAGTCCAAAACGCAGCGTTGGTTTCCCGTGAGGGGTTTCCACGATGGATTCGGCTCCGCCACGCAAGCAAATCGGCAAGTATGATGTGATCGAAGTTTTGGGCCGCGGCGGCATGGGCGTCGTTTACAAGGCGATGGACAGCCGCATCAAGCGCCTGGTCGCCATCAAGATGATGACCGGCGAAGTCGCCAAGGATCCAGACTACCTGAAGCGCTTCTATCGCGAGGCGCAGTCCACCGGCATCCTTCAGCACCCGAATATCGTGGTCGTTTACGACCTGGGCGACGAGGAAGGCAATCCCTACCTGGTGATGGAGTTCCTGGAAGGGATCACCGTGGACAAGGTGATCGCCACCCGTACCGAGCTCTCCATATACGAGAAGCTGAACATCATCATCCAGGTGCTGGAAGGGCTCTCCTACGCGCACCAGCGCGGCATTGTGCACCGCGACATCAAGCCGCAGAACATCATGGTGCTGCGCGACCGCACGGTGAAGATCGTGGACTTCGGCATCGCGCGCATGGGCAATACCGGCCTCACCAAAACGGGGCAGGTGATCGGCACCATCAGCTACATGTCGCCGGAACAGATCAATGCAGCGGCGGTGGACGGGCGTAGCGACATCTTTTCGGCGGCGGTCGTCCTCTACGAGTTACTCACCTATTCGCTGCCGTTTGAAGGCGCCACCACCACGGCGACCATCATGAAGATCCTGCAGGAGCCGGCGCCGCCGCTGAAGGAGCGGCTGGGGGCGTCGTATCCGCCGCAGTTGGACAACATTCTCGCCCGCGCACTGGCCAAGGACCGTGAGGAGCGCTATCCGACGGCGGCGCAGTTTGCCGTTGACCTGGTCCACGTGCGCGACCAGTTGAAGCGCGACCTGGTGGTGGACTATCTGGACCGCGGGCGCGCCGCCATGCAGCGCGGCGAACTGGGCTCGGCGCGCGAACTGCTCCAGCAGGTGGTGAAGATCGATTCCCAGCATGCGCTCGGCAAAGAACTGCTCCAGCAGGTGCACGACCGCATGTACGAGCAGCAGCGTCGCGAGCAGTTGCGCCAGCTCAAGGCGGATGCGGAGGACGCATTTTCCCGCCAGCTTTACGACGACGCGTTGCAGTTGGTCGAGCAAGCTCTCGGTCTCGACAAGGGCAACGCCGAACTGCAAAAGCTGCGCAACGCGGTGCAGGAGGCGAAGTTCAAGAAGGAGCGCCTGGACGCCAGCCTGCGGCGCGCCCAGACGGCACAACAGGCCGGCGACCTGGAGCAGGCGCAGCGCGCGGTGGAGGAGGCGCTGGCCATCGATCCCTCCAGCTCGCAGGCCAAGCTGCTGAAGACGCAGGTGATGAAGCGCATTGACGAGCAGACGCGCGCGCGGCAACTGGCGGAGCTGGTGGAGAACGCGCGTCTGAACATCCAGTCACGGCGCTACACGGTGGCTTCCGATCTGTTGCAGCAGGCGCGCATCATCGCACCGGACAGCATCGAGGTGCAGGTGCTGATGCGTGAGGCGGAAAAGGCCCACGAGGAAGAAACCCGGCGGCGCCAACTGGAGATGCTGACGCGGCAAATCGAGGAAGCGCTGACCGTCGAAGACGTTGATACCGCCTGGAACAAGTGCAACGAAGCGCTGGTGCTTGCGCCAGGCGACGCGCACATCCTGGAACTTCGCCGCCAGGCCGAAGAACAACGCGGCGAGGCGCAGAAAAAGAAACAGGCTGAACAGGCGGTGGAAGAGGCCGGCAAACTGGTCGCTGCCGGCCGGTTGCTGGATGCCCTGCGCGTGTTGGAAGCAGCTCTGCAACGGTTCCCGGCAGACACGCGGCTGAATTCGCTGCTGGCCACCGTTCGCCAGGCGGTCGAAAAGGAAAACCAGGAGAAGCTCAAGCGCGAATTTTTGGCGAAGGCCAAGACAGCGCTCGACCAGCGCAACTATGCCGCCGCAATCGAAACCTTGAAGTCGGCCCAGATCGCGCTCGAAGGCGACCGCGAAATCGAGCAATTGCTCAAGTTCGCCCAGGATGAAATCGCCCGGCAGGACCAGGGCGAAAAGGTTGAGGCGCTGAAACGGCAGGCGCAGCAATACGTGGCGGAAGGTGAGTTCGACAGGGCAATCGCGATGCTTGAGGGCACGGCCGCCGACGTCCCCGAACTTCAGCCGGTGCTCAGCGAAACCCGCCGTGCCGCCGACGAGTTTCGCCGCGAGATGGGCAAGGTCCTCGGCAAAGCCCAGCAATTGAGTATGGCGGGCAAGGCGGAGGACGCGGTCGTCTTTCTGGAAGCGAATGCGCGCCTGTACGGCCGGCGCAAAGAATTTCAGGAGATTTTGGCAGAGGCAAAGGCAGCCCGCGCGGCGACCGCACCGAAGCCCGCCCCGGCGGTGCCCGAGCATGGGGAAGCTGCTCGTGCCGCCGCTCCGGGCAGTGCTACGCAGATGATGATGTCGCCGACGGTCGCTCCTCCGCCTCCGCCGGTCATTCCGCCCGCCGCTCCGCCGGTCGTCGCGCCTCAGCCGCCGCCGGCAGCCGCGACGGCAGCGGCAGCGCCGAAACCTGCGCCTGTGCGGCCCGCGCCGGCTACTGCGCCGGGGAAGGGAACCAAGGCGCCGCTTGTGATCGTCGCTGTCGTGGTCTTGTTGGCGGTCTTGGGCGGTGTGGGGTACCTGGTCAAAACGAAGTTCATGGCGCCGAAAACCGCCACAACAGGCGACACCGCGTTCATTCAGGTGAATGCCGTCCCTTGGGGCACGGTGAAGAGTATTACGGCGAAAGATGGATCGCTCACACGCGCCATCGATCAGCCGACCCCCCTGCGCATCGCGCTGCCGCCGGGCGAGTACGACGTAATCGTGTCAGGCCCCGGCGGCGAAGAACAGAAACAGTCGGTGAAGGTGACGAACGATGCGCCCGCGCAGTGCCAGCCGGTGTTCGGCAGCGTGGACATAGATGCCATCGTGAACAGCTCGAAGTAGACCAAGGATGACAACATGCGAGATCGGGTGATCGGGCGATCGGGTGATCGGGTGATCGAGACTGGGCGCGGTGGTGCCCCACATCTGTCTGCCTTTGGCAGATGTGGGTCCTGTGTCTTGGCGGTATTGCTCTTGCTTGCTCCATCGCCTCTGTTCGCGCAGGAAGGTATCTACCAGCAGGGCCGGCAGGCGATGAACCAGGGGCGTACCGAAGAAGCCATCAACGCCTTCTGCTCGCTGGGCGAGTACAAGGATGCGGCGCAGTACTGCGCACGCTTGCGCGCGCAACTGGAGAATCTGAACCGCGGCAACGAAGCCAATTTCCAGAGCGGGGTGCGCGCCTTCCAGCAGGGCAATTATGATCTGGCCAGGCGCTACTTCGACCAGGTTACCGGGCCGCGCTACGAGGAAGCGCAGCAGTATCTGAATGTCCGCATTCCAGCCGCAATGCGCGGCGGTGGGGGGCAGCCTCAGGTAACCACACCAGCCGCGACTATTACTTTCCCGAAAAACAGCGCAATCCCGGCGGTCAGCGCCAAGAAGCCTGAGAAAATCACCCCTCCGCCAATCAAGGAGCCGGCCAAAGTTGCCGAAATCACGCCCGAAGTCACGCCGCCCATGACGACGGCCACCGACGCCGACGCCGCCCTGCGGGAGGGTTTGCGCTGGTTTTATGCCGGCCGTTTCAACGACGCCGAAACGTCGCTTCAACAATACCTTGATGGGGGCGGCAGCAAACGCGGAGTGGCCGAGTTCTACCTGGGCGCCAGCCGCTTGAGCCGCTTCTATCTGGCAGGCGCGCGCAACGAGGACACACCGTTATTCGTGCAAGCGCGGACTGCATTCCGGCACGCCAGCAAGGTTGAAGGTTTCGTCGTGCCGGAGCAGTACGTCTCGCCCAAGATCCTCGAGGTTTACCGGAGTTCAGTGCAGTGATTCGCGGTTTCGGGGCGCCCCACTTTCGCGCAGCGCGGAGCTAGTCAGAGCGATTCCACCGTAGCTGTATCCCTTGTGTCTGTCATCCCGAGTGACATATGGGCCTTCGGCCCACCAAACAAGATGAAAGTCGCGCCTGGTTTGGTTTCGCCGCCGTCCCCGGCAGCGGGCCCCGTTTCCCTTTGCGCCCTCTGCGCACTTTGTGTCCTTTGCGTTGGAGCTTTCGTCTGCGG